>NZ_JBEYEW010000001.1:0-798791 GCF_040634095.1 Streptomyces sp. NPDC007205
CGCCGGTAAGACCCTGGTCGAGCTGTTCGGTCTCGCCCGCGAGCTGAACATCGACGCCGAGGGCATCGACATGGGCCCGTCCCCCACGGACGCCGCCCTCGCCGCCGACCTGGCGCTGCCGATCGAGGAGCTGGAGCTCACCGTTCGGTCGTACAACTGCCTCAAGCGCGAGGGCATCCACTCCGTGGGTGAGCTCGTCGCGCGTTCCGAGGCCGACCTGCTGGACATCCGCAACTTCGGTGCGAAGTCCATCGACGAGGTCAAGGCGAAGCTGGCCGGCATGGGCCTGGCCCTCAAGGACAGCCCGCCCGGATTCGACCCCACGGCCGCTGCCGACGCCTTCGGCGCCGACGACGACGCGGACGCGGGTTTCGTGGAGACCGAGCAGTACTGATCGGTCGTTGCCGGTGAGCATCCGCTCATCGGGTTCCTGACCCCGGTACCTGATACGGCCGGGGCAGACACACAGGAGAAGAACAATGCCGAAGCCCACCAAGGGTGCCCGTCTGGGCGGCAGCGCCGCGCACGAGAAGCTGCTCCTCGCGAACCTCGCGAAGTCGCTGTTCGAGCACGGCCGTATCACCACCACCGAGGCGAAGGCCCGCCGCCTGCGCCCGTACGCCGAGCGTCTGATCACCAAGGCGAAGAAGGGCGACCTTCACAACCGCCGTCAGGTGCTCCAGGTCATCACGGACAAGGGCGTCGTCCACACGCTCTTCACCGAGATCGGCCCGCGGTACGAGAACCGTCCGGGTGGCTACACCCGCATCACCAAGATCGGTAACCGCCGTGGCGACAACGCGCCCATGGCCGTCATCGAGCTGGTCGAGGCGCTGACGGTGCAGCAGAAGGCCGTGGGTGAGGCCGAGGCCGCCACCAAGCGTGCGGTCAAGGAGGCCGACGAGGCCAAGGCTGCGGAGACCACCGAGGCTCCGGCCGAGGAGGCCGCTGCCGAGGAGTCGACGGAGGCCTGAGGCTCTGCCTGACGTGAAGCGGGTCCGCCCTTCGGGGCGGGCCCGCTTTCGCGTAGCTGAGAGGATCTAGGGGTGAGTGACGAAGTACAGCCCGGTCACGTACGTGTCCGTCTTGACCTTTCCTACGACGGGACCGAGTTCTCCGGGTGGGCCAAGCAGGCCGGAGGGCGGCGGACCGTGCAGGGCGAGATCGAGGACGCCCTGCGTACGGTGACGCGGTCACGGGAGACGTACGAGCTGACCGTCGCCGGGCGGACCGACGCCGGGGTGCACGCGCGCGGGCAGGTGGCGCACGTGGACCTGCCCGAGGGGGTCTGGCGGGAGCACAACCAGAAGCTGCTCAAGCGGCTCGCCGGGCGGTTGCCGAAGGACGTGCGGGTGTGGGCCCTCAGGCCGGCGCCGAGCGGCTTCAACGCCCGTTTCTCCGCCGTCTGGCGCCGGTACGCGTACCGCGTCACCGACAACCCCGGGGGAGTGGACCCCCTCCTGCGGGGCCACGTCCTCTGGCACGACTGGCCGCTCGACGTGGACGCCATGAACGAGGCCGCGCAGGCGCTGCTCGGTGAGCACGACTTCGCCGCGTACTGCAAGAGGAGGGAAGGGGCGACCACCATTCGCACCCTTCAGGAGCTGAGCCTCGAAAAGGGTGCCGACGGGATCATCACCGCCACCGTGCGCGCCGACGCGTTCTGCCACAACATGGTGCGCTCGCTGATCGGCGCGCTGCTGTTCGTCGGGGACGGCCACCGCGGGCCGGAGTGGCCAGGGAAGGTGCTGGCCGCGGGCGTGCGGGACTCGGCCGTGCATGTCGTACGACCGCACGGGCTGACCCTGGAGGAGGTGGGCTACCCCGCCGACGAGCTGCTGGCCGCCCGCAACAAGGAGGCGCGGAACAAGCGCTCGCTTCCGTCGGCGGGGTGCTGCTGAGCCCCGGGTCGCGACGTGATCCGCCGGACAGGCCCTACCGGTTCGCCGCCGCGGACGCCTGGGCCTGGCCGCGGCGGTAGATCTGGTCGAAGGTGAACTGCTGCAGGTCGTTGCCGACGGAGAAGACCTTCGTGTCCGTCTTGGCGACGTTCTTGCCGTCGAGGAAGCCGACGGTCGTGAAGTAGGCGTAGCGTCCCGCGGCGTTCGTGGTCGTCAGGCAGACCGCGGCGTTGCAGAAGTCCTTGACGCCCTTGCCGGGCAGGGAGCGCACCATGGCGTTCTTCTTGGCCTGCTTCTTGACCTGCTCGGCTTTTGCCTGGTCGGCGAAGACGGCGACGCCGACGGTGGCCGCGATGCCGCCCTTGCTGTAGGTCACGCGGATCAGGCGGGTGCAGCCGTTGGCGGTGAGGATCTTCGGAAGGTTGGCGCCGGCGGCGGAGGCACAGTTGGTGGTGTCGGCCGTGGCGCCCTTCTTGTACACCGTGTCGCCCATGGTCAGCTGGGTGCCGGGGAAGAGCGTGTCGGCGCTGAGCGGGGCGGTGTCCTTCTTGGCGCTGGCGATGAAGTCCTTCGGGTCCAGCGGCGGCGGGGCGCTGGTGGGTGCGAAGGACGGCGTGGCCGAGCCGCTGGGCAGGGAGGCGCTGGCGGGCAGGTTGCTGGGGCCGGCCTGCGGTCCGTCGTCGCCGTTCGCGGAGACGACGGCCATGGCGACCGCGGTGCCTATCGCGACCGTGGCGAGCGCGCCGCCGCCTGTGAACAGCAGCTTGCGGCGCTTGTTGCGGCTCTCCGAGGCCTCGGCGAGCGCTGCCCAGTCCGGGGTCCCGTCGTCACCCCCGCTGCTCCACGGCTGCTGGGAATTCGGTTTCCAGGGATCCCACTGAGACTGGGGTCCCCCCTGCCCGTAACTCATGGGGCGCATCTTAGACGGGGCGCGCAAGGTGCCGGGCCCGGTGCGACGGCATGCGGTGTTTGTCCGCCGACATGAGGGGGAAGGGCCTCGTTTTGACCCGTCCGGGGCCCTGCAGGTAACCTGCTTCTTCGTTGTGTATTGGCTTGCTCATTCTCACGGGACGGGCCCTTACACCGGTCCACCGGGCCGATGACCAGCGATCAGCACGCGGTTTGCGTCACCGCGGTGCGGTCAAGGCTGTCGTGATCGTTTCGGTGACCTGTTCAGGACCATTCACTCGAAGCGAAGGCTACGAACCGTGCGTACGTACAGCCCCAAGCCCGGCGATGTGACGCGCCAGTGGCACGTCATCGACGCTCAGGACGTCGTCCTGGGTCGTCTCGCCACCACCGCCGCGTCCCTTCTGCGGGGCAAGCACAAGCCGATCTACGCGCCCCACGTCGACACCGGTGACTTCGTCATCATCATCAACGCCGACAAGGTGCACCTCTCCGGCAACAAGCGGACCCAGAAGATGGCGTACCGCCACTCCGGCTACCCGGGTGGTCTGCGCTCCGTCCGTTACGACGAGCTGCTCGACAAGAACCCCGAGAAGGCCATCGAGAAGGCCGTCAAGGGCATGCTCCCCAAGAACACGCTGGGCCGTCAGATGCTCTCGAAGCTGAAGGTCTACAAGGGTGACCAGCACCCGCACGCTGCCCAGCAGCCGGTGCCGTTCGAGATCACCCAGGTCGCGCAGTAAGTCCGGCCACCCCCTAAGACCGAAGAGAATCTGAGGAGAATCGTGGCCGAGACCACTGCCGAGCAGCCGATCGAAGAGATCGACATCGAGAGCTACACCACCGAGTCCGAGGTCCCCGTCGAGGGCGAGTACACCTCGGAGTCCCTGGCCTCCCGCTTCGGCGAGCCCCAGCCGGCCGCCGGCCTGGGTCGCCGCAAGAACGCCATCGCCCGTGTCCGGATCGTTCCGGGCACCGGCAAGTGGAAGATCAACGGCCGCACCCTTGAGGACTACTTCCCGAACAAGGTGCACCAGCAGGAAGTCAACGAGCCCTTCAAGGTGCTCGAGCTGGAAGGCCGTTACGACGTCATCGCCCGCATCGCGGGTGGCGGTGTCTCGGGTCAGGCCGGAGCCCTCCGCCTCGGTGTCGCCCGTGCCCTGAACGAGGCCGACGTCGACAACAACCGCGGCCCGCTGAAGAAGGCCGGCTTCCTCAAGCGCGACGACCGTGCGGTCGAGCGCAAGAAGGCCGGTCTGAAGAAGGCCCGCAAGGCTCCGCAGTACAGCAAGCGCTAACCAGCAGCTGCCTGCTCGTACTCCGAACGCCCCGGCGGCACGCCACATGTGCCGTCGGGGCGTTCGTTTATCCCGGCCAAGGGCGTATAACGACACAAGACGTTCTCAGGCTGGTGTGATCGGATGACCCGGCGTCTGCCACCATGCAGGGCAGCAAGGACGCTTCCTCAGGAGGACAAGTGGGACGACTCTTCGGCACGGACGGCGTACGCGGTGTCGCCAACGCGGACCTGACCGCCGAGATGGCGCTCGGCCTGTCCGTAGCGGCGGCGCACGTGCTGGCCGAGGCGGGCACCTTCGAGGGCCACAGGCCGACGGCGGTGGTCGGACGGGATCCGCGCGCGTCCGGGGAGTTCCTGGAGGCCGCCGTGGTCGCCGGTCTGGCGAGCGCGGGCGTGGACGTCCTGCTGGTCGGCGTGCTGCCGACGCCCGCGGTGGCGTATCTCACCGGCGCGCTCGGCGCCGACCTCGGCGTGATGCTCTCCGCCAGCCACAACGCCATGCCGGACAACGGCGTCAAGTTCTTCGCCCGCGGCGGCCACAAACTCGCCGACGAGCTGGAGGACCGGATCGAGGCGGTCTACGAGTCGCACCGGCACGGCGAGCCGTGGGAGCGGCCGACCGGTGCCGGGGTCGGACGGGTGCGCTCCTACGACGAGGGTTTCGAGCAGTACGTCGGTCATCTGCTGTCGGTGCTGCCCAACCGGCTCGACGGGCTGAAGATCGTCCTGGACGAAGCGCACGGCGCGGCCTCGGGGGTCTCGCCGGAGGTGTTCTCCCGGGCGGGCGCCGAGATCGTCACGATCGGTGCGGAGCCGAACGGGCTCAACATCAACGACGGCTGCGGCTCGACCCACCTCGGGACGCTGAGGGCCGCGGTCCTGGAGCACCGCGCGGACTTCGGTGTCGCGCACGACGGTGACGCCGACCGGTGCCTGGCCGTGGACCACACCGGCGAGGAGGTCGACGGCGACCAGATCCTCGCCGTGCTGGCGCTGGCGATGCGGGAGCGTTCCGCGCTGCGATCCGACACGGTGGTCGCCACGGTGATGTCCAACCTGGGCTTCAAGCTCGCCATGGAGAAGGCCGGGATCCGGCTCGTGCAGACGGCCGTGGGCGACCGGTATGTGCTGGAGGAGATGAAGGAGCACGGCTACGCCCTCGGGGGCGAGCAGTCCGGGCACGTGATCATCCTCGATCACGCGACGACCGGCGACGGCACGCTGACCGGGCTGCTGCTGGCGGCGCGGGTCGCCGAGACCGGGCGCAGCCTGCGCGAGCTGGCCGCCGTGATGGAGCGGTTGCCGCAGGTGCTGATCAATGTGCCGGACGTCGACAAGTCGCGGGTACGGACCTCCGCGGACCTGGCCGCCGCTGTGGCCGAGGCCGAGCGGGAACTCGGCGAGACCGGGCGGGTGTTGCTCCGGCCGTCCGGTACCGAGCCGCTGGTGCGGGTGATGGTCGAGGCGGCCGACATCGACCAGGCGCGGTCGGTGGCCGGGCGGCTGGCCGACGCGGTGAAGTCGGCCCTGGGTTGATCCCCCAGGCCTAGCAAAAAGTGCACGATCCGTCACTGACTGTTTCTCTGACGTCGAGGCCGCTGAGAGCGGCGTCCCCCCTCGACGAAAGAGAAGCACAGCATGAAGATCGTGAGCAGCACACTGAGACGAGCGGTCGGTCCGGCTCTGGTGGCGGGTCTTCTCGTCGCCTCGGCCGCCACCCCGGCCGCCGCCCAGACACCGGGTTCCACGGCGTTCCGTATCTTCGGCGGCCTCGGCGGCCTCGGCGGCCTCGGCGGCCTCGGCGGCCTCCAGGCGCGCGCCGGTGTGAACAACACAGTCACGGCCACCGTCAACTCCGCGAGCCATCTGATTCTCACCGACACCACAGGCATCGCGATCGGTCCGGGCTGCACCCGGGTGCCCAACGATCCCAACAGCGCCGACTGCGGCCCGGTCAGCACGGTGACCCGGCTCGCCATCGCGCTGGGCGACGGGAACGACTCCTTCGATGGTTCCGGGGTTCACGTCAACACCACCGTCGATGCCGGTACGGGTACCGACACCGTGACCACCAATGGCGGCAATGACACGATCGGCGTCCAGGACGGCGTCGGTGGTGACACGGTGAACTGCGGCGATGGCACCGACACGGTGTTCGCCGACCCCGGCGACACCGTCAACGGGAACTGTGAAAGGCGGTTCTAGAAGCCGCCGGCCTTCGCCGTACGCTCCCGCTGTCTGGCCCACAGCCACTTCTGGGCCAGCAGCGTCAGGGTGCCGGCCAGGACGATGCCCAGCAGGTTGAGCAGGAGCTGGGCCGTGGAGCCCCAGGCCTGGCGGTACTCGGTGTAGGTGAAGGCCACCGCGGCGTTGGCGGCGGCCGGGACCGTGGTCACGGAGATCGCGACGCCCACCAGGGCGCCGGACTTCGCCGAGGTCAGGGAGAGCGTGCCGGCGATGCCGGCCAGGACCGCGACGACGAAGGAGAAGGTGTCGGGGCGGTAGATGAAGTTGGTGTTGGGGCGCTCGGCCTCCAGCTGGACCTTCGTGAACAGGTGGACACCGTCCATGAAGTAGCTGAAGCCGACCGTCACCAGCATCGCCACCGCGAAGCCCACCAGCAGCGCGATCAGCGAGCGCAGGGCGAGACGCGGGGCACGCCGCACGAGTGCCGTGCAGAACCCGGCCAGCGGGCCGAACTCGGGGCCGACGGCCATCGCGCCGACGATCAGGATGGCGTTGTCCAGCACCACACCGCAGGCCGCGATCATGGTGGCGATGGTGAGGAAGGCGACGTAGGTGACCGACAGCGTGGACTCCTCGTGCGTGGCCTCGGCGAGGTGCTCCCAGAGCACCGCGTCCGCACCCTCGCCGGGTGCCTCCTCCTCGGCCTTGTCGGCCCGCCGGGACAGGGAGAGATCGATGTTCTCGACGGCGATCGAACCGGTGTCGTCGAGCCCCAACCGCCGCAGGCCGCCGATGAGTTCGTCGCCGGCCTCCCGGGCCACGTCGCACAGGACGAGGTCACCGGCGGGGTTGCGGGCGGCCCCCGGCAGGACGACGAGGTGGGCCGTGCCGACCGTCTTCTCGATCAGTCGGACCACGTCGTCGGTCCGGTCGGCCGGGGTGATCAGGCGCAGATGCAGCATGGCGCCCATCTAACAGGCGTGGTCACAGCTTGCGCAGCCGCAGCCGCTGCACCTTGTGGTCCGGGCCCTTGCGAATGACGAGGGCGGCGCGTCCCCGGGTGGGGGCGATGTTCTCGACCAGGTTGGGCTTGTTGATCGTCCGCCACAGGGTGCGCGCGTAGTCGAGGGCCTCCTCCTCGGAGACCTGGGTGTACTTGCGGAAGTACGAGTTCGGGTTCTGGAAGGCGGTCTGGCGCAGCTTCTTGAAGCGGTTGAGGTACCAGCGCTCGATGTCCTCGGCGCCGGCGTCGACATAGACGCTGAAGTCGAAGTAGTCGGCGAGACCGACCCGGGTGCGGCCGTCCTTGCCGGGCAGGGCGGGCTGCAGGACGTTCAGGCCCTCGACGATCAGGATGTCGGGCCGGCGGACCGTGAGCCGCTGGTCCGGGACGATGTCGTAGATGAGGTGGGAGTAGACGGGGGCCGTGACCTCGTCCTTGCCCGCCTTGATGTCGGCGACGAACCGGGTGAGGGCCCGGCGGTCGTAGGACTCGGGGAATCCTTTGCGCGACATCAGGCCGCGGGCCTCCAGTTCCTTGGTGGGCAGGAGGAAGCCGTCGGTGGTGACCAGCTCGACGCGCGGGTGCTCGGGCCAGCGGGACAGGAGGGCCTGCAGGAGCCGGGAGACGGTGGACTTGCCGCACGCCACGGAGCCGGCGACGCCTATGACGAACGGGGTGCCGGACTGGGAGCCCTGCTCCCCGAGGAACGTGTTCAGGGCGCCTCTGAGTCCGTCGGTGGCGCCCACGTACAGATTGAGGAGCCGGGACAGCGGGAGGTAGATGTCCCGCACCTCGTCCAGGTCGATCACATCGCCCAGACCGCGCAGCTTCTCCACCTCCTCGGCGGTGAGCGGCAGCGGCGTCTTGTCGCGCAGCGCGCTCCACTCGGCGCGGGTGAGGTCGACGTAGGGAGTCGCCTCCGGCCTGTGCCGGTGGGCGCTCCGGGGCATCGGGGAGACCGGTGAGATCACAGTCCATTGTTAACGGAGTTTGAACGGGGCGGCGGGTGGGGTCCGTCACGCCCGCGGGCCCCACGAGCGGTTCGTATGGCGGTGGGAATTTCCGAATTCGGGCAGACTGAAGCGGTTTCTGGCGCTGGACGAGCCGTAGGCTGCGGCTCATGTGCGGAATCGTGGGATACGTAGGGTCACAGTCGGCGCTCGATGTCGTGATGGCCGGGCTGAAGCGGCTGGAGTACCGGGGGTACGACTCGGCCGGTGTCGCCGTGCCGGCGGACGGCGGACTGGCCGCGGTGAAGAAGGCAGGGAAACTGGTCAACCTGGAGAAGGAGCTGGTCGAACGGCCGCTGCCGTCGGGCTCGACGGGCATCGGGCACACCCGCTGGGCCACGCACGGCGGCCCCACGGACGCCAACGCCCATCCGCATCTGGACAACGCGGGCCGGGTCGCCGTCGTCCACAACGGGATCATCGAGAACTTCGCGGTGCTGCGCGCCGAGTTGGCCGAGCGCGGCCACGAGCTGAACTCCGAGACGGACACCGAGGTGGTCGCCCATCTGCTGGCCGAGGAGTTCTCCTCCTGCGCCGACCTGGCGGAGGCCATGCGGCTGGTGTGCCGGCGGCTGGAGGGCGCGTTCACGCTGGTCGCGGTGCACGCCGACGACCCGGACGTGGTCGTGGGCGCGCGGCGGAACTCCCCGCTGGTGGTGGGCGTTGGAGAGGGTGAGGCGTTCCTGGCCTCCGACGTCGCCGCGTTCATCGCCCACACGCGCTCGGCGGTCGAGCTGGGCCAGGACCAGGTGGTGGAACTGCGCCGCGACGGCGTCACGGTCACGGGCTTCGACGGCCGCCCGGCCGAGGTCCGCTCCTACCACGTGGACTGGGACGCCTCCGCTGCCGAAAAGGGGGGTTATGACTACTTCATGCTCAAGGAGATCGCCGAGCAGCCCAAGGCGGTCGCCGATACGCTGCTCGGCCGGATCGACCCGTCGGGTTCGCTGACGCTGGACGAGGTCCGTATCTCGCCCTCCGAGCTGCGCGAGATCGACAAGGTCGTCATCGTCGCCTGCGGTACGGCCTTCCACGCCGGTCTGATCGCCAAGTACGCCATCGAGCACTGGACGCGGATCCCGTGCGAGGTGGAGCTGGCCAGCGAGTTCCGCTACCGGGACCCGATCCTGGACGGCCGCTCCCTGGTCATCGCCATCTCCCAGTCCGGCGAGACCATGGACACCCTGATGGCCCTGCGGCACGCCCGCGAGCAGGGCTCCAAGGTGCTGGCGATCTGCAACACCAACGGCTCGACGATCCCGCGCGAGTCGGACGCGGTGCTGTACACGCACGCGGGCCCGGAGGTCGCGGTCGCCTCCACGAAGGCGTTCCTGACCCAGCTGGTGGCCTGCTATCTGGTCGCCCTGTACCTGGGCCAGGTGCGCGGCACCAAGTGGGGCGACGAGGTCGAGGCGGTGATCAAGGACCTCTCCGGGATCTCGGAGGACGTCGAGCGGGTCCTGGAGACCATGGAGCCGGTGCGGGCGCTCGCACGGACCCTGGCGCAGAAGAGCACGGTCCTGTTCCTCGGCCGGCACGTGGGCTACCCGGTGGCCCTCGAAGGCGCCCTCAAGCTCAAGGAACTCGCCTACATGCACGCCGAGGGCTTCGCTGCGGGCGAGCTGAAGCACGGCCCGATCGCCCTGATCGAGGAGGACGTGCCGGTGGTCGTGGTCGTCCCCTCCCCGCGTGGCCGCTCGGTCCTGCACGACAAGATCGTCTCCAACATCCAGGAGATCCGGGCCCGCGGGGCGCGCACGATCGTGATCGCGGAGGAGGGCGACGAGGCGGTGGTCCCCTACGCCGACCACCTGATCCGCATCCCGGCCACCCCGACCCTGCTGCAGCCGCTGGTCGCCACGGTCCCCCTGCAGGTCTTCGCGTGCGAACTGGCCGCCGCCCGGGGGAACGAGGTGGATCAGCCGCGGAATCTGGCGAAGTCGGTGACGGTGGAGTAGTCCGAGGGGGCGGTGCACTAGTCCGAGGGGGCGGTGCACCGGTGGCTCAGTGCACCGACAGGCCGCCGTCCACGAAGATGGACTGGCCGGTGACATAGGCGGAGGCGCGGCTCGCGAGGAAGACGGCCGCGCCTTCGAAGTCCTCGGCGAGACCGTTGCGGCCGGTCATCGTGCGCGCGGCCAGCGCCGCCACCTTCTCCGGGTCGGAGGACAACCGCTGGTTGAGCGGCGTCATCACGAACCCCGGCACCAGGGTGTTGACGGTGACGCCGTACGGCGACCAGGCCTCGGCCTGTGAGCGGGCCAGCGACTCCAGCGCGCCCTTGGAGACGCCGTACGCGCCGCTCTGCACGAAGGCGCGGTGGGCCTGCTGGGAGGTGATGTGGATGATCCGGCCGAAGCCCCGCTCCGCCATGCCGGGCCCGAACCGCCGGCCCAGCAGGAAGGGCGCCTCCAGGTTCACGGCCATGGTGGTGTCCCACACGTCCTCGCCCAGCTCGCTCATCGGCGGCCGCAGGTTGATCCCGGCCGAGTTGACGAGGATGTCGGGCTCGCCGAAGACACCGGCCGCCTCCTCGGCCGCCGCCCGCACACCGTCCCGGGTGCTCAGATCGGCCGCGACCCAGGCCGCCCGGCCGCCCTCGGCCGTCAACTCACCGACAGCGTCCGCCAGTTGCTCCTTGCCGCGCGCCACGGCGACCACACGCGCACCGGCTCGCGCCAGCGCCCCGGTGATGGCCCGGCCGATGCCGGAACTGCCTCCGGTCACCACGGCGACACGGCCGTCCAGCGAGAACAGGTCGGAGAGGTAGGCCCGGGACGTCATGGGGCGCAGCGTAGACGGCTGACGTGCGGCTCGGCAGGGGGATTTCGGCAGGTGGGCGGGTGTGGCGGGGCCGGCGATCGTAGGCTGCCCGGTATGAGCATCATCGGAGTGGGGATCGACGTCGCCGAGATCGACCGGTTCCGTGCCTCACTGGAGCGGACGCCGGGCCTGGCCGACCGGCTGTTCGTGGAGCGGGAGTTGCTGCTGCCCAGCGGGGAGCGGCGCGGGATCGCCTCGCTCGCGGTCCGGTTCGCCGCCAAGGAGGCGCTGGCGAAGGCGCTCGGCGCGCCGCCCGGCCTGCACTGGACCGATGCCGAGGTGTACGTCGAGGACAGCGGGCAGCCCCGGCTGCGGGTGACCGGGACCGTGGCGGCGCGGGCCGCGGAACTGGGCGTGCGGTCCTGGCATGTGTCGCTCAGCCATGACGCGGGGGTCGCCTCGGCCGTGGTGATCGCCGAGGGCTGAGCGCCCCGGGTGTGGACGGCCGCGGTTCCGGGGCAGACTCGGTGCCATGCGTACTGCGTACAGCGTGGAGACGGTAAGGGCGGCCGAACGCGCACTGATGGCGCGGCTGCCGGAGGGTGCGCTGATGCAGCGGGCCGCCGCGGGGCTGGCCGCCGCCTGCGCCGAGTTGCTCGGGCGGGTGTACGGCAGCCGGGTGGTACTGCTCGTCGGCAGCGGCGACAACGGCGGGGACGCCCTGTACGCGGGGGCCCGGCTGGCCCGGCGGGGAGCCGGGGTGACGGCCGTACTGCTCTCGCCCGAACGGGCGCACGCCGGGGGGCTCACCGCTCTGCGCCGGGCCGGGGGAACCGTCGCCGCGTCCGATGCCGCCGACGAGCTGATCGAGCGGGCGGATCTGGTGGTCGACGGGATCGTGGGGATCGGCGGCAGGGGCGGGTTGCGGCCCGATGCCGAGAAGCTGGCGCGCCTGGTGGAGCGGTCCCGGGCCGCCGTGGTGGCCGTGGACCTGCCCAGCGGGGTCGAGGCCGACACCGGGGAGGTGCGGGGGGCGGCGATCCGGGCCGACCTCACCGTCACCTTCGGCACCTGCAAACCCGGACTGCTGATCGACCCGGCGCGGGAGTACGCCGGGGTCGTACGGCTCGTCGACATCGGGCTGGAGCTGCCGGGGGAGGCCGAGCTGGAGGTGCTGCAGCATGCCGAGGTCGCGCGGCTGCTGCCGGTGCCCGCCGCGGAGAGCGACAAGTACCGGCGGGGGGTGGTGGGGATCGCCGCCGGGTCCGCGCGGTATCCGGGGGCCGCCGTGCTCGCCGTGTCGGGGGCGTTGCGGGGCGGGGCGGGCGCCGTCCGGTACGTCGGGCCCGCGGGGGATGCGGTCATCGCACGCTTCCCGGAGACGCTCGTGTCCGACTCCGGGCCGGCCGGGGCCGGGCGGGTGCAGGCCTGGGTGGTCGGGCCGGGGGCGGGCGACGACGCGGCGACCGTGGCCGAGGTGCTGCGCGCGGACGTGCCGGTGCTGGTCGACGCGGACGGGCTGCGGCTGGCCGGGCGGGACGCGGTGCGCGGGCGTACGGCGCCGACCCTGATGACCCCGCACGCGGGAGAGGCCGCCGCGCTGCTGGGGGTGCGGCGGGAGGAGGTCGAGGGGGCTCGGCTGGCCGCGGTGCGCGAGCTGGCGGCGGTGTACCGGGCGACCGTGCTGCTGAAGGGCTCGACGACACTGGTGGCCGGCGCGGCGGGCGGGGCCGTGCGGGTGAACGCCACGGGGACCTCATGGCTGGCCACGGCGGGCAGCGGTGACGTGTTGTCAGGGCTGGCGGGCTCGCTGCTGGCGGCGGGGCTGTCGGCGGTGGACGCGGGGAGTGCGGCGGCGTATCTGCACGGGCTGGCCGGCCGGTTCGCCTCGGACGGGGCACCGGTCGGGGCGCATGACGTCGCCGCCCGGATCCCGGACGCGTGGCGGGACGTGCGGAGCTGAACGCGCCCCGAAGGGGCGCGGGGAACCGCGCGATCAGCCCCCACGCACCCGCACCCGCGTACGGTCTTCCGTGGCCCGGCGAGTGGGCGCAGCCACGGTGGGCGTACCGGGTTCCACCCCCAGGGTGACCCTCCCGCGCGGCACCGCTGAACCGGCGGAGCCCCACGTTTGGCTGATCGCATGATCAGCAGACGAATCCGGTCCCGAGGCGTCGCCGTGCTGCTCGCCACCGCGGCCACCCTCACGACCGCACCCCGCGCGGCCGGCGCCCCCGCACCCCCCGCCCCGGCCCCGGCCCCCGCCCTGGAACTGGTCCCCGGCATCGCCCCCGGCCCCGCCCAGCCCTGGCAGATCGACACGCCCGACCAGGCGCTGCCGCCGAAGATGTACACGCCGACCGCGGCCGAGGACGCCGTCGAGCCCAAGGCGGCGGCGCCAGGGACGTACGACCTCATCGAGTACGTGCCGCTCGCCGACGCCGTCGGCAAGGTGACGTGCAGCAAGCAGGCCGGGCCCTACCAGCGGCAGGTGGAGCGCTGGCTGAAGCGGAAGGCGGACGGGAAGCAGTCCGCCGCCGACTGCAAGGCCATCCGCGCCTTCCAGACCAAGCACAAGATCAAGCCGGCCATCGGGTTCGCCGGGCCCGTCACCTGGTCGGCCATGATGCTCATCTCGGCGAAGAAGAACCCCAACGCCGCCAAGAGGTGCCCCGTCCGGTCGTACAAGGTCGCCTGCGTCGATCTGAACCGGCAGCTCACCTGGGTGCAGAAGGGCTCCAAGGTGGTGTTCGGGCCGGTGCCGATGCGCAGCGGACGCGCGGGGCACGTCACCCGCAAGGGCTGGCACACCGTCTACTGGCGGCACAAGAACCACGTGTCGACGCTGTACAACGAGCCCATGCCGTACGCCCAGTTCTTCGACGGCGGCGAGGCCTTCCACGCCGTCTACGGCAGCATCTACACCACCGTCGGCTCCTGGGGCTGCGTCAATCTGAAGCTCGGTGACGCGCGCAAGCTGTGGGGCGTGCTGAAGAAGGGCGACCACGTCTACGTATGGGGGCGGCGGCCGGGTACCTGACACTGCACTCCGGGGCCCGTACGGCCCTCTGAGAGACTGGGGGCGCGATGAGTGAGACTGCGACTGTGCCGACCGCCCCCCTGCGCGCCCGCGCCGAGATCGATCTGGGCGCCCTGCGGGCCAATGTGCATGCCCTGCGCGCCCGGGCGAAGGGCGCGGCCCTGATGGCCGTCGTCAAGTCCGACGGCTACGGCCACGGGGCGCTGCCGTGTGCCCGCGCGGCCCTCGCGGCGGGCGCGAGCTGGCTCGGCACGGCCACGCCCGAGGAGGCCCTCGCGCTGCGCGCGGCCGGGCTGCCGGGCCGGATCCTGTGCTGGCTGTGGGTGCCGGGCGGGCCCTGGCGGCAGGCGGTCGAGGCCGGCATCGACGTGTCCCTGAGCGCGATGTGGGCGCTGCGGGAGGTCGTGGCGGCGGCCCGTGAGGCCGGACGCACCGCGCGCGTGCAGCTCAAGGCCGACACCGGGCTCGGCCGCAACGGCTGCCAGCCGGCCGACTGGCCCGAACTGGTCGCCGAGGCCCTGCGCGCCGAGGCCGAGGGACTGGTCCGCATCACCGGGCTGTGGTCGCACTTCGCCTGCGCCGACGAGCCCGGGCATCCGTCCATCGCCGCCCAACTGGACCGCTTCCGGGAGATGCTGGCGTACGCCGAGGAGCAGGGCGTGCGGCCCGAGGTCCGGCACATCGCCAACTCGCCCGCCACGCTCACCCTCCCCGAGACCCACTTCGACCTGGTCCGCACGGGCATCGCCCTGTACGGCATCTCGCCCAGCCCCGAGCTGGGCACCCCCGCGGACTTCGGGCTGCGCCCGGTCATGACGCTCAGCGCCTCGCTGGCCCTGGTCAAGCACGTCCCGGGCGGGCATGGCATCAGCTACGGCCACCACTACGTCACCCCCGGCGAGACCACCCTCGGCCTGGTGCCGGTGGGCTACGCGGACGGCATCCCGCGGCATGCCTCCGGCACCGGTCCGGTGCTGGTCGACGGCAAGTGGCGGACGATCGCCGGGCGGGTCGCCATGGACCAGTTCGTGGTGGACCTCGGCGGGGACGAGCCGGAGGCGGGCGCGGAGGCGGTCCTCTTCGGGCCCGGCGACCGCGGTGAGCCCACCGCCGAGGACTGGGCGCAGGCCTGCGGCACGATCGCATACGAAATCGTCACGCGCATCGGAACCCGGGTTCCCCGCGTCTATGTGAACGGGGAAGAACTCGGGTAACCCGTCCCCGAGGACACGGTCACATCGGCAACGACAGCGATCGGGCACCACACCAGCACCAAAGATTTCATTGCGTTTCACCCACCCAGGCGAACTGCAGTACGGCGAAGAGGAGCGGTACGTGAGCGAGAGCAGTGCGGAGGCCGTGGCGGACGTCGTCGCCTCGGCGGCCGCCGCCTCCGCCGCGGGGGCGGCCGGGAGCTGGCGCAGGGCGACCGGCATCGCCGGCGCCGCGATAGGCGTGCTCGCCGCGGGCGCGGCGGCCGGCGTCGCCATCGAGCGGATGACGGTGGGCCGCGGCATGCGCAGGAAGGCCCGGCTCGCGCTGGACTCCGCGGGTCCCTACGGCACCCTGCGCGGCACCCCAGGCAAGGCGCACGCCGACGACGGCACCGAGCTGTACTACGAGGTCGACGAGGCCGAGCCCGACCCCGGGCCGAACGTCTCCCCGCGCCGGCGCCGCCTCTTCGGCCGCAAGGCCCCCGCGCCCGTGACCGTCGTCTTCTGTCACGGCTACTGCCTCAGCCAGGACTCCTGGCACTTCCAGCGGGCGGCCCTGCGCGGGGTCGTACGGACCGTGCACTGGGACCAGCGCAGCCACGGCCGCTCCGGGCGCGGCATGGCCCAGACCCGGGACCGGGTGCCGGTCACCATCGACCAGCTCGGCCGCGATCTGAAGGCCGTCCTCGACGCCGCCGTACCGGAGGGACCGATCGTGCTGGTCGGCCACTCGATGGGCGGCATGACCATGATGGCCCTCGCCGCCCAGTACCCCGAGCTGATCCGGGAGCGGGTCGTCGCCACCGCCTTCGTCGGCACGTCGTCCGGGCGGCTCGGCGAGGTCAACTTCGGGCTGCCCCTCGCCGGCGTCAACGCGGTGCGGCGGATCCTGCCCGGGGTGCTCAAGGCGCTCGGACAGCAGGCCGAGCTGGTGGAGAAGGGGCGCCGGGCCACCGCCGACCTGTTCACCGGGATCATCAAGCGGTACTCGTTCGCGGGGCGGGACGTCGACCCGGCCGTCGAGCGGTTCGCGGAGCGGATGATCGAGTCCACGCCGATCGACGTGGTCGCCGAGTTCTACCCGGCCTTCACCGACCACGACAAGACCGAGGCACTCGCCCACTTCCAGGACATGCCGGTGCTCGTACTGGCCGGCGTCCAGGATCTGGTCACGCCCAGCGAGCACAGCGAGGCCATCGCCGACCTGCTGCCCGAGGCCGAGCTGGTCCTCGTCCCGGACGCCGGGCACCTGGTGATGCTGGAGCACCCGGAAGTGGTCACCGACCGCCTCGCCGATCTGCTCACCCGTGCGGGTGCGGTCCCCGCAGGGGCTACCGTTACTGGCTATGGAAGCACCAGCAGCACCGCACCACCCCGCTGAGACCTGGCTGACCATCACCTCGCCCGAGCAGATGCGCGAGCTGGGCCGCCGACTGGCCAAGCTGCTGCGCGCGGGTGACCTGGTGATGCTCAGCGGTGAGCTGGGCGCGGGCAAGACCACGCTGACCCGAGGGCTCGGCGAGGGCCTCGGCGTGCGCGGCGCGGTCACCTCACCGACCTTCGTGATCGCCCGGGTGCACCCCTCCCTCGGCGACGGCCCGCCCCTCGTGCACGTGGACGCCTACCGGCTCGGTGGCGGCCTGGACGAGATGGAGGACCTGGACCTCGACGTCTCGCTGCCCGAATCGGTGATCGTCGTCGAGTGGGGCGAGGGCAAGGTCGAGGAACTGACCGAGGACCGCCTCCAGGTCGTCATCCACCGCGCCGTCGGTGACACGACCGACGAGGTGCGGCACGTGACGCTGACGGGCCTGGGGGAGCGCTGGGCGGACGCGGGTCTGGGGATGCTCACGGCCTGACCGGCACCGGCTTTCCGACAAGCCGTCGGCAACATATTGCGCAGGACGTCCCGGGCGTGGTCACATGGTACCCAGCCCGTAGTTAGGCGTACCTAACTACAACCGCCCCCGCTCGTCAGGAGGCGCCATGTCCGAGCCCCGTTCCACAGGAGCCGCAGGGGTGTCCATGCGCGACCTGCTGGCGTCATGCGCGGCGGCGAAGGAGGTCTCGCGGCCCCCACGCGCCCCTGAGCGCCCCGAAGGGACGAAAGGGGCGCGGGGCCCCGACGGCACAGCCCGGCACTGCGCCTAGCGAATCACAACGACCCGCACCCCGATGGTCGCGAAGGCCCACATCGCATCGCCGTCCGCCCGCGTCTCCCGAATCCCGCCGGTCCGCGCACTCGGGTCGGCCGCCGCCCGCGGGGCGGTCGCCGCGCTGAACCCGATCGCCAGCCCCTCCACGCTGGTGAACCGCACGACATGCTCGACGGGAACACCGTCGGAACCGGTGACCGCGCTCGAACGGGACGTGACCCAGTACGTGCCGACCGGCGGGTCGATGCTGCCCGGGTTCACCCGGAACGTGCGCTGCACCCGGTTCGTCTCGCCGACCAGCCAGACCCGGTCGTCGTCCACCGAGTACACGACCCGTTCGCCCAGGCCGGAACCGCGTGGCAGGGCGGTCGGGTCACGGCGGCCGCGGGGCGCCTTGCCGGCGGCTGTCAGGGGCGGTGCGCCCGCCGCGGGCCTGACGCCCAGACTCGCCGGGGCGGTCGCGTGGGCCTGGTAGGCGAGGAAGCCGACGGCTCCGAGGGCCACCGCGGTGAGGGCGGCCACGATCCCCGAGCTGGTCCCTGCCACGTGCGCCCACCTCCGCCTCGGGTCATATGTCGTACTTCGTACAGACAGACCGTAGCAGCCGGTGACCGTTCGACCCGGACGGCCATGCGTGAGCCGTGGGCGCCGTAGGCTGTTTGCGTGCTCTTGCTCGCTCTGGATACCGCAACGCCCGCCGTCACCGTCGCGCTGCACGACGGCACGGATGTCATCGCCTCGTCGAGTCAGGTGGACGCGCGCCGGCACGGTGAGCTGCTGCTGCCGGCCGTCGACCGTGTGCTCGCCGAGGCCGGACTCAGACTGGACGCCGTCACCGGCGTCGTCGTCGGCGTCGGGCCCGGCCCCTACACCGGTCTGCGGGTCGGTCTGATGACCGCCGACACCTTCGGCCTCGCCCTCGGCGTCCCGGTGCACGGCGTGTGCACGCTGGACGGCCTCGCCTACGCCGCCGACATCGAGAAGGGCCCCTTCGTCGTGGCGACCGACGCCCGGCGCAAGGAGGTCTACTGGGCGACGTACGCCGACTCCCGGACCCGGCTCACCGACCCGGCCGTGGACCGGCCGGCCGACATCGCCGAGCAGGTCGCGGGTCTCCCCGCGGTCGGCGCCGGTGCGCTGCTCTACCCGGACACGTTCCCGAGCGCCCATGAGCCCGAGCACGTCTCCGCCGCCGCCCTCGCCTCGCTCGCGGCCGAGAGGCTGGCCGCCGGCGAGGAACTGCCGGCCCCCCGCCCGCTGTACCTGCGCCGCCCGGACGCCCAGGTCCCCAAGAACTACAAGGTGGTCACCCCGAAGTGACCGTACGACTGCGCGAGATGCGCTGGTGGGACATCGACCCGGTCCTTGAGCTGGAGAAGGACCTGTTCCCCGAGGACGCCTGGTCCCGGGGCATGTTCTGGTCCGAGCTGGCCCACTCCCGGGGGCCCGAGGCGACCCGGCGGTACCTCGTCGCCGAGACCGACGGCCGTATCGTCGGCTACGCCGGTCTGGTCGCCGCAGGTGAGCAGGGCGACGTCCAGACCATCGCCGTGGCCCGCGACGTCCAGGGCACCGGTCTCGGCGCCCGTCTGCTGGCCGAACTGCTGCGGGCGGCGACCGCGTTCGAGTGCCACGAGGTGATGCTCGAGTGCCGGGTCGACAACGTCCGCGCCCAGAAGCTGTACGAGCGCTTCGGCTTCGAGCCGATCGGCTTCCGGCGCGGCTACTACCAGCCGGGCAACGTGGACGCCCTGGTCATGCGCCTGACCGACCCTTCCTCATCAGTGCAAGGAACCGAGATCAATGGCTGACGAACCCCTCGTCCTCGGCATCGAGACCTCCTGCGACGAGACCGGCGTCGGCATCGTCCACGGCACCACCCTGCTGGCGGACGCCATCGCCTCCAGCGTGGACGAGCACGCCCGCTTCGGCGGTGTCGTACCGGAGGTGGCGTCCCGCGCGCACCTGGAGGCGATGGTGCCGACCATCGACCGCGCCCTGAAGGAGGCGGGGGTCAGCGCCCGGGACCTGGACGGCATCGCGGTGACCGCCGGGCCCGGTCTCGCGGGTGCCCTGCTCGTCGGCGTCTCGGCGGCCAAGGCGTACGCCTACGCCCTCGGCAAGCCCCTGTACGGCGTCAACCACCTCGCCTCGCACATCTGCGTCGACCAGCTGGAGCACGGCCCGCTGCCCGAGCCGACGATGGCTCTGCTGGTCAGCGGCGGGCACTCGTCGCTGCTGCTGTCAGAGGACATCACCTCCGACGTCCGCCCGATGGGCTCGACCATCGACGACGCGGCGGGCGAGGCCTTCGACAAGATCGCCCGTGTGCTGAACCTGGGCTTCCCCGGCGGCCCGGTCATCGACCGGTACGCCCGTGAGGGCGACCCGGAGGCGATCGCCTTCCCGCGCGGCCTGACCGGCCCGCGCGACCCCGCGTACGACTTCTCCTTCTCCGGCCTGAAGACGGCCGTGGCCCGCTGGATCGAGGCGAAGCGCGCGGCCGGTGAGGAGGTCCCGGTCCGTGATGTGGCCGCGTCCTTCCAGGAGGCCGTCGTCGACGTGCTGACCCGCAAGGCCGTCCGCGCCTGCAAGGACGAGGGCGTCGACCACCTGATGATCGGCGGCGGCGTCGCGGCCAACTCCCGGCTGCGGGCGCTCGCCCAGGAGCGCTGCGAGGCGGCCGGTATCCGGCTGCGCGTGCCGCGCCCCAAGCTGTGCACGGACAACGGCGCGATGGTCGCCGCGCTCGGCGCCGAGATGGTCGCCCGCAACCGGGCCGCCTCCAGCTGGGATCTGTCGGCCGACTCCTCCCTGCCGGTCACGGACCCGCACGTCCCGGGCAACCACGACCATGTGCACGAGGTCAGCAAGGAGAACCTGTACTCATGACCGTCGCCCTGATGTGGGAGGCCCGGGCGGCCGACGGGCGGGGGGCGGAACTCCTCGCCTGGGCGCGGGAACAGCGCCTGGCGGAAGAGCCGCTCAGGCGCGAGACCTTCCGGGCACCGCAGGACCGGGTGCTGGTCATCACGTGGTGGGACGCGTCGTACGACGCCGAGCTGCCCCAACTGCCCGATCCCGGCGCGGAGTTGGTGACCCGGGCCGTGCACCGCTGGCGGTTCGAGTCGGTCGCGGACAGTTGAGTTTGGCGGTCCCGGCCGGACTGCGCTATGATCATCACACAGCGAACGGCCGGAACGCCGAATTCGAGACATCGAAGTCGGAACTCCGCCCCGGACGCAGTGCGTTGGTGGTCCAAGGAAAGACGTCCCGCTTCCTGCGGGGAGATGCAGGTGCAAGGCCTGCCCGGCGCTCCATCCGAAACCCGCCCCCGGTCCTCCGGGGGCGGGTTTCGCCGTTACGGCCGACCGGCTCGGTGCGGCTGCACCGGCTCGGCTGCGGGCCGGTCGAACTCCGCCGCCGCCCGCCGCTCCTTGAGCTGCGCGTACGCCATCAGCCCGAACAGCGCCGCCAGGAGCACGGCCGACGAGCCGAGCGTCCCCAGGTCCAGGCCCCCCTTGGCGACCGGCTTGGTGAGGAAGTCGCCGGCCGTCGCGCCCAGCGGGCGGGTCAGGACGAACGCGACCCAGAACAGCAGGACGTTCGGCACCGCCGGGACCTTCATCAGTGCCACCAGCACCAGCAGCGCGCCGGTCACCAGGGCGGCCCCGCCCAGGTAGCCGAGCCCTGAGCTGTCGGACAGGAAGTCGCCCATCGAGGTGCCGAGGGTGTTGGAGACCAGGATCGCCGACCAGAACAGGGCCTCGCCCCGGAAGGTGACGATCTCCGTGATCTGGAACGTCATCCCGCTCAGCTTCCAGCCGAGGAAGATCAGCAGCAGGATCGAGACCAGGATCGCGGCGCCCTCCGGATAGCCGAGGCCCAGACCCTGCGGGCCCCAGCCCAGCCGCGTCGCGCCGTTCGAGAGGTACTGGGCGCTGGCGTCCCGGTTCATGAAGTCGGACATCGTGGTGCCGGCCATGGAGGTCGACAGGATCACGGTCCAGTAGAAGAACGGGTTGTAGCGCGCCGAGCGCAGCTGGACCACCAGCGTCACCACGAAGACCAGGAACAGCGCGAGCGTGGTGAGGAAGTAGCCCAGCTTGAGCGTCTGGGAGAACAGGTCTCCCGCGGTCTCGCCCAGGGTCGTCGCCGCGATCTTCATGATCCAGAACGCGAGCGTCACCTCCGGCAGTTTCTTCATCACGGATTTCGTCTCGGATGTGGTCGTCAAGGGTGCTCCTGTGAGGGGGTGTCAGATGATCGACGACCCTGGCAGGGGCAACCTGAAACGATCCTGAACGCCCGTGTCAGGGGTCTTGCGGAACGGAGGTGGCTGTGCTTCTGCTGCTTCCGCCATGGCTCCATACGTTCCACCCGGCCCCTGAGGTTCAATCAGTTCCGGGACACCTCCACCTCGCACCGCAGGCGCCGCCCGGCCCCCACCACCCGGACCGGCCCCGTCAGCCGCAGCCGCACCCGGTGCCGTACCTCCGCGCTCGACGCCGCCACCCGCAGCTCCAGCGTGCCCGGTTCCACCACTCGCGCCCCGTACGGTCCGTGAAGCAGGACAGGCCGGCGTGGAAGCGGAAGGTGATCCGGCGGGACTCGGCCGCGCGCCGCCCGCACGGCGTGGTGCTGGTGCTGGTGCTGTCCGGGCTCGACGAGTCCCAGCGGGCGCTGCTGACCAGCCGGTCCATCCCGTTCGTGGTGATGGACCCGGCCGGCGACCCGGGTCCGGACGTGCCCTCCATCGGCGCCACCAACTGGCAGGGCGGCCTCGCCGCCACCCGTCATCTCGTCGAGCTCGGCCACACCCGGATCGGCGCGATCAGCGGCCCGTCCCGGATGATGTGCAGCCGGGCCCGCCTCGACGGCTACCGCGCCGCCCTGGAGACGGCCGGCCTGCCCGTCGACCCCTCACTGATCGCAGCCGGCGACTTCCGCCACGACTCCGGCTACCGCCTGGGGCTCGAACTGATGCGCCGCCCCGACCGGCCGACGGCCGTCTTCGCGGGCAACGATCTGCAGGCGCTCGGCCTGTACGAGGCCGCGCGCGAACGGGGACTGCGCATCCCGGGGGACCTCAGTGTCGTCGGCTTCGACGATCTGCCGGTGGCCCGCTGGGTCGGCCCGCCGCTGACGACCGTACGACAGCCGCTGACCGAGATGGCCGAGGCGGCGGCCCGGCTGGTGCTGGAGCTGGGGCGCGCGCAGGAGGAGCGGACGGCGACGCGGGTGGAGCTGCGACGAGCCTGGTGGTGCGGTCGAGCACGGATGCGCCCCCGGCGCAGTAGCGGTAGGGGCTGACCGCCGACCATGTGAAGACGGTGCTGATGCCGGTCGTCACGGCACCCGTGGAAAAAACCTCGGCGAGCGTGTCGATCCGGGTGTCTCCCGTTCGACGCATGGGTGAGCGGCGGGGAGAGGCTCCGCCGCCCGGCCGAAGGAGCCACCATGCCCCGCTATCTCTCGCTCGTACGCGTCGACGAGTCCACCGCGCCGCCCGAGGGCCCCAGCCCCGAGCTGATGGAGCGGATGGGCGAGCTGATCGAGGAGATCACCAAGGCCGGCGTCATGCTCGACACCGCCGGGCTCACCCCGCACAGCCAGGGCAAGCGGGTCCGCTGGGAGGGCGGCGGGCTCACGGTCACGGACGGGCCGTTCACCGAGTCCAAGGAGGTCGTCGGCGGTTATGCGCTCATGCAGTGCAAGGACATGGACGAGGCGATCGAGTGGACCAAGCGGTTCCTGCAGACCCACGAGGCGTACTGGACCGTGACCTGTGAGGTCCGGGAGATCGCCGAGGGCTGAGCCGTCCCTGGCCTCGGGGTGCCCGAGGGTGTTGCATGGTGGGCTGTGGAACCACAGCCCACCGAGCCACAGCCCACCGAGCCACAGCCCACCGAGCCACAGCCCACCGAGCCACAGCCCACCGAGCCACAGCCCACCGAGCCACAGCCCACCGGGCCCGCCGCCGCCCACGCCATCGAGACCGTCTTCCGCCTGGAGTCGCCCCGCGTCATCGCCGGCGTGGCCCGGATCGTCCGGGACGTCGGCATCGCCGAGGAACTGGCGCAGGACGCCCTGGTCGCCGCCCTGGAGCAGTGGCCCCGCGACGGCGTGCCCGACAACCCCGGCGCCTGGCTCATGGCCACCGCCCGGCACCGGGCCGTCGACCTGATCCGGCGCCGCGAGACCTACGCCCGCAAGCTGCGGGAGATCGGCCGGGACCGCACGCTGTCGTCCCCGCCGCCGTACGACGAGCCCGGCGACCCGGACGCCATCGACGACGACCTGCTCCGGCTCGTCTTCACCACCTGCCACCCGGTGCTGTCCCCGGAGGCCCGCACCGCCCTCACCCTGCGCCTCCTCGGCGGCCTGACCACGGCAGAGATCGCCCGCGCCCACCTCGTCCCGGAGCCGACGATCGCCCAGCGCATCGTCCGCGCCAAACGCACCCTGGCGACGAAGAGCATCGCCTTCGAGGTGCCCTGCGGCCCCGACCGCGAGGCCCGCCTCGGCTCCGTCCTGGACGTCATCTACCTGATCTTCAACGAGGGATACGCGGCGACCGCCGGCGACGACCTGCTCCGCCCCGGTCTGTGCGAGGACGCGCTGCGGCTGGCCCGCGTGCTGTCCGCGCTGATGCCCAAGGAGCCGGAGGTGCACGGCCTGACCGCGCTGCTGGAGTTCCAGGCGTCCCGCACCGCCGCCCGCACGGGTCCGGACGGCGAACCCGTCCTGCTCAAGGACCAGAACCGCCGCCGCTGGAACCGCATGCTCATCGCCCGCGGCGTCCAGGCCCTCGACCGCGCCGGCGCCACGGCGACCGGTGCCCCGGGCCGCTACGCCCTCCAGGCGGCCATCGCCGCGTGCCACGCCCACGCGTACACGTACGAGGAGACCGACTGGCGGACCATCGCCACCCTGTACGGCCTGCTGGCCGCCCGTGCCCCGTCCCCGGTGGTCGAGCTGAACCGCGCGGTCGCCGTGGCGATGGCCGACGGCCCCGCCGAGGGCCTGAAGCTGGTGGACGCCCTGGCCGCCGCACCCGCCCTGCGCGACTACCACCTGCTGCCCAGCGTCCGCGGCGACCTGCTGGCCCGGCTCGGGCGTACGGCGGAGGCCCGCGCGGAGTTCGGGAGGGCGGCCGGCCTGGCACGCAACGACAGGGAACGCGAACTGCTGCTGCGCCGGGCCGGCGAGGTGCCGTCCTAGGCCCTAGGCGGGCCCGCCCACGAGCATGGTGGGCGCCCCGGCGACCCGGGTGAGGAACACCGTCGCCGCGTTCGGTCCCTGTGGCTTGACCTTCCTGCGCAGCTCCTCCGGCTCGACCGCCGACCCGCGCTTCTTCACGGTCAGCGTGCCGACCTCGCGCTCGCGCAGCAGAGCCTTCAACTTCTTGACATTGAACGGGAGTTGGTCGGTGATCTCGTAGGCGGAGGCGTACGGCGTGTGCCGCAGCCCGTCGGCGGTGACGTAGGCGATCGTCGGGTCGATCAGCCCGCCGTCCAGGTGTTCGGCCACCTCGGCGACCAGATGGGCGCGGATCACGGCACCGTCCGGCTCGTACAGGTACCGTCCCACCGGGCGCACCCCGGGATCGGGCAGGCCACGGCCGAGCAGTGTGCGCGGGCCGGGCAGCAGCGTGGCACGGACCGCCCCCGGCGCCCCTGTCCCGAACCACAGCACCGCCTCCTTCACATCGCCGCCGTCGGAGATCCACTCCGCCTCGGCCCCGGCGGGGACCGCCTCGTGAGGGATGCCCGGGGCGACCTTGAGCGCGGCCGTCCCGGCGGCCGAAGCGGCTCCCACGGCCCACGACAGCGGCGGCGAGTACGCCTCCGGGTCGAAGATCCTGCCGCGGCCCCCGCGGCGCGCCGGATCCACGAAGACCGCGTCGTACCCGGTGGTGTCCACCTCCGTGACGTCCGCCTCGCGCACCTCGATCAGCTCCCCGAGCCCCAGCGCCTCGGCGTTCGCGCGGGCCACGGCGGCCGTCACCGGGTCCCGGTCCACGGCGAGCACCCGGATCCCCGCGCGGGCGAACGCGATCGCGTCCCCGCCGATCCCGCAGCACAGGTCGGCCACGGACGTCACGCCGAGCCCCCTGAGCCGCTCGGCGCGGTACGTCGCCACACTCGTCCGCGTCGACTGCTCGACCCCGTTCGGCGTGAAGAACATCCGCCCGGCGTCCGCCGCCCCGAACTTCGCCGCCGCACGCTGCCGCAGCCGGGCCTGGCCGAGCGCGGCCGACACCAGCTCGGCGGGATGGTCGCGGCGCAGCCGGGTGGCGACGGCGAGTTCGTCCGCCGGGGCGGTGTCGCGGACCTCGTCGAGGAGGGCACGGCCTTCGGTGGTGAGGAGCAGAGCGAGGTCGTTCACCGGGTCATTGTGGGCCAGTCGGTGGATCGTGCGCCTCCGGCGGCGGTGTCGGCCCGGGATCCGGACCCTGGCCTGGGAGGATCCGGCACCATGCGACTAATCGTACAAAACGATAAAAATCAGAACCGAATCAGGCGTCCGGTCCTCGCCCGTGGAGCCGCCGCCCTGATCTGCGCCGCCCTCCTCGCAGGCTGTGCCGGCCCCCACGTGACCCGCCCCGCGCCCGGTCAGGGCGGCCCCGCGCACACCCTGAGTCCCCAGGCCCGCCAGGCCGCCGAACACGCCCGTCTGGTCGCCGCCGCCCGCCGCTGGGGACTGGACGAGGTCCCGCTGACGCCGCCGCCCCCGCCCGTGAAGAAGCCGCACATCACCGCCCGGGCCGGCTTCGAGGTCGACCACCAGGAGGACTGGGAGCTGCCGCCCGTCTTCACCACGATCCCCACCCGGCAGAAGATCGTCTTCCTCACGATCGACGACGGTTCGGAGAAGGACCCGGACTTCCTGCGGATGATGCGGGAGCTGAAGATCCCGTACACCGCCTTCCTCAGCAACTACCTGGTCGAGGACGACTACGGCTACTTCCGCAGGATGCAGTCCTACGGTCACACCCTCAACAACCACACCCTGCACCACCCCTACCTGCCGGGCCTGTCCTACGAGGAGCAGCGGGACGAGATCTGCGGCATGCAGGACATCATGCAGAGGCAGTTCGGCAAGCGCCCGACGGTCTTCCGTCCGCCCTACGGCGACTACAACCAGGACACCCTGCGCGCCGCCAAGGCCTGCGGCATCCGCTACGCGCCGATCTGGAACGAGGAGGTCTTCGTCGACCACTGGGAGTACCGCGAGGACGACCAGAAGATGCGCCGCGGCGACATCGTCCTCACCCACTTCCGCGGCCGCTCCGACTGGAACGGCACGATGGTCGACGACATGCGCCGCTTCCTGAACAAGGTCACCCGCGAGGGCTACGCCGTGGCCCGCCTGGAGGACTACCTGTGAGCTACCGCGGGAGCGCCGAGCCCCCACGGCCGACCCCCGGAAGCGCGACGACCAGCGACTCGCGGAGACGACACCCGGACGCTGCCTTCGGCGGCTCGGGGGTGGGCGGCGCGCGGGTCGGTTCTGGCGGCTCGGGGGTGGGCGGCGCGCGGGTCGGTCCTGGTGGTGCGGGGGCCGGCGGCGCGCGGGTCGGTTCTGGTGGTGCGGGGGTGGGCGGCGCGCGTGTCGGTTCTGGTGGTGCGATGGTGGACGGCGCGCGGCTCGGTTCTGGTGGTTTGGGGGCGGGCGGCACGTCGGCCGACTTTGGTGACCGGGGGGTGGGGGACGGGCGGGCTGTCTTCGGTGGTTGGGAGGCGGGGGGCGTGCGGGTTGGCTTTGGTGGTTTGCGGGCGGGGACCGCGCGGGCTGGGTCCGGTGAAGTGCGGGCGGGGGGCGTGCGGGTTGGCTTTGGTGGTTCGCGGGCGGAGACCGCGCGGACTGGCTCCGGTGGGGGGCGGGCAGGCGGTGTGCGGGCTGGTTCCGGTGACATGCGGACGGGGGGCGTCCGGGCTGTCCTTGGTGGTTGCCGGGCGGAGACCGCGCAGGCTGGGTCCGGTGATATGCGGACGGGGGGCGTCCGGGTTGCCTTCCGTGGTTTGCGGGCGGGGACCGCGCGGGCTGCTTCCGGTGGGTGGCGGGCGGGGCGCGCGCAGGTTGCCTTCGGGGGGCGGTGGGTGGGTTCCGGGTGGCGTGCCGGTCGGACGCTGAGCGTGCTGCTCGCCTCGGCGCTGCTCCTCACCGGCTGCGCCCAGTCCGTCGACCCCATCGAACGCCTCGGCATGAAGGCGGCCGAGGGCGTATATCCGCCCGCCCCCGCCGCCGACCGGGCCTACCTCCGCTGGGGCCTGACCGAGCCCCTCGCCCGCCCACCGCGTCCCACCGCCCGCACGCTCGCCCTCACCCCGCACACCGCCGGCCGCGCCCTGCCCCGCGTCATGGACCATGTCCCCACCCACGACCGGGTCGTCTTCCTCACCTACGACGACGGCGCCGACAAGGACCCCCGCTTCGTCGACATGGTCCGCGAACTCCGGCTGCCCCTCAGCATGTTCCTCACCGACAGCGTCGCCGGCCCCGGCTACGGCCACTTCGCCCGCCTGCACCGGCTGGGCGCCGGCATCCAGAACCACACCCTCGACCACCGCGCGCTGTCCGGCCTGCCCTACGCCGGCCAGCGCGCCGAGATCTGCGGCCAGCAGGACAGGCTCGGCGCCCGTCTCGGCCTGCGCCCCCGCCTCTTCCGCCCGCCGTACGGCTCGTACGACACCACCACGCTGCGCGCGGCGTCCGACTGCGGCATCTCCACGCTCGTCCTGTGGCGCGCCGCCATGACCCCCACCGACCTCGTCTACGCCCACGGCGCACACCACCTCCGCCCCGGCGACATCATCCTGATCGGCCCGGACGAGACAACGGGCCCCAGCCTGCGCGACCGCACCGTCCGGGCCCTTCGCAGGGTCCAGCAGCGAGGGCTGACGGTGGGCCGGCTGGAGGACTACCTCCGGTAGATCCAGCCAGGGGGTCCGGGGGCGGCAGCCCCAGGGACGGCGGGGCGAACACCGGCCACGACCCCACTCCACGAGCCCCGTCTTCGGCCGACGCGCCGCACGGCATTGGCACTCCGCTTGACCGAGTGCTAACCGCAGTCATAGTCTCGGCTCTGGCACTCCCCACTGGAGAGTGCCAACTACGCGACGGGCAGGTCCGGCACCCGCGACGACGGATCGACCTGGTCGCCACCTCAGACAGTTAACCCCGTGAGATCTCCGAAGGGGGAGGTCGGATCGTGACGACCACCAGCTCCAAGGTTGCCATCAAGCCGCTCGAGGACCGCATCGTGGTCCAGCCGCTCGACGCCGAGCAGACCACCGCCTCTGGCCTGGTCATCCCGGACACCGCGAAGGAGAAGCCCCAGGAGGGCGCTGTCCTCGCCGTGGGCCCGGGCCGCTTCGAGAACGGCGAGCGCCTGCCGCTCGACGTCAAGGTCGGCGACGTCGTCCTCTACAGCAAGTACGGCGGCACCGAGGTGAAGTACAACGGCGAGGAGTACCTCGTCCTCTCGGCTCGCGACGTGCTCGCGATCATCGAGAAGTAATCACCTCGAGCAAACCTTTGCTCCTGAGCTGCGCCCCTGGCCCCCGCGACCGATAACGAAGCCGGGCGCCCGGGGCGCAGTTGTCTTTACTCCCACAGATTTCCGAGAGGGCTTCCGCTGTCATGGCGAAGATTCTGAAGTTCGACGAGGACGCCCGTCGCGCCCTTGAGCGCGGCGTCAACAAGCTGGCCGACACGGTGAAGGTGACGATCGGCCCCAAGGGCCGCAACGTCGTCATCGACAAGAAGTTCGGCGCCCCCACCATCACCAACGACGGTGTCACGATCGCCCGCGAGGTGGAGATCGACGACCCGTACGAGAACCTCGGCGCGCAGCTGGTCAAGGAGGTGGCGACCAAGACCAACGACATCGCGGGTGACGGCACCACCACCGCCACCGTTCTCGCCCAGG
The DNA here is from genome assembly GCF_040634095.1 of Streptomyces sp. NPDC007205. Taxonomy (NCBI): domain Bacteria; kingdom Bacillati; phylum Actinomycetota; class Actinomycetes; order Kitasatosporales; family Streptomycetaceae; genus Streptomyces; species Streptomyces sp. NPDC007205. The sequence goes on from NZ_JBEYEW010000001.1 coordinate 29,422, forward strand.
CGCTGGTCCGTGAGGGCCTCAAGAACGTCGCCGCCGGCGCCTCCCCGGCCGCCCTGAAGAAGGGCATCGACGCCGCCGTCAAGGCCGTCTCCGACGAGCTGCTCGCCTCGGCCCGCCCGATCGACGAGAAGTCCGACATCGCCGCCGTCGCCGCGCTGTCCGCCCAGGACCAGCAGGTCGGCGAGCTGATCGCCGAGGCGATGGACAAGGTCGGCAAGGACGGTGTCATCACCGTCGAGGAGTCCAACACCTTCGGTCTGGAGCTGGACTTCACCGAGGGCATGGCCTTCGACAAGGGCTACCTGTCGCCGTACTTCGTGACGGACCAGGAGCGTATGGAGGCCGTCCTCGACGACCCGTACATCCTCATCAACCAGGGCAAGATCAGCTCCATCCAGGACATGCTGCCGCTGCTGGAGAAGGTCATCCAGGCCGGCGCCTCCAAGCCGCTGCTGATCATCGCCGAGGACGTCGAGGGCGAGGCCCTGTCGACCCTGGTCGTCAACAAGATCCGCGGCACCTTCAACGCCGTCGCGGTGAAGGCCCCCGGCTTCGGCGACCGCCGCAAGGCGATGCTGCAGGACATGGCCGTCCTCACCGGTGCCACCGTCATCTCCGAGGAGGTCGGCCTCAAGCTCGACCAGGTCGGCCTGGACGTGCTCGGCTCCGCCCGCCGCGTGACCGTCACCAAGGACGACACCACGATCGTCGAGGGTGCCGGCAAGGCCGAGGACCTCACCGGCCGTGTCGCGCAGATCAAGGCCGAGATCGAGAACACCGACTCCGACTGGGACCGCGAGAAGCTCCAGGAGCGCCTCGCGAAGCTGGCCGGCGGCGTGTGCGTGATCAAGGTCGGCGCCGCCACCGAGGTGGAGCTGAAGGAGAAGAAGCACCGTCTGGAGGACGCCATCTCCGCGACCCGCGCCGCGGTCGAGGAGGGCATCGTCTCCGGTGGTGGCTCCGCCCTGGTGCACGCCTCCAAGGTCCTCGAGGGCAACCTCGACAAGACCGGCGACGAGGCCACCGGTGTCGCGGTCGTCCGCAACGCGGTCGTCGAGCCGCTGCGCTGGATCGGCGAGAACGCCGGCCAGGAGGGCTACGTCATCGTCTCCAAGGTCAAGGACCTGGAGAAGGGGCAGGGCTACAACGCCGCCACCGGCGAGTACGGCGACCTGGTCAAGGCCGGCGTCATCGACCCGGTGAAGGTCACCCGCTCCGCCCTGGAGAACGCCGCCTCCATCGCCTCCCTGCTGCTCACGACCGAGACCCTGGTCGTCGAGAAGAAGGAAGAGGAAGAGCCGGCCGCCGCGGGCCACGGCCACGGCCACGCCCACTGAGGCATCTCACAGCTGAGGCCCGGCCCCCTTTCGGGATGCCGGGCCTTCGGCCTGTCCGCAGCGCCTACTGCTCCAACTCGTCCAGTGCGCCCAGCTGCTGCATCAGCCCCAGCTGGTCGTGCTGCCACCAGACCTCGGCCAACTTCCCGCTGTCGCCGAACCGGAGCATCGTCAGCCCGGACATGGTGACCTGTCTCCCGGTGGGCGCGATCCCCAGGAAGTCGCCCTTGTGGGTGGCGTTCCAGGTCCACCGCGCACAGGCCCGGTCGCCCTGGGCGAACACGTCCTCGACCGTGAACGCGAAGTCGAAGCCACGGCGCCACATCCGGATCTCGGCGCGGAAGTTGTCCAGGCCGATGGTGTCCTGCGGATTGACCGGGTCACGGCTGTGGATGTCCTCGTCCACCAGGTCGTTGAGCGGCGGCAGTTCGCCCGGGGTCGCCAGCGCCGCGAAGAACCGCCGCACGGTGTCCTCGGCCAGCCGCTCGTCCCGCACGACGTCCAGATCGGTGAACGTCGGCATCTCGTCGCACAGGGCGACCATGTCCTGGAAGATCCTGTCGGTCTCCGGCAGTTTCGAGTTCCGCATCGCCTCCTCGTACGACGGGAACTCCACCACTTCGACGATGTGCGCCGCGTCCGAGCGGTCCTTGCCGACCAGCGCGTGCGTCGCCGTCCGCTTTCCCCTGGTCTGCTCGACCCAGTCGTCCATGAGCCGGTTCATCTCGTCCAGCCGGCTCGTCCTGCACTCGATGAGCTGTACGAAGGTCATGACGCCGCCTCCCGGCCCCCCTGGCCCGGTTTCCGTCACGCTCATTTTCGCACCGGGACGGCAGCGCCACCCGTCCGCTACCGGGGCCCGTACTTGCGTCCCGTCCGGGAGGAGATCCCGCTCATCAGCCCGCGCGGGGTGACCTTCACCAGGCCCATCAGCGCCTTGTAGCGGGGGTCGGGGATCGACAGCGACTTCCCGCGCGCCAGGTCCGCCAGGGCCGCCGCGACCAGCTTGTCGGCGTCCAGCCACATCCACCCCGGGATGTTGTCCGTGCCCATCCCGGCCCGCTGGTGGAACTCGGTGCGCACGAAGCCGGGGCACAGGGCCATCAGGCGTACGCCGCTGCCGGCCAGGTCCTTGGCCGCGCCCTGGGTGAACTGCACGACCCACGCCTTGGAGGCGCCGTAGGTGCCCCGCGGCACGAAGGCGGCCACGGAGGCGACGTTGACGATCCCGCCCCGCCCGCGCTCGCGCATCGCCTCGGACGCCGCCGATGTCAGCCGGAGCACCGCCTCGCAGTGCACCTTGAGCATCCGCAGCTCGTCGGCCATGGGCACCTCGAGATAGCGGCCCTTGTTGCCGAAGCCGGCGTTGTTGACCAGCAGGTCGACCGGGTTCTTCCGGTCGCCGAGGCGGTCGGCCACCGACTCGATGCCCTTGTCCTCGGACAGGTCGGCGGTCAGCACCTCCACCTCGATGCCGTGCCGGTCGTGCAGTTCGGTCGCCTGTTCGCGCAGCCGTGTGGTGTCGCGTGCCACCAGGACGAGGTCGTGCCCGTCAGCCGCCAGCCGCCGCGCGAACGCGGCGCCGATCCCCGCGGTCGATCCCGTAATCAGAGCCGTTGTCATGGCCCAAGGGTAGTGACCCGGAGCGTGCGCGTCCGCTGGCGCGGGACCCGGAGGGCAGCCCGGCCGACGCTCGCTCAGCCCTGCTGCGACATCACGTACTTGCGCGCCGCGGCAAGCGTCTCCGCGTGCAGCGCCTCGCCCGCCGCGAGCACCCGCGGCAGCAGTTCCCGCTCGGTGGTGACCGCGCGGAACTGCATCGCCGCCGTCACCCCGTGGTCCGGCCGGTGCACGATCTCGACGGCATCGCCCGCCCGTATCTCACCCGGCTCGATCACCCGGAGGTAGGCACCCGTTACGCCCTTCTGCGTGAACCTCTTGACCCAGCCGCGCTCGCCCAGATGGCCCTGGAACGTACGACACGGGATCCGGCCCGAGGTCACCTCCAGAACCGGCCCGGCCCCGATCCGCCAGCGCTCGCCGATCAGCGCCCCGGAGACGTCCAGCCCGTCCGTCGTCAGGTTCTCCCCGAAGCAGCCGTTGGCCAACGAGCGGCCCAGTTCGCGCTCCCAGGCATCGAGATCCTCGCGCGCGTACGCGTACACCGCCTGGTCGTCCCCGCCGTGGTGGCGCAGCTCGCACACCGCGTCCCCGGCCAGCCCGCTGCCGCCGACCCCCTTGGGACCCGGCGCCGTCACCCGCACCGGTCCGTCGGCCGGCTTCTTGTCGATACCCGTCACGCCCTCCGCCTGGTCCGTGTACGGCACCGGCTGCGGGCGGCCCAGATTGACCGTGAGAACCCTCATGCCCGCACGGTACGGGACCGCACCTCAAAGCGTCGAGCCAATATTGCGCGCAGTCCCCAAGTGACCCTTATGCTTGAAGGGTGATCGAGGCCCGTCATCTCCGCGTCCTGCGCGCCGTCGCCACCACCGGTTCCTTCTCGGCGGCGGGACGCGAACTGGGCTGCACCCAGCCCGCCGTCAGCCAGCAGATGAAGGCCCTGGAGACCTCGGTCGGCACCCCGCTGCTGGTCCGCAGCGGCCGCGAGATGCGACTGACGCAGGCCGGGGAAGCCCTGGTCAGACACGCCTCCGGCATCCTCGCCGGGCTCACCGCGGCCGAGGAGGAGGTCGCCGCCATCGCGGGCCTGCGCGCCGGCCGGGTCCGGCTGGTCTCCTTCCCGAGCGGCACCTCCACCCTGGTCCCCACCGCCCTCGCCGCCCTGCGCGCCGCCCATCCCGGCACCCGTGTCTCCCTGGAGGAGGCCGAGCCCCCGAAGTCCGCCGAGCTGCTGCGCGAGGGCGACTGCGACCTGGCGCTGGCCTTCCGCTACGAGGGGGCGGCGGTCACCGAGGACTGGGACGACCTGGTCGTACGGCCGCTGCTGACGGACCGTCTGGTCGCTCTGGTCCCGGAGCGGCACCCGCTGGCGCGGGCGCGGTCCGTCGCCATCGGCGAGCTGGCCCAGGAGCCGTGGATCGCGGGCTGCCCGCGCTGCCGCGGCCAGCTGGTCGAAGTCTGCGAGGGGGCCGGTTTCACCCCGCGCATCGACTTCGCCACGGACGACTACCCGGCGGTGGCCGGCCTGGTCGGCGCCGGCCTGGGGGTCGCCGTACTGCCGCAACTGGCGGTGGAGTCGGTACGGCCCAGGGGCGTGCGCACGGTACGGCTGGAGCCAGCGGTGCGGCGCGAGATCGTCGCCCTCACCCTGCCCGACCTGGCACAGGTGCCGGCTGTGGCGGCGACGCTGGAACAGCTGGCCCGGGCGGCCGGGCGCGCCTAGGAGCCCGCGGCAGAATCAAGGGCACGCGCGTGGCGTGCCCTGGTGGAAGGGGAAAGGGCGCACCCGGAGGGCCATGGGTGCAGAAACGTTCCTTCAGTGGTTGGGGGCCGTGTCCGCGCCGACGGCCGACGCCGTCACCAGGCGGTTGCGCGCGCGCCCCATCAGCTCCTCACGCTCGTCCTCGGTCAGGCCGCCCCACACGCCGTACGGCTCGCGCACCGCGAGTGCATGCGCCGCGCACTCCGCGCGCACGGGGCACCTCATGCAGACCTCCTTGGCCGAGTTCTCGCGAGCGCTCCGAGCCGCCCCGCGCTCGCCCTCAGGGTGGAAGAAGAGCGAGCTGTCCACGCCGCGGCAGGCAGCCAGCAGCTGCCAGTCCCACAGGTCCGCGTTCGGTCCGGGAAGGCGGGAGAAATCTGCCATTACGTGACCCCTTGTAGCCGTTCTGAGCGGATACGGTGCCAACGACCGTACATCTCCGGTCTAAGGAGATGAAAATATGACTCATTGCGAATCTAGCCTCGGACACCACGAAACGGGAAGAAAATAGGCCGAATGGGGCATAGTTGTGATGAAAAGTTGAGGGTCTTTCGTCCATGTCTGCTCTGTGTCGAGGCCCTCACGTAGAGTGCCGAAGACGGCACGCGGCCCCGTAACTCTTTCGAGTGACCGTCGTTGAGAGTGCGGAGGCGGTTGAAAACACAAGCGCTCGGGCAGGCGTCCGAGACGGTCGACCGCACAGGTGACGATTCCGTACCAGCCTGGAGGCTCAAGGTGACGCGCATCAGCTGCGGAGGGCGGTCATGACATCCGTCCTCGTCTGCGACGACTCCCCGCTTGCCCGAGAGGCGCTCCGCCGCGCGGTCGCGACCGTGCCCGGCGTCGAGCGTGTGACGACGGCGGCCAACGGCGAGGAAGTCCTCCGCCGCTGGGGCGCCGACCGCTCCGATCTCATCCTGATGGACGTGCGCATGCCCGGCCTGGGCGGAGTGGAGACCGTGCGCCGTCTGCTGTCGGCCGACCCCGGCGCACGCATCATCATGCTCACCGTCGCCGAGGACCTCGACGGTGTGGCCCTCGCGGTCGCCGCCGGCGCCCGCGGCTACCTGCACAAAGACGCCTCGCGCGCGGAGCTGCGGGCCACGGTGACGCAGGCCCTCGCGGACCCGACCTGGCGGCTGGCCCCGCGTCGGCTCCGCTCGGCCGAGATGGGTGCCGCGCCCACGCTCACCGCACGTGAGATCCAGGTCCTGGAGGGCATGAGCCACGGCCGCTCCAACGCCGAGATCGGCCGCGAGCTGTTCCTCTCCGAGGACACCGTCAAGACGCACGCGCGGCGCCTGTTCAAGAAGCTCGGCGCCTCCGACCGGGCCCACGCCGTGGCGCTCGGCTTCCGCTGGGGACTGGTCCGGTAGGCAGTGCCCAGCCCTGCGGGGCAGGCGGGGCCGGCCGCCACCGGGGCAACGCTCCCGGAGCCGGACGCGTATCCGCCTCCCCTGGCAGCAGCCGGCCACCCCGCCGGCACTGGAACCGCCTGGGAAAGGGGGCGCGGCACGCTCCTCGGGATGCCCGGGCGGACTGCCGGCTTTCGGGTGTTCGGGCCGTCCGGCGACTTCGGTGTGGCGGGGTGTAGTGCCGACTTCCGCGTGTCCGGGCTGTATGCCGGCTTGCGGATGTCGGGGGTGTGCGGCGGCTTCTGGGCGTCGGGATTGTGCGGCGGTTTTCGGGTGTGCGGGCGTGCTGACGGCTTCCGTGGGTCCGGGCCGTGCGGCGGCCTTCGGGTGTGCGGGCGTGCTGCGGGCTTTCGTGGGTCCGGGCCGGGCGGCTGCTTTCGGGTGTCCGGGCGTGCTGACGGCTTCCGTGGGTCCGGGCCGTGCGGGGATTTCCGGGGCTTCCGGCCGTGCGGGGATTTCGGGGGGCTCCGGGCTGTATGCCGGCATCGGTGTCGCCCGGCCGTTCGCCGAACCGGAACCGAATCCCGCCACGACGCACTCACGGCAGCACGCCGGGCCCCGGCCGTGTGTGACGCCGGACGAGGGGTTCCGGGGGCGTATCGGAGTGTCCTGGGCGGGAGCGGGGACGCGCGCGTGCGTGCTGCCACGGGACCCTCGGTCGTGGGGCGCGCCGCCACGCCCTGGCCGTCTGCGGAAACGGACCCGGGTGCCCCGCGGTGGCACCCCGGGCTTCGGCGTCGTACCGGCGCCTCCTGGTTCGCCCGCCGGGGCGGTACTTGCATCCGGTGCGGTGAAACGCCTCGGCCGGTGCGCCGCCGACGGGTGGACCCGGTCACACCCGAGGAGGCGTGCGGCAGGCCGCCGGCCGGGCGGGGGGTCGTACCCGGGAACGGAGATCCACTCCGTGAACACCCGTGGTCGGCACGGCTGGACGAGGATCGCGCCACACGCGGTCGGGCTGTTCGCGCCCTGGGCGTACGACTCCGTCGGACGCCTCGGCGGGCGCTGCGCAAGGAGGCCCGCCGGACGGGCGCTGCTCGTTTCGGCGCGGATGCCGCATCCTTGAGATGTGGAGTCTCTCGGGGACGAGTCGGTCGAGCGGAAGGGGAGGGCGCAGGGAATGAGTGCCGGCGCACCTGCTCATAACGCTTCGGTGCACAACCACGAGCACGATGCGACGGACCGGACGGCCGCAAGGCACCATGGACCGATGCGCGACGAGGAGGCGGGCACGGCCCACGGGGTGATCGGTGCGCTCGTACATCGCGCCGTCGACGGGGACGAGCAGGCCACGCACGATCTGCTCGCGCACGTGCACCCGCTGGCGCTGCGCTACTGCCGCACCCGGCTGTCCCGGCTGCCCGGCGACGCGCGCCACTTCGTCGAGGACCTCGCCCAGGAGGTCTGTGTCGCGGTCCTGCTCGCGCTGCCCCGTTATCGCGACACCGGCCGCCCCTTCGAGGCGTTCGTCTTCGCGATCGCCTCCCACAAGGTCGCCGACCTCCAGCGCGCCGCGATGCGCCACCCGGGCTCCACGGCCGTGCCCTCCGACGAGATGCCGGAACGCCCCGACGACTCCCTCGGCCCCGAGGAGCGCGCCCTGCTCAGCAGCGACGCCGAGTGGGCGAAGAAGCTGCTGGCCAACCTCCCCGAGAACCAGCGCGAGCTGCTCCTGCTGCGTATCGCCGTGGGCTTGACCGCGGAGGAGACGGGGCAGATGTTGGGAATGTCACCCGGCGCGGTCCGGGTCGCCCAGCACAGGGCGCTGAGCCGCCTCCGCGCGCTCGCCGAACAGTAATCCCCCAGCACGGAGCCCGTGTAGCTCCTTCGCTGAACAGGTGCGCCGCCGTTTCCGTACGAACATACGAAGCCTGAAGCGACCCCGTACCGTGGAATTTGCTAGCGATGCTTCCCGTTAGCATGGACATCCGCACCGATCAAGGCCATTTGGGGAAGGTGTCATGACTGCCAACGTCGACGGAGTGCCCGGTAAATTCGCGACACTCGGGCTGACCTACGACGACGTGCTGCTGCTGCCGGGCCCGTCGGACATGGCACCCGACGAGATCGACACCGCCTCGTACGTCTCCAAGAACGTGCGGGTCAACATCCCGCTGCTGTCCGCCGCCATGGACAAGGTGACCGAGTCCCGCATGGCGATCGCGATGGCCCGCCAGGGCGGCGTCGGCGTGCTGCACCGCAACCTCTCCATCGAGGACCAGGCCAACCAGGTCGACCTGGTGAAGCGCTCCGAGTCCGGCATGGTCACGGACCCCATCACCATCCACCCGGACGCCACCCTCGCCGAGGCCGACGCCCTGTGCGCCAGGTTCCGCATCAGCGGTGTCCCGGTGACCGACGGCGACAAGAAGCTGCTCGGCATCGTCACCAACCGTGACATGGCCTTCGAGAGCGACCGCAGCCGCCGTGTGCACGAGGTCATGACCCCGATGCCGCTGGTCACCGGCAAGGTCGGCATCTCCGGCCCGGAGGCCATGGAGCTGCTGCGCAAGCACAAGATCGAGAAGCTGCCGCTGGTGGACGGCGAGGGCGTCCTCAAGGGCCTGATCACCGTCAAGGACTTCGTCAAGGCGGAGCAGTACCCGAACGCGGCCAAGGACGCCGAGGGCCGTCTGCTGGTCGGCGCGGCGGTCGGTGTGGCCGGTGACGCCTTCGAGCGTGCCCAGGCCCTCATCGAGGTCGGTGTCGACTTCATCGTCGTGGACACCGCGCACGGCCACTCCCGGCTGGTCGGCGACATGATCGCCAAGATCAAGTCGAACTCCTCCGGCGTCGACGTCATCGGCGGCAACGTCGCCACGCGCGACGGCGCCCAGGCCCTGGTCGACGCGGGCGCCGACGGCATCAAGGTCGGTGTCGGACCGGGCTCCATCTGCACCACGCGCGTGGTCGCCGGCGTCGGCGTCCCGCAGGTCACCGCGATCTACGAGGCCGCGCTCGCCGCCAAGGAGGCCGGTGTCCCGGTCATCGGCGACGGCGGTCTGCAGTACTCAGGCGACATCGCCAAGGCCCTGGTCGCGGGTGCCGACACGGTGATGCTCGGCTCGCTGCTCGCGGGCTGCGAGGAGTCCCCGGGCGAGCTGCTGTTCATCAACGGCAAGCAGTTCAAGTCGTACCGCGGCATGGGGTCGCTGGGTGCCATGCAGACCCGCGGCGACCGCAGGTCGTTCTCCAAGGACCGCTACTTCCAGGAGGGCGTCGCCTCCGACGAGCAGCTGATCCCCGAGGGCATCGAGGGCCAGGTGCCCTACCGCGGCCCGCTGTCCTCCGTCGTCCACCAGCTGGTCGGCGGCCTGCGCCAGTCGATGTTCTACGTCGGCGGCAGCACCGTCCCCGAGCTGCAGGCCAACGGCCGGTTCGTGCGGATCACCTCGGCGGGCCTGAAGGAGAGCCACCCGCACGACATCCAGATGACGGTCGAGGCGCCGAACTACAGCAGCAAGCGGTGACGAGCAAGAAGTGACGAGCGAAAAGTGACGCTCACGCGCGCGTGAAGCTCACGCAACGGCGGCCCAGGAGCATCCGGGGCCGCCGTTGTCGTACCCGTCGGCGATACTGGAAGGCGCTGCAACGCATAGGGAAAGGCCACCAACGTGACTGAGATCGAGATCGGGCGCGGCAAGCGCGGCCGCCGGGCGTACGCCTTCGACGACATCGCCGTCGTCCCCAGCCGCCGTACGCGGGACCCGAAGGAGGTCTCGATCGCCTGGCAGATCGACGCCTACCGCTTCGAGCTGCCCTTCCTGGCCGCCCCCATGGACTCGGTCGTCTCCCCGGCCACCGCGATCCGCATCGGCGAGCTGGGCGGCCTCGGCGTCCTCAACCTCGAGGGCCTGTGGACGCGGCACGAGGACCCGCAGCCGCTGCTGGACGAGATCGCCGGGCTGCCCGCCGAGCAGGCGACCCGCCGCCTCCAGGAGATCTACGCGGCGCCCATCAAGGAGGAGCTGATCGGCGCGCGCATCAAGGAGGTGCGCGACTCCGGCGTGGTCACCGCGGCCGCGCTCTCCCCGCAGCGCACCGCCCAGTTCTCCAAGGCGGTCGTGGACGCGGGCGTGGACATCTTCGTCATCCGCGGTACGACGGTGTCGGCGGAGCACGTCTCCCACTCGAGCGAGCCGCTGAACCTGAAGCAGTTCATCTACGAGCTGGACGTCCCGGTGATCGTCGGCGGCTGCGCCACCTACACCGCCGCCCTGCACCTGATGCGCACCGGCGCGGCCGGCGTCCTGGTCGGCTTCGGCGGCGGCGCCGCCCACACCACGCGCAACGTGCTGGGCATCCAGGTCCCGATGGCCACCGCCGTCGCCGACGTGGCCGCGGCCCGCCGTGACTACATGGACGAGTCCGGCGGCCGGTACGTGCACGTGATCGCGGACGGCGGTGTCGGCTGGTCCGGCGACCTGCCCAAGGCGATCGCCTGCGGCGCCGACGCGGTGATGATGGGCTCCCCGCTGGCCCGCGGCACGGACGCGCCCGGCAAGGGCCACCACTGGGGCATGGAGGCGGTCAACGAGGAGCTGCCCCGCGGCAAGAAGGTCGACCTGGGCACGGTCGGCACGATCGAGGAGATCCTCACCGGCCCGTCCCACACCCCCGACGGCTCGATGAACTTCTTCGGCGCTCTGCGCCGTGCGATGGCCACCACCGGCTACAGCGAGCTGAAGGAGTTCCAGCGGGTCGAGGTGACGGTCGCGGACAGCCAGCACCGCCGCTGACCCGTCGTCGTAGGCGAAGGGCCCGTCCACCGTCAGAGCGGTGGGCGGGCCCTTTCCCGTGCGGGCGCAGTTCTACCGGGAGGCCTTCCTGGAGCCGGAGAACGCGGCTGCCGCGCCGATGGCCAGGAAGAGGAAGGTCTTCACGTCGGCGTCCTTCTTCCAGACCTCCTGGAGGTCCCCGAAGTTCTTGAAGAAGACCTCGTTGAAGCTCACGCCGAAGTGATCGGCGATGATCATCGCGTCGCCGACCAGCTGGCCGAGGTAGACCGCGCCGAGCGCCAGGACGGCGCTGATGACCGGGAGGGCCGGGTTGCGGCCGCCCGCCTTGCCGGCCGCGACACCGACGACGAAGCCGACGCCGACGGCCGCGTAGCCGATCTCGTGTTTGGTGGCGCCGGCGATGACCCCGTAGAGCGCTGCGGCGGCCACGGCGGCGGCGAGCGCGGCCACCAGGCCGAGCACCAGGTTGTTCCGGACCGGCGCGGGCGGCGCCGGCGGCGCGGCGAAGGCGCCCGGCTGCGGCGGGTACGGCGTTCCCGGGTACGGCGTTCCCGGGGCCGGGGCCGGGGCCTGCTGAGCGTACGGGTTGCCGGCCACCGGACCGGACTGTGGCGGCTGAGGTGGTGGAGCTGACTGGCTCATGACAGGAATCCCCCCGAGGTGGAGCACAACCGAAGAACGGGAAACGGAAGAGGCTCGCGCGCCTGTGTGCGGCGAGTCCGGGGGAGACTAACAGCCGGGGACGACACCGCCCCCGGCTGTTTTCCGTTCGTGACCGGGCTCAGAGCCGGTGCGCCGCCCCCGTGGGCGTGGCCCCGCGTGTGTCCAGCAGCAGCTGGGCCTTCACCGACAGCCCCTGCAGGTCGTACGTCCGGTGGTGCTGCAGCAGGATCGTCAGGTCGGCCTCGGCGGCGGCCTCGTAGAGTGCCTCCGCGCGCGGGACCGGGCGGTCCAGCACGTTCCAGGAGGCCACATAGGGGTCGTGGTAGCTCACGGAGGCGCCCAGCTCCATCAGCCGGATCGCGATCTCCTGGGCGGGTGCTGCCTGCTGGTCGGCGAGGTCGGGCTTGTAGGTGACGCCGAGCAGCAGCACGCGGGCGCCCCGGGCGGACTTGCCGTGCTCGTTGAGGAGGGTGGCCGCGCGCTGGATGACATAGCGCGGCATCCGGCTGTTGACCTGCTGGGCCAGCTCCACCATGCGCAGGGTGCGGGTGGCGTGGCCGGTGAGGTCCTGTGGGACGCCGTGCCCGCCGACGCCGGGTCCGGGCCGGAAGGCCTGGAAGCCGAACGGCTTGGTCTCCGCGCAGCGGATCACGTCCCACAGGTCGACGCCCAGCTCGTGGCAGAGCACGGCCATCTCGTTGACCAGCGCGATGTTGACGTGCCGGAAATTGGTCTCCAGCAGCTGCACCGTCTCGGCCTCGCGCAGCCCACGCGCGCGTACCACCTTGTCGGTGAGCCGGCCGTAGAAGGCGGCGGCCGACTCGGTGCACGCGGGGGTGAGGCCACCGATGACCTTGGGGGTGTTGGCGGGGGTGTGCTCGCGGTTCCCGGGGTCGACCCGGCTGGGGGAGTAGGCGAGGTGGAAGTCGCGGCCGGCGCGGAGCCCGGAGCCCTTCTCCAGCAGGGGCCGCAGGAACTCCTCCGTCGTTCCGGGCAGCACGGGTGACTCCAGGATGACCGTGGTGTGCGGGCGGAGCCGCTCGGCGAGGGTGCGGGCGGCCGCCTCCACCTGGCCGAGGTCGAGCCCGCCGTCGGCGCCGCGCGGGCTCGACGCGCAGATCACCGCGGTGCGCACCCGGCCGAGCTGGGCCGGGTCGGTCCCGGGCCGGAAGCCCGCCGCGTGCATCCGGCGCAGCTCGGCGGGGCTGAGCGAGCCCGCCTCGGGGCCGGTCGCGTAGCCGATGGTGGCGATGCCTGCGGCGACGGCGGCCTGGGCGAGCGGCAAACCGTAGGGGCCGAGTCCGATGACGGCGAGGTCTGAGGGCATGCGTGGGCCGTCCTTCCCAGTAGCCGAAGCGGAACAGGTACGCAACCGCTGCCGACAGGGTGAGCGAGTGCTCTGTCAGACTAGGTACATATATGACCGTTACGTCTGATTGTGTCCGTGTGTCTCCGTGTGTCTTCCAGGGTTGTGCGCAAGTTGTCCACAGGTTGGGAGTCCGTGGTGGCTGAAGCAGGGCAACCCCGTCAGAATTTGGGCATGAGGAGGGGACGAACCGGGCTTCGCCCGCCGGGTGCGGCCGACGCGAGCGAGTGTGCGACAGCGGGAGGCAGCGGTGAGGACAGCGACTCTGGGGCCGGCGCAGCGCGCCGAGGCACTGGCGGCGATGGCGGAGCGCGAGCTGGACATCCTGGTGATAGGCAGCGGAGTCGTGGGCGCGGGCACCGCGCTGGACGCCGTCACACGCGGCCTGTCCACCGGTCTGGTCGAGGCCCGCGACTGGGCGTCCGGGACCTCCAGCCGGTCCAGCAAACTCGTCCACGGCGGTCTGCGCTATCTGGAGATGCTCGACTTCGCGCTCGTCCGTGAGGCCCTGAAGGAGCGCGGTCTGCTCCTGGAGCGGCTCGCCCCGCACCTGGTCAAGCCGGTGCCGTTCCTGTATCCGCTGCAGCACAAGGGCTGGGAGCGGCTGTACGCGGGCTCGGGCGTGGCCTTGTACGACGCGATGTCCATGGCCCGCGGCCACGGCCGGGGCCTGCCCCTGCACCGCCATCTGTCCCACCGTCACGCGCTGCGCGTCGCCCCCTGCCTGAAGAAGGACGCCCTGGTCGGCGCCCTGCAGTACTACGACGCCCAGATGGACGACGCCCGCTTCGTGGCCACCCTGGTGCGCACGGCGGCGTCCTACGGCGCGAAGGCGGCCAACCGCGCGCGCGTGACCGGGTTCCTGCGCGAGGGCGAGCGCGTCGTCGGCGCCCGGGTGCAGGACGTGGAGGGCGGCGGGGAGTACGAGATCCGTGCCAAGCAGATCGTCAACGCGACCGGCGTGTGGACCGACGACACGCAGGCCATGGTGGGCGAGCGCGGCCAGTTCCACGTCCGCGCCTCCAAGGGCATCCACCTGGTCGTGCCCAAGGACCGCATCCACTCCACCACCGGCCTGATCCTGCGCACCGAGAAGTCCGTCCTCTTCGTCATCCCCTGGGGCCGGCACTGGATCATCGGCACCACCGACACCGACTGGGACCTCGACAAGGCCCACCCGGCGGCGTCCAGCGCCGACATCGACTACCTGCTGGAACACGTCAACTCGGTGCTCGCGGTGCCGCTCGGCCGCGACGACGTACAGGGCGTGTACGCCGGTCTGCGCCCGCTGCTCGCCGGGGAGTCCGACGCCACCAGCAAGCTGTCCCGCGAGCACACGGTCGCCCATCCGGTGCCGGGACTCGTGGTCGTGGCGGGCGGCAAGTACACCACGTACCGGGTGATGGCGAAGGACGCGGTCGACGAGGCCGTGCACGGCCTGGACATGCGGGTCGCCGAGTGCGTGACCGAGGAGACCCCGCTGCTGGGCGCGGAGGGGTACTACGCCCTGTGGAACGCGCGCGCCCGGATCGCCGCCCGCACCGGACTGCACGTGGCCCGCGTGGAGCACCTCCTGAACCGGTACGGCTCCCTGGCCGAGGAGGTCCTCGATCTCGTCGCCGCCGACTCCGCCCTGGGCGAGCCGCTGGCCGCAGCCGACGACTATCTGCGCGCCGAGGTGGTGTACGCCGCCTCGCACGAGGGCGCCCGGCACCTGGACGACGTCCTCACCCGCCGCACCCGCATCTCCATCGAGACCTTCGACCGGGGCACCCGCAGCGCCCGTGCGGCGGCCGAGCTGATGGCGCCTGTCCTCGGCTGGGACAAGGACCAGATCGAGCGCGAGGTCGAGCACTACGAGAAGCGGGTGGAGGCCGAGCGGGAGTCCCAGCTCCAGCCCGACGATCAGACGGCGGACGCGGCGCGGCTGGGAGCCCCGGACATCGTGCCGCTCGGCTGAGGGCGGAGCCGGACGTTCCGCGGACGCCGGGCAGCTGAGGCCGCCGACAGCCGAACGGCCGTCACCCCCGTGAGCAGAACGCGCACTTCGCCCGGCTTCCGGCATGTTGGCCCCGCCCGGACGAAGGGGCCCCTGGGCGTCGAGCACTTGTCGAGTGAGAGACAATGGAGGCTCTGTCAGGGCGGGTTGTTTGAGGGGACGCATGTCGGAGGCGGAGCGGGCGGGTACATCTCGTCAGGGGACTCGTCAGGACAAGAGCGAGCGTCGTCTCCTCGCCGGGCGGTACCGGCTGGGAGACGTGCTGGGCCGGGGCGGCATGGGCACGGTCTGGCGCGCCGAGGACGAGACCCTGGGCCGGACGGTCGCCGTCAAGGAGCTGCGGTTCCCGTCGAACATCGACGAGGAGGAGAAGCGGCGCCTGATCACGCGCACCCTGCGCGAGGCCAAGGCGATCGCCCGGATCCGCAACAACAGCGCGGTGACGGTCTACGACGTGGTCGACGAGGACGACCGGCCGTGGATCGTCATGGAGTTGGTGGAGGGCAAGTCCCTCGCCGAGGTCATCCGCGAGGACGGCCTGCTGGAGCCGAAGCGCGCCGCCGAGGTCGGCCTCGCCATCCTCGACGTGCTGCGTTCCGCGCACCGCGAGGGCATCCTGCACCGGGACGTGAAGCCGTCCAACGTGCTCATCGCCGAGGACGGCCGGGTCGTCCTCACCGACTTCGGCATCGCGCAGGTCGAGGGTGACCCGTCCATCACCTCCACCGGCATGCTCGTCGGCGCCCCCTCCTACATCTCCCCGGAGCGCGCCCGCGGTCACAAGCCGGGCCCGGCGGCCGACCTCTGGTCGCTCGGCGGGCTGTTGTACGCGGCGGTCGAGGGCGTTCCCCCGTACGACAAGGGCTCGGCGATCGCCACGCTCACCGCGGTGATGACCGAGCCCCTGGACGAGCCCAAGAACGCGGGCCCGCTCAGGGACGTCCTCTACGGCCTGCTCACCAAGGACCCGGCCAAGCGGCTCGACGACGCCGGCGCACGGGCGATGCTCAACAAGGTGATCCACGCGCCCGAGCCGGAGCCCATGGACGCCACACGGGTGGTTCCGCTGCCGACGCAGCCCGGCCCGTCCGAGGACGAGCAGGGCGGGGCCAAGCGGGGCGACGAGGCCGCGGAGAAGCTGCGCGGCGCGCTGCGGTCGGTGCGCAAGGCGGCCGGGGCGGCGGCCACCGCAGCGGCGTCGGCGCGGACGAAGAGCGGCGGCACCACGGCCGCGCCGGGCGCCGGCGAAGCGGCGGGCGCGGGCGGCGCCACGGCCGGCGGGGCACGCCCGGCCGTCCCCGGCGGCGCGCGTCCGGCGTCCTCCGGCGGAGCGCGGCCCGGCCCCTCCACCGGGCCCGGTGCCGGATCGGTCGGACGGCCGGGCGGCCCGGCCTCGGGTGCCACCGGTGCACCGAACTCCAGCGCGAACAAGGCGCGTTCGGGCTGGCCCGTGATGCCGCCGCCGGATCTGGACCTGCCGCCGTGGCCGGTGCCGAGGGCGCCGCTGACCGACGTGGTACCCAGGCGCACGCTGGTGATCATCGCCGTAGTGGTCGTCCTCGCGGTGCTCGGCACCGTCCTGGCCTTCGCCCTGAGCGACGACGGCAAGGGCGGCAAGAACAGCGGCGCCGGGGCGGCGGCGAGCGCCAGTGCGTCCACCGAGCAGGACAAGAGCGGCAAGAGCACGAACCGCGGGACACGGACGGACGGGGCGGGCCCGACGTCGGCCGGCGCCGGTGCCGCGTCCGGCCACGCGGCCGACGCGAGCGCGTCCGCCGACGCCCCCGGCTCGGCCGGCTCCTCCGGCGCGAAGGGCGGCGGGAGCGCGCCGGCGGTGTCGACCCGCAAGGCCGGCCAGGGCTACTCGATCGGCCTGCCCAAGGGATGGTCGTACAAGTCCACCGGGGGCGCCGGTGACCGCTACACCGGTCCCGACGGGCAGAAGCTGCTCGTCGGCTGGACCGGCAGCCCCAAGGACGACCCGGTGGCCGACTGGAGGAACCAGGAAGGCGGCATGATGCGCTCCCAGTACCACAGGATCCGCATCGAGAAGGTGGACTACCGCCACTGGAACACGGCCGACTGGGAGTTCACCTACGTCGACGACGACGGCACCGAGTACCGCACCATCGACCGCGGGTTCGTGGTCAACGGCCGTCTCGGGTACGGGCTGATGTACACGGCGAAGGCGGCGAACTGGGACAGCGCGCTGCGCAAGGACACCTGGAAGACGCTGACGGCGTCCTTCGAGCCCAAGTCGTAGACAGCGGACGTCGGTTTGCGGCGTGAGAATCCGTCATCCACTCCGTGCGGGTTGCCTCCGGCACGTATCGTGAATGGTTGCGGACCGTACGCAGCCGGGTGTGTGTGCGGAACGGGTCGTGACGCGAACGGATATGACCAGCCGGGCGGCCGGGGGAGGCACAGTGGAGGACTATGCGGGTCGGGTGCTCGCCGACCGCTACCGCCTGCCGTTGCCGCCCTCCGACGCGTACGAACTCACCGAGACCCGCGCCTTCGACACCTACAGCGGACAGGAAGTGCTCGTCCGGCAGGTGCCGTTGCCGGAGGTCGTCGAGGCCGAGGTGCTCGACACGGAGGGACTGCCCGAAGGCTTCACCGCGCGTGAGCGCGGGGCCGGTGCCGGGACCCGGCGGACGGCGGACGCCCGGACCGCCACCCGGCGGCCCGCCGACCCGGCCGTACGGCGCGCCGTCGAGGCCGTGCAGGCGGCGGCCCGTATCCCCGACCATCCGCGCCTCGACCAGGTCTTCGACGTGTTCGCCGAGGGCGGTTCGCTGTGGATCGTCAGCGAGTTGGTGGCCGCGCGCCCGCTCGCCGCGCTGCTCGCCGAGCAGCCGCTGTCCCCGTACCGGGCGGCCGAGGTCGCCTCCGACGTGCTCATGGCGCTACGGGTGCTGCACGGGCACGGCTGGGTGCACCGCAACATCACCGCCCGCACGGTGCTGGTCTGCGACGACGGCCGTGTGATGCTGACCGGCCTCGCCGTCGGCGCCGCGGAGGAGGCGTTGTGCGGGTACGACCCGGTACCGGCCCAGGACGGTATGGCGGAGGAAGCTCCGGGCACGGCGGGAGCGGTGGGCGGAACCGGGACGGCCGGGGCCGGGCCGGGCGCAGCCACTGGTTCCGGCGGCGGGCCGGGCGCTGCCTCTGGTTCCGGCGGCGGTCCGGGCGTGGTGGGCCGGGCCGGGGCGGCGGGGGCCGGGCCGGGTGCGGTGGGCGGAGCCGGCGCGGTGGGGGCCGGGCCGGGTGCCGGCGCCGGTTCGGCCGGAGCGGGAGCGCATCCTTCCGCGGACGTCGTCGACCCCGAGGCCGCACGCCGGGCCGCGATCCAGGCACGAGCGGCCGGAGGGCTGAACGGGGTGCCCGGCGGTACCGGGGCGCCCGGCCCGGCGGGGCAACGGTCCCTGGAGAGCGGCGCGGACATCCGTGCCGCCCGCGCCGGTGCCATCGCCGCGTACCGCGCGGGCGCCCGTGCCGCTGCCCGGGTGCAGGAGACCCGGCAGAACGGGCGCGCCGCCCTGCCCGGGGCCCGGCCGCCCGCCGAGGGCGGCGCCGGTGCCGACCGGACCGACGGTACGACGCGGTCGCCGTACCCCGGCGGCCCAGGCGGCCCCGGCGGCCCGACACCGCCCGGCCGCGTCGCCGGTCCCTACGGAGCACCGGGCGAATCCTGGCCCGACAGCGCGCCACGCCCCGGTGCCGCCGACGGCTCCCCCGGCCTGGGCGGCGGCTCGCAGCGGGCCGGACTCGCCCCGGCGGGGCAGCGTCCCGTGGGCCCGGTCGTGCCCGGACAGATGTCCGCTCCGGAGTACCGGACCGGTCAGGCCGGCGACCTGCCCTCCCTGCTTCCCCAGCAGGCCCAGGCCGGCCCCCGTTGGGACGGCTCAGGTGCGGCCCTGACCGGTGCCCGGCGCGGGCCCGGCACCGCGTTGGCGGTCGAGCGGGCGCGGCAGGTGCGGATGACCGTCGTGGGGCCGGTGACCGAGCGGTGGGCGCCGGAGCAGGCCGGTCCCGTGCACGAGAACTGGCAGCTGGCGGCGCCGATCGGGCCGGCGACCGATCTGTGGGCGCTGGGCGCGTTGTTGTTCCGGGCCGTGCAGGGACACGCGCCCTACCCGGAGGATTCGACGGCCGAGCTGGTGCAGCTGGTGTGCGCCGAGCCGCCCGCCTTCGCCGAGGAGTGCGGTCCGCTGCGGCCGGTCGTGGAGTCGCTGCTGCGCCAGGACCCCACCGAACGGCTGGACTTCGAGGAACTGAACGGCTGGCTGCGCTCACTGGTGCGCTCCGCGCCCGAGCCGGACGCCGGCACCCACGTCGTACCCGTGCCGTCCGCCGATCCGAGCCGGCTGCCGATCGTGCGGCGCCGCGGCGAGCTGGTGCGGATGCGACGCCGCCGCGCCGGGCTGCCCGAGGACCATCCGCATGGCCGGCACAAGCGAGCCAGGGCCCGGCAGGAGGAGCGTTCCCCGCGCGGTCTCGGCCGGACGCTGCTCCTGCTGATCCTGCTCCTGCTGGCCGGCGCGATCGCCTACGCCATGCTGTTCATGCCCGGACAGGGGGAGAACGCGGCTGCGGGCAGCGACCGCACCGGGACCGCGGGGGAGGCGAGTCCCGCGCCGTCGCACACCGGGCAGCAGCCCCCCTCCGGGCCGGGCACGCCGAAGAGCAGCGCGCCCGCCACCGAGACCCAGACCGGCGGCGACACGTCCGTCGCCGACGGCTTCACCCTGCGCAAGGACCCCGACGGCTTCCAGGTGGCCGTAGGCAAGGGCTGGGACCGAAGCCCGAAGAACGGCAGCGGCCAGGTCCTGTACACCCACGGGAACTTCGAGCTGATCGTCGTACCCGGGAGGGACAGCGCGTCGGCGTACGGCAGTGACCCGATGGCCTACCAGCGGGACAAGGAGCGCGAACTCCAGCCGTACCGGGACACCAGCTGGGCCACGGCCACTGGCCTGAGAACCATCGAGGTGGGCGGACGGACGATGGCCGAGGGGCAGTTCACCTGGACCGACGGGCAGGGGCGCGACCTGTTCGTGCGGAACATGGCGATCCTGCTGAACGGCCGCTACCACGTCGTCCAGGTCCGCGGTACGGAGGCCGACCGGGACGAGGTGACGCGGCTCTACGAGCAGGCCACGGCGACGTACCGCTACACGGGTTGAGCGCCCTGTACACGGGGGCGGCGACAACCGTCACAGTGCTGTCACCTTGGTACCCCGCTGGTTCCCTGCCGGCAGGGCGGTCCTTAACCTGACCCTGTCAAGAGCATTGCGGGGCAACGTGAATCAGATGCAGGGCCTGCTCATAGCGGGCCGCTACCGGCTTGCCGATTCCATCGGCAGCGGCGGCATGGGCCGGGTGTGGCGCGCCCACGACGAGGTACTGAACCGGACGGTCGCCGTCAAGGAGTTGACCGCCGCGCTCTACGTCTCCGACAGCGACCGGGCCGTTCTGCTCGCCCGCACCCGGGCCGAGGCCCGCGCGGCCGCGCGCATCAACCACTCCGCGGTCGTCACCGTGCACGACGTGCTCGAACACGACGGCCGCCCCTGGATCGTCATGGAGCTGGTCGAGGGCAACTCGCTGGCCGACGCGGTCAAGGAACGGGGGCGCGTCGAGCCCCGCGAGGCCGCCCGCATCGGCCTGTGGGTGCTGCGGGCGCTGCGCGCCGCGCACTCCGCCGGCGTACTGCACCGGGACGTCAAGCCCGGCAACGTCCTCCTCGGCCGTGACGGCAGGGTGCTGCTCACCGACTTCGGCATCGCCCAGATCGAGGGCGACTCCACCATCACCCGCACCGGAGAGGTCGTCGGCTCCGTCGACTACCTCGCGCCCGAGCGGGTGCGCGGTCACGACCCGGGCCCGGCCTCGGACCTGTGGGCCCTCGGCGCCACGCTGTACACGGCGGTCGAGGGCCGGTCGCCGTTCCGCCGCACCTCACCGCTGAGCACCATGCAGGCGGTCGTCGAGGAGCAGGCCGACGAGACACGCCACGCCGGTGTGCTCGGCCCCGTCATAGCCGCCCTGCTGCGCAAGGAACCGGACCGGCGGCCGGGTGCGGAGGAGGCGGAGCAGCTGCTCGCCGAGGCGGCCGAGGGCCGCCGCCCGCACCCGGCCCAGGCGTTCGTCCCGACGCAGGGCTCGGGCGTGCACACCCGGGGGACGGGCCACCCGGCCGCCTCGGGTTACGGCCCCCCGGGGACCACTGCCGGCTACGGCTCCCCCGAGCCCACTCCGGGTCATGGCTCCGCAGAGTCCACTCCGGGCTACGGCTCCAAGGGGGCCACAGCCGGTTACGGCTCCACAGGGGCCGTTTCCGGTTACGGCTCCACCGGTCATGCGCCCGGTTACGAGCCCGCGGGGTCCGGCCCCGGCTACGGCCGCACCAGCCACGCGCCCGGTTACGAACCCGGCGGGACCACCCACGGCTACGGCCCCGGAAACCCCGGAGCGCCGGGCCCGGGTCGTTCCGCGACCGGGCCGACGGCCGTGGCGCCCACGCCCCCGGGCGCGGCGGGCGGCCCGGCGACGGCACGGCCCCGTCCCCGGCGCCGGCTGCGCACCCTCGTGCTCGTCGTCGCCGTCGCGGCCGTGCTCGGCGGTGGCGCGGCGGTGGTCTTCCAGGAGTGGGGCGGCGGTGCGCAGCGGAACACCGGGTCGAACGGGGGCGCGAGCCCGGCCACGACGTCACCCTCCGCGAGCGGCAGCCCCGCGCCGGGCGCCGACCGGACCATGCCCGCCTCGTGGAAGCCGTACCACGACCCCTGGGGTTTCACCGTCTACCTGCCCAGGGGCTGGTCCCGGAAGGTCGTCGGCGTTCCCGCCGACGGCCTGCGGCAGGTCGACTACTCGCCCGACCACGGCCGGCACTTCGTCCGCATCGCCATCGACAGCTCGCCGGACTTCCCCAACGCCTTCGAGCACCAGAAGGACCTGGAACAGCAGCTGCAGCGGCTGGTCGGCTACAAACGGGTGGCCATGAAGCAGAACATCTACCGCGACCGCCCGGGCTCGCTGTGGGAGTACACCTGGACGGCGCTGAAGAAGGACCCGCCGTCCGGTCCGCGCCACGCGATCGAGGAGACGTACTTCTCGCGCGGCGGCACCGAGTACGCCCTCTACGTGTCGTCACCGGCCGAAGACTGGGCGGAGGCCACCAAGCAGTTCAAGTGGGTGCTGCAGAGCTGGCAGCAGCCGGACGAGGGCTGAACGACGGCTGATACGGCCGAAAAACGCTGGTAGATCGGCCCGGCTTGGCCGATCGGCGCCCCGGAGCGCATGGGTCCGGTGCGGCATGATGGGGCGCATGGGGACCGAGGGCGCCGACTTCCGGGTGATCGCGGGCCGTTACCGCCTGGAGACACGCATCGGGCGTGGCGGCATGGGCGTCGTGTGGCAGGCTGTCGACCAGGTGCTGGGACGGCGTGTCGCGGTCAAGGAACTCCTCCCGGACGACTCCCTCGCCGAGGACGACGCGCGGCGCCGCCGGGACCGTACCTTCCGCGAGGCGCGGGCGGTCGCCCAGTTGCGGCATCCGCACATCATCGTCGTGCACGACGTGGTGGAGCAGGACGAACGCCCTTACCTGGTCATGGAGTTGATCGACGGCGGCTCGCTGGCCGACCGGATCTCGCGGCGGGGCCCGGTCGACGCCGCAGAGGCCGCGCGGATCGGCGTCGCCCTGCTCAGCGCGGTGCACACCGCGCACGAGGCAGGGGTGCTGCACCGGGACATCAAGCCCGCGAACGTCCTGATCGAGTCCGGCACCGGGCGGGTCGTGCTGACCGACTTCGGGATCGCACAGGTCGAGGGCGCCACCACGCTCACCGAGACCGGCTCCTTCGTCGGCTCGCCCGAATACACCGCGCCGGAGCGGATGTCGGGGCTGCGCACCGGGCCGGAGTCCGACCTGTGGTCGGTGGGCGCGCTGCTGTGCACGGTGCTCAGCGGCGAGTCGCCGTTCCGGCGCGACTCGCTCGGCGGCATCCTGCACGCCGTCGTCGCCGCCGAGATCCGGCCCCCCGCCGAGGCCGAGCCGCTGCTGCCGGTCGTACGGGGGCTGCTGGAACGCGACCCCGACCGGCGGCTCGGCGCCGCCGCGGCGGAGCAGATGCTGCGGACGTTCCTGGAGACGGGCCGGACACCGGAGGCTCCGGGGCCGCCCGGCACCCCGGCCGCCGGGCGCGGCCACCGCATCGGCGGGGGCTGGACGCCGAGGCCCGGCGCGCCGGGAGGCCGTACACCGAGGTCGGGGGCCGCGGCGGACGGCGCGCCGTGGTCCGGGGCCACGGGCAGCGCCCCCACGCCACAGGCTGCCGCCCCCTACCCACCCACCGAGCCGGCCCTTGCGCACCACGGGCCACAGCCGCCCACCGCGTCCGGGCCGGCGGCCGAGCCCCCGCCCCGGACGTCCACGCGCGGGGTGCTGATCGCCGCCCTGCTCGTCGCCGCGCTGGCCGGGGCCGGCGTGTCGGCGGCGGCGCTGCTGCTGCACCGGGGCGGCGGCGGGGGCGGCGGCAGCCACGGCGGCACGGTGACGTCGCCGGCTTCCGGGACCGGTACGCGCCCGGCGTCGTCGCCGGCCTCGTCCCCGGCATCCGGCACCGCCGTGCCGGCCCCCACCGCGACACGCCCGACGCCGACCGGCCCCGCCTCGACCGGCTCGCGCACCGCGCCCTCCGGTTTCCGCACCGCCCGCGACCCGGCCGGCTTCTCCCTCGCCGTACCGCAGGACTTCACCCGCAGTCCGCAGGGCGAGCGCGTCTTCTACCTCTCGCCCGGCCAGACCTTCCGCCTCGGCGTCAAGGCGACCGGTCCCCAGCCGGGCGGCCCCCAGGGCGTGATGGAACGTTCGGCCGCCAAGGGCCCGGCCGCCAACCCGGGTTACCGCGACGGCCGGATCACCCCCACCACGCACAACGGACACCCCGCCGCGCTGTGGGAGTTCACCTGGGACGGCTTCAGCGCGGCGGAGGGCCCGCGCCACACCTACGACCTGTGCTGGGAGGAGGCCGGGCGGATGTACGACGTGTGGGTGTCGGCGCCGGTCGGCAAGGTGCGGGAGGCGCGGGAGTACTTCGACGTGGCAGTCGACACCTTCCGGGCGGGCTCCTGACCTGCCGCTCGGTCACGGGTGTGTGACCGGTTCGCGTTCCCTGTGGCTGCGGGCACCGGTGGCGCGATATGGATGGTTCATGAGCAGTGACGGGGGAGTCGGTCACGGCACCGACGACACGACGAGTTTTGTTCTGCAACCACCGCAACCACCGCAACCACCGCAACCGCAGTCACACATACAGCCGCACAGACAGCCGCACCCCGTCCCGCCCCCGCAGCAGGAAGCCGGAGCCGGGCGGCTGATCGCCGGCCGGTACCGGCTGCTCGGCAAGCTGGGCCACGGCGGGATGGGGACGGTGTGGCGGGCCGAGGACGAGACGGTGGACCGGGAGGTCGCCGTCAAGGAGCCCCGGGTCCCGGACGACCTTCCCGAACGGGAACGCGCCAACGCCTTCGAGCGCATGCGCCGCGAGGCCCGCGCGGCGGCCCGCCTCGACCACCCGGCGGTGGTGAACGTCCACGACGTCGCGGTCGTCGACGGCCGGCCCTGGATCGTGATGGAGCTGGTGCGCGGCCGTACCCTCGGCGACGTCCTGCAGGAGGGGACGCTGAGCGCGCGCGAGGCGGCCCGGATCGGCCTTCAGGTGCTGGGCGCGCTGGAGGCCGCGCACGCGGCGGGTGTCCTGCACCGGGACGTCAAGCCCGACAACGTCCTGCTCGGCCGGTACGACCGGGTGGTGCTCACGGACTTCGGCATCGCGCAGATCGAGGGTGACACGCGGCTCACGGACACCGGTGGTTTCGTCGGCTCGCCCGAGTACATCGCGCCCGAGCGGGTGCTGGGGCAGCGGCCCGGCCCGGCGAGCGACCTGTGGTCCCTGGGCGTGCTGCTCTACACGGCCACCGAGGGCGTCTCGCCGTTCCGCCGCAGCAACACCCCGGCCACCCTGCAGTCGGTCCTCAACTCCGCCCCCGCCGCGCCCGCGTCCGCCTCCGGCCCGTTGGCCGAGGTGATCGACGGGCTGCTGCGCAAGGACCCCGCGCACCGGCCGCCGGCCGACCGGGTCCGGACGCTGCTGGAGGAGGCGGTACGGCCCCCGGCCCCGCCGCCGCCCGCGGCATCTCCGGCATCTCTGGCGTCGACGCAGCCCGGCCAGGCCGTACCGCCCGCCGGCCGTTCCCGGCGCCTTCGCCGCACGGCGTGGCTGGGCGCGGGCGCGCTGCTGGCCGCGGCGGCGGTGGCGGCGTACCTCGTCCTCGCCGACCCCTTCGCGGGCCCGCTGCCCGACGGCTGGGCGAAGAAGCCGGAGGCGAAGCTCGGCGCCACCGTCGCTGTGCCCGCGGCGTACCGGCCGATCAGGCCCGACAAGGACGCCACCGACAGGAACTGGGTGACCTACGAGGACGCGAGCGGCAGCGTCTGGGTCGAACTGCATCTGGCCCGGAAGGCGGACGACTCCGCGCACGAGATCAAGAACAGCGCGCGGTCCCAGATGTACGCCGACGACGAGAAGTTCCGGACCGAGGGCGAGTACACCCTGAACATGCCCAAGGGCGCGCGCACCCACCCGGACGACACGGCCACCTACCACGGCGGACAGGCCGCGAGGAACACCGTCGGTTACACGACCGACGACAGCGACAGCCCGCGCCCGCGCGAGATCCAGATCTTCTACTACCGCACGGGCGCCGGAGACATGTACACGCTCACCATCGGCTACCCGGGCCGGGGCGACTTCACGGCGCGCGGCCGGGAGGTCGCCAGGGCGGCGATCGCCAACCTGGACCTCACGAAGCCCTGACCCCCGAGGCGTTCCGGTACCGGCCCGGTGTGATCCCGAACTCCCGGCTGAAGGCGTGCGAGAGGGCGTACGGGCTGCCGTACCCGGTCTCCCGCGCCACCGCCGCGAGCGGCGCGTCGGAGGCGCGCAGCCGGGTCGCTGCGAGGGTCAGCCGCCACCAGGTCAGATAGGCCATCGGCGGGCGGCCGACCAGGGAGGTGAAGCGGCGGGCGAGGGTGGCGCGGGAGACGCCGGCCTCGGCGGCGAGGCGGTCGGCCGTCCAGGGGGCCGCCGGATCGGAGTGCAGGGCGCGCAGCGCGGCCGTCGTCACCGGGTCGCCCAGCGCCGCAGGCCACGCACCCGTCTCCGCCCCGGCCATCCAGGCGCGGATCATGTAGATCAGCAGGAGGTCCAGCAGGCTCGGCAGGGCCAGGCAGCCGCCCGGCCGGCGTTCGTCCAGCTCACGGGCCAACAGGTCGACGGCCGTGCGCAGTTCGGGGTGGTCGCCGAGCCGGTGGGGCAGATGCACCACCTGCGGCAGCTCCGCCAGCAGCGGATGGGTACGGCTGCGGTCGAGCCGGTACTTGCCGCACAGCAGCTCGACGCCGGGGCCCGGCCCGGGACGTCGTACGTCCGTGTCCCGCACCGTCTCGAACGGCACGGCCCGCCGCGCTTCGGCCTCCGTCGCCGAACGGTCCGCCAGCACATGACCGGCGCCGTGCGGCAGCAGCACCACGTCCCCCGGGTCCAGGACCACCGGATCGCCGCCCCCGTCCGGCAGCAGCTTGCACGCGCCGCTCAGCACGACATGGAAACCGGCACCCTCGTACGGGGACAGGCGCACGCACCAGGAGCCGCTCAGCCGCAGCCGGTTCGACGAGGGCTCGCCCACCCGGACCGTGGAGATCGCATCGCTCACCACATCCATGAGACGACAGCGTATCCAAGCGAGCCGAACGAGCATGGAAATGCTCAACCTCTGCTCGTAGGGTGATCACCATGGCTGATGACCAAGTACAGAGTCTCCGGATCGGTGATGTCGAGGTGCTCCGCATCATCGAGTGGCGGGGGCCGCACCTGCCCGGTGCCGCCCTCGTCCCGGACTGCCCTCCCGAGGTGTGGAGCGCGTACGAGGAGGACCTGGTCCCCGACCACCGGGAGGCCGGCGGTGACCGGGCCGTGGTGGCGGTCCAGACCTGGGTGGTGCGCGGCGGGGGCCGCACGGTGCTGGTCGACACCGGCGTCGGCAACGGCCGGGAACGGCCCGGCAATCCGCTCTTCCACCGGCGGCAGGGGGACTTCCTGGACCGGCTGGCGCGAGCCGGGGTCGACCCGGGGGACGTCGACGTCGTCGTCAACACCCACCTGCACAGCGACCACGTCGGCTGGAACACCATGGACGCCGGCGGAGAGTGGGTGCCGACCTTCCCGCACGCCCGCTACCTCCTCCCGGCCGCCGACGACGCCCACTTCGGGCCGGCGGGCGGCTACGCGGGCGGGGCGCGCCCGATCGACCGGCTCGTCTACGAGGACAGCGTGGCGCCCGTGCACCGGGCCGGGCAGGCCGTGCTGTGGGAGGACGAGCACCGGATCGACGCACACCTCGTCCTGGAGGCCGCGCCCGGCCACACCCCGGGCTCCTCCGTCCTGCGCGTCGAGTCCCGGGGTGAGCGGGCCGTGTTCGTCGGGGATCTGCTGCACAGCCCGGTGCAGATCCTGCACCCCGAGTGCAGCAGCTGCTTCTGCCTCGACCCGCGCAAGGCGGCCGAGACCCGGCTGCGGGTCCTGGAACGCGCGGCGGCTGAACGGGAGTTGGTCGTCCCGGCCCACTTCGGCGGTGCCGGCGCGGTGGAGGTGAGGAAGGTGGGAGGCGGCTTCACCCTGCACCGGTGGGCCGCCTGACCGCACCGCTTCGACAAGGGCGTGGTGCAGACGGTACTCATGTGACATGAGTGGAGACGGCGAACACCCGGCCGACGCACGTCTGATCGGTGGCCGCTACCGGCTCGCCGGACGCCTCGGGTCCGGGCCCACCGGAACCGTCTGGCGGGCCCGGGACGAACAGGGGCAGGGCCGCCGGGTCGCCGTCAAGGAGCCGCTGCTGCCCGGCGATCCGGCCGACGACGAGGAGAGCCGTCGTGTCGCCCGCCGGCTCCACCGGGAGGCCCGCGCCGCCGCACGGGTGCGCCATCCCTCCGCCGTCACCGTGTGCGACGTCGTCGCCGAGGACCATGTCCCCTGGATCGTCATGGAGTTGGTGGAGGGCGAGTCCCTGCGGGAGGTACTGCGCCGCGGGCCCCTTCCGCCCGCCGAGGCCGCCCGGATCGGGCTCGCCGTCCTCGGTGCACTGCGCGCCGCGCACGCCGTCGGCATCGTGCACCGGGACGTCAAACCGGCCAACGTCCTGCTGGAGTCCGGCACCGGGCGGGTCGTCGTCACCGACTTCGGCACCGGCGGCGGCCACCCGGCGGACGCGCCCGCCGGATTCGTGGCCCCCGAGCGCGCCGCGGGCCCCGGCGCCGGCCCGGCCTGCGACCTGTGGTCGCTGGGCGCCCTGCTCCGCGCCGCCCTGGGGGACGCGGACCCCGGCCCGCTGGGCCCGCTGCTGGACCGGCTGCACGCCGACGAGCCCGCGGCGCGCCCGGGTGCCGAGGAGGTCATGACGGCACTGCGCGACTACCTCGGACTCGCGCCGGAACCCGGCACCGCACCGGAACCCGGCACCGCGCCGGAACCGGATGCCGCGCCGGAACCGGATGCCGCGCCGGAACCCCACACCGCGCCGGAACCCTCGCCCTCCCCTCCGTCACCCCCCGACCCCCGTCGCCGCACCCCGCGCACCGCGCTCGGACTGCTCCTGGCGAAAAAAGCCGGACTCGAATGATCGCTCTGCTCCTCGCCGCCTCGACGCCCTGATCAGCACATTCCCTGCCAGTGATCACTGGCGGCGTGTGAGCACTCGGTGAATCCCCGTTACCGACGGGTACACAAAGACCCGGCTCCGGCATACCCTGCGCGTCATGACGGACACGCAGGCCCCGGACAGCACCGGCACCAACCCCCTCGCGCCCGCCCCCGAGGGCGTCCGCACCGCCGCCGACGTGGTCACCCCGGAACTGGTGGCCCAGCTCACCAAGGGTGTCGTCGGCTCCGGCCGTACCGCCAACCACACCCCGTTCAGCGGCGAGAAGCTGGCCGACCTGCCCGAGTCCACCCCCGAGGACGTACAGAAGGCCTTCGAGGCCGCCCGCACCGCACAGGCCGTGTGGGAGAAGACCCCCGTACGGCAGCGGGCCGCCGTCCTGCTCCGCTTCCACGACCTGGTGCTGCAGCGGCAGGCCGAGGTGCTCGACCTCATCCAGCTGGAGACCGGCAAGGCCCGCCTGCACGCGCACGAGGAGGTACAGGCCGTCGCGGTCGCGGCCCGCCACTACGGCCGCAAGGCCCCCGCCTACCTGCGGCCGAAGCGGCACACCGGCGCCGTGCCCACGCTCACGAAGGTCACCGAACTCCGCCACCCGCGCGGGGTCGTGGGCCAGATCGCCCCGTGGAACTACCCCCTGGAACTGTCGGTCGGTGACGCGCTGCCCGCCTTCGTGGCCGGCAACGCGGTGGTGATGAAGCCGGACACGGAGACCTGCCTGACGGCGCTCTGGGCCCGCGACCTGCTCATCGAGGCCGGCCTGCCCGAGGGCGTCTTCCAGGTCGTCCTCGGCGAGGGCCCGGTCGTCGGCCCCGAGGTCGTCAAGCACGCCGACTACGTCTCCTTCACCGGCTCCACCCGCACCGGCCGGGAGGTCGCGCAGGGTGCCGCCGCCCGTCTGGTCGGCGTCTCCCTCGAACTGGGCGGCAAGAACGCCATGCTGGTCCTGGACGACGCCGACATCGAGAAGGCCGCCGCCGGCGCCGTACGCGCCTGCTTCTCCTCCGCCGGACAGCTCTGCATCTCCATCGAGCGGCTGTACGTCCACGAGTCGATCGCCGACGCCTTCCTGGAGCGCTTCGCCGCCCGTACCAGGGCCATGCGGCTCGGCAACTCCCTCGCCTACGGCGCCGACATGGGCTCGCTGGTCGGCGAGCGCCAGCTGAAGACCGTCGAGCGGCATGTGGAAGAGGCCGTCGCCAAGGGCGCGAAGGTGATCGCGGGCGGGGCCGCCCGCCCGGACATCGGCCGGTACTTCTTCGAGCCGACCATCCTCGACGGCGTCGAGAGTTCCATGTCCGTGTGCGAGGAGGAGACCTTCGGCCCGGTCGTCTCGGTCTACCGCTTCTCCTCCGACGACGAGGCGGTCGAGCGTGCCAACGCCACGCCCTACGGCCTCAACGCCTCCGTCTGGACCAGGAGCGCGGGCCGCGGCCGGGAGATCGCCGCCCGCCTGCGCACCGGCACGGTCAACGTCAACGAGGGCTACGCACCCGCCTACGGCAGCGTCCAGTCCCCGATGGGCGGCATGAAGGACTCCGGCCTCGGCCGCCGCCACGGCTCCGAGGGCATCCTCAAGTACACGGAGGCCCAGACGGTGGCCCAGCAGCGGCTCCTTCCCATGGCGCCGTCGCTGGGCATGACCGACGAGGCCTACGCCCGCTTCATGAGCACGAGTCTGCGCCTGATGAAGGCATTCCGGTTCCGCTAGAACCCCGTTCTCAACGAGGAGAGCACGTGTCGCAGGAGAAGTCTGTCCAGACCCGGGACGAGGACGGGTACGACTACGACGTCATCGTGGTCGGATCGGGGTTCGGCGGCTCGGTGACGGCCCTGCGCCTCACCGAGAAGGGATACAGGGTCGGCGTCCTGGAGGCCGGCCGCCGCTTCACACGCGACACGTTGCCCAGGAACTCCTGGGACCTGAAGAACTACCTCTGGGCCCCCAGGCTCGGCATGTTCGGCATCCAGCGCATCCACCTGCTCGGCAACGTCATGGTCCTGGCCGGCGCAGGCGTCGGCGGCGGCTCGCTGAACTACGCCAACACCCTCTACGTACCGCCGAAGGCCTTCTTCGACGACCCGCAGTGGCGGGAGATCACCGACTGGCAGGAGGAGTTGAAGCCGTACTACGACCAGGCCCAGCGCATGCTCGGCGTACGGCTCAACCCGACGATGACCCCTTCCGACGTGCATCTGAAGGCGGCCGCACAGCGGATGGGCGTCGGTGACACCTTCCACCTCGCCCCGGTCGGCGTGTTCTTCGGCGACGGCAAGGACGCCGACGGCAAGGCGAAGGCCGGGCCCGGCGGGCAGGTGAACGACCCGTACTTCGGCGGCGCCGGCCCCGCCCGCAACGCCTGTACCGAGTGCGGCGAGTGCATGACCGGCTGCCGGCACGGCGCGAAGAACACCCTCAACGAGAACTACCTCTACCTCGCCGAGAAGGCGGGCGCGGTGGTCCACCCCCTGACGACGGTCGTGTCCGTCACGGACGACTCACGCGGGGGGTACGCGGTGGCGACCCTGCCGACAGACCGCAAGAAGAAGGGCGAGGGCCGGCTCTTCACCGCCCGCAGGGTCGTCCTCGCGGCCGGCACCTACGGCACGCAGACCCTGCTGCACCGGATGAAGGCCGGAAGCCAGCTGCCGTACCTGTCCAAGAGGCTGGGCGACCTGACCCGGACCAACTCCGAGGCGCTGGTCGGCGCGCAGACCGACAACCGCCGCTACCGCAGGGCGACCGGCGAGCCGAAGGCCGACTTCACACGGGGCGTCGCGATCACCTCCTCGATCCACCCGGACGAGAACACGCACATCGAGCCGGTCCGCTACGGCAAGGGCTCCAACTCCATGGGCGGCCTGTCGATCCTCCAGGTGCCGTACGCGGAGGGCTCCTCCCGGGCGCTGGCCTGGCTGACGAACGCGGCCAGGCACCCGCTGCAGGTCCTGCGCTCCCTCTCCAACCGGCGCTGGTCCGAGCGGACCATCATCGGCCTGGTGATGCAGTCGCTGGACAACTCCCTGACGACGTACCTGAAGCCGGACGGAATCGGCAAGGGCCTGCTCACCGCCCGCCAGGGCCACGGCGCCCCCAACCCCAAGCAGATCAAGGCCGCCACCCAGGCCGCCACCGCGCTCGCCGCCGAGATCAACGGCTTCGCGGGCAGCAACGTCGGCGAGCTGATGGGCACCCCGCTGACCGCGCACTTCCTCGGCGGCTGCCCCATCGGCGACTCTCCGGAGACGGGTGTGATCGACCCGTACCACCGCCTCTACGGCCACCCGGGCATCTCGGTCGTGGACGGCGCCGCGGTCTCGGCGAACCTCGGCGTGAACCCGTCACTGACGATCACCGCGCAGGCCGAGCGGGCGATGTCCTTCTGGCCGAACAAGGGCGAGGAGGACCCGCGGCCGGCACCGGGAGCGGCGTACGAGCGGCTGAAGCCGGTCGAACCGCAGGCCCCGGCGGTTCCGGCGGAGGCCTTCGGGGCGCTGCGCCTGCCGTTCCTGGGAATGCCGGCCGTACCACCGAAGAACCAGCCCGGCGGGCACACGAAGAGCATGCCCGGCTGAGCACACCAAGAGGATGCCCGGCTGAGTGCACCAAGAGGGACCTGCATCCCCCTCCGAAGGCAGGTCCCTCTCACTGTTCTTCTGTTTTTTCGATTCGGCAGGTTTGATCGGTGAAAGCCGTGAAGGGTTGCTCCGGGCGCACCGAATATTCATGTGGGGTGAGTCACGGGCATGCCGAAAGGCCCCGCGGGACGGAGAGGCCGCGGGGCCCTTCTTCGGTCAGCACCGACGTCAGGGCAGCGTCGGTGCCTGGGGGCGGCGCCGGGGGGGAGTGCGCCGCTGGTTCTGGGGTATGTGTGCGGTTCTTCCGCCGGCCGGCCCCGGGCGTCCCCGGAGCCGGCCGTTCTCTTGGGTGACCGGGCTGCTGTCCCCTGCCGTCCGGTCACTTCCCTGGAGCGAGGTCCCACGGCGCACGGCACGACCCGTACGCCTCATCGCTCCAGCGAGCCACGCGTGGTTCTGCCGGGCCCGCCCCTGGCTGGCACGGACACCCCGCTCAACGAAGCGGTGCGGTGACCGGTCACGCGCCGTACGGGTGAGACGGCGTTCGAACTCGGATGCGGCGCTCGGCACCCGACGCTCAGACACGGCCCCGGCACAGCTCCAGCAGGGTCATGGCGAGCGAGGTGCCGGGCTTGCCGAGCGCCTCGCGGTAGCGGCCGAGGATCTCCATCTCACGGGAGAGGTTCACCCGGCGCCCGCCGGACGCGATCCGGGTCTCCTGGACGACGGCGGAGACGGCCATCCGCTCCTGGACGAGACCGATGATCCGGTCGTCGAGCGCGTCGATGCGCTCGCGGGCGTCCGTGATGGTCTCTTCCGGGGTGACGGTACTGGTCATGTCGGGGCTCCTCGGTCGGAAGGGGAGTCCCCGGAACGGCACGACCCGGGAAAACGACAGGCGCCCCGGGCCTTGTCGGCCCGGGGCGCCTGGGAAGTGCTTGGCGTTGAGCTAAGCAGCACGACCATGGCAGCCGGCGGGCCGGATGCCATAGGTAAAGAAGGTCGCGTGCTGAAGCATGCGGTCAGTATGCCACGGTGAAGTCCGGGGGGAGGCCCTTCCCGCCCACACCGTTAGACTCGTTAGCACAGACCCCCGCCCGACCACCAGAAGGCACCCCGTGTCATCAGCGACCTCCACTGCCGCCACTCCGGACACCGTCCTGGTCGTCGACTTCGGCGCGCAGTACGCCCAGCTCATCGCCCGTCGCGTCCGCGAGGCGCGGGTCTACAGCGAGATCGTGCCGAGCACCATGCCGGTGAAGGAGATGCTCGCCAAGAACCCCGCGGCGATCATCCTCTCCGGCGGCCCCTCCTCCGTGTACGAGGCGGGCGCCCCCACGCTCGACCGCGAGCTCTTCGAGGCCGGCGTCCCCGTCTTCGGCATGTGCTACGGCTTCCAGTTGATGGCGCAGGCCCTCGGCGGCACCGTCGACAACACCGGCGCCCGCGAGTACGGCCGTACCGACCTGCACGTCTCGAAGAACTCCTCCACCCTGTTCGAGGGCACCCCGGACGAGCAGCACGTGTGGATGTCGCACGGCGACGCCTGCTCCGCCGCCCCCGAGGGCTTCTCGGTCACCGCGTCCACGGACGTCGTCCCGGTCGCCGCGTTCGAGAACGACGAGAAGAAGCTCTACGGCGTCCAGTACCACCCCGAGGTCATGCACTCCACGCACGGCCAGCAGGTGCTGGAGCACTTCCTGTACCGCGGCGCGGGCCTGAAGCCGGACTGGACGACCGGCAACGTGATCGAGGAACAGGTCGCCGCGATCCGCGAGCAGGTCGGCGACAGGCGCGCGATCTGCGGCCTGTCCGGCGGCGTGGACTCCGCCGTCGCCGCCGCCCTCGTCGCCCGTGCCATCGGCGACCAGCTGACCTGCGTGTACGTCGACCACGGCCTGATGCGCAAGGGCGAGACCGAGCAGGTCGAAAAGGACTTCGTGGCCGCGACCGGCGTCAAGCTGGTCGTCGTGGACGCCGAGGAGCGCTTCCTGACCGCGCTCAAGGGCGTCACCGACCCCGAGGAGAAGCGCAAGATCATCGGCCGTGAGTTCATCCGCGTCTTCGAGCAGGCGCAGGCGGACATCATCGCCGACGAGGGCCCGGCCGTGGAGTTCCTGGTCCAGGGCACCCTGTACCCGGACGTGGTCGAGTCCGGCGGCGGCACCGGCACCGCGAACATCAAGTCGCACCACAACGTCGGCGGCCTGCCCGAGGACCTCGAGTTCCAGCTGATCGAGCCGCTGCGCAAGCTGTTCAAGGACGAGGTCCGCATGGTCGGCCAGGAGCTCGGCCTGCCGGACGAGATCGTCCAGCGCCAGCCGTTCCCGGGTCCCGGCCTCGGCATCCGTATCGTCGGCGAGGTCACCAAGGAGCGCCTGGACCTGCTCCGCGACGCCGACGCGATCGCCCGCGAGGAGCTCACCGCGGCCGGCCTCGACCGCGACATCTGGCAGTGCCCGGTGGTCCTCCTCGCCGACGTCCGCAGCGTGGGCGTCCAGGGCGACGGCCGCACCTACGGCCACCCGATCGTGCTGCGCCCGGTGTCCTCCGAGGACGCCATGACCGCCGACTGGTCCCGGCTGCCGTACGAAGTCCTCGCGAAGATCTCGACCCGGATCACCAACGAGGTCCGGGACGTCAACCGCGTCGTCCTCGACGTGACCTCGAAGCCGCCGGGCACCATCGAGTGGGAGTAGTCCCGCGGTTCTCCAAGGTCACGTCCGCTTGAGAGTGCGCACCGGCTCTCCGGGCTTCCAGACCTGGACGACGAGGTGGTTCTCGTCCTCGACGTAGGTCCGTACGACCTCCGTCAGCTCGGTGCGGAAGAGGTGGAACGGCTGCGGCGGTTCCACCTCTTTCACGTACGCGGCCTTGGCCTCGCCGTCCTCGACCTCGTACGCCCAGCCGCCGATCCGCACGTCCCCGCCGGCCATCTCGGTGCCGTCCCCGGGGTTCGCCTGGAGCGTGAAGCGCGGGTCGCGGCGCAGGTCGAGGGCCTTGAGGGAGCCCGGCATCATGCCGAGCCACAGCTCGCCGTGCGTGAAGCGGACCTCCAGGCCCGAGGTGCGCGGCGAGCCGTCCTGGCGGACGGTGGCCAGGACGTGGTGGCGGAAGGCGCCGAACCGCTCCTCGGTGATCGCTGCCAGTCCGGGTTCTGCGGTGGTGAAGGATGCCCAGTTCATGCGCGCAAGTCTCACCGGTAAACCGGACAACCTCTGTCGTGAATCCGTCGCGTACGTCATCTTTACAAAACAGCTCTGCCCTTTTGTGCTGACCGGCGGTAACTTCCGGCGCGTACCGCAATCCGCCCGCTGGAGGACCTATGCACGGGCCCACCCCGCCCCTGCCGCTGCCCACCGACCAGCTGCAGTTCGCCATGCCGCCGATGCACGAGTCGGTGGAGGACGAGCGCCGGCATCGCAAGGAGCGGCTCGCGGGCGCCCTGCGGATCTTCGGGCGGGCCGGGTTCGAGGACGGGGTCTCCGGGCACATCACCGCCCGCGACCCGGAGTTCACCGACTGCTTCTGGGTCAACCCGTTCGGGATGCCGTTCAAGCACGTCACCGTCAGCGATCTGGTCCTCGTCAACCAGGACGGGCAGGTCATCGAGGGCCGCTATCACGTCAACCAGGCCGCTTTCACCGTGCACGCCCAGGTCCACGCCGCCCGCCCGGACGTCGTCGCCGTCGCCCACTGCCACTCCGTGCACGGCCGCGCCCTGGCCGCGCTCGGTGAGCTGATCGACCCCATCACCCAGGAGAGCTGCGCCTTCTACGAGGACGTCGCGCTCTACGACGCCTACACCGGCGTCACCGTCGACACCGAGGAAGGCCGCCGCATCGCCGGTGCCCTCGGCTCCCGCAAGGCGCTCGTGCTGCGCAACCACGGAGTGCTCACCGTCGGCGACTCGGTGGACGCGGCGGCCTGGTGGTTCATGTCCATGGAACGGTCCTGCCAGGTGCAGCTGATGGCGAGGGCGGCCGGCCGCCCGGTCCTCATCGACCACAAACTGGCCGTCGCCACCCGCGAACAGCTCGGCGGCGACCTGGTGGCCTGGATCAACTACCAGCCCCTGTGGCAGGACATCAGCCGCACCGAACCGGACCTGCTCAGCTGAACCCCCTGAGCACCGCCGCCTCGGTTCTCGCGAACTCCTCGTCCGCGAGCACGTCCTCCCGGTGCAGCTCGGATGATCTCGGCCATACGGAAATTCGCACGGCCGGGTCAACACGGCGGCCCGTACTTCACCCGCCGTGACCCGGCTCGACGGCCCCGGGCGGCCCCCCGTAGGGCACAATTCGCTTTCGACGCAAGGCAGTTGCGCGGCAGCGAGGTCTTCCGACGAGGGACCGCCGGCCGTGCCGGAAGGTCGTGGGGAAGGCGGGCGCCGGGCGTGGCGGTGCAGGAGGCGAGACAGGGTACGGGTGCCGAGGCGATCCATGAGGGCGGCTGCGCCTGCGGGGACTGCCCGCACGGCGTCCGGGAAGGGCACCGGCGGGCCGTCGCCGCGTTCCTGCGCCTGCGGGACGAGTACGCGGCCGGGCAGGGCCTGCCGACGGCCGTGGCGCACTCCGCCTCGGCGTCCCGCCAGTGGGTCTCCGAGGAACTGACCCAGCGGGCGGAGGCCGTCGCCGAACGCGGCCGGGCCGAGGGCGAGGCCTGGCTCGCCCGGCTGTGGCTGCGGACGGTGTGCGCGGTGTGGGGCGCGGTCCTCGCGCTGCTGCTCGGCGAGGCGCTCACCGCGGTCGGCGCGGGCTGGACCGGCGCCCGCACCGCGGCGCTGGCCGCCGCGCTGGTCGTCGCCCTCACGCTCAGCGCCGCCTCCTGGCTGCACCGGGCGCGTGGTGGGGCACTGGCCCCGGTGATCGGCGAGGACAACCGGATGTCCACTTCCCGTACCGTCGCCGCCTGCTGGGTGCTGTTCGTCGGCTACGCCGTCCTGCTGCTGGCCGCCCGGCTGGCCGCCGCCTCCGACCACGCCCGACGCGACGCGCTGATCTCCGGCCTCGGCCTCGCGCGCGGCGCCGGCGTGGTGACCGTCCTGGCGGTGGTGTGCGGCATCGCCGTCCTGGTCCGCCGGGTGGTGGCCCTGCGCGTTCTCGCCCAGCGGCTGCAGAAGGTACCGGCGCACCGGCCGTGTGCCGCCGATCTGCTCACCGACGACTCCGGCCGGGGCGCCTTCGCCGACATCCAGTACGTCGCCATCAGTGCCGTCGCCCTGCTGTTCGCCGCCGTACGGCTGGCCCGCAGCCCCGACCAGCTGCCCGATCTGCCCTGGGGGCTGGGCGTGGTGGTGCTGGTCTCGGCCGCGACCTACCTGGCTGGCAAGTACGCCGAGGGCGGCCGCCCGGTCGTCCTGTCCGTGGTCCGGGTCCGTGAGCCCGGCGACCTGGACGGGCCGATCCGCACCGGCGACGACATCGAGATCCGCGGTGCCGGCTTCGTGCCGCCCGGCGCCCGCGGCGCCGACCGGCTGGCCCGCATGGTGGTCCGCATCGGCGCCGTCGATGTGCACGTGCCGCTGGTCCCCGTCGCCGGCGGCTTCCGCAACCCCACGGACAGCGTCCTGACCGTGCCCGTACCGGCCGAGGTCGAACCCGGGGCGGTGGAGGTCCAGGTGGTGACCGCGGCCGGGGTCGCGACCAACCGGTGCATCGTCCAGGTCACCGAGTGACCGAGTGACCGACGCACACCACCCACCTCGAAATCCGGAAAAGACCCGGGTCGGAATTGAACCGCTTCCCCGTTTCATACGTATGGTCAGTGAGGGGCTCAACGGCGGGCGAAAGGCGGCTGGCGACGATGACCCACGGCATCCGGACGGACCCGCACACCACCGGCCTGAACGGCCGCCGCGGCTGGCGGGACACCGCCACCCACTACGCACTTCTGCCCCTCCGGATCTTCCTCGGCGTCACCTTCCTCTACGCGGGCCTGGACAAACTCACCGACAGCGCCTTCATGAAGTCCGGCGGCGCCGGGTCCGTCGGCGACACCATGCGCGCGGCCCGCGACTCCGCCGCCGTCCCGGCCCTGGTCGACCTGGCCCTGAAGGCCCCGGTGGCCTTCGGCTACGGCATCGCCCTCGGTGAACTGGCCGTCGGCATCGGCACCCTGCTCGGTCTGCTCGGCCGGCTCGCCGCGCTCGGCGGCGCGCTGATCTCGCTCAGCCTGTGGCTCACCGTGAGCTGGGCGACGAGTCCTTACTACTACGGCAACGACCTCGCCTACCTGATGGCCTGGCTCCCCCTGATCCTCGCCGGCGCCCCCTACCTCTCCCTCGACGCGGCCTGGCGAGCCCGGCGCCGCCGGCGGCTGGGCGGCTACCCCTAGGTCCTTGTCCGATGTGCGGCTACCGCCGCTATGCGCGACGGACGGCGCATCGCGGCACGTCCAGCAGAGGGCTCAGCCCCCGGCACCGCCCCGTCTGCGTATGCCCCGGGCCACGGTTGCCGTGGCACCGGCCAGACAGAGGCCGCCCAATACCAGCGGGACGACCGCGAACCACGGTGTCTCCCACAGACCGCCCGCGTCTCCCGCGAAGACCGCGCCCGTGGCGGTGAGGAAGAGCCCGGCGACCAGCTTCCCGGGCTGGAACTCATGACGCAGCACGACTGACCTCCACCCGTCCCACACCGGCCCCTAGCGTGAGGTCCAGCGTGCCCGTGTCCTTGGCGCCCCTGGCCGGAGCCAGCGTCATGTCTGTGTGCCTGCCGGGCTGCACGTCCACGTCCTTCCCGCTCTCCTCGGGCGACCGGATGTCGCCCACTCCCACGTCGATCGTCATCCGCACGGCCACGTCCGCCGGCACGATCACCTTCAGCAGCCCCGCACCGACATGGGCGTCCGTCGTGACCGTCCGCCCCTTGCCCGGATGCACCCGGCTCAGGTCCAGCGTGCCGCGCCCGGTGCCGAGGTCGTAGTCCGGCCGTACCTGCGCCGTCGCGGCGGGCGTCCAGGAGACGTCCCTCCAGTGGGTGGTGATGTCCTTGGGCAGCGCCGCCGCCCCGGCGAGCAGCGCTGCCGTGACGACCGCCAGGAACACCGTCCCGGCTCCCGTGCGGCCCAGGAACGAGCTGACCGCGACGCCCAGGCCGAAGACCCCCAGCGCGCACGCCAGACCGGTCTGCAGACTGGTGCCGAGCGGATGTGTGTCCCATGTCAGCCCGGTGCCGAGGCCGCCCGCCACCAGAGCGAGCAGGAACACCCAGCCGCCGATCCAGCGTGGACCGCGCGGTCTCGGAGGCGCGGCGGGCCGCGGCTGTACGGAGCCGTGGTGGGTCCAGGGGGTGGCGATGCCGACGTCGAGCACCGAGGTGAGGTCCCGGTGGCGGGCGTCGCCGGGCCCCCACAGATAGCCGGTGCCGCCGACATGCGTGCCGTCCTTGACGATCGGGTCCCGCCACCAGGACGGATAGGTGGTGACGACCGGCGGGGCCTGCGCCTCCGGCGGGGCGTCGGCGGCGGCCTGCGCGGCGAGCGGGTCGGTGTCGGGAGCACCACGGCGCCGCGACCAGTACCCGGCGCCCGCCAGCAGCAGGGAGAGCACCACGGCGAACGTCAGCACCCCGCCGTTTCTCAGCATGGTCAGGAAGATCCCGCAGCCGACCAGGGCGAACAGCACCGCGGCGAGCGCCTGGCCGTCGACCCGGCCCGTCAGCAGCTTGCGGACCTCGTTCTGCTCCTCGTCGCCGTACGGCACGAGGAGCCAGGCGAAGCCGTAGAAGATCAGGCCGATGCCTCCGGTCGCGGACAGCACGGCCAGCGTGATCCGGAAGATGACCGGGTCCATGTCGGTCTGCCGGCCGAGGCCCGCGCACACGCCCGCGATCATCTTGTGCCGACGGTCGCGCCGGAACCGCTCGGTGGCTCCGGAGGCCGGCTGTTCCTGCTCCTGCTGCGGTGCGTCGGCGTGGGTGTCTGTGCCGGCGTCGGCCACTCCCGTCCTGTCCGTCGCGGCGGGCGCGGCATCCGTCGGTCCGGTGCCCGGGTCCGGGCGCGGGCCGGGGCCGGGTCCCGGACCCGTCGCGGCGTGCTCGTGATCCGTCATGCGTCCATGGTGACCGCCCGTCCGCCGCCGCGGCAGTCGGGACGACCCTGGGCGAACCCTGAAATCGGCCCTGAGACCGGGCGGGGAACCGTTCGAACGGCGCCGGAGCGCCGCCGTCCGGTGCTCCCCGACCCGACCCCGCCGAAGATCAGGGGCGTCTCGGGGGGCGACCCTGATGCCCGGCCCCGCCGGCCATGTGACCATCGTTGGCATGCCGGAAGCCGCAAGCCTGCCAGTCGACGACCCGCGGCCGCCGCGCAAGCTCTACCGCAGCAGCGACGGACGCTGGCTCGGCGGAGTGGCGCGGGGCCTCGCCGGGCACCTCGGGCTGCCCGTCATCTGGGTGCGGCTCGCCTTCGTCGGCCTGTTCATGGCCCACGGATTCGGCGCGCTGCTGTATGCGGCGTTCTGGTTCTGGGTCCCGCTCGGCGTCGGCGGCGTCGTGGAGCAGAAGCAGTCGCTCTTCGGCAGCGAGACCGCGCCGGACGGCCGCCGCAGACTCGTGGCCCGCAAGCCGGACAAGGGCCAGATCGTCGCGCTGCTCCTCATGGTCGTCGTGTCCGTGGTCTTCGTCAGCAGCGTCAATCTGGGCAACGGCGCCAAGATGTACCTGGTGCCCGCCGTCCTCGTCGCGGCCGGTGTCGCCCTCGTCTGGCGCCAGGCGGACAACGCCCGCAGGGCCCGCTGGGTCGAGGTCGGCCGCCGGCGCCGTACCCTCACCCTGCTGCGCGCGGCTGGCGGTGTCCTGCTCGTCACGGCCGGTGTCTCAGCCGTCTTCGTGCTGCAGGGCTCGGCCGCCCACCTCGGCGCGGTCCTCCAGGCGGCCCTCGCCGTCCTCGTCGGCATCACGCTCCTCGCCGGCCCGTATCTGGTCCGCATGACCCAGGACCTGTCCGAGGAGCGCCTGATGCGCATCCGTGCCCAGGAGCGCGCGGAGGTCGCCGCCCATGTCCACGACTCCGTGCTGCACACCCTCACCCTGATCCAGCGCAACGCCGACAACGCGAACGAGGTGCGCCGCCTCGCCCGCGCCCAGGAGCGCGACCTGCGCACCTGGCTGTACAAGCCGGAGGGCACCGGCAAGGACGAGGCCGACGAGCCGGACACGGTCGCCGAGGCCGTGCGGCGCAACGCCGCCGAGGTGGAGGACAAGCACGGGGTGCCCATCGAGGTCGTCATCGTCGGCGACTGCCCGCTGGACGAGAGAACCGGCGCACAGATGCAGGCCGCGCGCGAGGCGATGGTGAACGCCGCCAAGTACGGTGGCGAGGGCGGCGCCGTACAGGTCTATGCCGAGGTCGAGGGAAAGACGGTCTTCGTGTCCGTGCGCGACCGCGGTCCGGGCTTCGACCCCGACTCGATACCCGCCGACCGCATGGGTGTCAGAGAATCGATCATCGGCCGCATGGAGCGCTACGGCGGCACGGCCCGGCTGCGGCCGGTGCCGGGCGGCGGCACGGAGGTCGAGCTGGAGATGGAGAGGGCGGAGAAGACGTCATGAGCGACGCGACCGAGGCGAACGGCACGGCGGGAGCCCCCGAGGCGACCGGGTCCGGGGCCGCCGACGGCGGCGGGGGCGGACGGCATGTACGGGTGGTGCTCGTGGACGACCACCGTATGTTCCGCGCCGGCGTCCAGG
Source organism: Streptomyces sp. NPDC007205 (assembly GCF_040634095.1). Classification (NCBI taxonomy): domain Bacteria; kingdom Bacillati; phylum Actinomycetota; class Actinomycetes; order Kitasatosporales; family Streptomycetaceae; genus Streptomyces; species Streptomyces sp. NPDC007205. The sequence continues at coordinate 71,385 of NZ_JBEYEW010000001.1, forward strand.
CCGAGATCGGGCAGACCGCCGAGACCGGCGTCGAGGTGGTCGGCGAGGCCGCGGACGTCGACCAGGCGGTCACGGTCATCACCGCGACCCGGCCCGAGGTGGTCCTCCTCGACGTCCACCTGCCGGGCGGCGGCGGTGTCGAAGTGCTGCGCCGGTGCGCGGCGTTGACGGCGGACACCGAGCGGCCGGTCCGCTTCCTCGCGCTGTCCGTGTCGGACGCGGCGGAGGACGTGATCGGTGTGATCCGCGGCGGCGCCCGCGGCTATGTCACCAAGACCATCACCGGTACCGACCTGGTCGACTCCATCTTCCGTGTCCAGGAGGGGGACGCCGTCTTCTCCCCGCGGCTGGCCGGGTTCGTCCTCGACGCCTTCGCCTCCACCGACGCCCCGCCGTTGGACGAGGACCTGGACCGGCTCACCCAGCGCGAGCGCGAGGTGCTGCGGCTGATCGCCCGTGGCTACGCCTACAAGGAGATCGCCAAGCAGCTGTTCATCTCGGTGAAGACGGTCGAGTCCCATGTCTCGGCGGTGCTGCGCAAGCTCCAGCTGTCCAACCGCCATGAACTGACCCGCTGGGCGACGGCCCGCCGGCTGGTCTGACCCCCCCTGCGGCGCCGCCCCACGACAAGGCCTAGGCCACCCGGGTGGCTCCCGCGAACGGCATCAGGTCGACCGGGGCCAGCCGGACGGGGGCCGAGGGGTTCGGCGCGTGGATCATCTGCCCGTTGCCCACATAGATGCCGACGTGGCTGATGCCGGAGTAGAAGAAGACCAGGTCACCCGGCTGGAGTTCGGAGCGGGACACGCGCCGGCCCGCGTTGATCTGGGTGTAGGTGGTGCGGGGCAGGGAGATGCCGGCGGAGCGGTAGGCGGCCTGGGCCAGGCCCGAGCAGTCGAAGGCGTCCGGGCCGGACGCGCCCCACACATAAGGGCTGCCCAGCTTGGCGTAGGCGTAGGAGACGGCCGCCGCGGCGCGCGCGTTCGGGGCCGTGGCCGGCTCTGCATGCTCCAGCGCCTCACGGGCGTCGGAGGCCGAGCGGGAGGCACGTCCCGGCGCGACGCCGTCACCGGTGGCCTCGCTGCGCTGCTGCGGAGTGAGCTGCCCCAGCAGCCGCCGGGCCTCGTCCAGCTTGCCGGTGATGGTCCTCTTCTGCCGTTTCAGCTGCGCCTGCCGTGACCGCAGCGACGTCAGCTCGACGCGCGCGGCGCCGCGCAACTGCTCGATCTCCCGCAGTTGTTCGCGCACCCGTGACAGGGCGGCGGCCTGCCGGTCGCCGGCCCGCTCGGCGAACGCGGCGTTGTCCAGGTACCGGTCGGGATTGCCGGACAGGGCCAGCTGCCAGGCCGGTGCGAACCCGCCGTCGCGGTACTGCGCCGCCGCGATCGAACCGAGCGCCTCCCGGGCGGTGTCGAGCTTCTCCTGTTTGCGGGCGGTCTCGTCCCGCAGCGCGTTCAGGCGCCGCTGCGCCGTGTCCGCTTCCACCTTCGCGCCGTTGTACTTCTCGGTGGCGGCCTCGGCCTCCTGGTAGAGCTTGTCCACCTTGGCCTTCACCTGGGCCGGTGTCAGCTGCGGCTCGGCGTGGCCCGTGCCGTCGAACCCCGCCGCGGTGGCCGCGCCCGCCAGGGCGAGTGTGGCGGCCGTCCGGGCCGTAGGGCCGCCGATCGAGCGTTGCCGGGGCTTGCGGTGCGCTGCCACCTGGGCCGTCACGTCCTTCCGTACGACTCGTACGACCGAGGGGTCTGGCCGGGCGGCCCGACCGAGTGGTCCGTACGACGTCCGGCGGCGGCCCGCACAGGGGGAGCGGACCACCGCCGGACCTTCTCGGCGGTGGTGGCCGACGGCCGCCCCTGGCCCGGGCGGCGGTGGGAAGCCGGTCACCTGGGGGAGGACGCTAGGCCCGACGATGACAAGTGGGTAACGCGGTGTACGGAACTGGCCTCGACGGACCCGGACGCGACCGTATGTGACCGTGTCGCCGGTCCGGAGACGTCGCCTTCACGCAGCGTGGTGACCGAAGTGCGGAAAACGGGACGGACGGGAGCCGTGGGCTGCTATGGGGCGCATATATCCACATCCGTGGCTGTGTCCGGCGGACCCGGTGACACATAAGAGCCGAGAGCTGGGGCGTCATGCGGCGGCCCTCACCACTCGAACACCCCGGGAACGGCACCCTGCCGTCCCTGGGGCTGTTACCAACGAATTAGGCTCCGGCCCCATGGACGTACTCATCCATCTCTTCGTCGGCCTGCACATCATCGGCATCGCCGCGCTGCTCGGCGGTTTCCTCACCCAGATGAAGGCGATGGGCCGGGGCACGGCCCGTTTCGTGCCCGGGATGCTGCACGGCGCGCTGACCATGCTGGTCACCGGTGTGGCCCTGGTCGGCCTCAACCAGGCCGACGACCACCACATCAACACCATCAAGATCGGCGTGAAGCTGGCGCTGCTGATCGTGATCCTCGGACTGGTCTATGTGAAGCGCGACGAGGAGACAGTGGACAAGACCCAGTTCGGGCTGGTCGGTGCGCTGACAGCGGTGAATGTCTTCATCGCCGTGCTGTGGACCTGAACGCGCGCACCGCACCGGTGGCGACCGCGAGCCACACCGCCACCGCCACCCACAGCAGCACCCGTCCCGGCCATCTGAGCCACGGGACGCCGAGGACGGTCGCGACGGTCAGCGCCGCCGCCGCCGTCATCCCCATCGGAAACACCGTCGCCCACCGCCGCACGTCATAGCCGCGCCGGGGCCGCACCGCCTCGGCGGCCAGCAGCACGAGACACCCGGCCAGGTCCAGGACGAGCAGAGCGACCGTCACGGTGCGCAGCACACCGCGGTCGTCCTCGTCCCACAGATACACGCCCGCCGCATACAGGCCCGCATCCCCGGCGACGAGCAGTTTTGCCCCCGCCAGCGCCGAGATCGCGAGCGCCCCGCCCGCGATCCAGTGATCGCCGGCCCCTTCCAGCACCTGCCGGGCGTCGAAACGGGCCAGCGCGAGGCCGTAGAGCACCAGCCCCAGCCAGAACAGCACCAGTGCGATGTGCGAGAGCCACGCCGTGCGCTCGGCCGCGGCCAGCGTCGCGGCCAGTACGACGAGCCCCTGTGTGGCCACACAACACAGGAACACCGCTCCCGGCATGCGCCGCCTCCAGTGCCGGACGACCAGCACCAGCAGCACCGGCCAGAGCAGTGCCGCGAGCGCCAGCAGCGCCTCGGCCACGGCCTGCCGGCCCGGCGCCGAGATGCGGGTGCCGAGCACGGTGGTCGCGGCGACGGCGGTGAGCGCGCCGGGACTCTCCGCCTCGGCCACCCAGCGCTGCCGTTCGCAGAGCAGCCGCAGGACGAAGTCGGCGGCCAGCACCGACCAGCCGACGCCGGTCATCGCGAGCGTCACCCGGGAGAGCGCCTCGGCGCCGGTCAGATGCAGCCCCACCGACAGGATGCCGGTCGCCATCACGGCGGCTCCGGCCGCGGGAGGCCGCTCCGCCCACCACGTACGCAGACCTGAGATGCCGGGCATGCGCCCGATGCTAGGGAGCCGCACGGTCCCCGCCGGGGAAGGGCACGCGCGCGTGGAGGGCGAAAACGCCGGTACGCGCGTGTGGGGCGAGGACAGCCGGCCCGGTCAGCCTGGCCGGACCACGCTGTGGATGATCGACTCCCCGCCGTAGTAGATCGACTCCTCACGGACGTACGCGCCCGGCTTCGGGGCGTGGATCATCATGCCGTTGCCTATGTAGACGCCGACGTGGCTGATGTCGTCGTAGAAGAAGACCAGGTCGCCCGGCCGCGCATTGGCCAGCGACACCGTGGTGCCCGCATCGACCTGGTCGTACGTGGTGCGCGGAAGGGTGACTCCGGCCGCCCTCCAGGCGCCCTGGGTGAGGCCCGAGCAGTCGTAGGAGTCCGGCCCGGTGGCGCCCCACACATACGGCTTGCCGATCTGCGCGCGGGCGAAGGCGATCGCCTTCTCGGCCTTCGTGTCGTACGAACTGGATGTCGTGGACCCGGTCGAGCCGGAGCCCGTCGAACCGGATCCGGACGACGAGGACGGCGACGAGGACGAGGCGGCTTGCTGCCGGGCTGCCTGCCGCTTCGCCAGCTCGGCCGCCTTGCGTGCCGCCTCCTGCTGCTTCTCCCGCTCGACGGCGGCCAGCCGCGCCTTCTCCTGGGCCGTCAGCTGCGACAGCAGCTCGCGCGCGGAGGCGAGCTTCTTCTGGACGGTGGCCTTGGCGGTCTGCAGGTCGTGCTGCGAGTCGGTCAGCGACTGAAGGCTCTCCGCGGCCTCCCGCCGTTTCTTCATGGTCGCGGCCTGCTCGCCGATGTAGTCGTCGACCGCGCTCTTCTCCCGCGAGGTCAGCCGGTTCATCAGCTGGCTCTGGTCGAAGTAGTCCTGCGGGCTGTCCGCGAGCAGGAAGGTGGTCGTGCCGGGAGAGGCGGCGCCGGTGCGGTACTGGGCCGCGGCGAAGGAGCCCAGCTCCTCGCGGGCCTTGTTGAGGCGTTCGGTGCGCCGGGCGACATCGTCGCGCAGGGCGTCGGCCCGGCCCCGCTGCTTTCCTGTCCGCTCCTTGGCCGCGTTGTACTTCTCGGTCGCCGACTCCGCCTGGCGGTAGAGGTCGTCGACCTTCTTCTCGACCTCCTCCAGGCTCGGCTTGGTGCGATCGGTGCTCGGGACGGCCTCTGCGGTCTGCGAGAGCACGGCCATGGAGGTGAGGGCGGCGGTGGCGAGGGCGGGGGTGCGGAGGCCCGTCCCGATGGTTCCGCCGGGACGCGTCTTGCGGTGCGACGCCAAGGGAGGCGACTCCTTCCAGTGAGCCGCCTACCGGGTTAGCTGTCGGGTTCGGGCGGGGGTTCGGAAGGGTTGCCCTACGGCCTCGTCCCGGGCGGGAGTCGGCCGATTCACCCCAGGATCGGTGGGTCCCCGGCTCCGGGCGCCGTGCGGGCGCGCCGGACTCGGCGGAGGCCGCGCACGCGGCCTGACGGCAACCTAGCCAACTGGTGTGACTAGTGTGAAGGTTGGTGCGTGATATGTCCGATACATTTTCGTGATCTGACCTCCGTATCACGTTCACGTCATCGGACGATTCCGCAGCGTAAGGGCGGTGTCCTCGGACGTCGCCGCTCCGCCCGCGGGCCCGACTTCTCGGGACGGCGACCGGTTGTCGGTGGGGCGCCCTAGACTCGTAGAGCGATGAGCAGCCTCTTTGACGACAGCTTCCTGGCGGACCTCCAGCCCCCTCGCGGGCGCGAGGAGGAGCCCCCGCCGCCGCCCGAGGACGATCACGGTCCGGAGCCGCTTCCGGACGATCTGTTCGGCGGGAAGTTCGACGCGCCACCGGACCGGGACGCCTACTACCGCGACGGCGCCCCCCGCCCCGCGCTCGACGCGGCGGCCCTCCTGGAAGGGCTGAACGACAACCAGCGCGCCGCGGTCGTGCACGCCGGCTCCCCGCTGCTCATCGTCGCCGGCGCCGGCTCCGGCAAGACCCGTGTGCTCACCCACCGCATCGCCCACCTCCTCGCCGAGCGGCACGTACACCCGGGCCAGATCCTCGCGATCACCTTCACCAACAAGGCCGCGGGCGAGATGAAGGAGCGCGTCGAGCAGCTCGTCGGCCCACGCGCGAACGCGATGTGGGTGATGACCTTCCACAGCGCGTGCGTGCGCATCCTGCGCCGGGAGAGCAAGAAGCTCGGCTTCACGTCGTCGTTCTCGATCTACGACGCCGCGGACTCGAAGCGCCTGATGGCCCTGGTCTGCCGTGACCTGGACCTCGACCCCAAGCGCTTCCCGCCGAAGTCCTTCAGCGCCAAGATCAGCAACCTGAAGAACGAGCTGATCGACGAGGAGGACTTCGCCGCCCAGGCCACCGACGGCTTCGAGAAGACCCTCGCCCAGGCCTACGCCCTGTACCAGTCGCGGCTGCGCGAGGCGAACGCCCTCGACTTCGACGACCTGATCATGGCGACGGTCAACCTGCTGCGCGCCTTCCCGGACGTGGCCGAGCACTACCGCCGCCGCTTCCGGCACGTCCTGGTCGACGAGTACCAGGACACCAACCACGCCCAGTACGCGCTGGTACGGGAACTCGTCGGCACCGGGGAACACGATGAGGACACCCCGCCCGGCGAGTACGACATCCCGCCCGCCGAACTGTGCGTGGTGGGTGACGCGGACCAGTCGATCTACGCCTTCCGGGGTGCGACGATCCGCAACATCCTCCAGTTCGAGGAGGACTACCCGGACGCGACGACGATCCTGCTGGAACAGAACTACCGCTCCACGCAGACCATCCTGTCCGCCGCCAACGCGGTCATCGAGCGCAACGAGTCCCGCCGCCCGAAGAACCTGTGGACCAACGCCGGCCAGGGCGCGCGGATCACCGGCTACGTCGCCGACACCGAGCACGACGAGGCGCAGTTCGTCGCCGAGGAGATAGACCGCCTGGTGGACGCGGGGGATGCCAAGGCCGGCGACGTCGCCGTCTTCTACCGCACCAACGCCCAGTCCCGAGTCTTCGAAGAGGTCTTCATCCGTGTCGGCCTGCCCTACAAGGTCGTCGGCGGTGTCCGCTTCTACGAGCGCAAGGAGGTCCGGGACGTCCTCGCCTACCTGCGTGTCCTCGCCAACCCCGAGGACTCGGTGCCGCTGCGCCGCATCCTCAACGTCCCCAAGCGCGGCATCGGCGACCGCGCGGAGGCGATGATCGACGCGCTCTCCCAGCGCGAGAAGATCAGCTTCCCGCAGGCGCTGAAGCGTGTGGACGAGGCGTACGGCATGGCCGCGCGCTCCACCAACGCGGTCAGGCGGTTCAACACGCTGATGGAGGACCTGCGCACGATCGCCGAGTCCGGCGCCGGACCGGCCACCGTCCTGGAGGCGGTCCTCGAACGCACCGGGTATCTCGCCGAGTTGCAGGCCTCCACCGATCCGCAGGACGAGACCCGTATCGAGAACCTCCAGGAACTCGCGGCCGTGGCCCTGGAGTTCGAGCAGGAGCGCGGCGAGGGCGAACCGGTGGGGCTGGCCGATTTCCTGGAGCAGGTCGCCCTGGTCGCCGACTCCGACCAGATCCCCGACGAGGAGGACGGCGGCGGTGTCATCACCCTGATGACCCTGCACACCGCCAAGGGCCTGGAGTTCCCGGTCGTCTTCCTGACGGGCATGGAGGACGGCGTCTTCCCGCACATGCGCGCCCTCGGCCAGACCAAGGAGCTGGAGGAGGAGCGGCGTCTGGCGTACGTCGGCATCACGCGTGCGCGGGAGCGTCTCTACCTCACGCGGTCGGCGATGCGCAGCGCCTGGGGCCAGCCGTCGTACAACCCGCCCTCCCGTTTCCTGGAGGAGATCCCGCCCGCCCATGTCGAGTGGAAGCGGACGGGAGCGACGGCACCGGCGTCCTCCGGCCCGGCCTCCGGGATCGCTGCCTCGCTGTCCTCGACCCGCTCGCGTTCCTCGGCGTCGGGCGCGTCCGGCTTCGCCACGCGGCGCACGGCGGAGAAGCCGGTGGTGGCGCTGGCCGTGGGGGACCGGGTCACGCACGACCAGTTCGGGCTCGGCACGGTCGTCGGTGTGAAGGGCACGGGCGCGAACGCGGAGGCGACGATCGACTTCGGCGACGCCAAGCCGAAGCGGCTGCTGCTGCGGTACGCGCCGGTGGAGAAGCTGTAAGAGCGGAAGGGCCCTCGCCGTGCGGCGAGGGCCCACTGGATGCTCAGGTCGGATCGAGTCCGTGGCTCCTCAGCCACGGCAGCGGGTCTATGGCATCCCCGCCCGCAGGCCGTACCTCGAAGTGCAGGTGCGGACCGGTGGAGTTGCCGGAGTTGCCGGAGTAGGCGATCGGCTGGCCGGCCTTGACGGTCGTACCGGAATCGACGCGGTAGCCGGAGAGGTGGCAGTACCAGGTCTCCGTGCCGTCCTTCGCCGTCACGATCATCATGTTCCCGTAGGCGCTGTTCCACTTCGTGGAGACGACGCCGTCGGTGGCGGCCATCACCGTGGTGCCGTAGGAGACGGGGAAGTCGATGCCCGTGTGCACCGACATCCAGTTCACGCCCGCCTGGCCGAAGTAGGCGCTGAGCCCCCTCTGCGTGACCGGCAGCACGAACTTCGGGCGCAGCCGCTCCTTGAGTGCGGCCTGAGCCGCGGCCTTCTTCTTCTCCAGCTCCTGCTGGTTCTTGAGGTCGATCCGCTCCTGCGTCCGGCTCGCCCGGTCGGCGAAGTCGTCGGCACCGGCGGACAGCGTCCGGAGCTGGCTGTCCAGCTTGCTGTTGGCGACCGACGGCTTGACCGCGTGCGCGTCCGAGGCGGAGGCCGTGGTGTCCTTGCCACCGCCGTCGGTCAGGGTGCCGACCGAGGCGGCGGCGATCCCTGCGACCCCCATCACACAGGCCGAGGGCACGGCGACGGTCAGCAGCGCTGAGCGCTTGGCGGGTGTACGACGGCGGGAGCGCGCGGCGCTGCGTGAGCCGGCGCGGGTCGCGGACGCGGGGGTGGTCTCTTCCTGGTCGTCCAGCAGGCCGGTCACCGCGGGCAGTTCACCCGTACCGTCCGGCTCGTCGTTCGCGGAGTCCGCGGAACGCTGTCCGGCGAAGGCGGTGTCCTCGTACGGCGCCTCGTGCTGATACGGCACCTGCCCGAAGGCCGTGACCTGCTCGCCGGCCTGCTCGAAGAGGGCGGTGGCCTGCTGGCCGAACGGTTCGCCAGACTGGTCCGGCTCCGCCGTCGCGCCCTGGCCGCCGGAGTTCCACCGGGTGGCGTCGTGCGCGCCCGTCTCGAAGGTCTGGGTGCCCCACTCCCACTGCTGGGTCGGGTCGGCCCCACCGGACTGGTCGGGTTGCAGCCAGGCGCTCGCATCCCACTGGCCACTTATGTCATTGCCGGTCGCCTGGGCGGGGACCGTCCAGGCGGTGGTGTCGTAGACACCGGAGTCGTAGGCGGCGTGGTGCTGGGCCGCGTAGGGGTCGTAGTTCAGGCTCTGGCCGGTCTGCCACTGCCCGGTCTCGTACGCGCTGCTGGTCTGCTGGCCGGGCAGGCCGCCGAAGAGCGGGTCGGTGGAGAAGGAGCCGGTGCCGTCCGGAAAACCGCTGGCGCCGTAGCCGCCGTACGTGGTGAGGTCGCCGTAGGGGGCTTCATGTGTCCCGTACGCCGCGTAGTGCGCGGCGGAGGCGTCGGAAGCCGGGGCCGGGGTGGTCATGGTCCCCGACGGGTGACGGTCGTTCACCAACTTCTCTTTCGCCTCGACAACAGGGGCTGCCAGAGCAGTGCGGCGACTGTACCCGCCGGTACCTGGGCGCGACAATCTTCGGCTGGTTTCGCGTTGGCGGTTAACGGGCATTCGGCGGTGTTTCGGGGGGTGCCGGACACGAGTTTGGCCCAGGGTTCGATTGGTGTTCGACGTGGGATGGCCGTTTGTCACCTGTGCGTCGGTGTCACGCCACCGTCAGACCGTCGGCGACCCGGTCCGCCGGGTGCGGGGTGTCGAGTGCCGTGCGTATTCCGGCCGCGACGGCCGGGTGCACGGGCAGGGCGAGATGCCCGATGCCGGTCACCCGGACGTTCTGCGTGTCGAGGTCGGGGTGCTCGAGACAGGCCGTCTCCAGCGGGACCATCACGGAGTCCAGGTCGCTCCAGAAGCTGACGAACCGCGTACGGCAGCCGGGCGCGGGCCGGGCCAGTTCCTCGATGACCCCCGAACCGGGCCGCATCTGGCGCACGATCGGATGGGCGTTGGCCAGCGGCGCCGCGCTGGTCCCCGAGTGCGGCGTACCCAGCGTGACCAGCGTGCGCACCCGCAGGTCGCCGCCGAGGCACTGCGCGTAGTAGCGGGCGATCAGCCCGCCGAGGCTGTGCCCCACGATGTCGACCCGGTCGCTGCCGGTGCGCTCGCAGATCTCCTCGATGTGCCGGCCGAGCAGCTCGGCCGCCGCGCGGATGTCACAGGTCAGCGGGGAGTAGTTGAGCGATATGACACGCTGCCTGCCGTGCTGGGCGAGGCTGCGGCGCAGCAGCACGAACACCGAACGGTTGTCGATGAAGCCGTGCAGCAGCACCACCGGCGGGCCGGACCGGACCGGAAGCTGGGCGGTGCCGTCCTGGGCGGGCAGGACGGGGTGGCGGCGTTCCTGGGTGAGGCCGGTCGGATACAGCAGGAGGTGGCCGGTCAGGATCGCGGCCTCCAGAGCGGTCGCCTTCAGCAACGCCACCGAGAGTCCGGCCAGTCTGCCGGGCCACAGACGGCGGCAGAGCGGGAGAAAGAGCGGCAGTACCCCGGTGACCTTCATGGCCGACCTCCTGTCGGCACGCCGGAGGTCGGCTCGAGCCCCCGTGTGCCCTGATGTCCCACCATGTGATTTCCCCCTCGCCGCGCACCGTAAAACTGCCGGTTGCGGGATGCTGGAGATAACGTTCGTTCACTTCGCGACGGGTGGCGGAACGCGCCAAAAGTGCGGTACTTGTCGTTACGGACGGAAGCGATCGCTTCCGTGGTCGTTTGATGGAGGCAGTGATGGGTGTGGCAGCCGGTCCGATCCGCGTGGTGGTCGCCAAGCCGGGGCTCGACGGCCACGATCGCGGGGCCAAGGTCATCGCGCGTGCCCTGCGTGACGCCGGTATGGAGGTCATCTACACGGGCCTTCACCAGACGCCGGAACAAATCGTGGACACCGCCATCCAGGAGGACGCCGACGCGATCGGTCTGTCCATCCTCTCCGGCGCGCACAACACGCTGTTCGCCGCGGTGATCGACCTGCTCAGGGAGCGCGACGCCGAGGACATCCTCGTCTTCGGCGGCGGCATCATCCCGGACGAGGACATCCCGCCGCTGAAGGAGAAGGGCGTCGCGGAGATCTTCACGCCGGGTGCGACGACCGCGTCGATCGTGGAGTGGGTGCGGAACAACGTCCGTCAGCCGGCCGCGTCGGGGGGTTGAGCCGACGGTTGCGGTGAGCGGGGGCCGGTGGCGCTGCGGGCTCCGCCCCCAGGCCCCCGGTCGGCCCGACGGCCGCGTCCTCAGTCGCGACCGGAGGGGGTGCCCTCGGGCCGGCCCGTTCTTCCGGCCGGGATCAGTTCCTCGGCCATCTCCGCCCGCAGCCGCAGCGTGGTGACCAGTCGCTGGAACGCCTCTGCCCAGTAACCCCCGGCCCCCGGCGCCGCGTCCTCCCGTTCGTCGGGTATCGCCAGCAGCCCCTCCAGCCGGGTGGCCTCCGCGGGGTCCAGGCAGCGCTCCGTCAGGCCCATCACCCCGCTGAAGCTCCATGGGTAACTGCCCGCGTCCCGCGCGATGTTCAGCGCGTCCACGACCGCCCGGCCGAGCGGCGGGGCCCAGGGCACCGCGCACACCCCGAGCAGCTGGAACGCCTCCGACAGGCCGTGTGTCGCGATGAATCCCGCCACCCACGCGGCCCGCTGCGCCGGCTCCAGGGAGGCCAGCAGCTTCGCGCGCTCGGCCAGTGACACCGCGCCCGGCCCGCCGGCCTCCGGCGCCGACGGCGAGCCGAGCAGCGCCCTCGACCACTCGGCGTCCCGCTGCCGCACAGCCGCCCGGCACCAGGCCGCGTGCAGTTCGCCCTGCCAGCCGTCCGTCACCGGCAGCGCCACGATCTCCCGCGCCGTCCGGCCGCCGAGCCGCTCTTGCCAGACGCCGAGCGGTGCCGCCTCCACCAACTGCGCCAGCCACCATGAGCGTTCCCCTCTGCCGGCGGGAGGTGCGGCCACCACACCGTCACGCTCCATGCCGGAGTCGCACTCGAGCGGCGCCTCCACCGCGATCGCCGGCGAGCTCCCCGTGCGGTCGAGTGCCACACACGCCACGGCCCGTACGGCCATGCGCGTGGCGAGCGCCGAAGCGGGCAGCGCCGACAGCAGCTCCGCCGCCGTCGCCCGCACATTGCGGCTGCGGTCGGCCAACGCCTGCTCCAGGAACGGCTCGTCCGCGGCGGACAGGCCCGTGCGCAGCGAGTCGAGGAACATCAGCCGGTCCTCCGCCCGCTCCGTCGGCCAGGTCGATGCCAGCAGTTCACGCGCGAACGCGGGCGCAGCGGCGCGCAGCGCGCCCAGCAGGGCCACCCGCTCGGCGAACAGGCCTTCCCGCCACAGCCGCCGCACCTCCTCGTCGTCCCCGGGGCCGGGCAGTGCGGTGCCGCCGCCGGGGGCCGCGCGCAGGGCGAAGCGCCAGTCCGCGTTCAGCCGGGCCAGCCACAGCGCCCGCGGGCCCGCGAACGCCAGCGCCGCCGGCCGCAGGTCCGTGCGGCCCCTGGCCGCGTCCAGCAGGGCGGGCAGCGCCTGCGCGGGTGCCGCGTACCCGTGAGCGTTGGCCGCCGCGAGCCACTGGGGGAGCAGCTCCATGAGGTCGGGGGAGCTGCCCCGGCGGCCCCCGGTCCCGCCGCCGGAGCGGTCGGCCAGCAGCGTGGCGAGTCTGCGGGCCGCCGCGGCGGGCAGGGCCGGGCGGGGATCCCCGGGCGCCGGTTCCGGTCGGCGGGCTACCCGGGCGGGTCGCAGCCCGGCCCGCCGCCGTACGGTCGCCACGGCGGCCTCGTCGAGCAGCGCCAGGGGGGCTTCCCGGCCGGACACGGCGTGCGCCGGTGGGCGCCGGTCGGTGCCGAGGAGAGCGGTGGTGACCAGGTCTTCCCAGGAGCTTGCGGCAGTCGCGGTGGCGTCGGCCGAGGTGGTCCCGTTCATCGCCTTCCCTTCCCTGTGGATGTCCGAACCCTGTGTGTCCGAAGGCCCCTGTGTCTGTCCGAGGGCCGCCGGCGCCTCGGCGGCACGCCGGTCAGCACAGCGGCACCGCCTCGCCCGTGCCCTGCGGCCAGGCCGTGAGCGGTGTGAAGCCGCGGTGGCCGCACTCGCCGAAGACCGTGACCGGGGCGCCACCGGACAGGGCGACCAGCCGCCACAGGCCGGGGCGGGAGCGGGCGGCCCGGGTCAGCGGCAGGGCGGAGTCCGTGTCGGCGTCGGCCAGCTGCCACAGGTCGCCGTCCGGGACCGGTATCACCCGGTCCAGTGTCACCGGGACCGACTCCAGCCAGGGGTCGTCCCGCAGCGCCTCGCCGTACCGGGCCGCCGCCTCGGCCGTGGTCGTGCCCGGTGGACGGAACGCGGCCGGTGCGGGCGCGGCGTACCGCTCGCCCAGCGCGGACCGGGGCCGACCGGCGCCCGGATGGGCGGACAGCTCCGCGTCCAGAGCCAGGCCGACCGGCAGCGACAGCTCCGGGGCCCGGCCGGCCGCGCCGTAGGACAGCAGCAGCCGGGTACCGCCCGAAGCGGCGCCGTGCAGCCATATCCGGCGGGTCGTCAGTTTCGGGTCCACCGTGTCGTACTGGGCGAGGACGAGCCAGCGGTCGCGGACCGGCGCGCCGTCCGCCGTGGCGGGCAGGCCCAGCCGGGAGCGGACCGTGGCCGCGAGGGTGTCCGGCAGCCGCTCGCGGTGCAGCCAGCCCTGGTCGAGCAGGTGCAGCAGCGCGCACTCCTCCAGCAGCCGGGCCGGCCAGCCCGCACCGGACCCCGGTATCGCCCCCAACTCCCGCACCCGCGCCGCAAGTCCGGGCGCCTGCGCGTCGACCATGCGGGCCGCCGTCTCGTCCCACAGGCCGTACCCCGCCTGCTCGGCCGCGGCCAGGCCGCCGCGCAGCAGGTCCGCGAGGCGCTGCTCCAGCTCCGTCGCGCCCGCGGTGACCCGCTCGGCCCGGCGCTCGGCCCGCCGCCGTGCCGCCTCGGGATCGGCGGGCCCGGCCGGTGAACTCCCCTCACTCCGGGCCGGTTTGCTCTCGGCGCGCTTGCGTCTGCCCGCGAGCCACTGCTCGGCCCAGTCCGGCGGCCCGGCGGACGCCGGCACCGATCCGTCGCCGCCTGCCCACAGCAGGAGCAGCCCGAGCGCGTGCTTGCACGGGAACTTACGACTGGGGCAACTGCACTTGTACGCCGGTCCCGCCGCGTCGGCGAGATCGACCACCGTCTGATACGGCCTGCTGCCGCTGCCCTTGCACAGCCCCCACACCGCCCCCTCTCCGCTCCCCACCTCGGACCACGGACCGGCCGTGCCGAGCTTGCCTCCCGCTTTGCGTGACGCGGCGTCAGGCGCCAGTGCCCACACCTGCTCCGCGGTCCAGCGCACCCCCTGCTCAGTCATGTCTCCGACGGTAGGTCCAGCCACTGACAATCGGTCCGGCGTGGGCGTTTGTGCAGGTCACGGCGATTGTCAGTGGCGTGGTGCACGGTGGATGCCAGATCCGAACCGGCCGAGCTGGAGGGGGCCTCAGCCATGTCTGTGTCCGTGGACGCCACATCTGTCGAACCGAGCAAGAACGCCTTGCGACCGCACGCCGAGCACGCCTTCGCCGCCGAACTCGCCGCGCTCGCCGCTCAGGACGACCGCCCGCGCCCGGCCCGCTGGAAGCTGTCGCCGTGGGCGGTGGCGACGTATCTGCTCGGCGGCACCCTGCCGGACGGCACGGTGATCACACCCAAGTACGTGGGCCCGCGCCGGATCATCGAGGTCGCCGTGACCACGCTCGCCACCGACCGCGCCCTGCTCCTGCTCGGCGTGCCCGGCACCGCCAAGACCTGGGTGTCGGAGCACCTGGCCGCCGCGGTCAGCGGCGATTCCACCCTGCTCGTGCAGGGCACGGCCGGCACCCCGGAGGAGGCGATCCGCTACGGCTGGAACTACGCGCAGCTGCTCGCGCACGGCCCCAGCCGTGACGCCCTCGTGCCCAGCCCGGTCATGCGGGCCATGGCCGAGGGCATGACGGCCCGCGTCGAGGAGCTGACCCGTATCCCGGCCGATGTGCAGGACACCCTGATCACGATCCTGTCCGAGAAGACGCTGCCCGTCCCGGAGCTCGGCCAGGAGGTCCAGGCGGTCCGCGGCTTCAACCTCATCGCCACCGCCAACGACCGGGACAGAGGCGTCAACGACCTCTCCAGCGCGCTGCGCCGCCGCTTCAACACCGTGGTGCTGCCGTTGCCGGAGAGCGCCGACGCCGAGGTCGACATCGTCACCCGCCGGGTCGATCAGATCGGCCGCTCCCTCGACCTGCCGACCGGGCCCGAGGGCATTGAGGAGATCCGCCGGGTGGTGACCGTCTTCCGGGAGCTGCGCGACGGCATCACCGCCGACGGCCGTACCAAGCTCAAGTCGCCCAGCGGCACCCTGTCCACGGCTGAGGCGATCTCCGTGGTCACCAACGGCCTCGCCCTGTCCGTGCACTTCGGCGACGGCGTGCTGCGCCCGGGCGACATCGCCGCCGGCATCCTCGGAGCCGTGGTCCGCGACCCCGCGGCCGACAAGGTCATCTGGCAGGAGTACCTGGAGACCGTCGTCCGCGAGCGCGGGGGATGGACGGACTTCTACCGCGCATGCCGGGAGGTGAGCGCGTGACCGGCACCTGCCGGCCCCAGCCCGGCGACTCCGGGCCGCTCCTGCTGGGCGTGCGGCACCACGGCCCCGGCTCCGCCCGCGCCGTGCGCGCCGCGCTGGACGCCGCCCGGCCCGCGGCCGTCCTGATCGAGGGCCCGCCCGAGGCCGATGCGCTGATCCCGCTGGCCGCCGACCCGGACCTGCGTCCTCCCGTGGCCCTGCTCGCCCATGCCGTGGACGAGCCAGGCCGCTCGGCGTTCTGGCCGTTCGCCGAGTTCAGCCCGGAATGGGTGGCGATCCGCTGGGCCCTCGAACAGGACGTCCCGGCCCACTTCATCGACCTGCCGGCCGCGCACACGCTCGCGTGGGAGAGGTGCGCCGCGGTCCCGGAGAGCGCCGAAGATGGCAGGGGCGGCGACGGCAGGCAGGACGGCGGCAGGCAGGACGGAGGCGGGCAGGACGGCGGCGAACAGGTCCGTGTCGACCCGCTCGCCGCACTCGCCGAAGCCGCCGGACACGACGACCCCGAACGCTGGTGGGAGGACGTCGTCGAGCACCGGGGCCCGGCCGAGCGGGACCCCTTCGCCCCGTTCGCCGCACTGGAGGAGGCCATGGGCGCACTCCGGGAGCGTTACGGCGCCGGCGGGCACTCCCGGGACCTGGTCCGCGAGGCGCACATGCGGCTCCGGCTGCGTGCGGCGCGCAAGGAGTTCGGGGGCGGGCTGGCCGTGGTCTGCGGGGCCTGGCATGTGCCCGCGCTGCGCGTGAAGACCACCGTCGCCGCCGACCGGGCCCTGCTGAAGGGGCTGCCCAAGGTGAAGGCGGACCTGACCTGGGTGCCATGGACACACCGCAGACTCGCCCGGTCCAGCGGGTACGGCGCGGGCATCGACTCGCCGGGCTGGTACGGCCATCTGTTCCATGCCCCCGACCGGCCGGTCGAGCGCTGGCTGACCAAGGTGGCGCGGCTGCTGCGGGAGGAGGACCGGATGGTCTCCTCCGCTCATGTCATCGAGGCCGTCCGGCTCGCCGAGACGCTGGCGGCGCTGCGTGGCCGCCCGCTGCCCGGGCTGGGCGAGACCACCGACGCCGTGCGCGCGGTGATGGGCGACGGCTCGGACGTGGCGCTGGCGCTGGTGCACGACCGGCTGGTGGTCGGGGACGTGCTCGGCGAGGTCCCGGAGTCGGCGCCGGCGGTGCCGCTGCAGCGCGACCTGGCCCGGCAGCAGCGTTCGCTGCGGATCAAACCGGAGGCGCGGGAACGCGAACTGGAACTGGACCTGCGGGGTGACACCGACACCGGCCGCAGCAGGCTGCTGCACCGGCTGCGGCTGCTCGGCGTCGGCTGGGGCGAGCCCGCGCGGTCACGGGGGAGCACGGGCACCTTCCGGGAGACCTGGCGGCTGCGCTGGGAGCCGGAGCTGTCGGTGCGGGTCGCCGAGGCGGGCGTGTGGGGGACGACCGTACTGGCGGCGGCGCAGGCCAAGGCCGAGGCGGACGCGACGACCGCGCACACCCTGGCCGACGTCACCGCGCTGGCCGAGCAGTGCCTGCTCGCCGGTCTGCCGGACGCCCTGCCCGTGGTCATGCGGGTGCTCGCCGACCGGGCGGCGCTCGACACGGACGTCGGCCAGCTCGCCCAGGCCCTGCCGGCCCTGGTCCGCTCCCTGCGCTACGGCGACGTGCGCGGCACCGACACCGGTGCGCTGGCCGGCGTCGCCGCGGGCCTCGCCGAACGCGTCTTCGTCGGCCTGCCCCCGGCGTGCGCCGCCCTCGACAGCGCCGCCGCGGAGGAGATGCGCGGCCATGTGGACGCCGTGCACTCGGCGGTGGGGTTGCTGTCGGAGACGCTGGCTGGTGCTGGTGCTGGTGCTGGTGCTGGTGCTGGTGCTGGTGCTGGTGCGGGGGTGACGCCGCGCGCTGGTGCCGGTGGGGAGGCGGGTGCCGGCGGGCGGGGCGGTGCGCGCAGGGAGGAGGGCGGCGGGACCGGCGTGGGCGCTGAAGAAGCGGTGGCGCTCGGCGGTGGCCCGGCCGCGGTGGGCGCAGATCAGCGTGCCGGCACCGGTGGAGGCGCTTCCCCCGCCCTCGGCTTCGCTCGCGCGGACGGATCCCCGTCGCCCACCCGTGCCGTCTCCGGAGCCGGGCGCGGCGGTCTGCGGGACCGGTGGCGGGCCGTGCTGCGGACGTTGTCGTCGCGAGACAGCGTGCCCGGTGTGTTGCGGGGACGGGCCGCGCGGTTGTTGCTGGACGACGGGGCGTTGCGGCCGGAGGAGGCGGCGCGGCTGATGGGGCTCGCGTTGTCTCCGGGGACGCCGCCCGCAGACGCGGCCGCCTGGATCGAGGGCTTCGTCGGCGGCGCGGGCGGGCTGCTGCTGGTGCACGACGAACGGCTGCTCGGGCTGGTGGACACCTGGCTGACCGGG
This sequence comes from Streptomyces sp. NPDC007205, assembly GCF_040634095.1. Lineage (NCBI taxonomy): Bacteria > Bacillati > Actinomycetota > Actinomycetes > Kitasatosporales > Streptomycetaceae > Streptomyces > Streptomyces sp. NPDC007205. Next base: position 89,171 of record NZ_JBEYEW010000001.1, read on the forward strand.
GTGCCGGCGGAGGCGTTCACGGGTGTACTGCCGCTGCTGCGGCGCACCTTCGCCGCGTATGAGCCGGGGATGCGCAGAACGCTCGGTGAACTGCTCCGGCGGGGCCCCGGAGACCCGTCGGCCGGCCGGGCGGCGGCCCACGGGCCCCTGACGCCCGGCTTCGCCGCTGAGCCGGACACCGAGCGTGCCGACGCCGTGCTGCCGGTGCTGCGGCTGCTGCTCGGCCTGGACGAGGCGGCCGTGCGGGATGTGGCCGGGTGTGGCTCCAGCGAGGACGACAGGCTTGCGGAGGTGGGTGCATGACGACCGACTTGAGGTCGGCGGACTCCGGCGATCCGGCGGGGGAGAGGATGCGACGGTGGCGCCTGGTGCTCGGCGGTGACCAGGCCGACGGCACCGGATGTGCGCTGTCCGGACGGGACGCGGCGATGGACGGCACGCTCGCCGCGCTGTACGGCAAGGGGGACAAGCCGCAGGCGGGGCGTGAGCGTTCGGCGGGGCTCGGTGCCTCGGCCCCGTCCGTGGCGCGCTGGCTCGGGGACATCCGCACGTACTTCCCGGCGTCCGTCGTCCAGGTCATGCAGCGCGACGCCATCGACCGGCTCGGCCTCGCCTCGCTGCTGCTGGAGCCGGAGATGCTGGAGGCGGTGGAGGCGGACGTGCACCTGGTCGGCACGCTGCTGTCGCTGAACAAGGCGATGCCGGAGACGACGAAGGAGACGGCGCGCGCGGTCGTGCGCAAGGTCGTCGAGGACCTGGAGAAGCGGCTCTCGAACCGCACCCGGGCCACCCTCACCGGCGCCCTCGACCGCAGTGCGCGGATCAGCCGCCCACGCCACCACGACATCGACTGGAACCGCACCATCGCGGCCAACCTCAAGCACTACCTGCCCGAGTACCGCACGGTGGTGCCGGAACGGCTCGTCGGATACGGGCGCGCCGCTCGGTCGGTGAAGAAGGAGGTCGTGCTCTGCATCGACCAGTCCGGGTCGATGGCCGCGTCCGTGGTCTACGCGTCGGTGTTCGGCGCGGTCCTCGCCTCCATGCGGTCGATCAGCACCCGGCTGGTCGTCTTCGACACGGCGGTCGTCGACCTCACCGACCAGCTGGACGACCCGGTCGACGTCCTCTTCGGCACCCAGCTCGGCGGTGGCACGGACATCAACCGGGCGCTCGCCTACTGCCAGTCCCAGATCAGCCGGCCCGCCGAGACCGTGGTCGTGCTGATCAGCGACCTCTATGAGGGCGGCATCCGTGACGAGATGCTCAAGCGGGTGGCGGCGATGAAGGCGTCCGGGGTGCAGTTCGTGGCGCTGCTCGCGCTGTCGGACGAGGGGGCGCCCGCGTACGACCGGGAGCACGCGGCGGCGCTCGCCACGCTCGGCGCACCGGCCTTCGCCTGCACGCCCGACCTGTTCCCCGAGGTCATGGCCGCAGCGCTCGAAAAACGGCCGCTGCCGATACCGGACACCGCGTGACGCCGGGCGGTGGAAGGGAGAGGCAAGGCGGAGAGGCAGGGAAAAGAGGCAGGGAAAAGAGGCAGGACTACCGCCCCGACCGCTCCGAGCGGCGCCACCGGGGCCCTCCAGAGGTCTCACCGGGGCCGTCCGGAGGCCTCACCCGGTCAGCCTCAGCCCGGTGAGGCCTCGCACATCCCTCCGAATCCCCCGATCGGCCCGCATGCATCGGCACGGCGTGCCAGGAAAACCGGCATCATGTGACAGGTATCACCGCTCGTGTGTGACCCTCGATTTAGGGAGCCCCCGCAAGCGGCGATAACCTGCGAGACGGACATGCCGCGCGCTCGGACACCGTGTGCGCCTCCCTTGTGACAAGCGGACGTCACGTTGCCCTTCGCGGCACGCCCACGCATCCAACGAACCGCGAGATCACTGATAGGGACGGAAGCGCGTGGACCTGTTCGAGTACCAGGCGAGGGACCTCTTCGCCAAGCACGATGTACCGGTGCTGGCCGGTGAAGTCATCGACACGCCTGAGGCGGCGCGCGAGATCACCGAGCGTCTGGGCGGCAAGTCCGTCGTCAAGGCGCAGGTGAAGGTCGGTGGTCGCGGCAAGGCCGGTGGTGTGAAGCTGGCCGCCTCCGCGGACGAGGCCGTCGCCCGCGCGACGGACATCCTCGGCATGGACATCAAGGGCCACACGGTCCACAAGGTCATGATCGCCGAGACCGCTCCGGAGATCCTCGAGGAGTACTACGTCTCCTTCCTCCTCGACCGTGCCAACCGCACCTTCCTCTCCATCGCCTCCGTCGAGGGCGGCATGGAGATCGAGGAGGTGGCGGCCACCCGCCCCGAGGCCGTCGCCAAGATCGCGATCGACGCCATCGACGGTGTGGACAAGGCCAAGGCCCAGGAGATCGTCGCCGCCGCCAAGTTCCCGGCCGAGGTCGCGGACAAGGTCGCCGACGTCCTGGTGAGGCTGTGGGACACCTTCATCAAGGAGGACGCCCTCCTCGTCGAGGTGAACCCGCTGGCCAAGGTCGCCTCCGGTGACGTCATCGCCCTCGACGGCAAGGTGTCGCTCGACGACAACGCCGAGTTCCGTCACCCCGAGTTCGAGGAGCTCCACGACAAGGCCGCGGCCAACCCGCTCGAGGCCGCCGCCAAGGAGAAGAACCTCAACTACGTCAAGCTCGACGGCGAGGTCGGCATCATCGGCAACGGCGCCGGTCTCGTCATGAGCACCCTGGACGTCGTCGCGTACGCCGGTGAGCAGCACGGTGGCGTCAAGCCCGCCAACTTCCTGGACATCGGCGGTGGCGCCTCCGCCCAGGTCATGGCGAACGGCCTGGAGATCATCCTGGGCGACCCGGACGTCAAGTCCGTCTTCGTGAACGTCTTCGGTGGCATCACCGCCTGCGACGAGGTCGCCAACGGCATCGTGCAGGCCCTGAAGCTCCTGGAGGACCGCGGCGAGAAGGTCGAGAAGCCGCTCGTCGTCCGCCTCGACGGCAACAACGCCGAGCTGGGCCGGAAGATCCTCACCGACGCCAACCACCCGCTGGTTCAGCGCGTCGACACCATGGACGGCGCGGCCGACAAGGCCGCCGAGCTGGCCGCCGCCAAGTAAGCACTCAGGACGAGGACACCAACACACCATGGCTATCTGGCTCAACAAGGACAGCAAGGTCATCGTCCAGGGCATGACCGGTGCCACCGGCATGAAGCACACCAAGCTCATGCTGGGTGACGGCACGAACGTCGTGGGCGGCGTGAACCCGCGCAAGGCGGGCACCACCGTGGACTTCGACGGCACCGAGGTACCGGTCTTCGGCACCGTCAAGGAGGCCATCGAGAAGACCGGCGCCAACGTCTCCGTCATCTTCGTGCCGGAGAAGTTCACCAAGGACGCGGTCGTCGAGGCCATCGACGCCGAGATCCCGCTGGCCGTCGTGATCACCGAGGGCATCGCCGTGCACGACTCGGCGTCCTTCTGGGCGTACGCCGGCAAGAAGGGCAACAAGACCCGCATCATCGGCCCGAACTGCCCCGGCATCATCACCCCGGGTCAGTCGAACGTCGGCATCATCCCGGGCGACATCACCAAGCCGGGCCGCATCGGTCTGGTGTCGAAGTCCGGCACGCTGACGTACCAGATGATGTACGAGCTGCGGGACATCGGCTTCTCGACGGCCGTCGGTATCGGTGGTGACCCGATCATCGGCTCCACCCACATCGACGCCCTGGCCGCGTTCCAGGACGACCCGGAGACCGAGCTCATCGTGATGATCGGTGAGATCGGTGGCGACGCCGAGGAGCGTGCCGCCGCGTTCATCAAGGAGAACGTGACCAAGCCGGTCGTCGGTTACGTCGCGGGCTTCACCGCGCCCGAGGGCAAGACCATGGGTCACGCCGGCGCCATCGTCTCGGGTTCGTCGGGTACGGCCCAGGCGAAGAAGGAGGCCCTGGAGGCCGCCGGTGTCAAGGTCGGCAAGACGCCGACCGAGACGGCGAAGCTGGCCCGCGAGATCCTGGCCGGCTGAGACACGTCAGCCGAGCGTCGGCAGGCCCGCCCCGTTCGCCGGGGCGGGCCTGCCGACGTTTGCGCGGTCACGCCGAGTGGGTGCCGCTCACGGCTCACCCAGGTTCCGGTGCCAGTCGTTCCGGCCCCCTCGCGGCAGCCCGCAGCTTTGCGCGCAGTGCCTGTTCCTCCCGCGACAGCGGGCCCATGACCCCCGCCGCCGGCACTCCCTGTACCGCCTGCGCCGGAGCGATCGGGGCCTCGTAGTGCGTCGGAGCCGTCCGCAGCGTGAGCGTCGTCGCGCCGACGATCGTCACGGTGAACGCGATCGCCGCCCGGGTCCAGAACACGTTCCGCCGCTCGCAGCCGGTGCGGATCACCATGGGTCTGCCCGCGCCCAACCGCTCCTTCGAGGCCACTTCGAGCAGCCGGTGGTGCAGCTTCGCGGGGTCGGCCAGTTCCGGCAGCCGCGCGGCCACCGCATCCCGTGCGTGGGTCAGCCGGCTCGCGGCAGCCGGCGTGCTGGCCTCCGTCTCCGCCGCCGTCTCCGGAAGGTCGAGGCCCACACCGTCGTAGAGGACGAGCGTGCGCCGGTAGGACGGCGGAAGCGTCAGCAGGGTGTTCAGCAGCGCACGGTCGGCCGGATCGGCGGGCGGCGGCTCCGGGTGCCGGTAGCGGGGCCGGAAGCGGTGCCAGGGCGAGAGCGCGCAGTCGTACGCCACCGCCCGCACCCAGCCGCCCGGATCCCGGTCCCGGGCCAGCTCGGGCCAGCGCTGCCAGGCCAGCTGGAAGGCTCGCTCCACGGATTCGCGGGCCAGTTCCCGCCGCCCGGTGAGCAGATATGTCTGGCGTACGAGGGCGGGGGCGCAGAACGCATACAGGGCGTCGAAGGCCTGAGCCGGCGTCAGGGGGGCTGCGGCGACCGGTGTCGTGCCTCCGGTAGGGGCGGGGACAGCGATAGGGGAAGGGGCAGGGGCCGCGGCGGCCACAGGGGGCCCTTCCGGGGCCGGCTCGGCCGTTGTCGTCTCCCCGGCCGCCGCCGGTGCGGCGAGCGTCCGCAGCAGCCTGGCGTAGGCCTCGCCCTCGCGTCCGTGCGGAACGCGGCGGCCGGACTCCCACGCCCGAATCGTCGAGCGGCTGACGCCGACCCGCGCGGCGACCTGAGCCTTCGTCAGCGACCGGGACTCGCGCAGCCGTCGGCGTTCGGACGGCGGCGGCATCGGGCCGTCGGTGTTCTGAGTCGTCGTCACCATGCGCCCTTCCGTGCGAAAAAGAACATAAACATATATTGGGCGACACATCGGAAGTTCGCCTGTTGCGTGGGGAAAGCGGGTGGCATTGGCAGCATGGCGGGGTGACTCTGCTGACCGCTCGCCGACCGTCGCTGTCGCCCCTGCTCGCCCGGATGCGAGACCGTGAGCCCGGACTGGCCGCGAGCCTCCTGGCCGGCGCGGTCGCGGCCGGACTCGGATTCGCTTCGTTCGCCGCGCTGCTGATGGTGCTGTGGGTCAGCTCGCCGTATCCCGACAGCGGTCCGGGCGGTGCGCTGCACGTCGCCGCGGCGCTGTGGCTGCTGGCGCACGGCGTCGAACTGGTCCGCACCGAGACGCTCTCGGGTGTGCCCATGCCGGTGGGCGTGACCCCGTTGTTGCTGCTGGCGCTGCCCGTGTGGCGGGTGTACCGGGCGGCCCGGGACGCAGTGGACGCGCCCGACGACGCCGACGGCCCGCCGCCCGTACCGGCGCGCACGGTGTGGACCGGGGTCGTCCTCGGCTATCTGGGTGTCGGCGGCGCGATCGCGCTGTACTGCTCGGGCGGCGAACTGCGGCCCGCGTGGCCCTGGGTGACGGCGTGTCTGCCGCTGGTCGCGGCGGGCGCGGCGGCGGCCGGGGTGTGGTCGGCGTACGGCCGTCCCCGCGAGCCGGTGCTGAAGATGCTGACGGTGTTGCCCGGGCCGGTGCGGCGGGTGGTGTTCGGCGCGGACGCGCGCACCCGGGTGGGTACGGCCGTACGGGCCACCGGGGCCGCAACGGCGGTGCTCTTCGGCGGTGGGGCGCTGGTGCTCGGGGTGTCGCTGGTGTGGCACAACGGGGCGGCGCAGGCGTCCTTCCTCCAGCTGACCGAGGGCTGGACGGGACGGTGTGCGGTGCTGTTGCTCGGTATCGCGCTGATTCCCAACGCGGCGGTGTGGGCCGCGTCCTACGCCCTCGGTCCCGGGTTCCTCCTCGGTGCCGGACATGGGGTGAACCCCTTCGCCTCCGATCCGGCGCCGCTGCTGCCGCCGTTCCCGCTGCTGGCGGCGGTGCCGGACGCGGGTGCCGGGTCGCTGCCGAACTGGCTGGCGGGGCTGGTGCCGGTGGCGGCCGGGGTGACGGCGGGGTGGTTCGTGGCGCGCGGGGCCGTGGAGCGGTCGCAGCCGGGTGAAGCGGCCGTGGCTCGGTGGTCGGCCGTCCGTACCGCCGGGGTGATGCTGCTGACCGCGACGGTGTGCGCGGCGGCCTTCGCCCTGCTCGCCGAGCTGGCGGGCGGTCCGCTGGGCGTGGCGGCGCTGGCCCGCTTCGGGCCGGTGTGGTGGCGGACCGGGGCAGCGGTGGCGGCCTGGACGGTGGTGTTCGGGATGCCTGTGGCACTGGTCGTACGGGGGTGGCGAGTGTGGCGTGGGCGCACGCGGGGCGCGGAGATCCCGGCGCAGGGGGCGGGGACGGGGGCGGGGCAGGACGGCAGGGTGTCTGCGACGAACTCCGGGACGGTGGCCGACGGAACCGGAAACGAGCAGGGGAGGGCGGAGGAGCAGGCGAAGAGCGAGGACACGGCCGAGGCCGACGAAGAGCACCAAGGCGAGGAGGGGGGTCGGAGCAGCGAGGAGGAGGGGCAGGACCAGGGCAAGACGGCTGCGAAAGCCAAGGATGCGGGCGCGAAGGCCAAGGATGCGGGCGCGAAAGCCAAGGACGCGGCTGTGAAAGCCAAGGACAAGGAACCGGGCACCGGCAGGAACCCTGCCCGACCCGAGACCATGCCCGCCGCGACCGGTGCCGCGGAGGAGGACCCGTACGAGATCCTCCCGGCCGACGACCCGTTCGCTCCGGACTGGCCCGACGACCTCACGCGCGCCTCACGCTGGACGCCCGTACGCGAGCCCGCAGCCTCGGGCGACACGTCGGACGCTGCTCAGCCAGGCTCCTCGCCGACCGCACCCGCCTGGCCGCTCCCTCCGGAACACCCCCACCCGGCCCCCACCGAACACATCCCGGACTCCGCCGAGCCGGCCACGGACACCACGGAACCCCGGCCGGAAACCTACTGACCCCATGGCCCCCGACCACCCACCACGACCTCGGCCCGCGCCCGATCACCGAGCCTGGCCGGGCCGCTCGCACCCGATCCGCACCCGATCGCCGAGCCCTGCCGATCACCAGGCCCCGCGAGGCCGCCCGCGCCCAGTCGCCGAGCCCGTCAGCCGCGCGCCCCTCGCTGAGCCCAGCCGGGCCGCCGGCCCACCCGCGGCGCCGCAGGCTCAGTCGTTGGCGGACCCCAGAACTCCCCGCAACTCCCGCGGCAGCAGGCTGTCGCAGGACTGTTTGGCCTCGTGGGTGAGGGCGTCGCCGACGCAGGTGTAGTAGTCGCGGTAGACCAGCTGGACCGTGAAGGTCGAGGCGACCAGGACCAGGGCCAGGGACGCCGTGATCAGGCCGCCGATGGCCGCTGTCGTCTGGGGGCGGCCGGGGGCGGGCGGTGCTGCCGGGGAGTCCGGGTTCGGCCTGCCCGGCTTGGCGCGCAGTGCGCTGACGCCCCAGTAGAGGGCCAGCGCGCCCAGCAGCAGGGCCACGTACGGCCAGCTGAACAGGGCGAAGAAGACGGCCCACATGCCGGACAGCAGGGCGAAGCGCGCGCGGCGCTGGGTGGGGTCGGTCGGGTCCCAGCGCATGCCGGAACCGGCCGGTCCACCGGGACCCTGGGGGCCGCCGCCGGGCCGCTCGCCGAAGCCGCCGGGGGAGCGTCCGGGCTGGCGGTCGCTCCACTGGCCGCCCCACGGGGAGCCGCCCCCGGAGCCGGGACCGGCGCCCTGGTGGCCCTGCGGGTGGCGGGGCCGCCAGGGCCGGTCCGGGGTGCCCTCGGGCGGCGGTGCGAACGGGTTGTCGTCCTGCTGCCCGCCCCGCCCGTCGCCGTCGCGGCCACTCTGACCGCCCTGGCCGCCCTGACCGCCCCGACCGTCCTGCGGAGCCTCCGGAGGCGAGGCCGGCCGCTCCCGCAGCAACACGGCGCCACGCTCGCCTCCCTGGGCCGGGCGCGGAGGGAACGTGAGGAGTCGCGGGCTGCGATCGGGCATCAAAAGAGCGTCTTCCCCTGGGTGACTACGGCTGTCCCACATGAGCTTCCACCCCGACAACGCACCGCACGACGACCGCGTTCCCGAGGCTTCCCCTTCGTGATTCCTTGCGAACGCTACCTTCCGGCCACTCCCCCGTCCCGTGGGGGCCTTCCCGAGTGCCGGTATCGTTGCTGACGGTCGGCCGCTTCGTAGACTTCCCCGTATGACGGGGTGCGAAGCGTTCGTGCGAACGTACAACTGCACGGCAGCCGCCGACCGGACACATCGCCACCCCGAGAAAGGGCCCCATCGTGGCCGCCACCCCCGCTGGTCCCGCGGTCAAGCGCCTCGTCGTGCTGGTCTCCGGATCCGGCACCAATCTGCAGGCGCTGCTGGACGAGATCGAGCGCACCGGAGCCGAGCGGTACGGCGCGCGGATCGTCGCCGTAGGGGCCGACCGCGCCGGCATCGAGGGGCTCGACCGCGCCGAGCGGGCGGGACTGCCGACCTTCGTGTGCAAGGTCAAGGACCACGCGAGCCGCGAGGAGTGGGACGCCGCCCTCGCCGGAGCGGTGACCGCGTACGAGCCGGACCTCGTGATCTCCGCCGGGTTCATGAAGATCGTGGGGAAGGAGTTCCTCGCGCGCTTCGGCGGGCGGTTCGTCAACACGCACCCGGCCCTGCTGCCCAGTTTTCCCGGGGCCCACGGCGTCCGTGACGCACTCGCGTACGGCGCCAAGGTCACCGGCTGCACCGTCCACTTCGTCGACGACGGCGTCGACACCGGCCCGATCATCGCGCAGGGCGTGGTCGAGGTCCGGGACGAGGACGACGAGAGCGCGCTGCACGAGCGCATCAAGGAAGTCGAGCGAAGGCTGCTCGTCGAGGTCGTGGGGCGGCTCGCCCGCAACGGCTATCGCATCGAGGGACGAAAGGTAGTTATCCAGTGACCGCCGAGAGCATCGAGAGCGGCAAGCGGGGCATCCGTCGCGCGCTCGTCAGCGTCTACGACAAGACCGGGCTGGAAGAGCTCGCGCGCGGGCTGCACGAGGCCGGTGTCGCACTCGTCTCCACCGGTTCCACGGCCTCCCGCATCGCCGCCGCCGGCGTCCCCGTCACCAAGGTCGAGGAGCTGACCGGCTTCCCCGAGTGCCTGGACGGCCGGGTCAAGACCCTGCACCCGAAGGTGCACGCGGGCATCCTCGCCGACCTGCGCCTGGACAGCCACCGCGAGCAGCTCGCCGAGCTGGGTGTCGAGCCGTTCGACCTCGTCGTCGTCAACCTCTACCCCTTCCGCGAGACCGTCGCTTCGGGCGCGAGCGAGGACGAGTGCGTGGAGCAGATCGACATCGGCGGGCCGTCGATGGTCCGCGCCGCCGCCAAGAACCACCCGTCGGTCGCCGTGGTCACCAGCCCGGAGCGGTACGCCGACGTCCTCGCGGCCGTCAAGGACGGCGGCTTCGACCTCGCCGCCCGCAAGCGGCTGGCCGCCGAGGCCTTCCAGCACACCGCCGCCTACGACGTGGCCGTCGCCTCCTGGTTCGCCTCCTCGTACGCGCCGGTCGACGAGTCGCAGTTCCCCGACTTCCTCGGCGCCACCTACGAGCGCAAGAACACCCTGCGCTACGGCGAGAACCCGCACCAGCCGGCCGCCCTGTACGTCGACGGCAGCGGCGGGCTCGCGGACGCCGAGCAGCTGCACGGCAAGGAGATGTCGTACAACAACTACACGGACACGGACGCCGCCCGCCGTGCCGCGTACGACCACGACGAGCCCTGTGTCGCGATCATCAAGCACGCCAACCCCTGCGGTATCGCGGTGGGTTCGGACGTCGCCGAGGCGCACCGCAAGGCGCACGCCTGCGACCCGGTCTCCGCTTACGGCGGCGTGATCGCCGTGAACCGTCCGGTCAGCAAGGAGATGGCCGAGCAGGTCGCGGAGATCTTCACCGAGGTCATCGTCGCCCCGGGCTACGAGGAAGGGGCCCTGGAGGCCCTCACCAAGAAGAAGAACATCCGCGTGCTGAAGGCCCCGGGCGCGCCCTGCAACCGGGTCGAGGCCAGGCAGGTCGACGGCGGTGTGCTGCTCCAGGTCACCGACCGGCTCCAGGCCGACGGCGACGACCCCGCCCACTGGACGCTGGCCAGCGGTGAGGCGCTCGGCGACGAGGAGCTGAAGGAGCTGGCGTTCGCCTGGAAGGCGTGCCGCGCCGTGAAGTCCAACGCCATCCTGCTCGCCAAGGACGGCGCCTCGGTCGGCGTCGGCATGGGCCAGGTCAACCGCGTCGACTCCTGCAAGCTGGCCGTCGAGCGGGCCGGCGAGGAGCGGGCCCGCGGTTCCTTCGCGGCCTCCGACGCCTTCTTCCCCTTCCCCGACGGCCCCGGGATCCTCATCGACGCCGGTGTCCGGGCGATCGTCCAGCCGGGCGGCTCGATCCGTGACGAGCAGGTCGTCGAGGCCGCCAAGAAGGCGGGCGTGACCATGTACTTCACGGGCACGCGCCACTTCTTCCACTGAGCGGTGATTGCGGACGGTCTCCGGCCCTCCCCCGAGGGAGCCGGAGACCGCCGGTCCTGCTGGGCGCCGGCCGTTGGGCGTCGGCTCAGCAGGGGCGCAGGGAGTAGATCGGGTCCCAGGTCGCCGTGCCGGCCTCGTACGCCGTGGAGGTCCAGCGGACGCTGCCGTCCTGGTTGTAGAACCTGGCGACCGTGCCCGGCGTCTGGTTGTTGGTGAACGGGCCGTCGCCGGTCCAGTTGGAGACGGTCCACGTCTGGCACTTGTAGAAGTCGAACTTGGTGCCCCGGACGATCATGCACAGGTGCCCGTAGGCGCAGTCCAGGTCCTTCTTGGCGGCCGTCCCCCGCGGAGCCTTGGTGAGGGTCAGGCCGTTGTACCGGACCTGGTCGGCGGAGGCCGAAAGCGGCTTCGGGTGGCCGGCGAGGACCTGGTCGGCGACCTGCTGGACGCTGGTGACCCGGGTGCCGTCCGGCGTGGTGGCGGCGGTCGCCGCGACCGTGGAGCCGGCGAGGAGGGCGGTGGCCGCGACGAGCAGTGCGGCGGGCTTGGCGATGTTCACGAGTTCCCCCATGTGAACGAGTGGTGTCGGTCCCTCCGCCGTGCTGCCGTGGCGGAGTGGTACCACCGTGCCGCCGTATCCCGTAGCCCGGTACCTGTGAACTCTGAGGGTCACTTCCTGCCGGGAGGGGCGTACTCCTGGAGGAAGTGGGCGACACGGCTGCAGAAGGCGCCGAGCTGCGGGGGAATGCCGCCCGCCTTGTTCACCTTCCCGTAGGAGGACTGGTAGGCGGCGGCGACCAACACCCGCTTGTCGCCGGGAAGTTCCGCCTTCAGGCGTGGCTCGATGTAGCAGAGGTAGCGGCCCACGGCCGGAATGGACACGGAGGGGGTCAGGGGCGGCGCGGGGGTCGCCGAGGCGGGGATGCCGTCGTCCCGCATCCACCAGCGCAGCACGCCAGGGGTCCACCGGGCGATGCCGAACTCCTGGTTGGCGGGATCGGAGAGATCGGGGTCGAAGTTGCTCTCGGACTTCAGGATCGCGGCGATGAGCGGGGGCGTGACGGCCGGTTTTCCGCAGGCGTGGGCGGCGTCCACGATGAGCCGCCGGTACTGCGCCGGAACACCCTGGTCGGTGCGGAGTTCGGAGGCGCCGTAGGCGGCCGTGGCCTTGGCGTCCGGGGTGCCGTCGCCGGCCGCCCAGGTGCTGATGCCGTAGCCGAGGGCCGCGACGGCGGCGGTGGCGGCAGCGGCCGAGGCGATCACCGCCTGCCGGTGCCTGCGGCGCGGTAACAGCCGGGGAAGGCGCGGCGAGCGGCCCGTGCCGGCCGCCGTCTCGACGCGGCGCAGCAGCGCCTCGGTGGTGATGCGTGCGCCATGCGTACGGGCCAGACAGTCACGGACGATCTCCCGCCAGGCCTCCGGGAGTTCGGGTGACAGGCGCAGTTCGTCGGTGCCGCGGGCGTAGGCGGCGGCCGCGTCGCGGCGGGCCGTCGGGGTGGCGCCGGACAGCGGGAAGGAGTCGGTGAGGACGAGGTGGGCGAGCACACCGAAGGCCCAGACGTCGGCGGAGGGGCGGATACGGCGGCCCCGTTCGCCGATCTCCGACCAGAGCAGCTCGGGCGGGGTGTAGTCGGGGGTGGAGAAGGCCGGGGTGTAGGCGTGGGTGCCCTCCAGCTCGGCGGCCATGTTGAAGTCGGCGAGCCGTGCCGAACCGTCCGCCATGAGCAGCACATTGGCCGGTTTCAGATCCCCGTGCACCCAGCCGGCCCGGTGCAGCTGGGCCAGCCCCTCACAGATCTGGGCGAGCAGGGCGGACCCGGCGTCCGGGCGGGGCGAGACGGCGAGCAGGGCGGACAGGGAGCCCTCGGCACGCTCCAGCACGAGGACGGTGGCGCCGTCGAGGGCGGGGCGGGCCGGGTCGTCCACCACGAGGGTCTCGTACATCCGGATCAGCCGCGGCCGTCTGAGCCGGCGGTGCAAACCGACCTCGCGCTCGATGAGTTCGCGCAGATGGGCCAGCTGGCGCGGGGTGCCGGTGCCGGTGGGCAGGAACTTCAGGGCGGCGGTGCGCGGCAGTTCGGGAGTGTCGTCGCCGGTGCGCCGGCCCGCGTACACGCTGCCGAAGGCACCCGTCGCGATCGGCTCGCGCACCTCCCAGACGCCGACCCGGTAGCCCCTGGGCACCGGTACGGCGTACGGCTCGGTCACCGGGCCGCCCGGCTCACGGACCCGGACCCGGACAGGACGACCAGGTCGTCCTCCCGTACGAGGTCGAAGCGGAGCGCCAGGGACACCAGGGACTCCTTCTTGCCGTTGAGGCGTGGACCGGTGTCCGCGGTGTCCGGGCCGGGCTTGAGCCGCAGCTTGACCGCCAGGTAGTCGATGTTCCACTGCACCGAGGTGCGTGAGGCGGCCGGCCAGGCGGGGCGCAGCCGGTCGACGACCTGGTCGACGGTGGGCAGCGGGGCGTGCGGGTCACCGCGCAGCCGCGGCTCGCACAGGGCGGCCAGGACGGCGAAGTAGCGCTTGGTGCGGTCGACGGAGAAGGCCGGGGCGGTGGTGTCGCCGTCCGGACCGGCGCCGTCGCGCAGATAGTCGTGGCGCGGCGCCCACACCTCGATCGTCAGCAGCTCCCCGGCGGCGGGCAGCACGATCCGCGAGAACTCGAACGGGACGGGCGCGTCGAGCCTGCCCGGGCCGACCTTGATGTGCTCTCCGGCGCCCTCCGGGTTCTCCACGACGTACGTGTGCCGCGCGGACAGGTTGCTCAGTATCCAGAACGCGCCCTGGGCGCCGAGTTCGCCGGCCCGGCGGGAGACCCCGTCGTGCGGGATCCTCAGGTCGTTGCCCGGCGCCCGTCCGAAGCTGAGACGCTCACCGGGGGCGAGGCGGATCTGGGTGCGGTCCTGCCGGTCCTCCGGGGTCGGCGGAGGTACGACGATGATGCTGTACAAGGTGCGGCTCCCCGTGCCTTGCGGCCACCCCGGCCGGGTACGGCTACCCGAGCCAGACTAGGGGGAGACACCAGGGCCGTGCCTCCCCCTGGACGGGTGAGACACGGCCCTCGATGTTGAATTGGCGCGAACTGTTCCGTCGCGCGGGCGGGTTCAGTACCGGGCGCGGTTGAACCAGGCCTTGCCGTTGGCACCGCCGACGAAGCAGGCGATCAGGATGGCGAGCACCGTGTGGACGAGGCCCACCACGACGAACGGGTACAGGCCGAGGACGCCGGTGATGATGCCGAAGACCAGGGTGGTGATGCGGACGCCGTTGCCGCCGGTGTTGAACTTCGCCGCGAGCACGGCCGCGAACACGCCCCAGGCGAGCGCGAACACAGCCATGACCAGCAGGATGCCGGTGCCGTAGTCGGCGACCCGCTGGAAGGAGGAGTCGTCCTGCAGGGTGCTTTCGTTCTTCGCGTGGTTCACGGCAATGGCGTAGAACGTGAACAGCGCCACACCGATCACCTGCAGGCCGACGATCACCCACAACATCACGCGCGCCGCGCTGACGTTGCCCGGCATGGCGGCCATCGGGGCGCCGACGCCGTACTCCTGCTGGACGGGGGGCGCCGACGGGTAGCCGTAACCGGCGCCCTGGGGCTGCTGCGGGTAGCCGTAGCCGGGCTGCTGGCCCTGCGGGGCGCCGTAGGGATTGTTCTGGTCGCCGAAGCTCATGGCGGTGTTTCCTCCGTTGGATCGAGTGCTGGGGACGAGGCGCGGCACTGTACGGAGGAGAGTTTCTACAGGTGCAATCCGTCCCCCCGTCGAGCTGCCCGCTGCACTGTGCTGCTCATCGTTCTTGACCGGTTACTGACTTGTCCAGCCGGAAGCCCCAGGTGTTGTGCAAGTGCAACATCATCGATCATCTGCCGACAAGGCGGTACGGCGCCCCGCCACCCGGATTGGAACCGGGGCCGGGTCATCCGCGAGGATGGGTGCATGACCGCCCAGATTCTCGATGGCAAGGCCACCGCAGCCGCGATCAAGTCCGATCTGACCGCCCGCGTGGCGGCGCTGAAGGAGAGGGGCGTCACGCCCGGCCTCGGCACGATCCTGGTCGGGGACGACCCCGGCAGCCAGAAGTACGTCGCCGGCAAGCACCGCGACTGCGCACAGGTCGGCATCGCCTCCATCCAGCGCGAGCTGCCCGCCACGGCGACCCAGGAGGAGATCGAGGCGGTCGTCCGCGAGCTGAACGAGGACCCGGCCTGCACCGGTTACATCGTGCAGCTGCCTTTGCCCAAGGGCATCGACGAGAACCGCATCCTGGAGCTGATGGACCCGGCCAAGGACGCCGACGGGCTGCACCCCATGAACCTCGGCCGGCTGGTGCTCAACGAGCCCGCACCGCTGCCCTGCACCCCGAACGGCATCCTCTCGCTGCTGCGGGCCCACGGCGTGGAGATCAAGGGCGCCGAGGTCGTGGTCGTCGGCCGCGGTGTCACCATCGGCCGGCCGATGCCGCTGCTGCTCACCCGGCGCAGCGAGAACGCCACCGTGACCCAGTGCCACACCGGCACCCGCGATCTGTCTGCCCACCTGAAGCGGGCCGACATCATCGTGGCGGCCGCCGGCTCGCCGCATCTGATCCGAGCCGAGGACGTCAAGCCGGGCGCCGCGATCCTCGACGTCGGTGTCTCCCGCAACGCCGAGGGCAAGATCGTCGGGGACGTGCACCCGGACGTCGTCGAGGTGGCCGGCTGGATCTCTCCGAACCCCGGCGGGGTGGGCCCGATGACCCGGGCGCAGCTGCTGGTCAACGTGGTCGAGGCGGCGGAGCGCAGTGTCGGCTGAGCGGGCGCACGGCGGCGAGCCGCCCGTGCGCGACGCGATCAGCGCCCCGGACGCGCAGGGGCGGCCGCGGCGGACCACGCGCCGCTTCCCGCGGATCACCCGGGACACCGCGCGGCCCGAGGGCGGCGGCCGGGCCGCGCCCGGCGACGCCCCGGCCCCGGCGCGGCAGTGGCCCCTGCTCGTGGTGCTCGGCGGGGTCGCGCTCGGCCTGCTGCTGACCGCGCTCGACGTGTTCCGCTTCGGCACCCTGCTGATCGGCGCCGCACTGCTGGCGGGGGCGGTCATGCGATGGATACTGCCCGGCGTCGGCATGCTCGCCGTACGCTCCCGCTTCACGGACATCGTCACGTACGGCGTTCTCGGCCTCACGATCGTCCTGCTGGCGATGATGGCCCAGCCCAAACCGTGGCTGCAGGTCCCCTTCCTGAAGGACACCCTGCACTTCACCATCAGCCAGTAGAGGTGCTCGCAGACACGGCGGCTCGTCCCCTCCCCCGAGGAGGGACGAGCCGCCGCCGTCCTTCAGCCTTCCGCCCATGAACCGCCTGTTCAACGCCTGTCCATGCGCTGTGGCACGGAAGTGACCGTTCCGCTACGGTGTCCGCGCGCCGTCCGTGCTCCCGCGCGCCCCCACCCCGGGAACTGGGATCCTCAGGCAGGGCATCCTTGTGGGTAGCCAGGACGGGGAAACCCGGGGGAGAGCAAGGGGGGAATCGATGCCTCGCTGGAAAGACCTGCCTGATGATCTGGACCCGCAGATCAAGGAGTTCACCAGCCAGGTGCGACGGCTCGTGGACCGCAGCGGCATGAGCGTCGCGGCACTCGCCGACCGCACGGGCTACAGCAAGACGTCCTGGGAGCGTTACCTGGGCGGCCGGCTCCTCGCGCCCAAGGGCGCGGTCGTCGCGCTCGCCGAGGTCACCGGCACCAGCCCCGTGCACCTGACGACGATGTGGGAGCTGGCCGAACGCGCCTGGAGCCGGGCGGAGATGCGGCATGACCGCACCATGGAGGCGATCCGCATCTCCCAGGCGCGCGCGGCACTCGGGGACTTCGGCGCGGCGGAGGCGTCCGGCGGCCCGTCCGGCCGCAAGGGGGAGGGCCTCGGTCCGGCCATGGGCATCGCCGGTCCGGCGGGCGTCTCCCCGACGATTCCCCCACAGCCGACGGCCCCTGACGCCGACGCCCGGGACGGCGCGGGCCGGGGCCCGGCCGCCCGTGACGGCGCGGGGCGTGGTCCGACTGACCGTGATGGGGGCCGGGGTCCGGTTGACCGTGACGGCGTGGGCTGGGGTCCGAGCGACCGTGACGACGGTGCGGGGCGTGGTCCGGCTGACCGTGACGGGACCGGAGACGGCGGGGCATCCGGTGGCAACTCCTGGAAGCTGGCCGGGTATCAGGGCCCGTCCCCGGTGAGCGCCCCACCCGGAACCGGGGCGCGCGCGGGTGCCGGCGCCGGCGCCGCGAACGGTTTCCGGCCCGGCGCCCTGCCCGGCGGTGCCGGCCGGATCCCGGACACGCCGAACCCGGACGACGGGCAGCAGCCGCAGGCACCGGCCCCCCGGTCCGGCGGTGGCGCCCCGGCCCCGGGGAACGCCGGGCGGCAGCGGGTGGTCATGTTCGTCGCCGGGCTCGTCGGCGTGCTCGTCGTCATCGCCGCCGTCTTCTTCTTCACCCAGCGGGGCGGCGCCAAGCACGAGAACACCGCCAAGCCGCCGTCCCCGAGAGCCACCCCGAACGCGAGCACGCCACCCGGGGTCAAGTGCACCGGCTCCGCCTGCAACGGCAAGGACGCCGAGGTGATGGGCTGCAGCGGCGACCTGGTCACCACCGCCCGGACCGTCACCGTCGGCACCACCACCCTGGAGGTCCGCTACAGCAAGGCCTGCGGCACCGCCTGGGGCCGGATCACCGGCGCCGCCCAGGGCGACAAGGTCCGGATCACCGCCGGCAAGGTCCGGCAGACCGGCGAGACCACCACCGTGGGCGACACCATCGCCTACACCCCGATGGTCGCCGTGAAGAACGCGGCAGAGGCCAAGGCCTGCGCGGACCTCGCCTCCGGGCGGACGGGGTGCACGAAGTAACGGCGTGCACGAGTAACGGCGTGCACACGAGTAGCGGCGTGCACGAAGTATCCGCGTGCGCGAAGTAAGCGGGAGAAATTCCGGGGCGGGCGCATGGCGGGGCGGATCCTGGGCACGCGAGGAGTACCCCCACGGGAGTCCGGCAATCGGTACCCCCACCTGGCGGCCGCTCCGTCCCCTCCCTCTCCCGGACGGGCGGCCGCCAGTTCGTCCGGTACGTGTCCGACTTGTGGGCTGATCCACACGGCCCCGGACGTCTCGCATGCCGGATGCGCGATAGCCTGACCGCTGGATCTCTCTTGATGCCAAGAGATCGATCATCCGCCCGGGGCAGGGACGCCCCACCGCCAGCTGTCATACGGAGAACGCCATGACCCGCACTCCCGTGAACGTCACCGTCACCGGCGCGGCCGGCCAGATCGGTTACGCCCTGCTCTTCCGCATCGCCTCCGGCCAGCTGCTCGGCGCGGACGTGCCGGTCAAGCTGCGCCTCCTGGAGATCACCCCGGCGCTGAAGGCCGCCGAGGGCACGGCCATGGAGCTGGACGACTGCGCCTTCCCGCTGCTGCAGGGCATCGACATCACCGACGACCCGAACGTCGCCTTCGACGGCACCAACGTAGCCCTGCTGGTGGGCGCCCGCCCGCGCACCAAGGGCATGGAGCGCGGCGACCTGCTGGAGGCCAACGGCGGCATCTTCAAGCCGCAGGGCAAGGCCATCAACGACCACGCCGCGGACGACATCAAGGTCCTCGTCGTCGGCAACCCGGCCAACACCAACGCCCTCATCGCCCAGGCCGCCGCGCCGGACGTCCCGGCCGAGCGCTTCACCGCGATGACCCGCCTGGACCACAACCGTGCGCTCACGCAGCTGGCGAAGAAGACCGGTTCGACGGTCGCCGACATCAAGCGCCTGACCATCTGGGGCAACCACTCCGCCACCCAGTACCCGGACATCTTCCACGCCACCGTCGCCGGCAAGAACGCCGCCGAGGTCGTGAACGACGAGAAGTGGCTGGCCGAGGACTTCATCCCGACCGTCGCCAAGCGCGGTGCCGCGATCATCGAGGCCCGCGGTGCCTCGTCGGCCGCCTCCGCCGCCAACGCCGCGATCGACCACGTCCACACCTGGGTCAACGGCACCGCCGAGGGCGACTGGACCTCCATGGGTATCCCGTCGGACGGTTCCTACGGCGTCCCGGAGGGCCTGATCTCCTCGTTCCCGGTCACCACCAAGGACGGCACGTACGAGATCGTCCAGGGCCTGGACATCAACGAGTTCTCCCGTGCCCGCATCGACGCCTCCGTCAACGAGCTGGTGGAGGAGCGCGAGGCGGTTCGCTCGCTGGGCCTCATCTGAGAGTTCTGCAGGAGCAGCTGACGCTCGGCATCCCGCCGTAGGGGTGCCGAGCGTTTGCCGTCTGCGGTTCGGCTACCCGCCGTGGGTCTGCGGCGTTGCCGTCGGGTGCGGGTCCGTCCTGGTTGCTCGCGTCCCGCGGCGGAGCCGCATATCGACAGGGCCCCGTGCCCCTTGGGGGCGCTGTCCGTAACCGGCTGTCACCAGTGCCGTCGCCGCCAGCACCACCACCCCGACCGTCCGCAGTGCCGGGCCCATGCCATGCAGCAGGTCGGTGTGGGCCGACAGGACCGTGCCGGTGACGGCCACGCCCAGTGCGGCGCCGGTCTCCCGGGCGGTCGTGCCGAGGCCTGAGCCCAGGCCCGCCTGGTGGGGCGGGAGGGATGTCACGACGCCCAGGGTCAGGGCCGGCATGGACAGTCCGGCGCCGGCCGAGATGGTCAGGAGCCAGCAGACGAACACCGAGTAGGGCGTGCCCGCGTCGGCCGTGGACGCGCCGAGCAGGCCGAGGCCGATCAGGGCGAGACCCGCGCCGATGACCGCGCGGGGGTGGCCGGCCCAGCGGGTCGCCAGTTTCTGGGTGACGGCCATCCCGAACACCAGCGGCAGGATCGCCACCCCGGTGACGGCGGCCCCGAAGCCCTTCACGCCCTGCAGATACTGCGCGTTGACGAAGAACAGCGAGAACAGGCCGAAGAAGCCGGTGGCCGTGCCGAGGGAGGCCGCGCGCAGGCGGCGAGAGCCGAAGACGCGCGGGTCGAACAGCGGGGCGGGGGAGCGCAGGGCGTGCCGGGTGAAGGCGGCGATCAGCAGCGCGCCCGCCGCGAAGGCGCCGAGGATGCGGGCGGAGGTCCAGCCGTAGGCCGGCCCCTCGATGATGCCGAACAGGACCGCGACCAGGCCCGCCGTCAGCAGCAGCGTGCCGAGCGGGTCGGGGTTGCTGCGGCTGGAGCGGTCGGTGCGCGGGACCGTCACCGACACCGCCACGGCGAGTACGGCGGCGAGCGGGACCATGACCGCGAACAGGGCGCGCCAGGTGAGGAACTGGCCGGCCATGCCGCCGCCCAGGTTTCCCGCCGCGCCGCCCAGGCCGATCGACAGCGTCCAGGCGCCCATGGAGCGGGCCCGGTGTTCCGGCGCGGACAGGTGCATGAGGATCGAGAGGGTGGCGGGGGTGACGAGGGCGGCCCCGGCGCCGGACAGGCCCCGGCCCGCTATCAGCAAGGCCGGGCCGGTCGCGCACGCGCTGGTGGCGGCGCCCGCCGCGAACAGGGCGAGCCCGGTGAGCAGGGCGCCCTTGCGGCCGTACCGGTCGCCGAGGGCGCCGGCCGGGACGAGCAGGCCCGCGAAGACGATGACGTAGGCGTCGACCGTCCACATGATCTCGGTGTGCGAGGGCTGCAGGGACGAGGAACTCAGCTGCGGGATGAGGAGGTTGATGGCGGCGACCATGCTCTGGGCGACCAGGACACAGGCGCACAGCGCGAGCAGGGTGGGGCGTTTCAGGGCGTGCGCGGGCACGGCTCCTCCCGGGAGCTTCGGTGGGTGGTGTGGGATGCGCTCCCACCGTAGGCTCGCCGGTGACCTGCTTTCCAGTGCAACCTTTGCAAGGGATACCTGCACATGACGCAATCCGCCGGGCTGGACCTGAATCTGCTGGTCGCGCTGGACGTGCTGCTGGAGGAGCAGAGCGTGCAGGGCGCCGCCCAACGGCTGCATCTGTCGGAGCCCGCCATGAGCCGCACGCTCGGCCGGATCCGCAAGGCGCTCGGCGATCCGGTACTGGTGCGCGCCGGACGGCGGATGGTGCCCACCCCGCACGCGCTGGCCGTACGGGCCGAGGTGAGCGCGGTGGTGGAGCGGGCCCGGGCCCTGTTCGCGCCGGGCCGGGACGCCGATCTGCGCACGGTGACCCGCACGTTCACGATCCTCGGTCACGACTCGGTCGCCGCCGCCCACGGCGCCGCCCTCTTCGCCCGCGCCGCCCGCGAGGCCCCCGGTGTCCGGCTGCGGTTTCTCTCCGAGAGCCATGTGGACGTCCCCGTCCTGCGCCAGGGCACCGCCGACCTGGAGGTCGGGGTGATCGACACGACCGCGCCCGAGGTGCATGTGGAGACGGTGTACGAGGAACACATGCTGGGTGTCGTACGGGCCGGACATCCGCTGCTCACGGGGGAGTTGACCCCCGAGCGGTTCGCCGGGGAGGCCGGGCATCTGATCGTGTCCCGGCGCGGCAGGCAGCGCGGGCCGATCGACGAGGCGCTGGAGGAACTCGGCCTGAAGCGGCGTGTGGTGGGCAGCGTCGGCACCTATCCCGCTTCGCTGTTCGTGGTGCGCGAGACCGATCTGGTCGGACTGATCAGCCACTGGGGCCGCTCGCTGGCCGACACCCTCGGCCTGGTCACCTTCGAGATCCCGCTGCCGCTCCCCGCGGTCGGCGTCGGCTTCGCCTGGCACCCCCGTCACGACGCCGACCCCGCCCACGCCTGGCTGCGCGGCTGCGTCAGGGAGCTGATGGCCCAGGAGGCGGCCGGCCGCCCATCACCCGCGTAAACAACCCTGCGGGTCAGTACACCTAGTGCTTGGTGTTCTGGTTTTGTCCGTTTTCGACCGCATTTTCAGTGACGCGGCGCACTTTCGGCCATGGATTGCGCATGCGAGGACCGGGTCCTGGGCAGGCGGCGACGGTCCCCGAGCGTGACACGCGTGTGACACAGGGGCACCGAACAGGAACGGAAGGCAACACCGATCATGGCGGACAGAACGGAACGACAGGCCGAGGCGACCATCCACGCGGGAGGCGAGTGGCTGGAAGCGATCTCCGGCGCGACGCGCGAGATCCTCGACCCCGCGGACGCCCGGCCCTTCGCCGTGGTCGCCGAGGGCGACGAGAAGGACGCCGAGCGTGCGGTGACCGCCGCGCGCCGGGCCTTCGACCACGGCCCCTGGCCCGGCACCCCCGTCGCCGAGCGTGCCGCGCTGCTGCGCCGCGTCGCCGACCTCCTCGTACGCGACCGCGAGGAGCTGGGCCTGCTGGAGAGCCGGGACGCGGGCAAGACCGTCGAGGAGGGCCGGGTCGACATCGACTGTGTCGCCGACGCCTTCCGCTACTTCGCCGACCTGGTGGCCGCCGAGGCGCCGGGCCGGGTGGTCGACGCCGGTTCGCCCGACATCCACAGCGTCGTCGTCCATGAGCCGGTCGGCGTGTGTGCGCTGATCACCCCCTGGAACTACCCGCTCCTCCAGGCCAGTTGGAAGATCGCCCCGGCACTCGCCGCCGGCAACACCTTCGTGATCAAGCCCAGCGAGATCACCCCGATGACCACCATCGCGCTGATCGAGCTGCTGGCCGAGGCGGGCCTGCCCGCCGGAGCGGCCAACATCGTCACCGGCCCCGGCCACACCGTCGGCGCCCGGCTCGCCGAGCACCCGGGCGTCGACCTGGTCTCCTTCACCGGCGGGCTGGTCAGCGGCACCCGGGTGGCCCAGGCCGCCGCCCCGACCGTGAAGAAGGTCGCCCTCGAACTCGGCGGCAAGAACCCCAACGTCGTCTTCGCCGACGCCTGCGCCACCGAGGAGGGCTTCGACACCGCCGTCGACCAGGCCCTCAACGCCGCCTTCATCCACAGCGGCCAGGTCTGCTCGGCCGGCGCCCGGCTCATCGTCGAGGAGTCGGTCCGGGAGCGCTTCGTCGCCGAACTCGCCCGCCGGGCACAGCGGATCAGGCTCGGCCGGGGCACCGAGGCCGGCGTCGAGTGCGGCCCGCTCGTCTCCGAGCAGCAGCGCGCCAAGGTCGAGGCGTACGTCGCCGGCGCGCTCGACGAGGGCGCCGTACTGCGCTGCGGCGGCAAGCGGCCCGAGCCGTCGGAGCAGCGCCCCGAGTCCGGCTACTTCTACGAGCCGACCGTCCTCGACGCCTGCCACCGCGAGATGACCGTCGTACGCGAGGAGGTCTTCGGGCCGGTCCTCACCGTCGAGACCTTCCGCACGGAGGAGGAGGCGGTGTTCCTCGCCAACGACACCGAGTACGGCCTCGCCGGTGCCGTGTGGACCACCGACCCCGGCAGGGCCCGCCGCGTCGCCGGCCGGCTGCGCCACGGCACCGTCTGGATCAACGACTTCCACCCCTACCTGCCGCAGGCGGAGTGGGGCGGCTTCGGCAGGAGCGGCACCGGCCGCGAGCTGGGGCCCGCAGGGCTCGCCGAGTACCGCGAGAGCAAGCACGTCTACCAGAACCTCGCGCCGAAGCCGGTGCGCTGGTTCGCCGGCTGAGCCCCGCCTCTCCCCCCGGAAACACCCCCTGGAGTAGTACCGCCATGTCCCACACCCCCCACGTCTACGACTACGTCGTCATCGGCGGCGGCACCGCAGGCTCCGTCATCGCCTCCCGCCTCACCGAGAACCCCGACGTCACCGTCGCGGTCATCGAGGGCGGCCCGAGCGACGTCGGCCGCGACGACGTCCTCACCCTGCGCCGCTGGATGGGCCTGCTCGGCGGCGAACTCGACTACGACTACCCGACGGTCGAGCAGCCCCGCGGCAACTCCCACATCCGGCACAGCCGCGCCCGCGTCCTCGGCGGCTGCTCCTCGCACAACACCCTCATCTCCTTCAAGCCGCTGCCCTCCGACTGGGACGAGTGGGAGGAGGCCGGCGCCAAGGGCTGGGGCGCCGTCCCCATGGAGGCCTACTTCGCCCGTCTGAAGAACAACATCGTCTCCGTCGACGAGAAGGACCGGAACGCCATCGCCCGCGACTTCGTCGACGCCGCCCGGTCGGCACTCGGGGTACCCCGCGTCGAGGGCTTCAACCGCAAGCCGTTCACCGAGGGCGTCGGCTTCTTCGACCTCGCCTACCACCCCGAGAACAACAAGCGGTCCTCGGCGTCGGTGGCGTACCTGCACCCGGTGATGGACGAGCGGCCCAACCTGACCATCCTGCTGGAGACCTGGGCGTACCGGCTGGAGCTGAACGGCACGCGCGCCGAGGGTGTCCACGTGCGCACCGAGGACGGCGGGGAACTGCTGATCCGCGCCCGTAACGAGGTCGTGCTGTGCGCGGGCGCCGTCGACTCCCCGCGCCTGCTGCTGCACTCGGGCATCGGCCCGCGGGCGGACCTGGAGGCCCTCGGCGTCCCCGTCGTGCACGACCTGCCGGGCGTCGGCGAGAACCTGCTCGACCACCCCGAGTCGGTCATCGTCTGGGAGACCGACGGCCCGATCCCGGAGAACTCGGCGATGGACTCCGACGCCGGCCTGTTCGTGCGCCGCGACCCCGAGAGCCCGGGCCCGGACCTGATGTTCCACTTCTACCAGATCCCGTTCACGGACAACCCCGAGCGACTGGGCTACGAGCGGCCGGAGTTCGGGGTGTCCATGACCCCGAACATCCCCAAGCCGAAGAGCCGCGGCCGGCTGTACCTGACCAGCGCCGACCCGTCCGTGAAGCCCGCCCTGGACTTCCGGTACTTCACCGACGAGGACGACTACGACGGCCGGACCCTCGTCGACGGCATCCGCATCGCCCGTGAGATCGCGAAGACCGAGCCGCTCGCCGGCTGGCTCAAGCGCGAGGTCTGCCCCGGCCCCGAGGTCATCGGCGACGCCGAGCTGAGCGAGTACGCCCGCAAGGTCGCACACACCGTCTACCACCCGGCCGGCACCTGCAAGATGGGCGCCACGGACGACGAACTCGCCGTGGTCGACCCCGAGTTGAAGATCCGCGGTCTCGACGGCATCCGTATCGCCGACGCGTCCGTGTTCCCGACCATGCCCGCCGTGAACCCGATGATCGGGGTGCTCATGGTCGGGGAGAAGGCCGTAGAACTCATCGGAGGTGACGCCTGATGGCGCTCACAGTTCCCACCCGCAAGCCGCCCACCACGACCGAGCCCGTCTTCTCGGTGTCCGGCCTGTGGAAGGTCTTCGGCCCCAAGCCGGAGCGGATCCCCGCCGACCCGGAGCTCAGCACGCTGGACCCCGCCGGGCTGCGCGCCCGCACGGGCTGTACGGCGGCCGTGCGGGACGTCTCCTTCGACGTCCGCAAGGGCGAGGTCTTCGTGGTCATGGGCCTGTCCGGCTCCGGCAAGTCCACCCTGGTCCGCTGTCTCACCCGCCTCATCGAACCCACCGCCGGCACCATCGCCATCGACGGCGAGGACGTCCGCGCGATGGACAAGGGCCGCCTGCGCGAACTGCGCCGCCACCGGGCCGCCATGGTCTTCCAGCACTTCGGTCTGCTCCCGCACCGCACAGTCCTCGACAACGTGGCCTACGGCCTGGAGATCCAGGGCGTCGGCAAGGCCGAGCGGCGCGAACGGGCCGCCGAGGTCGTCGCCAAGGTCGGTCTGGAGGGCATGGAGCACCGCCGCCCCGGCCAGCTCTCGGGCGGCCAGGCCCAGCGCGTGGGCCTGGCCCGCGCGCTGGCCGTCGACCCCGAGGTCCTCCTCTTCGACGAGCCGTTCAGCGCCCTGGACCCGCTCATCCGGCGCGACATGCAGGACGAGGTGGCCCGCCTGCACCGTGAGGAGGGCCGCACGATGGTCTTCATCACCCACGACCTCACCGAGGCCCTGAAACTCGGCGACCGTATCGCCCTGATGCGCGACGGCCGGGTGGTCCAGCTCGGCACCCCGGAGGAGATCGTCGGCTCCCCGGCCGACGACTACGTCCGCGAGTTCGTCCGGGACGTGCCGCGCGAGCAGGTGATGACCTGCCGCACGGCCATGCGCCCCGCGTTCACGGCGGAGGCGGGAACCGGCCCGGCGGTCCGCCCGGAGGCCACGGTGGCCGAGGCCATCGAGGCGGTGGCGCGGGCCGGGGAGCCGGCCCGGGTGATGGACGAGGGCAGGTGCCTGGGCGTCGTGGGCCACGAACAACTGCTGGACGTGGTGGCCGGCGTCACCACCTCGACTCCGCCGACCGCCGCCGTCCCAGCGGCGAGCGCCGACGGTGAGGCCGTCGCTGCGGGCAGTCGTGCCGCTGGGGCGGCACGGGTGGGCGCAGCGGCACCCCGCGAGCGCGGGCAAGCGACCCCACCCGCCCCCCGCACCAGCCCGGAGAGCGCCGGCATCAGCCCGGAGGGCGATCGCACCAGCCCGGAGGCCGTCTGATGGCAACGATCGGTCTCCCGACCTCCACTACCGGCAAACCCCGCATCCTCAAGAGCCGGGCCGCGGGCAAACTCCTCCTGCTCGCCCTCTTCGCCGCGGTCCTCGCCCCATGGGCCGCCACCCGCTGGCCCGGCGCGAGCTGGCCCCACGAGCTGACCGTCGACCTCTCCAAGCCCCTCGCCGACGCCAGTAACTGGATCATCGACAACCGCGACAGTCACCCGCTGTTCCTCTACTTCTTCGGCTACATCAGCGACGCGGTCGTCCTCTCCGTCCGCGCCGTCTACCTCACCCTGCTCGCCGCGGGCTGGGCCGGTGTCACCGCCTTCGGCGGCCTGCTCGCCTGGCGCGTCGCCGGCGTCCGCCTGGCCGCGGGCACCGTAGCCGCCCTGCTGGCCTGCGGCGCCCTCGGCATGTGGGTGCCGACCATGCAGACCCTCGCGCTGATGGTGGTGGCCGTCCTCGCCTCGGTGGCCGTGGGAGCGGTCCTCGGTCTCGCCGCCGGCCTCTCCGGCCGCCTCGACCGCGCCCTGCGCCCGGTCCTGGACACCATGCAGGTGCTGCCCGCGTTCGCGTACCTGCTCCCCGTCGTCCTGGTCTTCGGCATCGGCGTACCCGCCGCGGCGCTCGCCACCGTCATCTATGCCGCCCCGCCCATGGCGCGGCTGACGGCGCTCGGGGTGCGGGCCGCGGACGCCGGCGTGATGGAGGCGGTGGAGTCGTTCGGCGCCACCTTCCGGCAGCGGCTGCTGACCGCCCGGCTGCCCCTCGCCCGCAAGGAGATCATGCTGGGCGTCAACCAGGCGATCATGATGGCGCTGTCCATGGTCGTGATCGCCTCCATGATCGGTGCCGGGGGGCTGGGCGACCGCGTCTACCAGGCGCTGGCATCCGTCGACGTCGGGGCCGCGCTGGCGGCCGGCATCCCCATCGTGCTGCTCGCGATCGTGCTCGACCGGGTGACCGCGGCCGTGGGTGAACGGCTGGGCTCCGGCTCCACGAGCGCCACGGGGCGCCCCGTGGCCGGCTGGTCCGCGGCGGCCGCGGTGACGGCCGCGGTGGTGCTCGCCGGCCGGCTCGCGGACCGGCTCACATGGCCGGACACCTGGGTCGCCGACATCGCCGGGCCGGTGAACACCGCCAAGGACTGGATGGTCGATCACCTCTACAGCGGCGTCCCCGTCGTCGGCGGCACCGCCGACTGGGCCGCCCGCTTCACCACCTGGGTGCTGGACCCGATCCGGGCCGGACTGCAGGTGCTGCCCTGGTGGGGACTGCTCCTGGTCGTCGCCGTGGTGGCCTGGCTGATCGGCACCTGGCGCACGGCCCTCACCGCGGTGCTGGCGATGGCGGCGATCGGCGTGCTCGGGGTGTGGACGCCGTCCCTGGACACCCTCTCGCAGGTGCTGGCCGCGGTGGCCGTCACCCTGGTCATCGGCTTCGCCATGGCTGTCGCCGCCGCCCGCAGCACCCGGTTCGAGCGGCTGCTGCGCCCGGTGCTGGACGTCTGCCAGACCATGCCGCAGTTCGTCTACCTCATCCCGGTCGTGGCGCTGTTCGGGGTGGGCCGTGCCCCCGCTGCCGCCGCCGCCGTGATCTACGCCCTGCCCGCCGTCGTGCGCATCATCAGCCAGGGGCTGCGCCAGGTCGACCCGGGCGCCCTGGAGTCGGCACGCTCGCTGGGAGCCACCGGGGCCCAGCAGCTGCGGCAGGTCCAGTTGCCGCTGGCCCGGCGCGCCGTGCTGCTCGCCGTCAACCAGTGCGTGGTGCTCGTCCTCGCCGTGGTCGTCGTCGGCGGCCTCGTCGGCGGCGGTGCGCTCGGCTACAACGTGGTGTTCGGGCTGGCCCAGGGCGACCTGGCGACCGGTCTGGTGGCCGGTGCCGCCATCGTCTGCCTGGGGCTGATGCTCGACCGGGTGACCCAGCCGACGGAACGCAGCGCGAGGAAGGGAGCGTGACATGAGGAAGCTGAAGCGCAGGACGGCGCTGGTCGCCGCCGGAGCGGCCACCGTGTCGCTGCTCACCGGCTGCGGCGCCGCCGACATGACCAAGCAGGCCAGCCCGTTCGCCAACGCCCGGGGCTCGAAGACGGTCACGCTCTCCGTGCAGTCCTGGGTGGGCGCCCAGTCCAATGTGGCCGTCGCCCAGTACATCCTGGAACACAAACTGGGCTACCGCGTCGACACCGTCCAGGTCGACGAGGTGCCCGCCTGGGACGCGCTGAGCCAGGGCCGGGTCGACGCGATCCTGGAGGACTGGGGCCACCCGGACCAGGAGAAGCGGTACGTCCAGGACAAGAAGACCATCGTGCGCGGAGGGGACCTCGGGGTGACCGGCCACATCGGCTGGTTCGTGCCGACGTACCTCGCCAGACAGCACCCGGACATCACGAACTGGAAGAACCTCAACAAGTACGCCTCGCTCTTCCGCACCGCGGAGAGCGGCGGCAAGGGCCAGCTGATGGACGGCTCCCCGTCGTACGTCACCAACGACAAGGCCCTGGTCGAGAACCTGAAGCTGGACTACCAGGTCGTCTTCGCCGGCTCCGAGGCGGCGCAGATCACCCAGATGAAACAGTTCGCCAAGGAGAAGAAGCCCTTCCTGACCTACTGGTACGCACCCCAGTGGCTGTTCAAGAAGGTCCCCATGACGGAGGTGAAGCTGCCGCCGTACAAGGACGGCTGCGACGCGGACGCGGCGAAGGTCGCCTGTGCCTACCCGCACACCCCGCTGCAGAAGTACCTCAACGCGGACTTCGCGAAGTCCGGCGGCAAGGCGGCGGCCTTCCTGAGGAAGTTCAGCTGGACGACCGAGTACCAGAACGAGGTGTCCCTGATGATCGCCGACCAGAAGCTGTCGCCCCAGGACGCGGCGAAGAAGTGGGTGGACAGCCACCCTGACGTGTGGAAGCGGTGGCTGTCCTGACGTCCTTACACGACAAGGGCGTTGGCGACATCCGTGAGCGCGGCGGCCGCCCTGCGCTGCAGTCCCGGTCCGAACGTGATACGGGTGGCCCCGAGTCCGCCGAGCTCGGCGGGCGAGGGGCCGTCCGCGTCCAGGCGGGCGAGCGCGTTCAGCGGGCCCTGGATCCCGGCCCGCAGCAGCGGCAGTACGTCCGCCGGGGCGAGGATCGGGTAGACGCAGTCGGCGCCCGCCGCCACGTACAAGGCGGCCCGCTCGATGACCCGTTCGGGATCCTTGTCCCCGTGGACGAAGGTGTCGACGCGGGCGTTGAGGAACAGCCGGTCCCCGGCGGCCGCACGCACCTCGGCGAGGAACTCGGCCTGCTCGCGCGGATCCCTGAGGACACCGTCCACGGAGTCCTCGAGGTTGCAGCCGACGGCGCCTGCCTCCAGCAACCGCTCCACCAGCTCCTCCGGCCCGAGCCCGTACCCTCCCTCGACGTCCGCCGACACCGGCACGTCCACCGCCCGCGTGATCCGGGCGACCGCGGCGAACATCTCGTCGGCCGGAGTGGCCCCGTCCGCGTACCCGAGCGAGGCGGCCACCCCCGCGCTCGGCGTGGCCAGCGCCGGGAACCCGGCCTGCGCGAAGACGCGCGCACTCGCCGCGTCCCAGGGTCCGGGCAGGACCAACGGGTCACCCTGGGCACGCCGCAGATGCAGCGCGCGGAACACGTCCACCTTGCTCATGGCCGGTAACCCCCCGGTGCGGTGCGGCGGCTGACCATCAGTCGGTTCCAGCCGTTGATGACGCTGATCAGGCCGATGAGATGGGCGAGTTCGGCCTCGTCGAAGTGCTTGGCCGCCCGCTCGTACACCTCGTCCGGCACAAAGCCCTCCGTCAGCGCGGTGACCGCCTCGGTCAGCGCCAGCGCGGCCCGCTCCCGCTCGCTGTAGAGGTCCTCGGTCTCCTCCCAGGCGTTGAGGAGCTGGACACGGTCCTCCGACTCCCCGTTCCCGCGGGCCGCCTTCAGGTGCATGTCGAGGCAGAAGGCGCAGTGGTTGATCTGCGAGGCGCGGATCATGACCAGCTCGGCGAGTACCGGGTCACCGAGCCCCTTCTTCGCGGCCGCGCTGAGCGCGGCCATCGCCTGGCCGACCTCGCGGTCCAGCAGCTGGGTACGGCTCACTGGTGCTGCCCCGCCTGGTAGTGGCCGGGCACCGCGCGGGTGGTCACACCGAACCGGTTCCAGGCGTTGATCACCGTGATCCCGGCGATCAGCTGTGCCAGCTCGGCCTCCTCGAAGTGCTTGGCGGCGTTCTCGTACACCTCGTCCGGGACGAAGCCGTCCGTGAGTACGGTGATCGCCTCGGTCAGCTCGATCGCCGCCAGTTCCTTCTCGGTGTAGAAGTGCTTCGACTCCTCCCAGGCGCTGAGCTGCACGATCCGCTGGACGCTCTCGCCGGCCGCCAGCGCGTCCTTGGTGTGCATGTCCAGGCAGAGCGCGCAGTGGTTGATCTGCGAGGCGCGGATCTTCACCAGTTCGTACAGCTTGGGGTCCAGGCCCTGCCTGGCCGCCGCGTCGAGCCGGATCATCGCCCTGTAGACCTCGGGGGCGTGCTGGGCCCAGCGCATGCGGGGGGTGTGTTCGGGCGCGTACCGAACGGTCTCGCCGGTGCTGATGTCTGTGCTCATGCCCTCGACCCTAGGAGCGAGGCAGCCCAGGAGTATGGTCCATTTCCATGGCGGAATCCTGGGCCACTCTGGGCGTCGACCTGCATCTCGAACCGACCGGGGCGGGCGGTCTGCGCCGTGGCCTTACCGACGCCCTGCGGGACGCCGTGCGCACCGGCCGCCTCGCAGCCGGCACCCGGCTGCCCTCCTCGCGCTCCCTCGCCGCCGACCTCGGCATCGCCCGCAACACCGTCGCCGAGGCCTACGCGGACCTGGTGGCGGAGGGCTGGCTCACCGCCCGGCAGGGCTCCGGCACCCGGGTCGCGGAGCTGGCGGCGGCCCCGCCCGCCGGCAGGGGCGCGGGACCCCGTCACCCGGCACCCGGCCGTCCGACGTACAGCCTCCTCCCCGGCGCCCCGGACCTCGCCGCCTTCCCGCGCACCGAGTGGCTCAAGGCTGCCCGCCGCGCCCTCACCACCGCCCCGTACCACGCCCTCGGCTACGGCGACCCGCGCGGCCGGCCCGAACTGCGCACCGCTCTCGCCGGATACCTCGCGCGCGTGCGCGGCGTCCGCGCCGACCCGGAGACCATGCTGATCACCTCCGGCTTCACACACGCCCTGCGTATCGTCGGCACGGTCCTCGCGGCCCGCGGGGTGCGCACGGTGGCGGTCGAGTCGTACGGCCTCGACGCCTACCGGGGCCTGCTGCAGCAGTCCGGCCTCGCCACACCCGCCCTCCCCCACGACGAACTCGGCACGGACACCCGGGTGCCGGGCGACGCCGGCGCGGTGCTGCTGACCCCCGCCCACCAGTTCCCCATGGGCACGCCCCTGCACCCCGAACGGCGGGCCGCCGTGATCGACTGGGCGCGGCGCACCGCCGCCGTGATCCTGGAGGACGACTACGACGGTGAGTTCCGCTACGACCGCCAGCCCGTCGGTGCCCTCCAGGGCCTCGACCCCGACCGCGTGGTCTACTTCGGCACCGCCAGCAAGTCCCTGGCCCCGGGACTGCGGCTGGGCTGGATGGTGCTGCCCCCGGACCTCGCGGAGGAGGCGGCCTCCGCCAAGGGCCGCATCGACACCGTGGGCGCGCTCGAACAGCTCACCCTCGCCGAGTTCATCACCTCCGGCGCGTACGACCGTCACGTCCGCTCCTCCCGGCTGCGCTACCGGCGCCGCCGCGACGCCCTCGCCGCGTCCGTGGCCGCCCGCGCGCCCGAGGTGACGGTCACCGGCATCGCCGCCGGCCTCCACGCGCTGCTGCGGCTGCCCACCGGCATGGAGCAGTCGGTGGTCCAGGGCGCGGCCTGGCAGGGTCTCGCCCTGCACGGCCTGTCCCTCTACCTCCACCCGCGGGCCGTCGCCGAGCCGCTGGACGCACTGGTCGTGGGCTATGCGACACCGCCGGACAGCGCCTGGGCCGCGGCGTTGGACGCGTTGTGCAGGGTGTTGCCGTAGGACACCGAGGGGTGCTCAGGTGTCCGACGGCATCCAGGGAGGCGACCTCAGCCCTCCTCGGCCACCACCGGCGCCTCACCGAACCGCGCCAGCGCCAACGCCCCCGCCACGGCCACCAGGAACCCCAGCACCGCCAGCCAGGTCAGCCCCTCCCTCGTACGGTCCCCCAGCCACACCACCCCCACCGCCGCCGGACCGATGGTCTCGCCGATCACCATGCCGGCGGTGGCGGTCGTCACGGACCCCCGCTGCAGAGCCGACGTCAGCAACATGAACGCGGCGCCACCCCCCATCACCAGCGCGTAGGCCGCCGGGTTGGTCAGCAGACCCGTCGGTGCCAGACTGTCGATCAGCCGGACCGACACCTCCACCACGCCGAAGCCGAAACCGGCCCCCAACCCGAGCACCAGCGCCCGCGCCGGTCCGGACAGCCGCCCGGCCGCGAAGGAGAGCAGCAGCATCCCGACCCCCATGGCGAGCATCACGTACCGCAACGCGTCCGAGCCGCTCTCCCTGCCCTCCGGTCCGGACGCCAGCCCCAGCATCGCGAGCCCGGCACAGACCACGGCCACCGCGCTCCACTCGGTGCCGCTCAGCCGCACCCGCAGCAGGCGCGCCGCCACCACCGCGGTCACCGCCAGACTCGCCGCCAGGGCCGCGCTGACCGCGTAGATCGGAAGGGACCGCAGCGCGGCGATCTGGAACAGGAAGCCGAGCCCGTCCAGTGCCAGTCCGGCGATGTACCGCCACTGCCGCAGCGCCCGCAGGAGCAGTGCCGCCTCGCCGCCCCCGCCCGTACCGGCCTCTCGCGCCGCCACCGCCTGCAACACCGTCGCGGTGCCGAAGCAGACCGCCGCGCCAAGGGCGCACACCATTCCAAAGAGCACAAAGGGACTCTAGGAGAGGGCCGGCCCGGACACCCACCGGGGTCTGCGCTCTTACCGTTCTCTAGTCTTACCGTTCTCCAGTCCGGACCGGCAGTCCGACGAGCACACGCCGCCGGGCCCACCCCGCGGGCGGACGACGGGAATGGGACGACAGGGCCTATACCCCCAGGACCGCCCGCAGCTGGGCGAGGCCCCAGTCCAGGTCCTCCTCGGAGATGACCAGCGGCGGTGCGATCCGGATGGTGGCGCCGTGGGTGTCCTTCACCAGCACACCTCGGTCCATCAGCCGCTCCGACACCTCGCGCCCGGTGCCGACCGCCCGGGCGATGTCCAGCCCGGCCCACAGCCCGCGTGTCCGCACCGCCGTCACCGCGCCCGTGCCGAGCAGCGTCGTCAGCTCGCCGTGCAGCCGCGCGCCCAGCTCGGCCGCCCGCGCCTGGAACTCGCCCGTGCGCAGCATCGCGATCACCTCCAGTGCCACGGCGCAGGCCAGCGGATTGCCGCCGAACGTCGACCCGTGCTCGCCCGGCCGGAACACCCCGAGCACCTGCGCGCTCGACACCACCGCCGACACCGGCACGATCCCGCCGCCCAGCGCCTTGCCCAGCACATACATGTCCGGGACCACCCCCTCGTGCTCGCACGCGAAGGTCCGCCCGGTGCGGCCCAGGCCCGACTGGACCTCGTCGGCGACGAAGAGCACGTTCCGCTCACGGGTCAGCTCCCGGACAGCGGGGAGATAGCCGGCCGGCGGCACGATCACCCCGTTCTCGCCCTGGACCGGCTCCAGCAGCACCGCCACGGTGTTCTCCGTCAAAGCCTGCCGCATCGCCGTCAGATCGCCGTACGGCACGATCTGGAACCCCGGCGTGTACGGCCCGAAGTCCGCCCGTGCCTCCGGGTCGGTGGAGAAGCTGATGATCGTCGTCGTACGCCCGTGGAAGTTGCCGCCCGCGACCACGATCTTCGCCATCTCCGCGGGCACCCCCTTCACCCGGTACCCCCACTTCCGGGCCGTCTTCACCGCGCTCTCCACCGCCTCCGCGCCGGTGTTCACGGGCAGCACCATCTCCATCCCGCACAGCTCGGCCAGCTCCGTGCAGAACGCCGCGAACCGGTCGTGCAGGAAGGCGCGGGACGTCAGCGTCACCCGCTCCAGCTGCGCCTTCGCCGCCTCGATCAGCCGCCGGTTGCCGTGCCCGAAGTTCAGCGCCGAGTAACCGGCCAGCAGATCCAGATACCGCCGCCCCTCCACATCCGTCATCCAGGCGCCGTCCGCCGTGGCCACGACGACGGGCAGCGGATCGTAGGTGGGCGCACAGTGCGCTTCGGCGGCGGCGATGAGGTCTTCAGCAGCGGTCACGGCGGCTCCCGACGACGAGGGGACTTCCTTCCTACCCTCGCTCGCATGGTGGACGCCGGAACCTGGCCGGGTGCCCCGCCCGGTAGGCTGATCAGCGGGCCGTGACTGGCGCGCTGGGATGGGACGGACCATCGGGGAGCGGCCCGACGGGAAACAGTGCCGTGCGCCTGGGCCGAACGTGAACGCTGTACGCACGCCGTCCGGAGGTCCTCATGCCAGAGCAGCAGCCCCTCTCCACCGAGTCCACCGCCTTCCGTGCCGCCCTCGACGTCATCCGCGCCGTCGAACCGCGCGTCGCCGACGCCATCGGCCAGGAGGTGCACGACCAGCGCGAGATGCTCAAGCTGATCGCCTCCGAGAACTACGCCTCCCCGGCCACCCTCCTGGCGATGGGCAACTGGTTCAGCGACAAGTACGCCGAGGGCACCGTCGGCCGCCGCTTCTACGCCGGCTGCCGCAACGTCGACACCGTGGAGGCCCTGGCCGCCGAGCACGCCCGCGAGCTCTTCGGCGCCCGCCACGCCTACGTCCAGCCGCACTCCGGCATCGACGCCAACCTCGTCGCCTTCTGGGCCGTCCTCGCCGACCGGGTCGAGGCCCCCTTCCTGGAGAAGACCGGCGTCCGCCAGGTCAACGACCTGACCGAGGCCGACTGGGCCGAGCTGCGCCAGGCCTTCGGCAACCAGCGGATGCTCGGCATGTCCCTGGACGCCGGCGGCCACCTCACCCACGGCTTCCGCCCGAACATCTCCGGCAAGATGTTCGACCAGCGTTCCTACGGCACCGACCCGGCCACCGGCCTCATCGACTACGAGGCCCTGCGCGCCCAGGCCCGCGAGTTCAAGCCGCTGATCATCGTGGCCGGCTACTCCGCCTACCCCCGTCTGGTGAACTTCCGGATCATGCGCGAGATCGCCGACGAGGTCGGCGCGACCCTGATGGTCGACATGGCCCACTTCGCGGGCCTCGTCGCCGGCAAGGTCCTCACCGGCGACTTCGACCCGGTCCCGCACGCCCAGATCGTCACCACCACCACCCACAAGTCGCTGCGCGGCCCGCGCGGCGGCATGGTGCTGTGCGACGACTCCCTCAAGGACCAGGTCGACCGCGGCTGCCCGATGGTCCTCGGCGGCCCGCTCCCGCACGTCATGGCCGCCAAGGCCGTCGCCCTCGCCGAGGCGCGCCGGCCCGCCTTCCAGGACTACGCCCAGCGCATCGTCGACAACTCCCGCGCCCTGGCCGAGGGCCTGATGCGGCGCGGCGCCACCCTGGTGACCGGCGGCACGGACAACCACCTCAACCTGATCGACGTCGCCACCTCCTACGGCCTCACCGGCCGCCAGGCCGAAGCGGCCCTCCTGGACTCCGGCATCGTCACCAACCGCAATGCCATCCCGGCCGACCCCAATGGCGCCTGGTACACCTCGGGCATCCGCATCGGCACCCCCGCGCTCACGACGCGTGGCCTGGGGACGGCGGAGATGGACGAGGTGGCGGGCCTGATCGACCGGGTCCTGACGACGACGGAGCCGGGCACCACGAAGTCCGGCGCCCCGTCCAAGGCGGCCCACGTCCTGGACGAGAAGGTGTCGCAGGAGATCGCCCAGAGGGCGACGGACCTGGTGGCGGGCTTCCCCCTGTACCCCGAAATCGACCTCGGCTGAATCCCCAGGGGCGCGGGGAACTGCGTGATCAGCCCACCACGGTCCGCAGTTCCCCTCGCACAGAACCCCCCGAGCTCTCTGAGACAATAAAAAGCATGGCGACTGACCGACCCCGCGTGCTCTCCGGTATCCAGCCCACCGCCGGCTCGTTCCACCTCGGCAACTACCTCGGCGCCGTCCGCCAGTGGGTGGCCCTGCAGGAGTCCCACGACGCGTTCTACATGGTCGTCGACCTGCACGCGATCACGGTCCCGCAGGACCCGAAGGAACTGCGCGCCAACACCCGGCTCGCCGCGGCCCAGCTGCTGGCCGCGGGGCTCGACCCCGACCGCTGCACCCTCTTCGTCCAGAGCCACGTCCCCGAGCACGCCCAGCTCGCCTGGATCATGAACTGCCTCACCGGCTTCGGCGAGGCCAGCCGCATGACCCAGTTCAAGGACAAGTCCGCCAAGCAGGGCGCCGACCGCGCCTCCGTCGGCCTGTTCACGTACCCGGTCCTGCAGGTGGCCGACATCCTGCTGTACCAGGCGAACGAGGTGCCGGTCGGTGAGGACCAGCGCCAGCACATCGAGCTGACCCGTGACCTGGCCGAGCGCTTCAACGGCCGCTTCGGTGACACCTTCGTGATCCCGTCGCCGTACATCCTCAAGGAGACGGCGAAGATCTACGACCTGCAGGACCCGTCGATCAAGATGAGCAAGTCGGCGTCCACGCCGAAGGGCCTGATCAACCTGCTCGACGAGCCCAAGGCCACGGCCAAGAAGGTCAAGAGCGCCGTCACCGACACCGACACCGTGATCCGCTACGACGCGGTGGGCAAGCCGGGTGTCAGCAACCTGCTCACCATCTACTCGACCCTCACCGGCACGTCGATCGCCGAGCTGGAGCGCGACTACGAGGGCAAGATGTACGGCGCCCTCAAGACCGACCTCGCCGAGATCATGGTCGAGTTCGTGACACCGTTCCGCGAGCGCACCCAGCAGTACCTGGACGACTCCGAGACCCTCGACTCGATCCTGGCCAAGGGCGCGGAGAAGGCGCGCGCGGTCGCCGCGGAGACGCTCGCGCAGGCCTACGACCGCGTGGGTTTCCTGCCGGCGAAGCACTGAGGCGTACGACCGCACACACGTCCGTGGACGGAGCGCTGCACATCACTTCCGCTGCGCCTGCCCACAGGACAGCCGTGGCCGTACAGTCGATAGCCGGACGACTGAGAACGCAACAGACGCGACGACAGGAGACGACGTGGGGACCGTAACGATCGGCGTGTCGATCGCGGTCCCGGAGCCCTACGGCAGCCTGCTCCAGGAGCGGCGCGCGGGCTTCGGCGACGCCGCGGCTCACGGCATCCCCACGCACGTCACGCTGCTGCCGCCGACGGAGGTCGACGAGGCGGAGCTGCCGGCCGTCGAGGCGCACCTCACCGAAGTGGCCGCGGTGGGCCGGCCGTTCCCGATGCGGCTGTCCGGCACCGGCACGTTCCGTCCGCTGTCCCCGGTGGTCTACGTCCGGGTCCTCCAGGGCGCCGAGGACTGCACCCTGCTGCAGCAGCGGGTGCGGGACGCGTCCGGGCCGCTCGCGCGCGAGCTGCAGTTCCCGTACCACCCGCATGTCACCGTCGCGCACGGGATCGACGAGTCGGCGATGGACCGGGCGTTCCAGGAGCTGGCCGGCTTCGACGCGCAGTGGCCGTGCACGGGTTTCGCCCTGTACGAGCAGGGCGGGGACGGGGTCTGGCGCAAGCTGCGGGAGTTCACGTTCGGCGGGGCCGTGGTGCCGCCGCAGGCCGGTGCGTTGCGCGGGGCCGGCCGTAGCGCCGTGTCGTAGCGTCGTCAGGGGGCCCTCCGGGACGGCGGCTAGAGGCCGAGCCGGCGGGCGAGGTCGGAGACGAAGACCCCGCGCGGGTCCAGCCGGGCGCGCAGGGCGCGGAAGTCGGTCACGCGCGGGTACATGGTGGTGAGCAGGCCGGGGCGGAGCCGCGCGTCCCCGGCGAGGCGGATGCGGCCCCCGGCCGCGGCGATCTCCTCGTCGAGGCCGGCGAGGAAGGCGGCGAGTCCGGGCAGCGCGGCCGGGACGTCCAGGGCGAGGCTCCAGCCGGGCAGGGGGAAGGAGAGCCAGCCGGCGTCCGTGTCCCCGAGGGGCCGCAGGACGGCGTGGAGGGACGGGCAGCGGCGTGCGGCGAGGCGCCGCAGGATCCGGTGCAGGGTTTCCTCCTGGCCGTGGCCGACGGCGAACTCGTAGCGCACACAGCCGGCGCGGCCGTGCGGGCGATTCCCGAGCGGGACGTACGGGAGAGTGTCCACGGGACTGAAGACGGCGGCCAGCGGCCGGAGTTGGCCGGTACGCGCGCGTGGCGCCGCCGTGTGGTACCGGATCCCGCCCAGCAGGCCGGCGGCGGTGCGGCCGAGGAGGCCGCCGGGGACGAGGGCGGGAAGAAGGCCGGGGATGAGGTCGGGAATGAAGCCGGGAATGAGGCCGGGAATGAGGCCGGGAATGAGGGAGTGGACGAGGGCGGGGACGGTCGGGAGGAGGCGGGGGCGGTGGGACAGCGGGTGCCGCCACGCGCGCGTGCCCGTGCGGAGGCCGTCGAGCGGGGTGTGGTCGGCGCGGGTGAGGACGGCGCGTCCGGTGGCCGCGCCCCGGGCCATGAGGTCGATCCGGGCGGCGCAGTAGCGCGCGCGGTGGCCGCCGGCGGTCAGCCGGGCCATCAGGTCGTCGAGGTCGGTGGCGCGTTCGGTGCCGATGGTCAGATACGCCGTCTGCACCGGCAGCAGCCGGATCGTGGCCGTGAGGACCACCCCGGTCAGGCCCATGCCCCCGGCGGTCGCCTCGAACAGCTCCGTGCCCGGCTTGACCGCGTGGACCTCGCCGTCGGCGGTGAGCAGCTCCAGCGACAGCACATGGCGGGAGAAGGACCCGGAGACATGGTGGCTGCCGCCGTGGATGTCGGCGCCGATGGCCCCGCCCACGGTCACGGGGCCGGTGGCGGGGGCGACCGGCACGAACCAGCCCAGGGGGAGCAGGAGTTCGGTCAGCCGGTGCAGTGGGACGCCGGCGCCGCACAGGACGATGCCCTCGTCGGCGTCGACGACGTGGACGCGGTCGAGGCCGGTCATGTCGAGGACGGTGCCGCCGGCGTTCCGGGCCGCGTCCCCGTACGCCCGTCCAGGGCCGCCCCGGGCGACGACGCCGCCCGCCCCGCAGGCGCGGACGGCTGCCGCGGCCTCCTCGTACGTCCGCGGGCGGATGACGGAAACCGTGTCTCCAGGCATGTCGGTGACCGTATCGCCCCGATATAGGTGGTTAGTTACGGAACATTCGCCCGCTCCGCACAATGGGGGATTAGTGGGATGTCATACCAGGGCGCCGGCAGGGGCAGGGACGGATCATGGACTGGCTGAAGAGACTCCCCGGCATCGGGCCGATCGTCACCCGCCTGACGGCCACGCACGCGTGGCGCTGCTACGAACGGCTGGACCGGGTGAAGTGGACACGGCTGGCCGCCGCCGTGACGTTCGTCAGCTTCGTCGCGCTGTTCCCGCTGCTGACCGTGGGCGCCGCGATCAGTGCCGCCACGCTCAGCCCGGAACGGCAGAAGACCGTCCAGACCAAGATCGCCGAGCAGTTCCCCGGCGTCGTCTCCGATCAGCTGGACCTCACCTCGCTCGTCCACAACGCCGGCACCGTCGGTGTCATCGCGGGCGCCGTGCTGCTGCTCACCGGCATCGGCTGGGTCGGACAGGTGCGGGACTGTCTGCGGGCGGTGTGGGAGCTGCCGGACCAGCAGCAGAACCCGCTGGTGGCCAAGGCCAAGGACGCCGGCATCCTGCTCGGCCTCGGCGGCGCCCTGCTCGTCACCCTCGCCGCGTCCACGCTCGCCTCGGCCGCCGTCGGCCTGGTCTCGCGTGAGCTGGGCCTCGCCGAGCGGGGCTGGGGGAGCGTGCTGCTGCGGATCGCGGCGTTCACCGTCGCCGTGCTCGCCGACTTCCTGGTCCTGCTCTACGTCCTGACCCTGCTGCCCGGGGTCGAGCCGCCGCGCCGCCGCCTGCTGGTGGCCGCGCTGCTCGGCGCGGTCGGCTTCGAACTGCTGAAGCTGCTGCTCAGCGGCTATATCCAAGGGGTGGCCGCGAAGAGCATGTACGGCGCGTTCGGCGTGCCCGTGGCGCTGCTGCTGTGGATCAACTTCACCACGAAACTCGTCCTGTTCTGCGCCTCCTGGACGGCGACGCCGAGCGCGGAGGACGAACCCGTCGGGGTCAGGGACGCGACCGGCGGCGCACCAGGTCCGGCAGCGGCCACCGGCGGTTGATCAGGAATGCCGCGCCCGCGAGCAGCACCAGCACCCCGCCCGTGATGGCCGCGGCGATGCCGACGCCGCGCGAGCCCGAGCCGGTGGTGGCACCGGCCACCGGCCTGGAGCCGGAGCCGCCGGTCCCCGCGGACGGTCCGGCGGAGGCACCGGCCCCGGACTGCGCGGGGCTCGGCGCGGCGCTCTTCGGCGGCACCAGCTCGCCCACCGCGTTGACCTTGCCGGCCGCCTGGAAGCCCCAGTCGAACAGCTTCGCGCTCTCCTTGTAGACCTCGTTGTGCTCGTGCTTCTGCGGATTCATCACCGTGACCAGCAGCACCTTGCCGTTCCGCTCGGCGACGCCGGTGAACGTGGCGCCCGCGTTGGTGGTGTTGCCGTTCTTCACTCCGGCGATGCCCTGGTAGACGGGCACGTCGGTGTCGCCGCTCAGCAGCCGGTTGGTGTTGCGGATCTCACGGGACTCGAACTTCGCGCTGACGGTCGAGCAGTAGTCGCGGAAGTCCTTCTTCTGCAGCCCGGACCGGGCGAACAGCGTCAGGTCGTACGCCGACGACAGCTGTCCCGGCTCGTCGTAGCCGTCCGGGGAGACGACGTGGGTGTCCAGGGCCTGCAGCTCGTCGGCGTGGTTCTGCATGTCCCTCACGGTCTGCGCCACGCCGTCGTTCATCGCGGACAGCACGTGCACGGCGTCGTTGCCCGAGCGCAGGAAGACGCCGAGCCACAGGTCGCGGACGGTGTAGGTGTGGCCCTCCTTTATCCCGACCACGCTGGAGCCGACGCCCATGCCCGCGAGGTCGGCCGGCGCCACCTTGTGCTCCATGGTCCGGGGGAACCTGGGCAGCAGGGTGTCCGCGAACAGCATCTTCAGCGTGCTGGCCGGAGGCAGCCGCCAGTGCGCGTTGTGCGCGGCGAGCACCTCCCCCGACTCCGCGTCGGACACGATCCAGGAGCGGGCGGTGAGGTCCTTCGGCAGCACGGGGACACCCGGGGCCAGGTTCACCTGCGTGCCGGGCTGCCCGAGCCGCTCCCCGCCCACGGTGGACATGCGGGCCGGGGGCGTCGCCGACGGACTCGCCGACGGACTCGCCGGTGGGGTCGGGGCGGCCAGGGCGGCGGGCGCGGTGACGGACAGGGACAGCAGAGCGGCGGAGGTGACCAGCAGGGAGCGCCGGCCGGTCTTCTTCGGTGCGGGCACGGTCGAGAACGTACCTTTTGTCGGCCGTGAAGTCCCATGACCCAGGTCACTCCCGACAGGGAACCGGACAGCCGGCGGTGATACTGGTGCCATGAAGCTCAGCCGCCCGGTCTCCTGGTTCCTGCTCGCTTTCGGGGTGTGGTCCTGGGTCATCTGGGTCACTTTCGTCAAGAACCTGGTCAAGGACAGCAGCGGACTCGCCTTCGACCACGGCCACCCGACCGCGTACTTCTGGGTGCACCTGCTGCTGGCGGTCGTGTCCTTCGTATGGGGGACGGTCATCGGAGGCATCGGGTTGCGCGGCCTGCGCGCACTGCGCCGGACGTCATAGCGCGGGCCCCGGCGCACCGTTCTGTCGGTCCGGCATCGCTGTTCTCCACGCTCGCCTCGGTGACCGCCGACAACGCGACG
The DNA here is from genome assembly GCF_040634095.1 of Streptomyces sp. NPDC007205. Lineage (NCBI taxonomy): Bacteria > Bacillati > Actinomycetota > Actinomycetes > Kitasatosporales > Streptomycetaceae > Streptomyces > Streptomyces sp. NPDC007205. Next base: position 131,200 of record NZ_JBEYEW010000001.1, read on the forward strand.
ACCGTCACCTTCCACCTGTCGTCCCCCGACGCCACCTTCCCGCTGAAGGTCGCTACGGGCGCCGGGCCGATCGTGGACAAGGACGCCTACCCGGCCGACTCCCTGCGCACCGGTACCGCGGTCGACGGCACGGGCCCCTACACCCTGGCCTCGTACACCAAGGGCCGGCGGGCCGAACTGAGGCCGAACGGGCAGTACCGGGGCTACCTCAGCGGCACCGGCCGCCCGGTCGAGCTGCGCTACTACGCCGACTCGGCGACGCTCGACAGCGCCTGGAAGGCGGGCCAGGTGGACGTCGCCGCCCGGGACCTGCCGCCGCACGTGCTCTCCCAGCTCAACCCGAGCGACCCCAGGGAGCGCATCACCGTGTCCGACAGCGCCGAGACCCGCAACCTGTACCTCAACACCCGCGCGGCCTCCCCGCTGCACGATGTACGGGTGCGCCGCGCGATGGCCTGGCTGGTCGACCGCGAGAAGCTGGCCGCGACGGTGTACGAGGGCACGGTCGACCCGCTGTACTCGCTGATCCCGGCCGGCATCACCGGCCACACCACCTCCTTCTTCGACGACTACCCGAAGCAGAGCGTGCAGAAGGCGCGTGAGCTGCTCACCCAGGCCGGAGTGAGCCTGCCGGTGCGCTTCACCTACGGCTACGGCAGGAAGCGGGGCGCCGGTGAGGAGGAGGCGGCGGCGCTGAAGAAGCAGCTGGAGGCGGGCGGCCTGTTCAAGGTCGACGTCCAGGGGTACGAGTGGACCGACTTCCAGAAGCGCTGGGCCGCCGGGAAGATGGACGCATGGGCGGTCGGCTGGGTGGCCGACTATCCCGACCCGGACACCTTCGGCGCGGCACTCGTCGGCACCGGCTCCACGATGAGCACCGGGTACAGCAACAATCTGGTCGACCATCTCGTCCTGGACAGCCAGCAGTACCCCGACCGCAGCCGGGCCGCGAGCGACTTCAAGGACATCCAGGCGGACGTCGCCCAGGACGTCCCGCTGATCCCGCTGTGGCAGCGCAAGGAATACGTGGTCAGCACCGAGGACGTGGGCGGCAGCCAGTACCTGGACGACGGCACGGGCGTGTTCCGTCTGTGGCGCCTGAACTGGATCTGATCAGTCGGCTTTCTTCTGGCCGGCCTTGATGATCTGCTCGACGTCGAGGGTGACCTCGGCACCGACCGAGTCGGGCAGCGTGACCGTCTCACCGGGAGCGTGGACGCGGTGAGACGTGTACTCGCTCCCGTCGGGGTCGGTCAGCACATGAAGGCGCTGGTGCTTGCGGTCGACCACGAGGTAGACGGGGACCTTGGCCTCGGCGTAGGCGCCGACCTTGGTCTTCAGGTCGTCCCGCCAGTTGCTGGAGGTGACTTCCAGGACGAGACGGAAGCAGATGGGGGCGTAGGCGTTGTTCTCGATGAAGTGGTCGTTGATGTCGCCATCCACCACCGCGAGATCGGGGATGCAGTAGTCCTCGGCGCCGGTGGGAAGCTTGATCGCAACACCCTGGACGACCTTGCTTTCCGCGCCATGCAGTCCGGCGGCGAGGAAGGGGATCATGAGGTCCGTCAGGACGATGGCGTGGGGGGCATCCGGTGAAGGGGTCACGAGGAGATGGCCTCCGATGATCTCGACGCGGTAGCCCGGATGGCGCTCCATGATCTCGTCGGCGATGGCCGTCAGGGAGAACGGCTCGTCGGCGTCGAAGGGCTGCTCGACGGATGCAGCGGACATCGCGTGCCTCCTAGGGGCTGGTGTCGAGAGCATCATCGTAGGCAGACGACGCGCCGGGTGTCCCGTTCCGGCGCGTTCACCCGGAAGTGATCACTCGGCCCGTTTGCGCTCCGGATCCGGCAGCATCTTCGTCATTCCCGGCAGGAAGTCCGTGAACAGCTCGTGGACCTCCAGGACCAGCGGGCGCAGTACGCGGAAGCGGGCCAGGGACACGCCGCGCGCGGTCAGCCGCGCCCCGCGCCGCGCCAGCCGGTAGCTGCGCTCGCGGTCCTCCGTGCGGTCGAAGACCCAGTACAGCACCAGCCCCATCTGGGAGAGCCACATCAACTCCGGCAGCACCTCCCGCAGTTCGGGGGCAACCTTGGACTTCGAGCCGGCCAGCACCTCCCGGTGGACCGCGATGGCCTGCTCGCGGGCGTGCTCGCTCTCCGGTGAGAAGGGGCTGAGCGGGCTGTCGGGGTCGGCGGCGTTCTTGAAGAACTGCACGGCGAACTCGTGGTACGGCCGGGCGATGTCGAGCCAGCGGGTCAGCACACCGGCGAGCCGCGCCTCCAGGTCGGTCTCCCGGTCCAGGATCTCGCGGACCGCCGACTGGTGCTCGGCGGCGATCCGGTCGTAGAAGCCCTGGATCAGGTGCTCCTTGCCCTCGAAGTAGTAGTAGGCGTTGCCGACGGAGACCCCGGCCTCCTTGGCGATGGCCCGCATGGTGGTCTTGTCGTACCCGTGCTCCTGGAACAACCGCATCGCGGTCTCCAGGATCAGCGCGCGGGTCTGCTCGGACTTGCTGCTGGGGGAGCCGGCCGTCTCGGGACCGTCGTTCTTCGCGGGCACGGTAGAAGAGCCTAACGAGTGCGGTGGAAGGGCCTAACCGGTGGAGCAGGCTCCGCCGGAGCAGGAGGGCGGCTCGTAGCTCCAGCCGGTGTCCGGGCGGTACGTCCACCCGTCCCGCCGTCGGTAGACCGTCCCTCCCCGGTTCCCCGTGTCGTTGCGCCGCTGCGCTCCCCGCCACTTCGCCGCCGCCAGCACCGCCCCGCGGGCGAGCCGGGCGCCGGACGGGGTGCTCAGCCGGTGGGCGAGGGGCCGGTGCTCACGCAGGGCCCACAGGACGACGATCCAGGCGCCGGCGCCCCGGTAGACCTGCCCGGAGTCGCCGACGACGGTGACCTCGTCGAGGGTGGCGGAGTGGTCGAGCCCGGGGAAGCGGGCCCGGGCCCGGTCCGAACCGGCCGGCAGCAGCTCCAGCGGCACGAGCTGCGGCTGCCGCACGAGCCAGTCCCGCAGGTGTGTGCACAGACCGCACTCGGCGTCGTACAGGACGGTCAGCCCGCGGACCGGGACGCCCCCCGTGACGCCCCGGTCCTGTGCGGTGGTCATGCCGGTCACGGCGGTCACGCCCCGGCCGTCGGGGCGATCCACTCCTGCGGGGTGACCGGGGGCAGCTGCTCGCGCTCCATGACCCCGCGCCTGCGGATGCGGTTGAGCACGTACACGTTGCCCAGGTGCATCACACCGAGCACCAGCAGGACCACACCCAGCTTGGTCGACAGCGCCTCGAAGATGCCGCGGGTGTCCTCGATCGTCCTGTCCCCGCTCAGGTACAGCGCCACGAAGCCGAGGTTGACCAGGTAGAAGCCGACGACCAGGAGGTGGTTGACGGCCTCCGCGAGCTTCTCGTTGCCGTGCAGCACGTCGGCGAGGAAGATCCGGCCGTTGCGGCTGAGCGTGCGGGCCACCCAGATGGTCAGCGCGATGCTGACGGCCAGGTAGATGACGTAGGCGATGACGGTGCGGTCCATGCCCCACCCCTTCTTGAACGCGTTCAAAACGCTGACAGGGGTGACTCTAGACCTGTTTTTGAACGTGTTCAAGTCAATGGGAGGAGCGAGCGCGGCTCAGCAACGGCGGCCCAGTTCCGGGCGCTTGGTGTAGTCCGTGAAGCCGAGGACGTTGCCCCAGGGGTCGGCGATCTCCACGGTCCAGCCGGTGGCCACCCGGAACACCTCGTCCAGCGGCCCGATGCCGGCCGCGGTCAGCTCCCGTGCCGCCGCCCGTGCGTCCGGCACCTCCAGCCAGATGCGGGGCGAGGGCCAGGGAGGCGTCCGGCGCACCAGCGCCTCCTCGGCGCGCAGCAGGATCCCGGGGGTTTCCGCGCCGACCCTCAGCAGCGCGATCCCGGCCTCGTCGAACCGGAACCCCACCGTGAACCCGGCCCGCTCGTAGAAGTCGACGGCCTCGCCGAGGTCACCGACGGGCAGCAGCACGTTGTCGAAACCGAGCAGTTCGTACGACTCTTTGTCTGACATGTCGTCAGATTAGAACCGTGGGTCGTCGAAACCCGACAAAAACGCCCGAGGGCCCCGCTTCCGGAGGATCGGAAGCGGGGCCCTCGGGCCTGATGCGGATGACCGGGAAGATCAGTAGCGGCGCGTGATGAGCGCGCGCTTCACTTCCTGGATCGCCTTGGTGACCTCGATGCCGCGCGGGCAGGCGTCCGTGCAGTTGAAGGTCGTACGGCAACGCCACACGCCGTCACGGTCGTTGAGGATCTCCAGGCGCTGCTCGCCCGCCTCGTCACGGCTGTCGAAGATGAAGCGGTGGGCGTTCACGATCGCGGCCGGACCGAAGTACTGGCCGTCGTTCCAGAACACCGGGCAGGAGGAGGTGCAGGCCGCGCAGAGGATGCACTTCGTCGTGTCGTCGAAGCGCTCGCGGTCCTCGGCCGACTGCAGCCGCTCACGCGTCGGCTCGTTCGTGTCCTTGGTGACCAGGAACGGCATGACGTCCCGGTACGCCTGGAAGAACGGCTCCATGTCCACGACCAGGTCCTTCAGGACCGTCAGGCCCTTGATGGGCTCGATCGTGATCGGCTTCTCAGGGTTGATGTCCTTGATCAGCGTCTTGCAGGCAAGGCGGTTCTTGCCGTTGATCCGCATCGCGTCCGAGCCGCAGATGCCGTGCGCGCACGAGCGGCGGAAGGTGAGGGTGCCGTCGACGTCCCACTTGATCTTGTGGAGGCCGTCGAGGACACGCTCCTTGGGGTCGATCTCCAGCTGGAAGTCTTCCCAGGCCGCCTCCGCCGAGACCTCCGGGTTGAACCGGCGGACCCGGAAGGTGACCGTGATGTAGGGGGAGTCGGCGAAGCCGGGCTCGGGCTGGCCGGCCGCGTCCGCCTTGTCCAGAACAGGGGTACCCATCAGTACTTACGCTCCATCGGCTGGTAGCGGGTCTGGACGACCGGCTTGTAGTCGAGACGGACGGTTTCCGAGCCGTCGGCGCCGACCTCGCGGTACGCCATGGTGTGGCGCATGAAGTTGACGTCGTCGCGGTTCGGGTAGTCCTCGCGGTAGTGACCGCCGCGGGACTCCTTGCGGGCCAGCGCCGAGACGGCCATGACCTCGGCCAGGTCCAGCAGGTTGCCCAGCTCGATGGCCTCCAGCAGGTCGGTGTTGAACCGCTTGCCCTTGTCCTGGATCGCCACGTTCTTGTAGCGCTCGCGCAGCTCGGCGATCTTCTCGACGGCCGTCTTGATCGTCTGCTCGGTGCGGAACACCATGACGTTGGCGTCCATGGTCTCCTGCAGCTCACGACGCAGGACCGCCACCCGCTCGTTGCCGGTGGAGTTGCGCAGCCGCTCGATCTGCTCGACGACCAGGGTCTCCGGGTCCTCCGGCAGCTCGACGAAGTCCGCCTTCGCCGAGTACTCGGCGGCGGCGATGCCCGCGCGGCGGCCGAAGACGTTGATGTCCAGCAGCGAGTTGGTGCCGAGGCGGTTGGCGCCGTGCACGGAGACACAGGCGACCTCGCCGGCCGCGTACAGACCCGGGACGACGGTGGTGTTGTCCGACAGGACCTCACCCTCGACGTTCGTCGGGATGCCGCCCATGGCGTAGTGCGCGGTCGGCTGGATCGGGATCGGGTCCGTGTACGGCTCGATGCCCAGGTACGTCCGCGCGAACTCGGTGATGTCCGGGAGCTTGGCGTCCAGCTGCTCCGGCGGCAGGTGGGTGAGGTCCAGGTAGACGTGGTCGCCCTCGGGACCACAGCCGCGGCCCTCACGGATCTCCGTGTAGATGGAGCGGGACACGACGTCACGGGACGCCAGGTCCTTCATGACGGGAGCGTACTTCTCCATGAAGCGCTCGCCGTCCTTGTTGCGCAGGATGCCGCCCTCACCGCGGGCGCCCTCGGTGAGCAGGATGCCCATGCGCCAGATGCCGGTCGGGTGGAACTGGAAGAACTCCATGTCCTCCAGTGGCAGACCCCGGCGGTAGACGGCGGCCTGGCCGTCACCGGTGAGGGTGTGCGCGTTGGAGGTCACCTTGAAGAACTTGCCGCAGCCGCCGGAGGCGTAGATCACGGCCTTCGCCTGGAAGATGTGGATCTCGCCGGTCGCCAGCTCGTAGGCGACGACACCGGCCGAGCGCTTGACGCCGTCGACCTCGGTGATCAGCTGGTCCAGTACGTAGAACTCGTTGAAGAACTCCACGCCCTCCTTGACGCAGTTCTGGTACAGCGTCTGGAGGATCATGTGGCCGGTGCGGTCCGCGGCGTAGCAGGACCGGCGGACCGGTGCCTCGCCGTGGTTGCGGGAGTGACCGCCGAAGCGGCGCTGGTCGATGGTGCCGTCCTTGGTGCGGTTGAACGGCAGGCCCATCTTCTCCAGGTCGAGGACGGCGTCGATGGCCTCCTTCGCCAGGATCTCGGCGGCGTCCTGGTCGACCAGGTAGTCACCGCCCTTGACCGTGTCGAAGGTGTGCCACTCCCAGTTGTCCTCCTCCACGTTGGCGAGCGCGGCGGCCATGCCGCCCTGCGCGGCGCCCGTGTGGGAGCGGGTGGGGTAGAGCTTGGTCAGCACGGCGGTGCGGCTGCGCTTCGTCGCCTCGATGGCGGCGCGCATGCCCGCGCCACCGGCGCCGACGATGACGGTGTCGTACTTGTGGATCTTCATGATTCTCGCAGCCCCGTGCCTAGCGGATGTTCGGGTCGAAGGTGAAGATCACCAGCGTGCCCAGCAGGATGGTCCACACCGTGGCGGTGTACAGCAGGGCCTTCAGCCACATGCGGGAGCTCGCGCGCTCGGCGTAGTCGTTGATGACCGTGCGCAGGCCGTTGGCACCGTGCAGCATCGCGAGCCACAGCATCAGCAGGTCCCAGACCTGCCACCAGGGGGAGGCCCAGCGACCGGCCACGAAGGCGAAGCCGATCTTGGAGACACCGCCGTCCAGCACGAGCTGGATCAGCAGGTGGCCGAGGACCAGCACGACCAGCACGATGCCGGACAGGCGCATGAAGAGCCAGGCCGCCAGCTCGAAGTTGCCCCGGGTCGACTTCGGGGTCTTCTTGGTGCGCTTGCGCGGCGCCTCGATCAGCGGGGCCGGGTTGTCGACGTCGTAGGCGGCACCCTCGACGGGGCCGACGCCGGACGCGGTGGTTTCAGTGGTCGACATCGGCGTCAGCTCCCAAAGAGAACACGGTAAGCGTGACCGAGGACCGGGTAGATCGCCCCGAGCATCAGCACGATCCAGACACCCATCACGGTCCAGAACATCTGCTTCTGGTAGCGCGGGCCCTTCGACCAGAAGTCGACGGCGATGACACGCAGGCCGTTGAGCGCGTGGAAGAGGATGGCGGCGACGAGGCCGTACTCCAGCAGCGCGACGATCGGCGTCTTGTACGTGGCTACGACCTTGTCGTAGTCCTCGGGGGAAACACGCACGAGAGCGGTGTCCAGCACGTGTACGAACAGGAAGAAGAAGATGAGGACGCCGGTGACTCGGTGAGCCACCCAGGACCACATTCCTTCCCGTCCGCGGTACAGCGTTCCAGCCGGCACGGAAGAACCCTCCGGGAGCGGGGACTAGGGCCGCGCCGGCTTCACTGTCGGTCGGGCCCGGCCGGGTACGGTCCACCGGCCCCCAGCATCGTAGCGAGACGCTGCGCTGTGCCTTACGGGGGGCCTACCGGTGTGATCAAAGTGGCACCGGATGGGTTAGGGGGCCTGCGGCTACGGGGGTGGTCTGTCCTGTTATGTGCCGACTGCCGGTGCCCTGGGGGTGGTCGCGCGGTTCCCCGCGCCCCTGAGTCGGGCCAGTAGCCGCCCTCGGGCAAGGCGCCTCAGCTCCTCCGCCGCTGTGACCCGTTCCTCCTCCGGATCGTTCGTCAATCGTGATCGGATGGCTTCAAGGGTGTGATCGAGGGCCTCGTCCGGGGGGATATCGCCCAGATAGATGACGAATGCGTGCCCGAATCGGGCCTCGTAGGCGGCGTGAGCGGCGCTCAGGGCCATGGAGGCGGCGGAGTAGGTGTCCTCGGGCAGCTCAAGCAGCGACTCTCCGGCCAGGGCCTCCGCCAGGTCGCCCGGCGACAGGTCGTACGCCGCCTCGTCCGCCGCGGCCAGGAGGGAGTCCAGGTCGGGGTAGGGGCGGTGGTCCGCGATGCGGTGGGACCAGCGCAGACTGCCCAGGCAGTGCAGCAGGAGGGTGCGGGCCTCGTCGCCGGGGGCGTTGTTGAAGGCGTCGAGGGGCTTGGGGAGATACGGGAGACGGTGGGCGGGCAGCGTGGGTCCTCGCGTCACATGTGGCGTGGCAGGGGATGCTGTGAAAGGTGTGTCGTCAGGTTATCGAGAGTGGTCACTGTGTGTCGGTGTGATGCCTGAAATTCACTCGGACGGAAGAGTTTCAGAGCGCCTCGATGACGGAGTAGACCCCGATCGGTCGTACGTTGGCAGGGTGACCCAGCACAAGCGCCGTGCTCTGGCGCAGCAGGTGATACGGAAGCGGGCCGTGGTGGCCGCCGCGTTCGTCGGGACCGTCGCGCTCGGTACGGGCGTCGGCGTGTGGGCCTCGGCGGACGGGGGCGGCGGGCAGCCGGAAGGCGGTGCGCGGCAGCAGTCGTCCTCGTCGGGCCGGGTGGCCGGCACGTCCTCCGACGGGGCGGCCACGCCCTCGGCGAGTCCGCGGCCCAGCGGGTCCTATCCGCTGTCGCAGGCGCCGCGCACGATACCCGCGGTGCGCTCCCACACTCCGGCGCGCGGACCCGGCTGGAAGCCGCAGAAGGCGGACCGGGTGGTGATCAGCGACGGGGAGCTGGCCGACGAGGGCCGGCTGATAGCCGGGGAGCTGGGGATCGGCTACGCGGGCCAGAAGGACGACGTGCGGGCGGGGGACGTCCGGCTGGCGCTCGGCGGCGGGGGCGGGAACCAGGAGTCGTACACGATGACCGTCCGCGACGGGCGGGTGGACATCAGCGGCCCCGGCGAGGCCGGTGTCTTCTACGGCACCCGCACGCTGAAGCAGGAGGTCCACGGCGGTGGTACGGCGCCGGAGGGGGTCGTGCGGGACGAGCCCGCCAAGCCGGTGCGAGGGTTCATGCTGGACATCGCGCGCAAACCGTACTCCGAGTCCTGGATAGAGGACCGCATACGGGAGCTGGGGGACCTGAAGTTCAACGAGCTGGGGCTGCACTTCTCCGACGACCAGGCCTTCCGGATCGAGTCCGGTACCCACCCCGAGATCGTCTCCCCGGACCATCTGACCAAGGCGCAGGTCAGGCAGATCGTGGACCTGGCGAACAGCCGGCACATCACCGTCGTACCCGAGATCGACTCGCCCGGGCACCTGGGCGCCGTCCTCGCCGCCCACCCCGACCTCCAGCTGCGCAACGCGAGCGGGGTCGCGACCAAGGGCGCGATCGACATCTCCAAGCCCGCCTCCGCGAAGATCGTCGACGATCTGCTGAACGAGTACGCGGGGCTGTTCACCGGCAACCAGTGGCACCTCGGCGGCGACGAGTACCAGGCGCTGACGGTGAAGGACCCGCAGACCTCGTACCCGCAGCTCGCGACCGCGGCCCGGCAGGCCTACGGCGCCGGCGGCACCGTCGCCGACCTCACCACCGGCTGGCTGAACGACCGCGCCGACACCGTCCGCGCCCACGACAGGACCGTCCGCGTCTGGAACGACGGCTTCTTCCGCGGCACCTCCGTACAGGCGGCCAAGGACCTCCAGGTCGCCTACTGGACCGGCAAGGAGATCGGTGCCCGGCAGCCCGTGGAGTACCTGAGCGCGGGGCGGAAGGTGCTCAACTACAACGACGAGTTCCTCTACTACGTCCTCGGCCAGCCGCAGACCTTCGTGTACCCGACCGGGCAGCGGATCTACGAGCAGTGGAACCCGCGGGTGCTGCGCGGCACGAGCGCCGTACCGGCGAGCTACGACGGGCAGATCCTCGGCGGCTCGTTCGCGGTGTGGAGCGACTTCCCGAACGCGCAGACGGAGGCGCAGGTCGCGGCCGGGATCCGGATGCCGCTGCGGGCCACCGTGCAGAAGCTGTGGGACCCGGGCAGGCCCGCGCTGTCCTGGGCCGACTTCCGGAATCTCGCGGACCGGCTCGGCTGAGAACATCCGCTGTGACACTCCCGCGCCGTTGCACGCAGTAAGGGGAAGTGCGGGCTCCGTATGGGGCGGCGCCCTGGTGAGGGAGACATTTCATGAGCCTGGTGGAACTGATCGCACAGGCCGACGAACGTGGACTGGCCGCCAGCGGGTTGGCTTGTCTGGACCGGTGCCTGCCTCTGCTCGGCGCCGACGACGAGTTGCTGCGGCCCCTGTGGGCGAGCCTGGCCGACGGTTCCGGCTGGGCCGCGGGCCTGGAGAAGGCCCGCGGGGCGCACGGCGCGGAGGAGCCCGCCGACGACGAGGCCGCGCGGCTGGTCCGCCGCATGCTGCAGGCGGCCCCGGCCGAGTGCACCGCCGACGCGGTGCGGCCCTGGGCCGACGCCTGCTCGGTCGCCTCGCTGCGCATACATCGGCTGCTGGATCCTGCGGCGGACGGTACGCCGGTGGCGGACGGCCTGGATGCCGGGCGCGCGGGAGACACGGCTGACCTGCCTCCGCTGGTCGCGGCGGAGCTGCGCCGGCAGACCGCGGTGCTGGAACTTCTGGCCGAACACGGCCCGCACGGCCTTCGCCGCGCGCTGGACCTGTCGATCGAGGGGCGGCGGGTGCTGCGGGCGGTGGTGTCACGGCGGGCGCGCAGCGAGTCCAGCGGCTGAAACGCCCTGGCTGCGCGAGTCCTGTGAGCATCCTGCGGTGGGCCTGAGCCGGTTCCGCGACGGTTGGTGAAACGCCCCGGAACCCGGTGACGCCGAAGCGGAGCGGATCGCTTTTCCGTATGTGACAGCCTCGTACGTGACAGCACAGCAGGACACCAGGCCGCCCGCCGCCGCGAAGCCCGTGCGGTGGGCCGCGGACACCGTGGCGACGATGCGCGAGGGCGCCCGGGTACGGCTCGACTACTCGGCGCAGAGCCTGTGGCGGGTCGACCGGATGATCGAGGAGATAAGCCGTGAGGGGCCGCCGTACGCCGCCGTCGAGAGCGTGCTGCGCGGCTTCGGTGCCTACGCCGGTGAGGTGATCGTCCGCCAGACCGGCGCCGAGTGGTGGGCGACCGGCGGCGACCACTGGGTGCGCACCCCCGACGGCAAGCTCTGGGACCCCATCGACGAGGCCCGGCGCGTCTACGGCGGCCACGGCTCGCTGCGCCTGCTGTGCCGGGACGCGACGGGCTCCCGCTGACCGGCCGGGGCCGCACGGCACCGGCAGCCGGGAGGAACCGCCCGGCTGTGACACTTCTGTGCGGCACGGCGCAGATCATCGTGGAGGGCGGGGACACGGCCGGAGCGTGTCGGACCGTGAGGGACGAGCCACGCAGTGGCCATGAACTCGGCACGAACGAGGACGTCTTGGGCCAGGGAGGGGAACCCCGACGCCCGCAGCCGCGGGACCGGGAGCTGGGCGAGGCCGTCGCGCGCGCCCAGCAGGGCGACGAGACCGCCTTCGCGGTGGCCTACCGGATCGTGCAGCCCGCTCTGCTGGGCTATCTCCATGGTCTCGTCGGCGAGGACGCGGAGGACGTGGCCGCCGACGCCTGGCTGCAGATCGCCCGCGACCTCGGCCGGTTCCAGGGCGACGGCGCCGGCTTCCGCGGCTGGACCGCGACCATCGCCCGGCACCGCGCCCTCGACCAGTTGCGCCGCCGGCGGGTACGGCCCCGGGCCGCGCCGCTGGAACAGGACGTGCTGGAGCTGCCCGGCCGGCACAGCACCCATGACGAGGCCCTGGAGTCGCTGTCCACGCAGCGGGCGCTGGAGCTGGTGTGCGGGCTGCCGCGCGACCAGGCCGAGGCGGTGCTGCTGCGGGTGGTCGTCGGCCTCGACGGCCCGGCCGCCGCGCGCGTCCTCGGCAAGCGCCCCGGCGCCGTCCGCAGCGCCGCGCACCGCGGGCTGAAGCGCCTCGCCCGGAGTCTGGGCGCCGGGGTCGGGCTGGACGAGGGCGCGGCGGACGAGCACCGGAACGGGCATGCGTGAACGGCGTCGCGGCGGCGATTCGGCACGTGAGACCTCTGGGAAGAGGACTACGTCATGCGGGGCGGGGGGCGTCGCGGACCGCCTCGTCGCCTCCGTCCCGCACATCGAAGCGGACGGCCGCGTGGGCCGCTTCGGCCCGGGTGACCGCCTCCTGCCGGGTCTCGCCGACCGCCAGCACATAGCCCTGGCGGCTGCCGGAACCGGTGAGCGGGCCGAGCCGCAGGCCGGGCCGCACGGTGGCCCTCACCTCGACCACGCCGGGCAGCTTCCGGGCCTCCTCGACCCCTTCGACGCCTCTCAGTACGACGTCCTCGTGCGCGAAGAACCGGATGGCGGCGCCACCGGCCGAGGCGGGGAGGGCGGGGGTCTCGATGCCGAGGAGCCCGGCCGCGGTGGCGGCGGCCAGCCGTACGCCGGTGACGAGTTCGACCATCTCCCATATCTGGTCCCCGCCGAAGCGCGTCTGGGTCTCGATGACGGCGAGTGAGCCGTCGGCCCGGAGCATGACCTCGGTGTGGGCCGGCCCCCAGCGGTGTCCCAGGGCGGTGAGCAGCGCGCCGGCCGTGTCCGCGACCGACTGTGCCACGGCCGGTTCGAGGGCGGCCGGCATCTGGTGCCCGGTCTCCACGAACGAGGGGGCGCCCGAGGTCAGTTTCTCAGTGACCGCGACCACGTGGTGGGTGCCGTCCAGGGTGAGTGTCTCGACGCTCAGTTCCTGCCCGGTGACGTACTCCTCCGCGATCACCGTGGCCGCCGTGTTCCCGGCCCGGTGCCAGCCTTCGGCGGCCTCCGCCGGGGTACGGGCGAGGGTCACACCGCGGCTGCCGGAGCCGTCGGCCGGTTTGAGCACCACAGGGGTGCCGAGCTCGCGCTGGAAGGCGGCCGCTTCACCGGCGTCCGCGCACACCCGGTGGCGTACCGTCGGCAGTCCGTGTGCGGCCAGCAGGTCGCGCATCAGGCCCTTGTCCCGGCTGTGCCGTACGGCCCGGACCGGGTTGTGCGCGATGCCGAGGTCCTCACCGATCAGCGATGCGGTGAGCAGGTGCTGCTCGGCGAAGGACAGCACGGCGTCGAAGGGGGCCTCCCCGCGGTGCAGGGACCCGGCCATGGTCCGTGCCCACGCGGGGTCCAGCTGCTCGACGACGAACAGGCCGTCGGCGCGCCGCTCCTGGAGCTCGCTGAGGTTGGCGCGTTCCTGGAGGAGTGTGATCCGCACGTCCAGGTCGGCGATCGAACGGAACCCGGAGTCCTTGCCGCCGACGATCAGGAGGTGCGGTCGGCCCGCCGACGGCACCTTCCGCCCCTCGGACGGGCGGGTCTGCACCAGGTCGGACAGCTGCCACACCGCCGTGATGTCGCGCAGGAGGTCGGCGGGTCTTTCGGCCGACAGCTCGGCCGACAGGATCTGCCAGTGCCCGTGTGCCGCGGTCCCGGCGGTCGCACCCGGTGCGTGGTAGAGGCTGTGCCCGGCGTAGGTGGGCAGGGAGGTCACGCGGTCGAAGCCACGCAGGCCGGTGAAGACGCCGGTGTCCCGGGCGAACGGTGTGACGATGCCGAAGGGCCGGTCGTACCGGGGCGTCAGGTCCGGCTCCTCGCCGCGCAGCACCGCGGCGTAGGCGTCCATGAACGAGATGCCGTGGGCCTGGTGGAGGACCCGGGCGCGGTGGCCGCCCGGCCGGATGCCCACCTCCAGCAGCCGGGGGCCCTGCGGGGTGAGGATGAACTCGACATGCGCGGCGCACAGCCGCAGGCCCATGGCCCGGACGGCATCGACCGCGAGCCCGGTCATCCGCTGCTGGTTCTCCCCGTCGGCGCGGCTCGGTGCGAACCGGGCGAAGTGGTGAAAGTCATCACCGCCGAGGTCGGCGCCGGTCAGGACGTCGACGACGGGGCTCGGCCACGGTGTGCCGTCGCGGTCGACGACCAGGTCCACCGAGTGGTTACTCCCCGACAGGAACTCCTCGACCTGGAGGGCGGTGAACCGCTCCGGCATGCCCTTGGCCCGGACGTGCTCGGCGACGCCCTGCCGGACCTGTTCGAAGACCTCGGCCGCGGCCTCGGGTCCCGGTACGGTGAGCACGAACAGGCTGGAGTAGAGCGCCGCCGGTTTCACCACCACGGGCCAGCCGTTCCGCTCGCCGAAGTCCACGACGTCGGCCGCCGATCCGGCCCGGCCGAAGCGGCCGGTGCTGTCCTCCCCGATCCGCTCGGTGAAGAGCCGCCGCATCAGTTCCTTCGAGCGCAGCGCGGCGACCTCGTCCACCGGCAGCGCGGGCAGGCCGAGTACGGCGAGGAGCCTCGCGTACGGCTCGACGTACGCCTCCCGGAGGTTGAGCACGCAGGCCGCGGGCTCCTCACGGAGCCGTCCGGCGAGGGCTGCCAGGCCCTCGGCACCCTCTTCGGGGTCCCATGGCAAGACCGTGTCGAAGGCTTCGTCGTCGGCGCACCAGCCCCGGGCGCGGACATCGCGGATCAGACCGACCCGCAGGCCGGACGCGCGCAGCGGCTCGAACTCGCCGTACCGGGCGTTGCCGAGGAAGAACACCGTGTCGGGTGTGGTCATCTCGTCATCTCCGTCGTGTCCGTGTCGTCGAATCCGTAGGCCACGGAGGAGAACGATCCGGCGAGCGCGGCCACCCGCGCAGCGACCCCGCCGGGCGGGCCGTCGGCCGTCCCGTCCGCCGGGCCGGCGTGCGCGGCCCGCGCCATGAGCTCGGCCAGGTGGGCCATCTCCGCTTCCCGCATGCCGCGGCGGGTGACCTCCTGGACACCCAGCCGAAGCATCACCCGTCCTTCGACGGGACGTGCGTTCAGGGCCAGTCCGGCCCGCACGAGCCGGCCGGCGAGTGCGTAGCCGCCGGTGCGGCCCGGCCGGTCCGGGGCTTCGAGCAGCAGTACGTGGCTCTGACTCTCCCGGGCGGCATCCGGCGGGCGGAACAGGCTGAAGCCTTCCTCCCGCAGTGCCGTGGCGAGCGCCTCCCGGTTCGACAGCATCTGCCGGGCGTACGCGGCGGCGTGGACGCCCATCTCCAGAGTGGTGATGTAGTTGGCGAGGGTCGGGCCGGTCTGCTGGGAGGAGATCAGCGCCTGGCCCATGCGGTCGGAGAAGTCCTGGCCGGTGCCGGCGTCGGCGAATGCGACAAGGCCCTTGTGCGCGCCGGGGAAACTCTTGTGCGTGTTGCCCTGGACGATGTCGCAGCCCTCGCCGAGCGGGTCCTGGAACGCTCCGCCCGCGACCAGGCCCAGTGTGTGCGAGGCGTCGTAGACCAGCAGCGCGCGGGTGCCGACGGCCGCGCGGAGGTCTTGGACCGGCAGCGGTACGAGCGGCACGCCGTGGTCGAGGAAGACCATCGCGCCCGGGTCCCGCCGCCAGAGGGCGGAGAAGCCGGCCATGTCGACGGTTCCGGCTTCCACGGACCACGGCAGGTACGCGGAGCGGCGGCCCATCGACTCCAGCAGGGGCCGGGTGGCGAAGTGGCCGCCGTTCTCGGGCGCGATGGAGTACACCAGGGCGCCCGGAGCGGTCAGGAGCGCGAACACCGACATCGTGGCGTGCAGTCCCGACAGCGGCCGGAAGTCCACCCAATCGGCGCCCAGCAGGGCGCGGGCGGTTCTGACCGCTTCCCGCTCCAGCCGGTCGACCCCGGGATACGCGGCCGTGAGCAGCCCGGAGCGCAGCAGCGGGTCCAGTCCGCGGCGCTCCCGTTCGTACCCGATGAGGTACCGGTTGGCCAGCGGTCCGTGCAGGGCCGCCGTGGCCGTACGGGAGAGCACGTTCTCGAAGGCGGCCAGGTTGACCGTGGCCGCGATCCGGTCCTCGTCCGCCCGTATGCCTCCCAGCAGTTCGGCCACGTGCTCGCGGGGACGGGTCCGCGGCGGGCGGGGGACCGGATCAGCGACGGCCGGCGATGTGGTCATCCCTCGCCCCGCAGGCGGGCGCCCTCGGCGTCCCAGCGGCGGCGGAAGTCAAGGGCGGCCTCCAGGTACTGCTCCGGCTGGTAACCCTTGGCGAACTCCTCGACGACGGCGGCGCCGTCGAAGCCGTAGGTGCCGAGCGTCTCCAGCGACCCCCACAGGTCGAAGTCGCCCTCGCCGATGGGGATGTGGGTGTGGTCGGCGCCCTTGATGTCCGCGATGTGGGCCGTGCGGACGTACGGGGCGACCATGGCCAGCGCCTCGTCGTAGTCGCCGCGCGGAAGGTGGACGGTGGCGAGGTGGGGTACGTCCAGGGTCATCCAGGTGCCGGTGCTCCGGCACAGCTCGACGTGCTCCTCCGGGGAGAACACCACGTAGCGGGGGCGGTTGGCGCCCATGTTCTCGATGCAGAGCTGCACACCGGTGCGGGAGAGCAGCGGCTGGACGCGGTCCAGCGAGGAGCGCAGCACGTCGAGGAGCACGTCGTTGGGCCGGCGGGACATGTAGCCGGGGTGGTATGTCACGCGCTGCACATTCAGGTCCGCCGCGAGGTGGACGGCCCGGCGCAGGTAGCTGATGGACTCCGCGCGCTCCCGCTCGTCGGGGGAGACCAGGTCGGTGTGCGGGCCGTACCACGCGGCGTGCACCGACACGTCCAGTCCGTGCTTGTCGATGACGTGGCGCATCCCGTCGACGATCCGCTCGTACTCGGGTCCGTCGGCTCCGAAGAGGACCTCCTGCGCCTCCTCGGCGATCTCGAACTCGATGTCGGTGAAATGCCCGGCGAGGAATTCGAGGTGCTCCACGATCTCGGCGGGGTTGTCCCAGATGTTGGTGGAGAAACCGATGCGCGGGCGGGTGGGAGCGGTCACGGGGGCGGTATCAGTCACGGGAGGTCTCTTTCGTCGGTTCGGTACGGGAGAAGAAGTCGATGAGGAGCATGTCGCGGACGCCGGTGCCGGCTCCGGGAGAGGTGGTGACCGGTGAGACGTCGTGGAACACCCGGCGGTCGTCCAGCAGGATCGACTCGAAGGGTTCGGTGAGCCGGGCCTGGTGGATCTGCCGGCGGTCGAGGTCGTACAGGCGGGACTCGGCACCGTGCACGCCCTCGCGGCGGATGAGTACCTGTCCGACGTAGTGGTGGCCGTCCTGGTGGACGCCCTCCGGGGCGGGGTCGCCGGCCGCGTCGGTGCGGGCGACCACGCGGATCTGGTGGACGCCGCAGGTGTCGGAGGCGTCCCGGTCACCGGCCGGGAGGAGGCCCCTGAAGGCCCGTACGACGGCTCGGAGGGCGGGGCCCTCGGCCACGGCCGGGTGGAGCGGGGCGAACGTCCGGGGTACTCCGCCGACGAGCCCGTTCACCGCGCGGTCCTGGACGAAGGGGCGTCGGGGCAGTCGTTCCAGATCGGTGCCGACGAAGCGGAACGCGTCGTAGCGCCGGTACCGGTAGGGGCTGTCGGTGCCGAGGTACGCGTCCGCCGGCAGGTCGTTCCAGGAGTCCGTGAACCGGTGCGCGGCCTCGCGCGGCACGGCGTCGAGGGCTTCCTCGATGAAGGCCGGCGGGAGGTGCAGGAACGGGGCTTCCGGGAACCCGGCCCCGCGGTCCGGGCTGTCGGTCCGGGCCGGCGCGGTGAGTGCTCTCACAGGTGTCGTGGTCATGGTTCCTTAGCTCTCGCGGACGGGCGGTGATCGCGGCAGACGCCGTCCTCACGGCGGTCGCCGGGTAAGAACCGCGCGCGGGTTCAGGTCTGGCTCTCCGGGACGCGTACGACGAGGCCCGCGAGGTCTTCGCCGATGGTCAGCCGGCAGCCCAGACGGCTGTTCGGGCGGCGTGCCTCGGCGGTGTAGTCGAGCAGGTCGTCCTCGTCGGCGCCGAGTTCCGGCAGGGGTGCCCCGTCGACCTCCTCGACAAAGACGTGGCAGGTCGCGCAGACCAGGCGGCCGCCGCACTGACCGACGATTCCGTCGATCGCGTCGTCCACCGCCACGTCCATGACGGTCGTGCCGGCGGGTGCGTCCACGACGGAGCGCAGGCCATCGGGATGGACGAAGGTGATCTGAGGCATGGCGTGAGGGTGTGTGCTCTCTGTTCGAAGGATCGGATGTTTTCCGGAGAGTCGGATGCTGCTGGTAGGAGGGAAAGCGGGGTGGGGTACGGACCGGGCGTGCGGCCCGGATCACTCCTGGCGTGCCGCCGCGTCAGCGGTGCCGGTGGTGCTTCTGGGCGCAGGCAGCGCCGGGGGGCGGCCCGACCACACGGCGACGGCGGTCGCGGCGGCGAAGAGGGCCGCCACCACCCCCCACGCCCACAGGTGCAGCGGCAACAACACACCGACCAGCAGCGCCGGGCCGATGATGCGCTGGCCCGTCATACCCATGCTGAAGGTCGCCAGATAGCGGGCCCGGGCGGCCTCCGGCGCCAGGGCGAAGGACAGTTCCCAGCTCGCCACCGAGTGGAGGTTCTCCCCCAGGGTGAGGGCGACGACCGCGGCAGCGGCCGGCCCGAGCGCCACCCACCGTGGCACTTCCTCGGCCAGGGCGAACAGCCCGCAGCTGAGGCAGAGCGCCACCGCCGTCACCCTCAGCAGCCGCAGGGAGCCTCGGACCGTGGTGGCGAAGCGGTGCACGTACGCCTGCAACAGGATCGTGAGAACCGTGTTGACGGCGAGCAGGACGGACAGCCAGGCGTGCGGTAGGCCGGTCCGCTGCACGATCCAGACCGGCAGCAGGACCAGGAGCAGCGAGTCGTACAGCGAAAGGACACTGTTGGCCGCGGTGAACACCAGGAACCGTACGTTGCGGTACGGCGCCTGGACCGCGGCCCTGTCGGCTACGGGGGCCGGCCCCGCGGCCACGCGGGCGACCCGTACCGCCCACCGGGCCATCCCGGCGATCACCAGGAACGACGCCGCGTTCACCAGGAACACGGCCTGGAAGGCGAACGGCACGTCGAGGCCGAGTGCCACACCCGCGGCGAGCAGGCCGGCCGTGAGGCCGGCGTTGCGTACCGCGCGGATGGACGCCAGGGCGCGGGTCCGCTCCTCGTCACCGGCCACGTTCGAGACGATCACCTGGAGCAGCGGGGAACAGGCCCGGTCGGCCGCGCACAGCAGGCAGGTGAGCACGGCATAACCGGAGAATTCATGAACGAAAGCGTATGCCGCGTACCCCGCCGAGCGAATGCACATGAGTACGAGATAAATACGTACCGCACCATAACGATCAGCGACATGACCCAGCGGCAGCGGGCTGGCGAGACCGAATACGGCGGCTATTGATAGCACAGCCGCGACATGGGCTGCAGGGAATTTCACGACGCCCACGAAATACAGCGTCGAAGCGGCCATGAAGAGCCCGTTGCCGAACGAGTCGACCAGCGCTCCGCCCACCATGATGCGGCTGCCACGCTTCGTGGGTGTGACCGAAGTCACGACCCGCGCAAGACTTCTCACGTGCACGAATTCCCCCGAACCGCGCCTTATTCATCATGATCACCTTCACCGTAACGGACGTCCCGGTCACTGACAAGAGTGATCTGAAACAACATCGTGAACCTGTCCGTTAAGCCCTATAGCCGCTTGGAACGGCTGTCTGGTGAGGCTTGCCACCATTGACCGCCGGGGTTTCAGGCCAGAGAATTCGGCACGTCCAGAACACTGCTGCCCCGGAGATTCCCTTGTCCCGCACCGCGCCCCCGCCCCACGCCCTTCTGGTCGGCTGGAAGCCGCTGGCGATCGATGCTCTCCGGGCGGAGGACTGCTCGGTCACGTGCGTGGTGAGTGCGAGCGACGCGGACCGGGCCCGGGGCGCGGCCGGCGCGGAGGTCCTCGTCGCCGGCGAGGCCGGAAGTACCGAGGACGTCCTGTTCGCGCTGGCGCGGGCCGGGCTTTCCCCCGGCGGCTTCGACCTGGTGACGAGCGGCCAGGAGTACTCCCTGACGACCGCCGCGGCCGTCGGCGCGCTCGGTGGCGTCCGGGCGCTGCCGCTCGATGTGGCCGTCGCCCTGCGCGACAAGTACGTGCAGAAGCGGCGGATCAGTGCGGCCGGGATCGCGACCGCCCGCTGCGGGATCGCGGGGACTCCCCGGGACGTCGCTTCGGCGGCGCGGCACGCGGGAGGGTTTCCGGTGGTGGTCAAGCCGCAGGCCGGCGCCGGGGCGCGGAACACCGTCCGCCTCGACTCGGAGGCGGAGGCGGATCGTTGGGCCGCCTCGGCGGGCCAGGGCCCCTGGCTGGTCGAGGAGTTCGTCCCCGGCGCCGAGCTGCACCTGGACGGTGTCGTCCGGGACGGCCGCACCCTGGTGCTGAGCGCCTCGCGGTACCTCCGCAACGTGATCGACGTACATTCCGGGGCCCTGGTGGGATCCGTCCGGGTCACCCCCGAGGAGGAGCCCGGGCTCTACTCCCGGGCGGGCGCTCTGACCGGCCGCGCACTGGCCGCCCTGGGGCACTCGGACGGGGTGTTCCACCTGGAGGTCTTCGAACAGTCCGACGGGTCCCTGGTGTTCGGCGAGTGCGGCGGCAGGGTCGGCGGCGGACGTATCGACGAGGTGACGCGCCGCGCCACCGGGGCCGACCTCCACCGGCACTGGGCCGCCGCGGTGCTCGGCAGCACGCCGCCGGAGGCCGGAACACCGAGTGACGCGTCCCTGGGCTGGGCCTTCCTCACTGCTCCGGCGGGCCGGGTGGTGTCGATACCCGGCGGAGAACAGTTGCTGCGGCGGCGGGGCGTCGTGGCCGCCGCCGTCACCAAGGGCCCGGGCGACCTGGTCGGGCCCGTGGTCAAGTCCTTCGACCGGGCCGGCGACATCGTCGTGGTCGGCCCGGACGCCGCCGAGGTCAGGGCCCGGCTGGCGGACTGTGCGGAGTGGTTCCGCTCCAGCGTGACGGTCGCCGCGTGACCCGCCGCTGGGGGAGAAGTAATCCTCGTCACCCGGTGCACCCCGTGCTGAGCGAACGGCCGGGGCCGCCACCCCCCACAGGAGAGGCCCCGGCCGTCGCGCGGACGGGCCGCGCGCGGCCCGTACTTGATACAGCGCCAGGAGTGCGTTTTCTGTCACACCCCGGCCCCGCCGGCCCTCACCCTGCGCACATCCGCACCCGGTCACGAGTTAGTTGCATCTTCTACGGACATGGACGAGGAGCGGTTTGACGCCGTAACGTGCCTTTCGCGCCGACCGGCAAACGGGCGTAAAGGGAGTGCGGTGCTGGGGGACGACGCGGAGCTGACCGCCGCGGTGCGTGCGGCACAGGACGGAGACGAGACCGCGTTCCGTACGGTGTACCGCTCCGTGCAGCCACGGCTGCTCGGATACGTGCGGACACTGGTCGGGGATCCGGACGCCGAGGACGTCGCGTCCGAGGCCTGGCTGCAGATCGCCCGCGACCTGGACCGGTTCAGCGGAGACGCCGACCGGTTCCGCGGCTGGGCCGCGCGGATCGCCCGCAACCGTGCTCTGGACCACATACGCATGCGCGGCCGCCGCCCCGCCATAGGCGGCGACGAGACGGAGCTGACCGGCCGGGCCGCCGAGTCCGACACGGCCGGCGAGGCCATGGAGGCCCTGGCCACCGACAGCACCCTCTCCCTCATCGCACGGCTCCCGCAGGACCAGGCCGAGGCGGTCGTCCTGCGGGTCGTCGTCGGCCTCGACGCCAAGAGCGCCGCCGAGACCCTCGGCAAACGCGCCGGTGCCGTGCGCACCGCGGCGCACCGCGGTCTGAAGCGGCTCGCGGAGCTGCTCGGCGAGGATCCGGAATCGGTGGGCGTGCTCGACGCGCTCCCACCCCAGCGAGAACCGCGCGGTCGCGCGGTGTCGTCCGCAACTGTGACGCATACGCGTGCGCGGACGCAGAAGGACATGTGATGGCCGACGAGCAGGACAAGTGGCTGAACCGTGGGACGGCGGAACGTCTGCTGCGCGGTGAGTCGCTGGAAGCCGTCGACGCCTCCGCCCGTGACCAGGCCGAACGCCTCTCCCGGGCGCTCGGCGCGCTCGCCGCGGAGGCGGCCCCGGCCACCGGCGAACTCCCCGGTGAGCAGGCCGCCCTGGCCGCGTTCCGCAAGGCCCGCGAGGCCACCGCGGCCGAACGGGCCGTCCCCGTCCCCGCCCCTGGCCGCGCGGCCGGCACCTCCCGCCGGGCCGTGCCCGGTGCCGACGCGGGCCTGATCCGCATCGGTGCCCGGGGCCGTACCGGAACCCCGGCCCGCGGCCCCCGCTGGGGCCGCCCGGTGCGCCTGGCGCTCGCCGCCGTGGTGACCGCGGGCACGCTCGGCGGCGTCGCCATGGCCGCCGGGAGCGGGATGCTGCGCACGCCGTTCGGGCCCGAGGAGCACGGCCCCGCCGCCTCCGTCTCCGCCGACGCGACCTCCGCGGCGCCGTTCGCCTCGGTACCGCCCGAGGGCACCCCGGGCACGACGCAGGGTCCGGGAGCGCACCGCGGCGGCGCCTCCGGCGAGGCCACCGGACCGGACGACCGCACCGGAAGCAGCCACGCCCCGGGCGCCGGTGAACTCTCCGGTACCCCCGGCCGCCGGTGGAAGGACGCGGCCGCGGCCTGCCGGGACCTCCGGGACGGCAGGGGACTGGAGGCCGGCCGCCGGCGCACGCTGGAGAACCTGGCGGGCGGCAGCGCACGC
This sequence comes from Streptomyces sp. NPDC007205, assembly GCF_040634095.1. Taxonomy (NCBI): domain Bacteria; kingdom Bacillati; phylum Actinomycetota; class Actinomycetes; order Kitasatosporales; family Streptomycetaceae; genus Streptomyces; species Streptomyces sp. NPDC007205. The sequence goes on from NZ_JBEYEW010000001.1 coordinate 153,851, forward strand.
GTCAGCCAGTACTGCAAACTCGTCTTGTCCGCCGCCGACCTGGCCGACGGCACGAAGAGCGGCGGCAAGGGCGACGGGAGCGGTGACAGCGGCAAGGCCAAGGGCAACGGCGGGGGCGACGGAAAGACCAAGGGCGCGGGCAAGGGCGGCGGCAAGGACAAGGGCGGGGGCGACGACGACCCCGGCCGAGGTCGCCCCGGTCACCCCGGCCAGGGCGGCGGCGGTCACCCCGGCAAGCGCGGGGCCGGCGCCACGGCCCGGCTCGGCGACGGCGCCGGGTCCCTTCCCGCCCCGAAGCCGACCCCGTCTCACCACCCCTGACCTGCAGTTTCGTACTTCGCGGAAATTTCTTCGCGCAAGGTGTGACGTTTTCGGAGCCCCGGACGCAGTACTGAGTGAGCCGACTGGTCATCGGCCGTCGCACTGAGCCGGGGTTCCCCCCGTACCCACGGCTCGTGCACCTGGCGCGGGCGGGGCACGTTCCCCCGGTCCCGCCCGCGCCCCGCAGTCCCGCACCTCGGTCGTCACCGGTTTCACCAGTGGACGACGACCTTGTCGCCCACCCGCACCTGAGCGAACAACTGGGCGATCGCCGTCTCGTCCCGGACGTTCACGCACCCGTGCGAGCCGCCCGCGTACCCGCGTGCCGCGAAGTCGTACGAGTAGTGCACGGCCTGGCCGCCGCTGAAGAACATCGCGTACGGCATCGGCGAGTGGTAGAGCGTGGACACCCAGTGCCGTGCCTTCCAGTAGACGTGGAAGACACCCTCCCGGGTCGGCGTGTACTGCGACCCGAACCGCACCGCCGTCGTCGACAGCGTCCGGCCGTCGACCAGCCAGCGCAGTGTCCGCGTCGTCTTGTCGATGCACAGGACACGCCCGGTCATACAGCGCGGGTCGGGCGCACCGGCCGGCTGGCCGCCCATCCGGTACAGCTCCCAGGTGCCGGGCGCACGGGTCATCCGCACCAGCCGCTCCCAGGTGACGGAGTCGGTCCGCCCGGTCTGCGGCAGCCCGCGCTTGCCCTGGAAGCCCCTGACGGCCTGCTCGGTCAGATCGTCGTACGACCCCGTCGGCCCGTCGAACAGCCACTCCGCCTGGCGCAGCCGCGCCTGCAGCTCCCGCACGCCCGGCCCGCTGTCGCCGCGCGACCACAGCACCCGGGGCGGGGGCGCGGCCGGTACGGCCGGTGACTGCTGGGCCGTCCGGGTGGGATTCGCCGGCCCACTCACAGGGGGCTGTCCGGGTGTCTGCCCCGGTGTCTGCCCGAAGGTGTGCGCGGTGGTCTGTTCCGGGGGCTGGACATGCACCGGTGCCCTGGGTTTGCCATCGGTGTCCGGGGGCTGCACGGTGCAGCCGCACAGGGCGGTGAACGCGGTAAGGGTGGCGGCCGAGGTGAGTACGGCGGCCGGTCTTCGCGAGATCCTCATGCCGGGGATGCTTCCCCGCGTGACCGCCGCCGAACGACGGGGCATGGTGAGGGGTGACAGGACGTACTGCGGAGGCATCCATGGCGCGTGAGTCGGAGTCGGGGCTGCCGGTCGAGCCGGTCTACGGACCGGGGGCCCTCCAGGGCTGGGACCCAGCCGGAAAACTGGGCGAACCGGGCACGTACCCGTTCACCCGCGGGGTCTACCCGACCATGTACACCGGCCGCCCCTGGACCATGCGCCAGTACGCCGGGTTCGGGACGGCCGCCGAGTCCAACGCCCGCTACCGGCAGCTGATCGCCCACGGCACCACGGGCCTCTCGGTCGCCTTCGACCTGCCCACCCAGATGGGCCACGACTCCGACGCGCCCCTCGCACACGGCGAGGTCGGCAAGGTGGGCGTGGCCGTCGACTCGATCGAGGACATGCGGGTGCTGTTCGACGGCATCCCGCTCGGCCAGGTCTCGACGTCGATGACGATCAACGCGCCGGCGGCTCTGCTGCTCCTGCTCTACCAACTGGTGGCGGAGGAGCAGGGCGTACGGGCCGACCAGCTGACGGGCACGATCCAGAACGACGTGCTGAAGGAGTACATCGCGCGCGGGACGTACATCTTCCCGCCGAAGCCCTCCCTGCGCCTGACCGCGGACATCTTCAAGTACTGCACCGCCGAGATCCCGAAGTGGAACACGATCTCGATCTCCGGCTACCACATGGCCGAGGCGGGCGCGTCACCCGTCCAGGAGATCGCGTTCACCCTGGCGGACGGCATCGAGTACGTCCGTACGGCGGTGGCGGCGGGGATGTCCGTGGACGACTTCGCGCCCCGCCTGTCCTTCTTCTTCGTGGCCCGTACGACGTTGCTGGAGGAGGTCGCCAAGTTCCGCGCCGCGCGCAGGATCTGGGCGCGGGTCATGCGGGATGAGTTCGGCGCCCGGAACCCGAAGTCCCTGATGCTCCGCTTCCACACCCAGACGGCCGGGGTCCAGCTGACGGCCCAGCAGCCGGAGGTGAACCTGGTCCGGGTCGCCGTCCAGGCCCTGGCGGCGGTCCTCGGCGGCACCCAGTCCCTGCACACCAACTCCTTCGACGAGGCGATCGCGCTGCCGACGGACAAGAGCGCGCGGCTGGCTCTCCGTACCCAGCAGGTCCTGGCCCATGAGACCGACGTGACGGCGACGGTGGACCCCTTCGCGGGCTCCTACGCGGTCGAGCGGATGACGGACGACGTCGAGGAGGCGGCCGTCGATCTGATGCGGCGGGTCGAGGACCTCGGCGGGGCGGTCGCTGCGATCGAGCGGGGCTTCCAGAAGGCCGAGATCGAGCAGAACGCCTACCGGATCGCCCAGGAGACGGACTCCGGTGAGCGGGTGGTCGTCGGCGTGAACCGCTTCCAGCTGGACGAGGAGGAGCCGTACGAGCCCCTGCGGGTGGACCCCGCCATCGAGGCCCGGCAGGCGGAGCGGCTGGAGAAGCTGCGGACCGAGCGGGACCAGGGGGCGGTGGACGCGGCGCTGGACGCGTTGCGGAAGGCGGCGGAGGGGGAGGACAACGTGCTGTATCCGATGAGGGAGGCGCTGCGGGGGCGGGCGACCGTGGGGGAGGTGTGCGGGGCGCTGCGCGAGGTGTGGGGGAGTTACGTGCCCAGCGATGCGTTCTGAGCGTCCCCCCTTCGGACGCTGCCCAGGGGTGCACCGGAGGGAGACAGCCGACGCTGACCGAGGTCGCTCGGCGAGTACCCCGACCCGACGGCTGACTGTCGTACCCCCGTGCGACACTCCTTCCCATGTTCGGTGTCATCGACCTCCCCACCTACCTCGCAGGCCTGGTCCTCATCGTCCTGCTGCCCGGCCCCAACTCCCTCTACGTCCTCTCCGTCGCCGCCCGCCGCGGAGTCCGGGCCGGATACACAGCCGCCGCCGGGGTCTGGTGCGGGGACACCGTGCTGATGACGCTGTCCGCCGCCGGGGTCGCCTCGCTGCTCAAGGCCAACGCCGTGCTGTTCGGGATCGTGAAGTACGCCGGTGCCGGATATCTGACCTGGCTCGCGATCGGCATGCTGCGGGCCGCCTGGCAGATGTGGCGGACACGGAGAGAGAAGGCCGCCGAGGACACCGCGCCCGCCTCCGCCCCTGACGAGCGGCCCTTCCGGCGCGCGTTCGTCGTGAGCCTCTTCAATCCCAAGGCGATCCTGTTCTTCGTCGCCTTCTTCGTGCAGTTCGTCGACCCGCACTACGCCTACCCGGCCCTGTCCTTCGTCGTCCTCGGCGCCTTCGCCCAGCTGGCCAGCTTCCTCTATCTCAGCGCGCTGATATTCAGCGGGACGCAGCTCGCTGCGGCCTTCCGGCGGCGCAAGCGGCTGTCCGCGACGGCCACTTCGGCGGCCGGTGCGCTGTTCCTGGGCTTCGCCGTGAAGCTGACGCTGGCCAGCGCGTAGGGCAGCCCGGAGGCGGCGTCAGAGGCCCACCTCGGCCAGGTAGGCCTCGAACCCGTCCGCCGCGTCGCCCGCCCAGCCCACATACCCGTCCGGGCGGACCAGGAAGACACCCGGGCCGTACGACTCCGACGCCGCCGGCAGCGCCCGCACGCCGGCGACGCCGGAGGTCTCCGCGCCCAGCAGCGTCCAGTGCGGCCCACGGAACGCGTCGAAGAGGCGGACGCCGGACACCGTGCCGTCCGGGGCGCGGTCGCCCGCGCGGACACCGGTGGGGTCCACACGGGTCTCCACGCTCAGCGACGACTCCCGGTAGCCGAGCCCCAGTTGCACCGTCGCCTTTCCGCGCCGTACCTCGCCGCGGTGCACGCCCGTCGACAGGTCCAGCATGGCCGCCGCGTTCGACCGGCGCTCCTCCTCGTAGCTGTCCAGCAGAGAGTCCGGCGCCCCGCCGCGCAGCACCGCGCCCAGCTTCCAGCCCAGGTTGTAGGCGTCCTGGACGCTGGTGTTCAGGCCCTGCCCGCCGGCCGGGGAGTGGAGGTGCGCCGCGTCGCCCGCGAGGAACACCCGGCCCACCCGGAACCGGTCCGCGAGGCCGGTGCGCGGCCGGAAGTCCGAGGCCCAGCGCAGTTGGCCGACGTCCTCGGCGTCCAGGTGGGTGTACGCCGCCACCAGCTTGCGGACGCCGTCCAGGGACAGGTCGGGCTCCGTGCCCTGCGCGAGGCGCGCCTGCAGCTGGAAGTCGTCCGTGCCGGCGAGCGGGCACAGGGCGACGCCGGTGTCGTCGGCGCCCGGGAAGGTGTGCCAGTGGTCGCGGTCCAGGCCCGTCAGCCGTATGTCCGCCACCAGGAACCGCGCCGGGTCGACCGTCTCCCCGGTCATGCCGACGCCCAGCGCGCGCCGGACGACCGACCGGCCGCCGTCGGCGGCGACGACGTACCGCGCACGGGCGGTCGTACCGTCGGCGAACCGCACGGTCACGCCGTCCGCGTCCTGCGCGACGCCGGTCACCTCGCGCCCGAAGGAGACCTTCCCGCCCAGCTCGGTCAGCCGCCCGTACAGCACCTCCTGGGTCCGCCACTGCGCGACCATCAGCGGCTCGGTGTCCGGCGCGCCCTCGTCCGTCTCCACCGGCTCGAACATCGACTGTTCGCCGACGCGTTCACCGTCCCTCCAGATCATCCGGGCCGGGTACGGACCGCCTGCCGCCCGGATCGCCTCCAGCACGCCCAGGTCGTCGAAGACCTCCAGGGTGCGCGGCTGGAGCCCCTTGCCACGCGAGCCGGGGAACAGGCCCTCGGCCCGCTCCACCACCAGCGCCGCCACCCCGCGCCGCGCGAGGTCGATGCCGAGGGCCAGACCGGTCGGGCCCGCGCCCACGATCAGGACATCCATCACGATTCTCCTTAACGCTGTTAAGTGCCGTCGCCCATGAGCGTGCCCTTAACGCTGTTAAGCTGTCAAGTGTGAGCCCCGAGAAACGCGCCCCCCTGGATCGCCGACGCGTCGCCGACACCGCGCTGCGCCTGCTGAACGAGGTCGGTCTGGACGGCCTGACCCTGCGCGCCATCGCCAGGGAACTGGACGTCAAGGCGCCCGCGCTGTACTGGCACTTCAAGGACAAGCAGGCGCTGCTGGACGAGATGGCGACGGAGATGTACCGGCGGACGGTCGCCGGCGTCGCGCTCGACGCCGCCGACACCTGGCAGGAGCGACTGCTGAAGATGAACCGCGGACTGCGGGCCGCGCTGCTCGGCTACCGCGACGGGGCGAAGGTGTACAGCGGCTCACGCTTCACGGGCACGGACCACGCCGCCGAGCTGGAGGCGAACCTGCGCCTGCTCACGGACGCCGGCTTCACCCTTGCCCAGGCGGTCCAGGCGGGCCGTACGGCGAGCGCGTACACCATCGGTTTCGTCACCGAGGAGCAGGGCGTCGTACCCCTCCCGGGCGAGCGCCGGGAGGGGTACGACGTCGGGGAACGCGCCCGGCGGATGGCCGGGTACCCGCTCGCCGCGGAGGTCGGACAGCTGCTCTTCGACGGCTACGACGAACAGTTCGAGGAAGGTCTCGCACTGGTGATCGCGGGCATCGGGGCGCGGTACGGGATCAGCTGAGCGGGCGGCCGGGCCCGAGCGGTCGGCCCAGACATCGAGCGGTCGGCCTAGGCCCCGAGCTGCCCCCGCCCCTTCAGCGCCCGCTTCAGACGCGGCCCGAACGGCTTCTCCACGAACCGGTGGATCAGCCACGCCAGCAGCAGCATGCCCAGGACGGTCACGATCAGCGTCGGCCACGCGGGCAGGCCGAGGCCCCGGTGCAGCACCCGGATGACGAACCAGCCCAGGTGTTCATGGACCAGGTAGAACGGGTACGTCAGCGCGCCGGCCGTGACCAGCCAGCGCCAGGAGGCCCACCGTGTCCAGCCCACCGCCACCGCGGCGACGGCCGCGAAGGCGACGGTGACGATCAGGATGACGACGTAGGGGTCACGGTGCGGGTGCGGGCCCCACAACCCGCCGGTGGCCTCGCTCTGGGCGAGCAGCCAGGACATCGCGACGATGCCCCACGCCAGCAGGTCGCTGCCGAAGCGGTGGATCAGGTACAGCGCCAGGCCGCCGATGAAGAAGGGGGCGTACTCGGGCATGACCACCTGGTTCAGCAGCTCGTTGCCGGACGAGTGGCACAGGACGGCCGCCAGTGTCCAGACGCAGGCGAACAGCACGACCCGGCGGTAGGTGACCCCGCGCAGGACGACGAGCAGGGCGAAGAGGGCGTAGAAGCGCACCTCCACCCAGAGCGTCCAGCACACGCCGAGGACGCGGGTCGCGCCCATCGGCTGCTGCAGCATGGTGAGGTTGACGAGGAACTCGTCCAGCCGGACCGGGTGGACCACGACGGGCAGCGCGAGGGACGCCCCCGTGATCAGGACCAGTGCGACCCAGTACGCGGGGTACAGGCGCGCGATGCGGGAGCGGAAGAAGTCGCCGAGGGTGCGGCCCCAACTGCTCATGCAGATCACGAAACCGCTGATCACGAAGAAGAACTGCACGCCGAAATTGCCGTAGACGGCCGCCCGGGACAGGGCCGGGAAGAGCTGGGCCGGGCTCCCGTGCCAGGACGCGGAGACCGGGCCGCCGCGGCCGGCGTAGTGGTAGAGACAGACCATCAGCGCGGCGACGAGCCGCAGACCGTCCAGGGCGAGCAGGCGGCCCTGGGGCCCGCCGGAGCCCGGCGGGACGGGGGCCGCCCGGGGTATGACCCGGGATATGAGGGGGCCGGGTTCGGCGGTAAGGCCGGGGCGTGAAGCAGCCATGTGGGGTGTTCCTTCCTGGTTCGGTCACGAGGTCCAGCTGCTGATGGCTCCCCGGCCGCGCGTGCGGCCCCGCCCCCGGCGGTCAACGGCGCGCCGACCGGCGCAGACTGCGCGCCTTCCGTGCCACCCGGCGGACCGTCGCGTTGCGCGGGATGAACGCCAGCTGGGCGGGCACCCCGCCGGGCAGGGCCAGCGAGGACAGGCGCCGGCGCTTGAAGTAGCGCAGGGTGTGCGGGTTCAGGTGCCGCGCGAGCCAGGTCTCGACCTGCGGGCGCAGCCCCGGGTAGATCTTCGGCTGCATCGCGAAGCCCACCGCGCGGACCAGCGCGCCGAGCGCCTCGACGTCCATGCCGGAGCGCTGCTCGGTGACGGCGCCACGGTCGCGGAGGTCGGGCAGCAGCGCGTCCACGATGGTCACCGGGACCCGGTTGCTGTTCTCGTACGGCGCCAGCCGCTCCAGCAGCACCTCGGTGCCGATCCGGGCGACGGGGAGGCCGTACAGCGCCTGTGCCGTGAGCAGGGCGGTGGAGAAGCAGCCTACGACCAGCGCGGGACGCATCCGCTGGTACAGCACCTCGGCGAGGACCGGCGTGTCGAGCACGATCAGCTCGACCTGCAGTTTCTCCGCCTCCTGCGCCAGCGAGCGGGTGAAGTGGGCCGGGGCGGACGGGTGCGGCTTGAACACCACCGTGGTGTGGCCGAGCGCCACCGCGCCCTTCAGCATGCGCACATGCAGGTTCTCCTCCTGCTCGGCGGTGAGGATGTCCAGCGCCGAGAGGTACTGGCCGAGCAGCAGCGCGGGCTCCCCGGCCTCCGGCAACTCGCCTCCGGACGGCGCCAGTTCGGTGAGCACCTTGAGGAAGGCGGCCGTCGGCACGATCTCACCCGGCACGCCGAACTCGGTGAGCAGCATCGGCTTCAGGCCCGGCACCAGGTCCAGGTGCAGCACCCGGTCCACGCGGGTGCCCACCAGCGGGTCGATCTTGTTGCGGGTGGGGCCGTAGCTCATCAGGCCGTCGGCGTACACCGTCACCGGGGCTCCGGTGAAGATCTGCGCGAGCGCCAGCGACGGGTTGACCTGGATCGACTCGACGGCCAACTCCACCCCATCGGAGCCGAGTTGCCACTCGTGGCGCAGGAACCGCTCCCAGAGCGGCAGATCGTCCCCGCGGGGTGCCCAGCCGCCCGGGTGGAACGGGAAGAGGGTCTCGTTGTACGAGATCACGTCGTCGAAGCGGTCGCGCAGCTTCTCGAAGCCGGGCGCCGCGTCCAGCGCGGGGGTGGTCTCGGGCGTGGCCGCGTTGTTGCAGACCAGCAGGATCCGCCGGTCGGCCGGGCGGAAACAGCCGGAGTCCAGGGCGGCGGCGAGCGTGGCCGTGCCGTACAGCGTCGACGCCTGGAAGATCTGGGTGGTCACGCGGCGGCCCCCGCGGGGGCGGGACGGCGGCGCAGCCGGCGCAGCTTGGTGGCGCGCTGGAGGTCCATGGAGTCCAGCGCCTCGTCCAGCACGTCCTGCGGCATGCGCCGCAGGGCGGCGGCACTCATGGATTTCAGTTTCTTCGCCACCGCGGGCTCGAACCTTTCGATGGATCCCAGATGATGGGAAATGATGGCGCAATAGGTACGGACGGCCTTCGGGAGCAACTGGTCGGCATCCCGGTCCTGCGCGGTTTCCGCGATGACCTGATCGAACGCGCGAATGAAATCGAGCTGCCGGACGTCACCGATCTGGGTGAGCGAGGAGGCGACTCCGCGCCGGTAGAACACACCGAGCAGACTCACCGCGGCGAAGGATTCCGCCTCCCGGTGCAACTTCCAGATCCAGGGCCGGTCCTCGGCCGTGCGCAGCCCGTCGGTGAAGTGCAGCAGCCCCTTGTCCACGAGCCGGCGGTGGTAGAAACCCGCCCACGCGTACGCGTAGTCCACGGACGTCGACCGGTCGGCGGGCAGGATCGCCTCCCGCGGGTCCAGCACCACGTTCCGCCGGCCGACGGGCACCCGGTTGACCGTACGCGACCGTGCGGTGCACTGCACATGGTCGGTGCGGATGAAGTCGCAACCCAACTCCTCCATGGCAGAAACGGCTTGCGGGAAGTAGCCGGGGGCGAGCCAGTCGTCGCCGTCCAGGAAGGTGAGGTACGCGCCGCGCGCCCGGTCGATACCGGTGTTGCGGGCGGTCGCCAGCCCCCCGTTCCGCTCGTGCCGGACGTACACGGCCCCGGGCAGCTCGCGCTCCGCGCGCGCGAGAATCTCTGGTGTCCCGTCGCGGGAACAGTCGTCGACGAGAATGAATTCGAAGTCCTCACGCGCGTTCGCCTTGAGGCTCCTGAGCGTGTCGGGCGCGTATTGCTGCACGTTGTAGAACGGCACGATGACGGAGAGCTTGACCACGTCAGGGACGTTAGGGCGAAGCCCGTCATTCGTCTTGACCGTCCGCTTGATGCTGGGTGAACGACACATGGCGAAGCTGTGAACCGGGCTTTTTCCGCGCGCCTTCACGGCCCGATTCGCCATTCGGCGATGTGCTGTTAACCGTTTGTTGCGTTCCGGTTGGGCGGGACCTCGGAATGGCTTCCTAGCGTCTTCGGCGTGCCAGCAAGTGCTACGAAGTCCCTGCGGATCGCGGTCCTCGCCGATTCCGACACCCGGTGGAAGTGGGGCGCGCTCACCGCGCAGCGCCTCGCCCCCGCCGATGCCGGGATCCGGCTCGACGGCTACCTCCTGCGGGGACGCGCCACCCCGACAGCCCGCCAGCTGAAGGAGATCGGCGTCAGGGCGGACTCACTCCGCGAGGTCACCGGCGCCGAGTTCCTGCGCGCCATGGGCGAATCGTCGTACGACATCCTCGTCCTGGCCCTGGTCGGCGGCGGCGTCCAGGCGATGCTGCACGGGCTGCGCGCCACCTGGGCGGGCAACGGCACGCGTCCTGTCGTCGTCACCGGGTACGTCGGTGTCGTCTACGAGAAGCTCGCCGACGGGCTGCTGCTGCGGCACGGCGCGGACCTCGTCCTCGCCAACTCCCGGCACGACGCGGACCGGTTCCGGGCCGTGTACGAGGGGGTGGGCGCCGACTCCTCCTCGGTCACCGAGGTCGCGCTGCCCTTCCTCGGCGGGGCGCCGTACACCGGTGAACACGAGCCCTGCACCGTGGTGTTCGCCGCCCAGCCGTCCGTCCCCGACAGCCGCAAGGACCGGACGTACCTGCTGGACCGGCTCATCGGGCACGCCCGCAGGCACCCCGAGCGCGAAGTACTGCTGAAGCTGCGCTCCAAGCCGGGCGAACACACCACCCACATCGAGGAGTTGCCGTACCAGAAGCTGGCCCAGGGCAAGGACCTGCCCGCCAACTTCCGGCTGGTGTACGGCCACATGGGCGAGGTCTTGGACCGCACCGACCTGCTGGTCACGGTCAGCTCCACGGCCGCCCTGGAGGCCCTGCACCGCCGTATCCCCACGGTGATCCTGACCGACCTGGGCGTGCGCGAGGTGCTCGGCAACCACCACTTCACCGGCTCCGGCTGCCTCGCCTCCTGGGACCAGCTCGACGCCGGACACCGGCCGGTGGCCGACGCGGAGTGGGTCGCCCGGCAGGGGGTGGCGGCCGACGGCACGTACGGCACGGCCTTCGACAGTGCCCGCGAACGCATCGCCGAGCTGCTGGACCGCCCCGGCGGCCTGCCGCCCCTGACCCCCTACTACACCCCCGAGACCGCGCCCGGCTATCTGCCCGGCATCCTCGCCCGGCACCACCTCGGCCCCGACGGCGTCCCGCTGCCCGGCGCGCCCGCCGCCGACAAGGAGCCCGGACCGGTCCGCCAGATCGTCCGCCGCGCCGCGCGTGGCGCCTACCGCCACGGCGTGCAGCGGGTCGCCCCGGTGATCCGCCGGATGGGGGAGCTGTGACCTCATGCAAGGAGTAGATCCCATGTCCAACCCGGAAGCGGGCCGAGGCGCGACGATGCGCCGGGTGCTCGCGGTGATCCCCGCGCGCGGCGGCTCCAAGGGCGTGCCCGCGAAGAACCTCGCGCCCGTCGGCGGCATCCCGCTGGTGGCGCGCGCGGTGCGCGAGTGCCGGGCGACCCGGCTGGTGACCGACGTCGTCGTCTCCACCGACGACCAGGCCGTCGCCGCCGCCGCCCGCGAGGCCGGCGCCGAGATCGTGCTGCGCCCGGCCGCCATCGCCGGGGACACGGCGACCTCCGAGGCCGCGGTCCTGCACGCCATGGACGCCCACGAGGCCCTGCACGGCGCGGCGGTCGACGTCGTCCTGCTCGTGCAGTGCACCAGCCCGTTCCTCGTCCGCGAGGACATCGACGGCGTCGCGTCGGCGGTGATCGAAGGCGGTGCGGACACCGCGCTGACGGTCGCGCCGTTCCATGGATTCGTCTGGCGGGACGCGGTCGACGAACTCACCGCGCACGGCCGGGCGGCAACGGAGGGCGCCACCGGCACGGCGGGTCCGGCACCCGGGCCGGGCACGGCCCCGGTGGCCGCGGCGGCGGGCGGCGGCCATGCCGTTCCCGCGCCGACCGCCTCGGGCCACGGCGTCAACCACGACAAGTCCTACCGCCCGCGCCGCCAGGACCGCCCCCAGGACTTCCTGGAGACCGGCGCCGCCTACGCGATGGACGCGGCCGGCTTCCGCAAGCACCAGCACCGCTTCTTCGGCCGTACGGAACTCGTCCGCACCGACCCCGCCCGGGTCCTGGAGATCGACGACCCGCACGACCTGGCGCGTGCTCGGGCCCTGGCGCCCCTCTTCGACGCGGACCGCCCCGGTTCGCTGCCGACCGCCGACGACATCGACGCGGTCGTACTGGACTTCGACGGCACCCAGACCGACGACCGGGTGCTGATCGACTCCGAAGGACGGGAGTTCGTCTCCGTGCACCGCGGCGACGGACTGGGCATCGCGGCCCTGCGCAGGAGCGGCCTGAAGATGCTGATCCTGTCCACGGAGCAGAACCCTGTGGTCGCCGCCCGCGCCCGGAAGCTGAAGCTCCCGGTGCTGCACGGCGTCGACCGCAAGGACCTCGCCCTGAAGCAGTGGTGCGAGGAGCAGGGCATCGCGCCGGAGCGCGTGCTCTACGTCGGCAACGACGTCAACGACCTGCCGTGCTTCGCCCTCGTCGGCTGGCCCGTGGCGGTCGCGAGCGCCCACGACGTCGTACGCGGCGCCGCACGCGCGGTCACCACCGTCCCCGGCGGTGACGGCGCGATCCGAGAGATCGCCAGCTGGATCCTCGGCCCCTCTCTCGATTCCCTCCCCAAGTAAGGACATCTCCCCCATGAGCAGCAACTCCCGCATCCGCACGTTCGGTTCGCGCGAGGTCGGCCCCGGCCGTCCCGTCTACATCTGCGGCGAGATCGGCATCAACCACAACGGTGAGCTGGAGAACGCCTTCAAGCTGATCGACGTGGCCGCCGAGGCCGGCTGCGACGCGGTCAAGTTCCAGAAGCGCACCCCGGAGATCTGCACCCCGCGCGACCAGTGGGACATCGAGCGCGACACCCCCTGGGGCCGGATGACCTACATCGACTACCGCCACCGCGTGGAGTTCGGTGAGGACGAGTACCGCCAGATCGACGAGTACTGCAAGGAGAAGGGGATCGACTGGTTCGCCTCCCCGTGGGACACCGAGGCCGTCGCCTTCCTGGAGAAGTTCGACGTGCCCGCCCACAAGGTGGCGAGCGCCTCCCTGACGGACGACGAACTGCTCCGCGCCCTGCGCGCGACGGGCCGCTCGGTCATCCTCTCCACCGGCATGTCCACCCCCCGCCAGATCCGCCACGCGGTGGAGGTCCTCGGCTCCGACAACATCCTCATGTGCCACGCGACTTCGACGTACCCCGCGAAGGCCCAGGAGCTGAACCTGCGCGTGATCAACACGCTGGAGAAGGAGTACCCGAACGTCCCGATCGGCTACTCCGGCCACGAGACGGGCCTGCAGACGACGCTGGCCGCGGTCGCCCTGGGCGCGGTGTTCGTCGAGCGCCACATCACCCTCGACCGCGCCATGTGGGGCTCCGACCAGGCCGCCTCCGTCGAGCCGCAGGGCCTCACCCGCCTCGTCCGCGACATCCGCACCATCGAGGCCTCCCTCGGTGACGGCGTCAAGAAGGTCTACGACTCCGAGCTGGGCCCGATGAAGAAGCTGCGCCGCGTCTCCGGGGTCGTCGCCGAGGCGGAGATCGCGGCGGCGGCGGGCGAGCCGGTCTCGGTGTGAATCCAGGTCACTTACCACGGGACGGTCGTACGCCGATGAGCCCCCGCGCCGGTCACACCGGCCACCCTCCCCGCACGCTCGCCTTCGTGGAGAGCCCCGTCCAGCTGCTGAACGTGCTGGAGTGGGCGCATCTGCAGGGCCTGCGCGGCACGGAGCCGGACCCGCTGCCGTCCGTGCCGGCGCAGGTGCGGCGGACAGTGGCCGGCGACCCGCCACAGACCGGCGCGGATCTCACGGTCGTCGTCCTGTCCCCGACCGACCCCATGACCCGGGGGCAGCTGCGCCGCATGGCGGACCTGGCCCGGGACGAGGGGTACCGGGTGCGCTGGGAGGAGGCACGGGGCGGCCCGGCGGCCCCGTTCCAGACGATCGGCGGCCTCGCGGGGGCCCTGCGGCGGGCGGACCGCATCGTCATGGGAGACCCCTTCTCCCGCTATGTACAGCTGCTCCTGACGATCACCCGGGCGAAGGATCTCGTGGTGGTCGACGACGGCACGGCGACGATGGAGTTCGTCGCCCAGCTGGCCCGGGGTGAACGGCTCGTCCGCTGGCACCGCAAGGGCGGCCGCCCCGGGGCGCGCGACCTGCTCTTCGCCCCGGTGTCCTCCTCGGCCCGCCGCCGTCTGACGCCGAGCGCCCACCGCCGGGTCGAGGTCTTCTCCTCCATGCCGGTGACGGAGACCCCGGAGGGAGTGCGGGTCACCGCCAACGACTTCTCGTGGACCCGCGCCCGCTTCGGGCCGCCGCGCATCAGCAAGGGCGCGGACATGGTCGGCACGTCCCTGGTCGAGACGGGGGTCGTGGACGGCGACCGCTACCTGGACGCCGTCCGCAACCTGGCCAAGGCCCACGGCGCGATCCGGTACTTCGCACACCGCCGCGAGAGCGTGGACAAACTCCACCGTCTGGCCGCCGAGACGGGCCTGCAGATAGTCCGCCCGGACCTCCCCCTGGAGCTGATCGCCCGCCGGGGCCCGATCGGCCGTACGATCCTCAGCTTCCCGTCGACGGTCGTCCACACCCTGCCGCTGGCACTGGCCGGCACGGGCGTGCGCGTCGCCGTCTGCGACATCGACCCGACCTGGCTCACGGAGAACGCGTCCCCGCGAGCACAGGGCTTCCTGTCCGGAGTGACGGACACGGCCCGGGGCGTACACCGGCTGGCGGCGGTCACGAGCCTGGCCTAGGCCGAGCTGCCCGGCCGACGCCTTCCGCTAGGCCCGGTAGCGGTAGCGGATCCGGCCGCGGGTGAGGTCGTAGGGGCTGAGTTCCACGAGCACCCGGTCGTACGGGAGGATCTTGATGTAGTTCTTGCGGATCTTCCCGCTGATGTGGGCCAGCACCGTGTGCCCGTTTTCGAGCTCGACTTTGAAGGTGGCATTGCGAAGGCACTCGGTGACGGTGCCTTCGACTTCCACGCCCCCTGATGTTTTTGTCATGGTCTCTCACTTCTCTCTTTTTGTGATGTCTTATGCGGCGTCGGAGCGTCAGTGCCGGACGAGCTCCAGGGTGCCGGCCGTGCGCCGGGCGCCGACGCCCTCGAACAGGGCCGTGGCCGCCGCGTTGGACTCGTCCACCTCGGCCCATGCCGCAGCGGTCCCGGAGCGGTGCAGCGAACCCAGCGTGTGCCCCAGCAGCGCACGGGCGATGCCGCGGCGGTGCCAGTCGGCCCGGACAGCGATCAGCCCGATCCGCGGCTGCCGGGTCAGCGGTGCCACCCGCACCAGTCCCACGTACTCGTCCAAGTGCCGCGCCACCGCGTACTTCGACGGGTCGACCACGGTGGTCCCCGCCGGGCGGGGCAGCACCTCGGCCGGCATCGTCTGCCAGCCGGCGGCCGTCTCGACCTCGTCGCGGATGATGCTGTCCAGGGCGCGCAGCCGGTCCTCCACCGCCTCGCCGGCGGGCACGATCGTCACGCCCGACGGGGGCCGCACCGAGCCGAGTCCGGTGACCCGCGGGTCGGTGGGCACGAGATAGCCCCACTCGCGGCGTGCTGCGGTGAACCCGGCCCGCTCCCATGCGGATGTCGAGTCCTGGTCGCCCTCGTCGACCACGGTGTACAGCGGAGTTTGCAGGTCCGCCAGCATCGAGCCGGCGATGCGGTCGAAGACCGCGCCGTGCCACGCGTCGATGCTGATGAAGAGCCGCCCGTCGGGTCGACGCGAAACGTCGCCGCGGCCGACCTCCCGGTCGTCCTCCACGGCGTGCCACAGCGTGTCCGAAATCCGCGTGACCACGACCGCGTGGCCACGCGCACCTGAAGTGAAGTGCACAGAGTTCATAGGTGTTGCCTCTCAGGAGTGCCTTGTCCGAGGCGCTCCCGGCGACACCTACGTCAATCGCCCACCGTGACGAAAAGGGGGAGCACCCACATGCACACAGCCTTCATGGGTCTCACCTCCTCGCGTTCTCTCACGGCTGCCCAGACGGTACCAGCCGGGATCGGTCGGCCCAACCCGTTTAGGCTCGGCCGAGGGTGGTCACGGCGCGCTTCACAGCTCCTTCGTCAGCGTGCGGATGAAGTCACGTGACCGCTCGGGGCCGAGTGCTGGCCCACCGCCCGCTTGACCAAGGCCGCGATCCGTTCCTCCACCTCGGGTGTCACCTCCGTGAGGGCGAAGCCGGCCGCCCACATGGTGCCCTCGTCAAGCTCCGCCTGGTCGCTGAAGCCGAGGGTCGCGTAGCGCGACTTGAACTTCTCCGCGCTCTGGAAGAAGCAGACGACCTTGCCGTCCCGTGCGTAGGCGGGCATCCCGTACCAGAGCTTGGGCGCGAGCACCGGCGCGTTGGCGGTGATCACGGCGTGGACACGCTCCGCCATGACCCGGTCCGAGTCCTGCATCTCGGCGATCTTCGCGAGCACGTCCTGCTCCGCCTGCGCCGCCTTCTGCGCACGCGAGCCGCGCCGGGCCGCCGTCTTCAGCTCCCGGGCATGCGCCTTCATCGCGTCCCGCTCCTCGGTGGTGAAACCTTCGTACGCAGTGCGGTCGGTGCCGGACATGGCAGATTCCCCCTTGGATCTCGCTGCACGGATCTTGGCACGGGACTTTAGCGAGGGCCACTGACATCGGCGCGCTCACTGCCAGGAAGAGGTCGAGCACTTCTAGGGCGAACGGCTAGCCGGGGAGCTCAGGCCCCGCCGCCGGGCTTGCGGGCCAGCACGAAGCCCCGGGCGTGTGTCTCCTCCCCCGACGGCTCCCGGCGTACCGTCGCCACCAGGTCCAGGCCCGCCTCCGTCAGCAGGCCGGTGATCTGGTCCGGGGTGCGCCAGTAGTAGTCGAGGTCGATCTCGTGGCCGAAGCGTTCCGGCAGGTGCAGGTGGCCGGGGTCCGCGCCGGTCTGGAAGGCGAGGAGGGCGTGGCCGCCGGGCAGCAGGGTGCGGTGGAATTCCGCGAAGGCCGCCGGCAGGTGGGTGTCGGGGACGTGGATCGTCGAGTACAGGGCGAGGATGCCGCCCAGGGTGGCGTCCGGCAGGTCCAGGGACGTCATCGAGCCGATGTGGAAGCGCAGTTGCGGGTAGGTGCCGCGGGCCAGGGTCACCATCGCGGGGGAGAGGTCGACACCGAAGGCCGGGACGCCCAGCTCGTCCAGGAGCGCGGTGCCGTGGCCGGGGCCGCTGCCCAGGTCGGCCACGGGGGCCGGGCCGGCCTGCGTGACCAGTTCGGCGAAGACGGTGATCAGGGCGTGGTCCAGCGGATGCCGGCCACCGGCCGGGAACCGGGCCGCGTAGTCCTTGGCGATCGCGTCGTAGGAGGTGCGGGTCGTCTGCAGGAAGGTCTCGGACGTGTCGGTCACGGGTGCGCACGCTAGCGGGACGCGGGCCGCGCTGGGGTCCGGTTCGTGGACATGGCGAGCGTGACTGTGCCGAGGCGTGGTATCCGTGGAAGGAGGAAACAAGGGTTTTACCCATCAGAGTCCGCCGCCATGCGTCCGCCGGTCAGATTTTCTTCCCCTAACGGGCTGAAGTTTTGTTGATCGAGGGGTAGTTGACCAGCCGGGCGTCCTACCCTTCAGAGGGTGAAGCAATTGATGTCCCTAGAGTCCGAGGCCGGCCTCGCGGGGGATGTGCTCCCCGGCGCGCTGAGCGAAGCACTGCACGCCGAACTCGTCGCCTTCCGTCGCGACTTGCACATGCACCCTGAGCTGGGCAATCAGGAGTTCCGTACGACCGCCGCGATCAAGGAGCGGCTGGAGCAGGCGGGGCTGCGGCCCCGGGTGCTCGCCAAGGGAACCGGACTCGTGTGTGACATCGGGCTCGCGGAGGGTAAGCGGTCGGCCATACCGCTGCTCGCACTGCGCGCGGACATCGACGCCCTGCCCATCCCGGACACCAAGACCGACTGCCCGTACCGGTCGACCGTGCCCGACCGGGCGCATGCGTGCGGTCATGACGTGCATACGACCGTGGTGCTCGGCACCGGCCTGGTCCTCGCCGACCTGCACGCCAAGGGGCTGCTGCCCCGGCCGGTACGGCTGCTCTTCCAGTCCGCCGAGGAGGTCATGCCCGGCGGCGCCCTGGACGCCATCGAGGACGGGGTGCTGAAGGGGGTCGAGCGGATCCTCGCCGTGCACTGCGACCCCCGGGTGGACGCCGGGAAGATCGGACTGCGGCACGGGGCGATCACCAGTGCGTGCGACCGGCTGGAGATCGCCCTTGACGGACCCGGCGGGCACACCGCCCGGCCGCATCTCACCACGGACCTGGTCACCGCTGCCGCGCGGGTCGCCGTCGACGTGCCCGCGCTGATCGCCCGCAGGGTGGACACCCGGGCCGGGCTGGCACTGACCTGGGGACGGATCGAGTCCGGCCACGCGCCGAACGTCATCCCGCAGCACGCCGAGCTGTCCGGGACCGTGCGCTGCCTGGACCTGGATGCCTGGCGGCAGGCCCCGGACATGGTGCACGCCGCCATCGACGAGGTCGCGACCCTGCACCGGGCCAAGTCCGAGATCACCTATGTGCGCGGGGTGCCGCCGGTCGTCAACGACCGCGAGTCCACCGACCTGCTGCGCCGGGCGATGGCCGCGCGGCGCGGCCGGGACGCCGTCGAGAGCACCGAGCAGAGCCTCGGCGGCGAGGACTTCTCCTGGTATCTGGAACAGGTGCCGGGCGCCATGGCCCGTCTCGGGGTGCGCCGGCCCGGCGAGCGTACGGTGCGCGATCTCCACCAGGGCGACTTCGACGCCGACGAGGACGCGATCAGGGTCGGCGTGGAGATGTTCACGGCGGCGGCCTTCCTGGAGCCGAACGGGGTACAGGGCTGAGCCTGCGGCCCCCGCGGGGGCCGTTCCCCTGACCGGCGCAACACGCTCGCAAGCCATTCGTACACAGTGCGCGACAACGGCGTGAGAGGGCTGAGAGCCCGAGTTCAGATGCTGTTTGCCTCGAATCGATAACGGCTTCGAGAGGGGGTTTTTTGCGACATCTACGCGCGTTACGATGCCGCGAAGCCGACGCCGATGGGGCGTTCCGGCCCGGGCACTGGCATGGTGCTCACATCAAGCGCCGACACGGCGCTCAGGTCAGGTGAAGGAGCCTTCCCGTGCGCCGGGTAGCCAAGCTTTCCGCTGCGTGTGCCGCCACCGCAGCTCTCGCACTGACTGCCACCGCGTGTGGCAGCACGTCCTCCGACAACACCAGCCCGTCCTCCTCCTCCGGCGGTGGCAAGGGCGTCAAGATCGGTCTCGCCTACGACGTCGGTGGCCGTGGTGACCGTTCCTTCAACGACTCCGCCGCGCGCGGTGCCGACAAGGCCGTCAAGGACTTCGGCGGTTCCATCAAGGAGCTGACCGCGAAGACCTCCGACACCGAGGCCGACCGCGAGCAGCGCCTGTCGGACCTGGCGGACGCGGGCTACAACCCGATCGTCGCCGTCGGTTACACCTACGCCCCCGCCGTTGAGAAGATCGCCGCGAAGTACCCGAAGACCAGCTTCGGCATCGTGGACTCGGTCGTTAAGGGCGCGAACGTCAACAGCATCACGTTCACCGAGGAGCAGGGCTCCTACCTGGCCGGTGTCGCCGCCGCGCTGAAGACCAAGAAGGACCACGTCGGCTTCATCGGCGGTGTCGACAACCCGCTGATCAAGAAGTTCGAGGCGGGTTACGTCCAGGGCGTGCACGACACCAAGCCGAAGGTGAACGTCGACGTCCAGTACCTGTCCCACGGTCAGGACACCTCCGGCTTCTCCAGCCCGGACAAGGGCCAGCAGGCCGCGCAGGGCATGCTGGACAAGGGCGCCGACGTCATCTACACGGCGGCCGGCTCCTCCGGCAACGGTGCGATCGAGGCCGTGCACGGCGTCAAGGGTGCCTGGGGCATCGGCGTGGACTCCGACCAGTACAACATCCCGGGTCTGGCCCAGTACAAGAGCTCGTTCCTGACCTCGATGGTCAAGAACGTCGACGTCGGTGTGTACGACTTCGTCCAGTCCGTCAAGGACGGCAAGCCGCTGACCGGCAACAACATCTACTCGCTCGCCAAGGGCGGTGTCTCGCTCGCCACGAGCGGCGGCTTCATCAAGGACATCCAGCCCAAGCTGGACGCCGCGAAGAAGAAGATCGTCGACGGTCAGATCAAGGTCAAGACCAGCCCGTCCCAGTCCTGACGGATCCCGTCGGTCCCGTCTGAAGGATCTGACCGGCCCGTCGGACCTCGGCTCGGCGAGGGAACGCCGTTCCAACGGCCCTCGCCGAGCCATAACAATGTGTCAACTCTACGCGTGTAGCGCGGAGTTGCCGCGCTAGCGTCGCCGACGCCTGCCACCTCCCCTACGCAGCCCCTTTCCCCGAGGAGAGTGCGCCATCAACGCGTCCAGCCCTCCCGCTGCCGTCGAACTGCGCGGCATCACCAAGCGTTTCCCCGGCGTCGTCGCCAACCGCGACATCGACATCACGGTCCGCACGGGCACCGTCCACGCCCTGTGCGGTGAGAACGGCGCCGGCAAGTCCACCCTGATGAAGATCCTCTACGGCATGCAGCAGCCGGACGAGGGCACCATCACGATCAACGGGGAACAGGTCGTCCTGCACAACCCCGGCGACGCCATCGCCCGCGGCATCGGCATGGTGCACCAGCACTTCATGCTCGCCGACAACCTCACCGTGCTGGAGAACGTCGTCCTCGGCGCGGAGAAGCTGTACGGCATCGGCGGCAAGGCCCGCGCGAAGATCAAGGAGATCTCCGACGCGTACCACCTGAACGTCCGCCCCGACGTCCTCGTCGAGGAACTCGGTGTCGCCGACCGCCAGCGCGTGGAGATCCTCAAGGTTCTCTACCGCGGCGCCAAGACCCTCATCCTCGACGAGCCGACGGCCGTGCTCGTACCGCAGGAGGTCGACGCCCTCTTCGACAACCTGCGCGAGCTGAAGGCCGAGGGCCTCACCGTCATCTTCATCTCCCACAAGCTGGGCGAGGTGCTCTCCGTCGCCGACGAGATCACCGTCATCCGGCGCGGTACGACCGTCGGCACGGCCGAGCCGGCCCATACCACCCCCAAGCAGCTCGCCGAGATGATGGTCGGCAGCGAACTGCCCACCCCGGAGACCGCGGAGTCCACCGTCACGGACGTCCCGATGCTGAAGGTCGAAGGCCTGCACCTCGCGCAGACCGACCTGGAGGGCATCGAACGGATCATCCTCGACCAGATCTCCTTCACCATCCACAAGGGCGAGGTCCTCGGCATCGCCGGAGTGGAGGGCAACGGCCAGTCGGAACTGGTCGAGGCGATCATGGGCATGCGCCACCCCGACACCGGCGTGATCACGCTCGGCGACACCGACATCTCCCACGCCCCCACCCGCGACCGCCGCGAGGCCGGCATCGGCTACATCCCCGAGGACCGCCACCGCCACGGCCTGCTCCTCGAAGCCCCGCTGTGGGAGAACCGCATCCTCGGCCACGTCACCGAGAAGCCCAACTCGCGCGGCGCGCTCCTCGACATCAAGGCGGCCCGCGCCGACACCGAGCGGATCGTGCAGGCGTACGACGTCCGCACGCCCGGTATCGACGTGACCGCGGCCTCGCTGTCCGGCGGCAACCAGCAGAAGCTGATCGTCGGCCGCGAGATGAGCCACAACCCCAAGCTGCTCATCGCCGCCCACCCCACCCGCGGTGTGGACGTCGGCGCGCAGGCGGCCATCTGGGACTACATCCGCCAGGCCCGCCACGAGGGCCTGGCCGTACTGCTGATCTCCGCCGACCTGGACGAGCTGATCGGCCTCTCCGACACCCTGCGGGTGATGTACCGCGGCCGCCTGGTCGCCGACGCCGACCCCGCCACCATCACCCCCGAAGAGCTGGGCTCCGCCATGACGGGTGCGGCCACCGGCCACCTGGAGCACACAGAGGACGACGAGCGATGAACAAGCTGACCTCACGGATCGACAAGGAGCGGCTGTTCCTCGGCATCGCCGCGCCGGTGCTGGCGGTCGTCGCCGCGCTCGTCGTCACCGCCCTGGTGATCCTCGCGACCGGCAAGAACCCCGGTCCCGCCTTCAACGACATGGTGACCTACGGCTTCGCCAGCGACAGCCAGGTCTACATCCTCAACAAGGCGACCACGTACTACCTCGCGGGCGTCTCGGTGGCCATCGGCTTCCGGATGAACCTGTTCAACATCGGCGTCGACGGCCAGTACCGGCTCGCCGCGTTCTTCGCCGCCGTCCTCGGCGGAGCGCTGACCCTGCCCGGCTGGCTCTCCATCCTGCTGATCCTGCTGTGCGCCATGGCGACCGGCGCGGTGTGGGCGGCCATCGCCGGCATCCTCAAGGTGACCCGCGGCGTCAGCGAGGTCATCTCGACGATCATGCTGAACTCGATCGCCACCGCGATCATCGCCTACCTGCTGCAGCCCGGCAAGCTGGCCCAGCTCCAGCAGGGCGGCACCGTCGTCGCCACCAAGCCGCTGCCCTCGGCCTCGCACTTCTTCAACATCGACACCGGCCCGGCCGGTGACCTGTGGGGCTTCATCTTCATCGCCGTGATCGTCGGCATCGCCTACTGGTTCGTGCTCGGCCGCACCCGGTTCGGCTACGACCTGCGCACCGTCGGCCAGTCCGAGAGCGCCGCCGCCGCGAGCGGTGTGTCGGTGAAGAAGATGGTCGCCACCAGCATGATCATCTCGGGTGCGGTGGCCGGCCTGATCGGCATGCCGACCCTGCTCAACGACAGCTACCAGTTCAGCAGCGACTTCCCGACCGGCATCGGCTTCACCGGCATCGCCATCGCGCTGCTCGGCCGCAACAACCCGGTCGGCATAGCGCTCGGCGCCCTGCTCTGGGGCTTCCTGGAGCGCACCACCAACCACCTGGAATTCCAGGGCTACGACAAGGAAATCCTCGGCGTCATCCAGGGCGTCATCGTGCTGTGCGTCGTCATCGCCTACGAGGTCGTACGCCGCTACGGCATCAAGCGCCAGCAGCAGAAGGTCGGCGCCGAACTCGCCGCCCAGGCCGCCGCCACGTCGAAGAAGCAGGAGGTGGCGTGATGACTGCCACGATGACCGACACGCCGCCGCCCGCGGCGCCCAAAGCGCCGGGCGCGCCCCAGCGCTCGGGCCGCTCCCTCGGCCAGATCCTCGTCATCGTCGCGGGTGCGCTGCTGCTCCTGGCCGCCGTCCGCGTGATCACCGGCTCGCAGGACCTCGACTCCGCCGGACAGGTCAGCGCCGCCCTCGGTCTCGCCGTGCCGATCGGTCTCGCCGGTCTCGCCGGCCTGTGGTCCGAGCGCGCCGGCGTGGTCAACATCGGCCTTGAGGGCATGATGATCCTCGGCACCTTCGGCGCGGGCTGGGTCGGCTGGCAGACCAGCCCCTGGTTCGGCCTGCTGATGGGCATCGGCTTCGGCGTCCTCGGCGGCCTGCTGCACGCCGTCGCCACCGTCACCTTCGGTGTCGACCACATCGTCTCCGGTGTCGCGATCAACCTGCTCGCGCTCGGCGCCACCCAGTACCTCGCCAAGCTGTTCTTCTCCGGCGGCGCGGCGGCCACCGCGGGCGGCAACCCCAAGCAGTCCCCGCCGGTGGCCTCGCTGCCCGACGTCACCGTGCCCGGCCTCTCCGACGGCCTGCACACGATCGAGAACCACCACTGGTTCCTGGTCTCCGACCTCGCCGGCATCCTCGGCGGCCTGATCACCCACCTGTCCGTGGTCACGGTCCTGGCCGCGCTGCTCTTCGTCGCCAGCTGGTGGATCCTGTGGCGCACCCCGTTCGGTCTGCGGCTGCGCTCCTGCGGCGAGAACCCGACCGCCGCGGAGTCGCTCGGCGTCAACGTCTACACCTACAAGTACGCGGCCGTCGCCATCTCCGGCGGCCTCGCCGGCCTCGGCGGCGCCTTCCTCGCGCTGGTCACCTCGCACACCTACCTGGAGGGCCAGACCGGAGGCCGCGGCTACATCGGCCTCGCGGCGATGATCTTCGGCAACTGGCGCCCGGGCGGCCTGGCGATGGGCGCCGGCCTGTTCGGCTACTCCGACGCGCTCCAGCTGCGCAACGGCGGTACGACCGTGCACGCACTGCTGCTCCTGCTGGTCGTCCTGCTCGTGGCCCTGGGCGGCTGGAAGCTGTACCGCAAGGCGATGCTGCAGGGCGTGATCAGCCTGGTCATGGCCGCGCTGGTGCTGGTCTGGTACCTGCTCACCGACGAGGTCCCGAGCGACTTCGTGGGCGCCACCCCGTACGTCGTCACCCTGCTGGTGCTGTCCCTGTCGGCGCAGCGCCTGCGGATGCCGAAGGCGGACGGCATGCGCTACCGGAAGGGCCAGGGCAAGTGACGCGGCAAGCGGACGGCTTCGACTGGGAGGCGCTGCGCGAGGTGGCGCGGGAGGCGATGACCCACGCGTACGCCCCCTACTCCGGCTTCCCGGTCGGCGTGGCGGCCCGGGTCGACGACGGCCGCACGGTCACCGGCTGCAACGTCGAGAACGCCTCCTACGGCATCGGGCTGTGCGCCGAGTGCGGCCTGGTCTCGGACCTGCAGCGCACCGGCGGCGGGCGCCTGACCCACTTCACCTGTGTGGACGGCGAGGGCGCCCTGCTGGTCCCGTGCGGCCGCTGCCGCCAGCTGCTGTACGAGTTCGGCGGCCCGGACCTCCTCCTGGACACCCCCGCGGGCGTCCTGACGCTGTCCGCGATGCTGCCCCAGGCCTTCGGCCCGGAGCATCTCACCAAGTAACGCCGTACGGCCCCCTGACCCGCATCCGCGCAGGGGGCCGTACACCTTCGCACCTCCCGGAAGGAAGCCATCAGCCATGGCCATGGACGCCATCTCCGTCATCCGCACCAAGCGGGACCGCGGTGAGCTGACCGACGAGCAGATCGACTGGGTCATCGACGCGTACACCCGCGGCGAGGTCGCCGACTACCAGATGGCCGCGCTCAACATGGCGATCCTGCTCAACGGGATGGACCGCCGCGAGATCGCCCGCTGGACGGCGGCCATGATCGCCTCCGGCGAGCGCATGGACTTCTCGGCCCTGTCCCGCCCGACGGCCGACAAGCACTCCACCGGCGGTGTCGGCGACAAGATCACCCTGCCGCTCGCCCCCCTGGTGGCGGCCTGCGGCGCGGCGGTCCCGCAGCTCTCCGGCCGGGGCCTCGGCCACACCGGCGGCACCCTGGACAAGCTGGAGTCGATCCCCGGCTGGCGCGCCCTGCTCTCCAACGAGGAGATGCTGCACGTCCTGGACACCACGGGCGCGGTGATCTGCGCGGCGGGCGACGGCCTGGCACCCGCGGACAAGAAGCTGTACGCCCTGCGTGACGTGACCGGCACGGTGGAGGCGATCCCGCTGATCGCGTCCTCCATCATGTCCAAGAAGATCGCCGAGGGCACGGGCTCCCTGGTGCTGGACGTGAAGGTCGGCACGGGCGCCTTCATGAAGACGATCGAGGACGCGCGGGAACTGGCGTCCACGATGGTCGGCCTCGGCACCGACCACGGCGTGAGGACGGTCGCCCTCCTGACGGACATGTCGACCCCGCTCGGCCTCACCGCCGGCAACGCCCTGGAGGTCCGCGAGTCGGTCGAGGTCCTGGCGGGCGGCGGCCCGGCGGACGTGGTCGAGCTGACCGTCGCCCTGGCCCGCGAGATGCTCGACGCGGCCGGAATCAAGGACGCCGACCCGGCGAAGGCCCTGGCCGACGGCTCGGCGATGGACGTCTGGCGCCGGATGATCGCGGCGCAGGGCGGCGACCCGGACGCTGCTCTGCCCACGTCGAAGGAACAGCACGTGATCAAGGCGCCGTCCTCCGGTGTCCTGACCCGCCTGGACGCGTACGA
Source organism: Streptomyces sp. NPDC007205 (assembly GCF_040634095.1). NCBI lineage: Bacteria > Bacillati > Actinomycetota > Actinomycetes > Kitasatosporales > Streptomycetaceae > Streptomyces > Streptomyces sp. NPDC007205. Next base: position 179,540 of record NZ_JBEYEW010000001.1, read on the forward strand.
CATCGGCGTCGCCGCCTGGCGCCTGGGCGCGGGGCGTGCGCGCAAGGAGGACCCGGTGCAGGCGGGCGCGGGCGTCGAGATGCACGCCAAGCCGGGCGACACGGTGACCGAGGGCCAGCCGCTGCTGACCCTGCACACCGACACCCCCGAGCGCTTCGAGTACGCGCTGCAGGCGGTGGAGGGCTCCTACGACATCGCGGCGGCGGGCACGGACTTCACGGCCACGCCGGTGGTGCTGGAACGCATCGCCTGACCAGGTAGTTTCTCGTTCGGGTGAAGGGGATCGGTGGACCCGCGCCGGTCCCCTTCGGCATGCTGGGATCGGTGACGCACCGATAGGAGACCGCCATGAGCGCACTCACCGTGAGCCAGGACCCCGACCAGAACTGGGACGACCTCGTCCGGTACTGGGAGGAGATGGAATGGCCCGAGGGCAGCAAGGTGGAGATCATCGAGGGGATCATCACCGTGTCACCTTCTCCCGCGTTCCGCCACAACGTGATCGCGGCCCGCATCCAGCGTCGCCTCTACTCCGTGATCCCCGAGGACTGGGAGATCTTCCAGACCCAGTCGATCGCCGTACCGTCCCGGCTGGGCATGCTCATCCCGGACCTGCTGGTGGTCCCGGTGCAGGAGCGCCCGGAGTCGGACTCCTACCTTCCCGCCGCCCTGGCCGAACTCGTCGTCGAGGTGACCTCCAGGTCCAACGCCCGCCACGACCGCGTCAGCAAGGCCGCCGCGTACGCCACCGCCGGGATCCCGCTCTACCTCCTCATCGACCGCTGGGCCCCCGGAGGCCCCACCGCGACCCTCTACGGCGAGCCGAAGGGCGATGTCTACCGGGTCCTCGGCGCAGTGAAGTTCGGCGATCCCATCAAGCTCCCGGCGCCCTTCGGCCTGACGATCGACACCGGCGAGTTCCCCGTCGACTGACCGGACGTCAGCCCAGCACCGCCGCCACCCCCACCAGCACCGGCACCGACACCACCGTCGACAGCAGGATCGACTCGCGGGCCAGGCCCTCGGCCACGCGGTAGCGGCTGGCGTAGGTGAAGAGGTTCTGCGCGGCCGGGAGGGCCGAGGTCACCACCACGTCCAGCAGGGGCGCGCCGTGCAGGCCGAAGACGGTCGTCGCCACGGCCCAGGCCGTGAGCGGCTGGCCCAGTGACTTCAACGCGACCGACAGCAGGACCAGTTGACGGTCCCGCCCCCGGCCCGGGGCCGAACTGCCGTGCAACGACATGCCGAAGGCCAACAACGCCGCCGGGACGGACATGTTGCCGATCAGCGTGAGGGGGTTCATCAGCGGGACGGGGACCGTACAGCCCACCGCCGACACCACGACCCCCGACAGCGAGCCCACCGCTATCGGATTCCGCAGCGGTGTCAGCAGGCGCCGCCACACCGTGCCCTTCTCGCCCGTCCCGGAGAGGTCGAGAACGGTCAGCGCGACCGGGGTCACCAGGACGACCTGGAAGAGCAGCACCGGTGCCACCAGGGACGCGTCGCCCAGGACGTACGCGGCGATCGGGATGCCGAGGTTGCCCGAGTTGACGTAACCGGAGCACAGGGCGCCGATCGTCGTACGGCCCACACCCCAGCGGCGTACGGCACCGACCGCCGCGAAGACCCCGGCAACCGCCGCTGTGCTCATCGCCGTCACCAGCAGGCGGGCCGAGAAGAGGACCGAGAGGTCGGCGCGCGCGAGGGTCGTGAACAGGAGCGCGGGGCCCGCCACCGTGAAGGCCAGCCGGGTCAGCACCTCACCGCCCTGTGCGCCGAGCGTCCCGCGCCGCCCGAGCACATAGCCCGCCGCGATGACGACCGCGATCACCGCGAACCCGCTCAGCACCCCCGTCACAGGGCCAACCCTCCGAGGACAAGAGGGGACTGGTCAATGTGATCCGTGCCGATGAGTTACGCCCGGCCCGCCGGTCTACCGCACGTGGAAGCCAAGGAACCCGCCGTGCTCGTGCTGCCCGGCCCCGTCAGCCCTGACCAGGTGACGGGGCTGTGTACCCAGGTGCAGGAGTTGCTGGCGGGCAGCCGGGCCCGCGTCGTCGTATGCGATGTGGGCGGGCTCGGGCCGCCGGGGCTCGCCGTCGTGGACCTGCTGGCGCGGCTGGAGCTGGCCGCCCACCGGGCCGGCGGGCGGATCCGGCTGCGGGACCCCGATCCCGCGCTACCCGCCCTGCTCGACCTCGTCGGTCTCCGCTTCCAGACGGAGGGGCAGGCCGAAGAGCGGGAACCAGCGCTCGGTGTCGAGGAAGCAGTGGAAACCGGTGATCCGGCCCTCTGACAGCTCCATCACCTGCACCGCCCACGGGCTGAACCCGCCGTTCTCCGGGTCCGGCTTGTAGTGCGCGAACCCGGGCAGGCCGTTCACCTGGACCGGCAGCAGACGGGACCCGGCGCAGGAGGCGCCGAGGGTGGTCATGAAGCCGGTGATGTCGGCCGGGCCGCGCAGCCACAGGTCGAACGGCGGCATCGTCATGACGGCGTCCTCGTGGAGCAACGCCGTCAGCGCCGTCATGTCGTACCCCTCGAAGGCCTTCACATAGCGCTCCAGGAGCTTCTGCTGCTCCTCGTCGAGCGGGTCGGACACCGCGCCCTCCGGGCCCGCGTCCGCGCGCTCGGCGAGCGTGGCCCGCGCCCGCTGCAGCGCGCTGTTGACCGAGGCGACCGTGGTGTCCAGCAGCTCGGCGACCTCGCTCGCCTTCCAGGCCAGCACCTCGCGCAGGATCAGCACCGCCCGCTGCTTGGGCGGCAGTTGCTGGAGGGCCGCCATGAAGGCCAGCCGGATCGACTCCTTCGCGACGGCGGCCTCCGCCGGGTCCCCGGCCGTCGGCAGCACCCGCGCGTCCGGCACCGGCTCCAGCCATGTGTGGTCCGGCCGGGGGGACAGGGCCGCCTGGGCGAGCGGGGTCGACTCGGTGAGGTCCATCGGCCGCGCCCGCTTGTTGCCCGCCGTCAGCATGTCCAGGCACACGTTCGTCGCGATCCGGTACAGCCACGAGCGGAGCGAGGAGCGGCCCTCGAACTTGTCATAGCTCCGCCAGGCCCGGACCAGGGTGTCCTGCACCGCGTCCTCGGCCTCGAAGGAGGAGCCGAGCATCCGGTAGCAGTACCCGGTCAGCTCGGTCCGGTGCTTCTCCAGTGCGACGTCGAGATCCGCCGTCGCTGTGCTGTCGCCCATCGTCCACCCACCCCTGTGGCCGTTCCCTGCGGCGCTTCTTCGCGCCATTCGGGAAGCTACCGCAGGGGACTGACAATCGCGTCCGGAGTGCGGAAACGTGCAGGTCGGGCGCTTCAGTGGGCGTTGGCCACCAGCTCGCGTCGCGCCGCCACCCGGGCCGCCCGGGTGCCCAGCACCGTGATGGTGACGACCCCGGCGACCGCCAGCAGACCGACCGCCACCGTGCCGCCCCAGCCCTCCGCGTGGAACGCCGTCGCGCCGACCGTGCTGCCGACGCTGGAGCCGACGTAGTACATCGACTGGTACAGGGCCGAGGCCTGTGCGCGGCCGTGGGCGGCCGTCTTGCTGACCGCCGAGGAGGCCACCGCGTGGCCCGCGAAGAAGCCCGCCGTGATCAGCACCAGACCCAGCAGAACGAGCGGCAGCGAGGGCGCCACCGAGAGCAGCAGGCCCGCCGCCGTGGTACCGCCCGACAGGTACAGCGCGCCCCGGCGGCCGAGCCGGCCCACCAGACGGCCCGCCGTGGACGCCGACACCGTGCCCACCAGGTAGACCAGGAAGATCGAGCCGACGATGCCCTGCGGCAGCCCGAACGGCTCCGCCGTCAGCCGGTAGCCGATCACCGTGTAGACACCGCCGAACACCGTCATGAACAGCGCGCCGATCGCGTACAGGCGCCGCAGCAGCGGGTTGGCGAGGTGGTCGCGGACCGTGCCGAGCAGCACGCGGGGCCGCAGCGAGCCCGCCCTGAAGTGCCTCGGGGCCGGCAGCAGCAGCCGGAACGCCACCGCGCACGCCACCGCGACCGCGCCGATCACACCGACCGAGACCCGCCAGCCCCACTCCTGGGCCACCCAGCCGGTGATCACCCGGCCGCTCATGCCGCCGACGCTGTTGCCCGCGACGAACAGGCCGATCGCCGTGACCAGCGCCTTCGGCCGGACCTCCTCGGCCAGATAGGCCGTCGCCGAGGCCGGCAGACCGGCCAGGGCGGCGCCCTGCACCGCCCGCAGCGCCACCAGCGCGCCGATCGACGGCGCGAACGGCACCAGCATGCCGACCGTGACCGCGACGGCGAGCGAGGCCGTCATCACCGTACGGCGCCCGAAGCGCTCCGACAGGGCGCTCATGGGCAGGACGAACAGTGCCAGTCCGCCGGTCGCGGCCGCCACGGTCCAGCTCGCCTCGCTCGCCGCGACCCCGAACTCGCCGGAGATCAGCGGCAGCAGGGCCTGCGTGGAGTAGAGGAGGGCGAAGGTCGCGACTCCGGCGAGGAAGAGGGCGAGACTCATCCGGCGGTAGCCGGGGCCGCCCGGGGTCATACGGGAGTCGGAATCGGTGGAGTCGACGGCGGGAACGAGCGGTGCGGCGCCCACGATGGTGGACGCCCCGGTACTGGCGGGAGACATGCCTCGACCGTACGAGGGCCTGTCTCATCCGTCCAATGCATGAATCCGCCATAATCGTTCCCATGGCGCATCAGCAGAGCTCACAGGCCCGGCTGTCACCATCCGGTGACACAGAAGACATGTCTGAGATGTCGCGGGTGCTCGCGCCGCGCCTCGCGTACTTCGCCGGCGTGGCCCGCACCGAGCACGTCACCCGGGCCGCCCATGAAATGAACGTCCCGCAGTCCACCCTCTCGCGCGCGATGGCCCGCCTGGAGCAGGACCTGGGCGTCGACCTGTTCGCCCGCCACGGCCGCACGGTCTCCCTGACCCCGGCCGGCCGCACCTTCCTCACCTCCGTCGAACGCGCCCTCGCCGAGATCGAGCGAGCCGCCGAGGAGGTGCGCGCCGACGCCGACCCCGCCACCGGCAAGGTCGCCTTCGGCTTCCTGCACACCATGGGCGCCGAGACCGTACCCGGCCTCCTGCACGCCTTCCGCGCCGACCACCCGCGCGTCCGCTTCAGTCTGGTCCAGAACTACGGCGAGGCCATGCTGGAACGCCTGCGCGCCGGTGAGCTGGACCTCTGCCTCACCTCACCCGTCCCCGACGCCCCTGACCTGGTGGCCCGCCGCCTGGACGAGCAGAAACTCCGCCTGGTCGTACCCGCCGACCACCGCCTGGCCGCCCGCCGCCGCATCCGCCTCGCCGAGGCCGCCGAGGAAACCTTCGTCACCCTGGAGCCCGGCTATGGCCTGCGCCGCATCTTCGACACGCTGTGCCGCGAGGCCGGCTTCCGCCCGAAGGTCGCCTTCGAGGGCGAGGAGGCGGAGACCCTGAGGGGTCTGGTGGCGGCTGGGCTCGGGGTCGCCCTGCTGCCCCCGCCGACCGTTCCGCGTCCGGGAGTGGTGGAACTGACGGTCACGGCTCCGAGGGCGGTACGGGAGATCGGTGTCGCGTGGCCGGCGGACCGCCCGGACACCCCACCGGTGGCCGCCTTCAAGAAGTTCCTGCTCTCCAGAAGGGGCAACCTGCTGCCGACCTGAGGGCTAGCGCCTCAAGGACCGCCCGAACCCCACAGCCAACGGCATCCGAAGACCGATGGGCGGCGGAGCCGCAAGCGCATCCTCGACAGGCCGGGACACCGGGTGCCCGAACAACGCCCCCATCATGAAATCAACGGCCAGACAGGCAACCTCGTCCCGATGCCCGTGCAACCCGTGCCCGTCGGAATGCACTTCGAACCGGCACACCTCCCGGTTCGCCTTCTTCGCCCGCGCGGCGAACCGGAACGACAGCTCGGGATCGGTCCGTTCGTCGTTCGTGCCGTGCACGATCAGCACCCGCCGCCCCACCAGCTGCTTCACCGGCTCGGCGGGTGCGGCCACATCCTCCTCCGGCAGCCAGGGAGCCAGCGCCACCACGGAGTTGACGGCCTCGTGTCCGCCCGCCCGCAACGCCGCCCGGCCACCCATGTCCACCCCGATCAGGCACACGGGAACGTCCCCGTACCGCCGTACGACCTCGTCGGCGCCCCACTCGGCGTCCCCCGCCAGGTGCGCTTCGCTCCCGTTCCAGCCCCGGCAGCGGTACCGCACGGTGTGCACGGCCAGCCCCTCGGCCCGGCCCGCCCGCGCGATACGCCGGCCCAGCGAGCGCAGCGCGATCGTCGCCCGCACGGGGGACGGCCGGCGGGCGGAGACCTCCTCGCCGCCGGGGAGCAGCAGCACCGCTCCGCTCACCCCCGTCGGCACGGGGCCGATCGCCTTTCCCAGCCCGGCCGTTCGGACCGGTGTCGCTTGCTGTCCCATGACAGAACAGTGTCAGAAGGGGCGGTGTACGAAACCCGTACGTGCGGTCACCGTTGCGTATCGACGGGAAAGCGCCGGAAAAGTGCTGTGAAAGAGCCGTCGCGTTCACCGGGACCTCTACGCGCGTAGGCGTTAGAGTGCGGAAATGACGAGCCAGACTGCATCAAGTGGGGCCGTTCCGACGCCGGACCAGATCCGCCGGGCACCCAAGGTTCTGCTGCACGATCATCTCGACGGCGGGCTCCGTCCCGGAACCGTCGTCGAACTCGCCCACGAGACCGGTTACTCCGCCCTTCCCGAGACCGATCCGGACAAGCTGGGCATCTGGTTCCGGGAGGCCGCCGACTCCGGCTCGCTGGAACGGTATCTGGAGACCTTCAAGCACACCGTGGGCGTGATGCAGACCCGGGAGGCGCTCGTCCGGGTCGCCCGCGAGTGTGCCGAGGACCTCGCCGAGGACGGGGTCGTCTACGCCGAGGTGCGGTACGCCCCCGAGCAGCACCTGGACGGCGGGCTGACCCTGGAGGAAGTGGTCGAGGCCGTCAACGAGGGGTTCCGGCAGGGCGAGCGGATCGCCCGCGGGAGCGGCCGGCGCATCCGGGTCGGCGCCCTGCTGACCGCGATGCGGCACGCGGCCCGCTCCCTGGAGATCGCCGAACTCGCCAACCGCTACCGGGACCTGGGCGTGGTCGGCTTCGACATCGCCGGTGCCGAGGCCGGCTATCCGCCCACCCGGCACCTCGACGCGTTCGAGTACCTCAAGCGCGAGAACAACCACTTCACCATCCACGCCGGCGAAGCCTTCGGGCTGCCCTCCATCTGGCAGGCGCTGCAGTGGTGCGGCGCCGACCGGCTCGGGCACGGTGTACGGATCATCGACGACATCGAGGTCGGCGAGGACGGCTCGGTACGGCTCGGCCGGCTGGCGTCGTACGTCCGCGACAAGCGGATCCCGCTGGAGCTGTGCCCCAGCTCCAATCTGCAGACCGGGGCCGCACCTTCCTACGCCGAGCACCCGATCGGGCTGCTGCGCCGGCTGCACTTCCGGGCCACGGTGAACACCGACAACCGGCTGATGTCGCACACGAGTATGAGCCAGGAATTCGAGCGTCTCGTCGAGGTGTTCGGTTACACGCTCGACGATCTGCAGTGGTTCTCGGTCAATGCAATGAAATCGGCGTTCATTCCTTTCGATGAACGGCTTGCGATGATCAATGACGTCGTCAAGCCGGGATATGCGGAACTGAAATCCGAATGGCTGTTTCAGCAGACGGCTTCCACCAGGGGTTCTGTCGGTTCGGCGGGATAAGGGCGACTCGCTGGGGACGCGGCTTGTGAACGGGGGTTCACAAGCCGTCCGCATTTCGGTGTTTGCGGCGGGCGATCAGGCGTGTTTACGGTCGTGGACCGTTCATCGTTTTTGTTCCGTCCCCTCATGGCAAGGACGCATTTCCCATGAAGCACTCTGCTGTCAGGACCCTCGGTGTCGCCGCTCTCGGTGCCGCCTTCGCCGCTGTCGGCGCGGGCGCGGCCCACGCGGCCCCGGCGGTGCCGGACACCGCCCCGGCGCTGGACAGCGTCACCAGGACGCTGCCGGCCGAGAACGTCGGCACGGCGCAGCCGGGTGCCGCCGACGCCCTCCCCCGCGCACAGGACGCCCTGGGCGCCGGTGTGGCCGCCGCGCAGCCGGCCGTCGAGAGCGCGCTGAGGCAGGGGGCGACCGCGCCGGTGCACAGCCGCCTCGGCGGACTGCCGGTGCAGAACCTGCCCACGCGCAGCCTGCCCACGCACGACCTGCCGGTCGACGGGGTCTCGCTCGGCTGACGCCGACCGCCGTATGTCGCCGCCGGGGCGCCCCGGTCAGGGCCGGGAGCGCCCCGACGGCGTTTCGCGTACGGCGGTCACCAGGCGGTACGCGTCTTGTCCTCCGCCGGGAGCAGGATCCACAGCGCTATGTAGAGCAGGAACTGCGGGCCGGGCAGCAGACAGGACAGCAGGAAGATCACACGCATCGTCGTCGCGGAGGTGCCGAAGCGCCGTGCCAGCGCTGCGCACACTCCGCCGAGCATGCGGCCGTGGGTGGGACGGACAAGGGCGCTCATGTCGACTCCTCCTGGTCGTCGGTTCGCTGTCGTCAGGTGTCTTCAGCTGACTTCGACGATACGGAGACGAAACGGGCGAAGCGTCACTCTAGGGAGCTATGCCGACCCTGGGAATCGTCGGGGTACGCCCCTGAGACAGCTCCTCCTGCACGGTGACGGACTCGGTCCCGGGGTGCTCGTGCGACTCCCGCCTGCGCAGCCGGGCGCGGCCCGCGGGCACGACGAGCAGGTGGACCAGGATCACACCGGTGGTGTTGAGCAGCAGCGAGTCGACGTCCACCACCCTGCCGGGTACGCCGGTCTGGAGCAGGGCGATGCCGAGGGAGATCAGGGCGGCCGCGGCGGCCGTACGGATCAGGGAGGCGAGCGGGGAGACGGCGAGCCTGCCGTCGGCCATCGGCAACAGCACGCCGAGCGGGGCGAGCAGCGCCAGCCCCTCGCCGAGGGGTCTCGCGGCCCGCGGCCAGCCCAGGGCCAGGTCGGCCCGGATGCCGGCGAGTGGGTGCAGGTTGGGGGGTGTCACCCAGGGCACGTCCAGGGGTCGCAGCATCAGCCAGGCGACGAGGGTGAGATGGGCGACGAGGAGGACACCCCCTGTCACCCGGATGCGAATCGCGGCGCTGCCGCCGATGGAGCCTTGACGCTGCACGCCCCCCTAGACGCAGCGCCGGGTACGAACGGTTCCGCCCCGCAACCATCCGCTGCGCCCGGCTGCGGCCGACGGGGGCGGTTCGCTTGCCGGCCACGACGGACCCGCACCCGGCGACGGCCCGCAGCCCGACGGCGGGAGCCCGCTATTTGTGCCCGACCGCTCCGGACGGTGGCTGGACGCTTCCGGGGCGGTCGCGGACCTCGTCCGTGCATTCGTAGCGGCGCAGCGTGCCGTTGGCCGGGCCGCCCAGGATGACCGAGCCGTCGCCCTCCGTCGCCGCCGAGTCGGACAGGGTGCACACCAGCTGGGCCAGGGCGTAGGAGGTGAGACGTGACGGCGCCGTGCTCAGGCGGAGGGTGTCCTCGGGGTCCCTCGGGCCGGGCCCGCTCACGCTGAGGCCGCCCGGCACGTACGTCGTATAGCCCGCGGAGCGCTCCGCGGCGGAGGGCGCGGCGGCGAGCAGGTCCAGCAGCCCCTGCGCCACGATCACCCGGCGCCGCGCGTCCGGAGTGCCCTCGGGGACACCTACCGTCCGGTCGACGGTCACCAGGGACGCCCCGCACAGCAGGAAGACCTGTACGGGCACCCCCTGTGAGGACTGCGCGGCCGGGTTCGGCCCGGCCAGCGAGCACGGCACCCGGGAGGGCGCCGCGCCGAAGTCGGTCGGCACCTGGGTGGCCCTGATGCCGCAGCCGGTCAGCATCAGGCCCAGGAGGGGCAGCGCCAGCAGGCGTGGTCCGACGGCCCGGCGTCGACTCACGGTCCGGCGTCCTCTGACGGTCCGGCGTTCTCTCACGGTCCGCGCGGTCATGACCCCTCCTTTCCTGAACTGTCGTCCGTTTCCTGCTTGTCGTTCTGTGTGCCCTCGTCCGGCTCCTCCGTCAGCCGGGAGGCGTCCCGTGGCAGCGTGAGGGTGAACACCGCGCCGCCCTCGGGTGAGTTGGCGGCGGTGATCTCGCCGCCGTGGATGTGGGCGTTCTCCATGGCGATGGACAGGCCCAGACCGCTGCCCTCGGAGCGGGGCCGGGAGGCGCTCGCCTTGTAGAAGCGGTCGAAGACGTGCGGCAGGACCTCCTCGGGGATGCCGGGGCCGTGGTCGCGGACCTGGACCACCATCGAGTCGTCCGACACCCGCACCGACACCCGCACCGGCGAACCGCCGTGCTTGAGCGCGTTGCCGATCAGGTTGGCGAGGATGACGTCCAGCCGGCGCGGATCGAGGCGGGCGTGGATGCCGCGTTCGGCGTCCAGCTCGACCGCGTCCAGCCAGGCCCGGGCGTCGATGCAGGCGGTGATCTGGTCGACGACGTCGACGTCGTCCAGCACCAGCCGGGCGGTGCCCGCGTCGAAGCGGGTGACCTCCATCAGGTTCTCGACCAGGTCGTTCAGCCGTCGGGTCTCACTGACCACCAGCCGTACCGCCGGCTCGATCATCGGGTCGATGCTCCCCGACTCGAACTCCAGCTCCTCCTCCAGCACCTCCGTCACGGCGGTGATGGCGGTCAGCGGCGTCCGCAGCTCATGACTCATGTCGGCGACGAAGCGCCGCGAGGCCTCGTCCCGCGCGGCCATCTCCGCGACCCGCTGCTCCAGGGCCTCGGCCGCGTTGTTGAACGTCCGGGACAGATCCGCGAGTTCGTCCGTGCCGGACACCCGCAGCCGTGTGTCCAGCCTGCCCTCGCCGAGCCGCCGGGCGGCCACGCCGAGCCGGTGCACCGGCTTCAGCACGGTCGTGGCGGCGGCCTGCGCGAGCAGCGCCGCACCGATCAGTGCGAGCCCGGTGGCGATGCCCAGCGACCAGGCCAGCGAGTCGAGGTCCTTGGCCTCCGGCTCCAGGGACTTCGCCATGTAGCCGGTCGGACCGCCGCCTATGACGCGCGTGCCGGCCACCAGAGTGGGCGTGCCGTGGTCCACGACCCGCTGCCAGTACAGGTGGTACGGCTCCCTGTTGGCGTCGGTCACCTTCTGCCGCTTGGCCACCGCCGTGCGCAGCGACTTCGGCACGTCCTCCAGCGCGAAGCCGTTGATTCCGCCCGAGTTGCCGTACACCGTCTTGCCGTTGGTGTCCTGGGCCACCAGCAGCACGCTGAAGTGCTGGCTGCTCGCCGCCATCTGGCCCGCCGCGCGCTGGAGCTGGTCCTGCGTGGGGTGCTCCGGCAGCGCCCCCGTGCGGTTCTGCATCTCCTGCCGGAAGTCGCGCAGCACCGCGTCCTGGGCGCGGGTGAGTACCGCCTCCCGGTTCAGCCAGTAGGCGATGCCGGAGGCGGACACCGCCGCGGTGAGCGCGACCAGTGCGAAGACCACGACCAGACGCAGCCTGAGGCTGGTGAACCTGAGCCGCGACAGACTTCCCTTGCGCCGCGCGGACCAGCCGCGCAGCCCCCCTCGCGTATCGGTCACTGAGGGACGTCCAGGCGGTAGCCGACACCACGGACGGTACGGATCAGCGTCGGGGACGACGGCACGTCCTCGACCTTCGCGCGCAGCCGCTGCACACAGGCGTCCACGAGCCGCGAGTCACCGAGATAGTCGTGCTCCCACACCAGCCGCAGCAGCTGCTGCCGGGACAGCGCCTGACCGGGCCGCCGGCTCAGCTCCAGCAGCAGCCTGAGCTCGGTCGGGGTCAGCTGCAGATCCTCGCCGTTCTTCGTCACGGTCATCGCGGAGCGGTCGATGACCAGGCTGCCGAAGGCCGCCGAATCGCTGGACTCGCGCTCCCCGCGCCGCAGCACGGCCCGGATCCGGGCGTCCAGCACCCGGCCCTGGACCGGCTTGACGACATAGTCGTCGGCACCGGACTCCAGCCCGACCACGACGTCGATGTCGTCGCTGCGCGCGGTCAGCAGGATGATCGGCAGCTGGTCGGTGCGCCGGATGCGCCGGCACACCTCGAAGCCGTCGATGCCGGGCAGCATCACGTCCAGCACGATCAGGTCGGGCCGCTGCTCGCGCAGCAGCTTCAGACCGTCCTCACCGCTGGCAGCGGTGGCCACCCGGTGTCCCTGGCGCGTCAGAGAGAGCTCCAGGGCCGTACGGATGGCGTCGTCGTCCTCGATCAGCAACAGGGAAGGCACGGGCTCATTCTGGCCTATGGACGGGGTGTCGTACGACCTGCGCGCACCAGGCCCTTCCTGGCGCCACGCACTGTGCACATCCTGTGACGGAGCCGGGCCGGGCCCCTGTGACAGGTCTGTGACAGTCGACGGACACGGCGATGAAGTCGCCCCGGCAGTCTTTTGGGCACGGGCCGACGGGGGAGCCGAACCGGCCCGGGCGAGACAGAATCACCGGAAGTCCACGACGGGGAGCGCGAGATGAACACGCTGCACAGCATCAGCACCAGCGCAGTGGTCACGCGTCTGCACGACGTGAACGTGCACCGGGGTTCCGAGAAGTCCGGTGCAGTGAGCGGACGGGGGTGCGCTCGCGGCACCGGGCGTCAGCACACCGCGTACATGACGGTGGTTGACGCGCACACGGGGGAAACGCACGGGGGAACCGCGTACAGGGAGGACTCGGGGGAGCAGCGCCGTTCGCTGACGGAGGCGGAGTTCACCGCCTACGTCCAGGAACGCCGCGCCTCCCTGTACGCCACCGCCTACCACCTGACCGGCGACCGCTTCGAGGCCGAGGACCTGCTGCAGAGCGCGCTGTTCTCGACGTACAAGGCGTGGGACCGGATCAGTGACAAGGCGGCGGTCGGCGGTTATCTCCGCCGCACCATGACCAACCTGCACATCAGCGCCTGGCGGCGCCGCAAGCTCAACGAGTACCCGACCGAGGAACTGCCGGAGACGCCCTCCGACACGGACGCGATGCGCGGCACCGAGCTGCGCGCGGTCCTGTGGCAGGCGCTGGCCCGGCTGCCCGAGCTCCAGCGCACCATGCTGGTCCTGCGCTACTACGAGGGCCGCACGGACCCGGAGATCGCGGAGATCCTCGACATCAGTGTGGGCACGGTGAAGTCCAGCATCTGGCGGTCGCTCCGCCGGCTGCGCGAGGACGAGGTCCTCAGCTTCGGCCGTGACCAGGAGGACGCCTTCGGCGAACTCGTCGCCTGAAGGTCAGGGGTCACTGGGGGGTGACCTGAGGGGGGAATGCGGGGGAACACGGGGGAGACAGGGGGGACTCGGGGGAACCCCTGGGGGAGGGGCACGGGGGAGCAGGAGGAACGGGACTGGTGGGCCGGGGGGTCCGACCAGTCCCGTTTTGCGTTGCGCGCCGAACAGGCCGTTCGTACGCCGGTCACGCCACCGTCTGCCGGCGTACCTGCCGCCCCGCGGCCGCCGCCGCGAGCCGGCCGAGGGCCTCGTCCCGGTCGCAGGGATGCGCGCCCAGGGACACCTGGCGGGTGACGATCGACCGCTCGGCGCGCATCAGCCGCCAGCCGCGGCGCAGCAGGAACGGCACCGACTTGCGCCCCTCCTTCAGGTCGCGCAGGAAGCGGCGGCGGAAGGTGGTGACGGGGCCCCGGGTCAGACACAGCGCGTCCGCCAGCACACCCAGCTCACGGCAGCGCTCGACGATCTCCGCGGCGAAGACGCCCTCCGCGACGAACAGGGGGGTACGGCCTATGTGCAGCGTCTCCTCGCCCGTACGGGCGCTCAGCGCGATGTCGTACACCGGTACCGGCGTCGACCCGGTGGCACACAGCCGGGTGACGGCCTCGACGGCGACGTCCGCGTCCCACGAGCCGGGGTGGTCCCAGTCGATGTCCGAACTCCCCTCCACCAAGGGCAGGGTCGGGTCGTCGCCCTCCTTGTAGAAGTCGTCCAGACGCAGGACGGGAAGCCCGGACCGGGCGGCGACGAGGGACTTGCCCGAGCCCGAGGGGCCGCACAGCAGGACGACACGGGCGGGGGACGGGAGATGAAGGCTCACGGAACACCAGTTTGACGCATGGGGAGCCGCCTGCCGACCCCGCGGGTCGGCTTTTGAGCGTGACTCCCACCTCAACTACTCTTCGTGTTGAATCTGTTACTTGCTGCAATCGAAGGTGGCCCCTGGATGGCACGACACGCGTTCCCCCTCAACCACACCGCGAAGCGGGCCCTGATCGTCCTCGCGACCGCCTCGGCGGCGCTCGGCGCTGGCGCGGTGACGGCGTCCGCGGGCACGGACACCGCTCGCCTCGCGGAGGTGCCCTGGCGGCCCGCTGCCTCCTTCGGGACGATGGCCCCACAGGCCGCCGTGCAGGGCGCCACCAGCGGACTGCAGTACGCCACCGTCCCCGTCCAGGCCCTCCAGTACACCCCTGTCGGCAGCATCGCGGCCGGCCCGGCGGACGAGGGTGACGTCTCCACGTACACCGGCCCGCTCGTCGAGACCGGGACGGTCGGTGTCGTACCGGCGCTGGAGCGGACGGTCGGCGGACTGCTGGGCAGCGGCGCGTCCTGAGCCGCCCGGCGGCACACGAGAGAGCCGCGCCTTCCCCGGACGGAGGGAAGGCGCGGCTCTCGGCCGTGGGGCCCCGATGCGGCTCAGTACGACGAGCCGGAAGCGCCCAGCGAACCTGTCGGGTGCCAGACCGTCTTGGTCTCCAGGAACGCCGTCATCCGGTCGATGCCCGGCGTCTCGAAGTAATCCACAGCCTGTGGACGCAGTACGCGCTTCAGGTTGTCCGCCGCCGCGATCTCCAGCTCCTTCGCCAGCTCCTCGTCGGCGCCCGCGAGGTCGATCGCGTTGACGTCCTGGTGCGCGGCCAGCGGCGCCGCGATCTCCGCCGTGCGGCCGGACAGGACGTTGACCACACCGCCGGGTACGTCGGAGGTGGCCAGCACCTCGCCGAGGGAGAGGGCGGGCAGCGGCGACCTCTCGCTCGCCACCACGACCGCCGTGTTGCCGGTGGCGATCACCGGGGCCACGACCGACACCAGGCCCAGGAAGGACGACTCCTGCGGGGCCAGGACGGCGACCACGCCGGTCGGCTCGGGCGAGGAGAGGTTGAAGAACGGGCCCGCGACCGGGTTGGCGCCGCCGGTCACCTGGGTGATCTTGTCGGTCCAGCCCGCGTACCAGACCCAGCGGTCGATCGTGGCGTCCACGACCCCGGCCGCCTTCGACTTCGACAGGCCCTCCGCGTCCGCGACCTCGCGCACGAACTGCTCCCGGCGGCCCTCCAGCATCTCCGCGACGCGGTAGAGGACCTGGCCGCGGTTGTAGGCGGTCGCGCCGGACCAGCCGCCGAACGCCTTGCGCGCGGCCACGACCGCGTCCCGGGCGTCCTTGCGGGAGGACAGGGGGGCGTTCGCCAGCCAGTTGCCCTTCGAGTCGCTCACCTCGTACACCCGGCCGCTCTCGGAACGCGGGAACTTCCCGCCGACGTACAGCTTGTAGGTCTTGAAGACGCTCAAACGGTCAGACATCGAGGTACGCCTCCAGGCCGTGGCGGCCGCCCTCGCGGCCGAAGCCCGACTCCTTGTAGCCGCCGAACGGCGAGGTCGGGTCGAACTTGTTGAACGTGTTGGACCAGACGACACCGGCGCGCAGCTTGCTCGCGACGGCCAGGATCCGGGAGCCCTTCTCGGTCCAGATGCCGGCGGAGAGGCCGTACTGGGTGTTGTTGGCCTTGGCGACGGCCTCGTCCGGCGTACGGAAGGTCAGGACCGACAGCACCGGGCCGAAGATCTCGTCGCGGGCGACGGTGTGCGCCTGGGTGACGTTCGTGAACAGCGTCGGGGCGAACCAGTACCCGGAGGCCGGCAGTTCGCAGGCCGGGGACCAGCGCTCGGCGCCCTCCGCCTCGCCCTGCTCGGCCAGCGCGGTGATCCGGGCCAGCTGCTCGGCGGAGTTGATCGCGCCGATGTCGGTGTTCTTGTCCAGCGGGTCGCCGAGGCGGAGGGTGGAGAGCCTGCGCTTCAGGGAGTCCAGCAGCTCGTCCTGGATCGACTCCTGGACGAGCAGGCGGCTGCCCGCGCAGCAGACCTGGCCCTGGTTGAAGAAGATCCCGTTGACGATCCCTTCCACCGCCTGGTCGATCGGGGCGTCGTCGAAGACGATGTTGGCGCCCTTGCCGCCCAGTTCGAGGGTGAGCTTCTTGCGGGTGCCCGCGACGGTCCGCGCGATCTCCTTGCCCACGGCCGTGGAGCCGGTGAAGGCCACCTTGTTCACGTCCGGGTGCGCGACGAGTGCGGCGCCCGCGTCGCCGTAGCCCGGGAGGATGTTGACGACACCCTTGGGCAGGCCGGCCTGGCGGCAGATGTCGGCGAAGAACAGGGCGGAGAGGGGGGTCGTCTCGGCGGGCTTCAGAACGACCGTGTTGCCGGTCGCGAGGGCCGGGGCGATCTTCCACGCCAGCATCAGGAGCGGGAAGTTCCAGGGGATGACCTGGCCGGCCACGCCCAGCGGACGCGGGTTCGCGCCGAAGCCGGCGTGGTCGAGCTTGTCGGCCCAGCCCGCGTAGTAGAAGAAGTGGGCCGCCACCAGGGGGAGGTCGGCGTCCCTGGTCTCCTTGATCGGCTTGCCGTTGTCCAGCGTCTCCAGGACGGCCAGCTCGCGGCTGCGCTCCTGGATGATGCGGGCGATACGGAAGAGGTACTTGGCGCGCTCGGAACCGGGCAGCGCCGACCACTTCTCGAAGGCCTTGCGGGCGGCCTTCACCGCACGGTCGACGTCCGTCCCGCCGGCCTGGGCGACCTCGGAGAGGACCTCCTCGGTCGACGGGGAGACGGTCTTGAAAACCTTGCCGTCGGCCGCGTCCACGAACTCGCCGTCGATGAACAGGCCGTAGGAGGGGGCGATGTCGACGACCGAGCGGGACTCGGGCGCGGGTGCGTACTCGAATGCGGATGCCATGGGGATCAGTCCACCGTCACGTAGTCGGGGCCGGAGTAGCGGCCGGTGGCCAGCTTCTGACGCTGCATCAGCAGGTCGTTCAGGAGCGAGGAGGCGCCGAAGCGGAACCAGTGGTTGTCCAGCCAGTCCGCGCCGGCCGTCTCGTTGACGAGGACCAGGAACTTGATGGCGTCCTTGGAGGTACGGATGCCGCCCGCGGGCTTCACGCCCACCTGGACGCCGGTCTGGGCGCGGAAGTCCCGTACGGCCTCCAGCATGAGGAGCGTGTTCGCGGGGGTGGCGTTGACGGCCACCTTGCCGGTGGAGGTCTTGATGAAGTCGGCACCGGCGAGCATGCCCAGCCAGGAGGCCCGGCGGATGTTGTCGTACGTCGACAGCTCCCCGGTCTCGAAGATGACCTTCAGACGGGCGCTGCCGCCGCAGGCTTCCTTCACGGCGACGATCTCGTCGTACACCTTCAGGTACTTGCCGGCCAGGAACGCGCCCCGGTCGATGACCATGTCGATCTCGTCGGCGCCCGCGGCGACGGCGTCACGGACGTCGGCCAGCTTGACGTCGAGGGCGGCGCGGCCGGCCGGGAAGGCGGTGGCGACCGAGGCGACCTTCACGCCGGAGCCGGCCACGGCCTCCCTGGCCACGGCCACCATGTCGGGGTAGACACAGACCGCGGCCGTGGTCGGGGCCGTACGGTCCGTCGGGTCGGGGTGGACCGCCTTGGCGCCGAGCGCCCGGACCTTGCCCGGGGTGTCCGCGCCTTCCAGCGTCGTCAGGTCGACCATCGAGATGGCGAGGTCGATGGCGTACGCCTTCGCGGTGGTCTTGATGGAACGGGTGCCGAGAGATGCGGCGCGCGCCTCCAGGCCGACCGTGTCGACGCCGGGCAGCCCGTGCAGAAAGCGGCGCAGCGTGCTGTCGGACGCGGTGACGTCCGAGAGAGCGTGAGCTGTGGGTGCGGTAGTGGGCATGGTCACCAGACGAGCATATCTACGCGCGTAGCGAATGTATAGCCCCGGGGCGTGATCGGCGCTCATCCTCCGCCTGAAGATCACGGATGAGCGCCGGTGCCGGGCCGCATGGAGGCACCGGCGGCGATGTCATGCACAATCGGGACCATGACGACCCCGGACCACCAGTCACCCGCGTCACAGCCTCCGGTGCCCACCCACCAGGACCGGATCTACCGCTCGCCCATGGCGCTCGCGGGCGGCGTGCTGCTGCTCCTCGTCGTCGGCTGGCTCGGCTTCGACGCGCTGTTCCAGGGCCATGGCCGCGCCCCGTGGCTGGCGCTCGCCGGAATGATCCTGGCGGTGCCGCTGGTGATCGCCTTCACGCTCCGCCCGGCGGTCTTCGCGGGCGAGGACCGGCTGCGGATCCGCAACCCGTTCCGGGTGATCAGCCTGCCCTGGGGCGAGGTCGCCTCGCTGCGCTCCGGCTACTCCAACGAGGTCGTCGCCAAGTCCGGGACCAAGTACCAGCTGTGGTCCGTTCCCGTCTCGCTGCGGGCCCGCAAGAAGGCGGAGGCGCGCAAGGCGCGGGCGGCGGCGGAGGGGGCGCGCGGCGCCGGATCGGCGGGCCGGGGCGTCGGCGGCCTGGGCGCCCTCGGCGGCGCCGGCCGCACCGGTGCGGCGACCGGACCGACCCGCGCGGAGACCGACCAGGTCATGGACGAACTGCGGGAACTGCTGGACCGGCGGGGCGAGCTGGAGTCCGCACAGGGGGAGGTCACCGTGCGGTGGGCGTACGAGGTGGTCGCACCGGCGGTGGCGGGAGCGGTTCTGTTCGCGATTTTGCTGGCTACGGGCTGAGGCTTCTGCCCGATGCGCCCCTCCCGCGCCCCAAGATTCCCTATGGCGAAATGGGGTGCCCCGGCGGGGGCACCCCATTTGTGTGGTGCGGGTCAGATGCCGGCGGCTGCCGACAGGTCCCGCTTGATCGTGGTCAGGAGTTCCGTCGCGCGGGCCCGGGCGGCCGGGAGGCCGGTGTGGGTGGCGACCGGTACGACGACCTCCAGGTAGCACTTCAGCTTCGGCTCGGTGCCGCTCGGGCGGACGATCACGCGGGCGCCGTCGAGGGTGTAGCGCAGGCCGTCCGTGGGCGGCAGTCTGTCGGTGCCCTGGGTGAGGTCATCGGCGCGGGTGATGGGCAGGCCCGCCAGCTCGGTCGGCGGCTGCTCGCGCAGGCGGCGCATCGCGTCGGCGATGAGCGAGAGGTCCTGGACGCGGACCGAGAGCTGGTCGGTGGCGTGCAGGCCGTGCTCCACGGCGAGGTCGTCCAGCAGGTCGAGGAGGGTGCGGTCCTCTTCCTTCAGAACCGAGGCCAGCTCGGTGATCAGCAGGGCGGCGGTGATGCCGTCCTTGTCACGTACGCCCTCGGGGTCCACGCAGTAGCCGAGGGCCTCCTCGTAGCCGTAGCGCAGGCCGTCCACGCGGGCGATCCACTTGAAGCCGGTCAGCGTCTCCTCGTAGGGGAGGTTCGCCTTCTCGGCGATACGGCCGAGGAGGGAGGAGGAGACGATCGACTCGGCGAAGGTGCCGCGCGCTCCGCGCCGGACCAGGTGGGCGGCGAGGAGCGCCCCGACCTCGTCGCCGCGCAGCATGCGCCAGTCGTCGCCGTCCTTGACGGCCACGGCGCAGCGGTCGGCGTCCGGGTCGTTGGCGATGATCAGGTCCGGGTCGGTCGCGCGGGCTCGGGCGAAGGCGAGGTCCATCGCGCCCGGCTCCTCCGGGTTGGGGAACGCCACCGTCGGGAAGTCGGGGTCCGGCTCGGCCTGCTCGGCGACCAGCACCGGCTCGGGGAAGCCGGCGCGGGCGAACGCGGCGAGCAGGACGTCCTTGCCGACGCCGTGCATGGCCGTGTAGACCGTGCGGGCCGTGCGGGGGGAGGCGGGGGACAGCACGGCGTCCGTGCGGGCCAGATAGGCCTCCAGGACCGTGTCGTCCAGGATCTCCCAGCCGGCGTCCGGGCGGGGTACGTCGTTCAGGGAGGCGATCGCGTCGATCTCGGCGGCGATCTCCGCGTCGGCCGGCGGCACGATCTGGGAGCCGTCGCCGAGGTAGACCTTGTAGCCGTTGTCCCGGGGCGGGTTGTGGCTGGCGGTGACCTCGACGCCCGCGACCGCGCCGAGGTGCCTTATGGCGAAGGCCAGGACGGGGGTGGGGAGGGGGCGGGGGAGTACGGCCGCGCGCAGGCCGGCGCCGGTCATGACGGCGGCGGTGTCCCGGGCGAAGTCGGCGGACTTGTGGCGGGCGTCGTAGCCGATGACGACGACTCCGCCGGTCTGGCCCTTGTTCCTGAGGTACGCGGCGAGGCCGGCCGCGGCGCGGATGACGACCGAGCGGTTCATGCGCATCGGGCCGGCGCCCAGCTCGCCGCGCAGGCCGGCGGTGCCGAACTGCAGCGTGCCGCTGAAGCGGGCCGACAGTTCCGTGACGTCACCGGCGTCGATCAGCTTGGCCAGTTCGTCGCGAGTCTCCTGGTCGGGGTCCTCGGCGAGCCAGGCCTTGGCCCTGCTGATGAGATCGTCGTGCACCTTGGGATCAACCTCTCCGTGTTTGCCTGGTCCACTGGGGGCTCCGCCCCCAGGCCCCCGTTTCCCACCCGCCCACCGGAAACCGTCGGCCGAGAGCGGGCGGATGGGCTCGGCGGCGTTTACAGCTTGCCCAGCACCTGGCCCAGCAGCTGCCCCATCCGTGCGGCCGAGTCGCGGCCCGCCTGCAGAACCTCCTCGTGGTTGAGGGGCTCGCCGGTCATGCCGGCCGCCAGGTTGGTGACCAGGGAGATGCCCAGCACCTCGGCGCCCGCCTCGCGCGCGGCGATGGCCTCCAGGACCGTGGACATGCCGACCAGGTCCGCGCCGATGACACGGGCCATGCGGATCTCGGCCGGGGTCTCGTAGTGCGGGCCGGGGAACTGCGCGTAGACGCCCTCCTCCAGGGTGGGGTCGATCTCCTTGCACAGGGTGCGCAGACGGGGGGAGTACAGGTCGGTCAGGTCGACGAAGTTCGCGCCGACGATGGGGGACGTCGCCGTCAGGTTGATGTGGTCGCTGATGAGGACCGGCTGGCCGGGGCGCATGCCCTCGCGCAGGCCGCCGCAGCCGTTGGTGAGGACCACGGTCTTGCAGCCGGCCGCCACGGCGGTGCGGACGCCGTGGGCCACGGCGGCCACGCCACGGCCCTCGTAGTAGTGCGTGCGGCCCAGGAAGACCAGCGCGCGCTTGTCGCCGAAGGAGTACGAGCGGATCTTGCCACCGTGCCCCTCGACGGCCGGCGGCGGGAAGCCGGGCAGCTCGGTGACCGGGAACTCGACGTCGGGTGCGCCCAGGGCGTCGACGGCCGGAGCCCAGCCGGAGCCCATCACGAGGGCGACGTCGTGGGTCTCGGCGCCGGTGAGCGCGCGCAGGCGCGCGGCGGCGGCGTCGGCGGCGGCGTAGGGGTCGCCCTGGATGTCGTCCGGAAGAAGAGATGCGTTCACGCCGTCGAGGGTAGCTCGTCTTCGCCTACGCGCGTAGATGACGGAGCTCACGGGATAGGAATCGTTGCCTTGTCGTTTCCCACAAACCGCACCACTGGCAGGACCGCGAGCAGGACCAGGAGCACGACAGGACCACGAGCAGGACGCAAACCCGCAGGGAGCACGCCGGAGGGGGCTCAGCAGGGGCGCTTGCGGAGTTCCATCACATAGTCGTGGGGTGCCCCCGCGGACTCCGCCGCGTCGGCGATCTCGCCCAGGTAGCGCGCCGAGGGAAGACCGCCCTCGTAGCCGTTGAGGACGTACGTCCACGCCGTCTCCTCGCCGTCGAGGGTGTGCACGCGCACCCGCACCCGGCGGTAGAGGTCGTCTCCCACGCCTTCCCACCGGTCGAGGGACTCCTCGTCCATGGGTGCGATGTCGTACAGGCCGACGAAGACCTGTGCGAGCGGGTCCTCGACGATCGTCGCCAGCGCGCCTTCCCAGTCCAGCTGCTCGCCGCCGAACGTCAGCCGCCACCCGTTCAGCCAGCCCGTGGCGCGCAGCGGGGAGTGCGGGGCGCGGAAGGACATCAGGCCCGCGTCGAGGTTGCCGGCGTACGCGGCATAGAGCGACATGAAGAGAGGGTACGGCAGGGGGAACTCGGGTCACTCGTGTCCCAGCCGAAGCTTCCGTGCGCCCCCGGGCAGTAGCACCTTGAAGGGTGCGGGACAATGGGGTACGTGACTCGGATCGTGATCATCGGTGGCGGACCCGGCGGATACGAAGCGGCCCTGGTGGCCGCCCAGCTCGGTGCGGAGGTGACCGTCGTCGACTGCGACGGTCTGGGCGGAGCGTCGGTGCTGACCGACTGCGTGCCGTCGAAGACGCTCATCGCCACGGCCGAGGTGATGACCACCTTCGATTCGTCGTACGAAGAGCTGGGGATCATCGTCGCCGACGACACGCCGCCGCTGGAGCAGGCCGCCCGGGTGGTCGGGGTGGATCTGGGGAAGGTCAACCGCCGTGTGAAGCGGCTGGCTCTCGCCCAGTCACACGACATCACCGCCTCCGTCACCCGGGCCGGTGCCCGGGTCATGCGCGGCCGCGGCCGGCTGGACGGCATGCAGGCCCTCGACGGGTCCCGCAAGGTCGTCGTCACCGCCGCCGACGGCACCGAGGAGGCCCTCACCGCCGACGCCGTCCTCATCGCCACCGGCGGCCACCCGCGCGAGCTGCCCGACGCCCAGCCCGACGGCGAGCGCATCCTCAACTGGACCCAGGTCTACGACCTCACCGAGCTGCCGGAAGAGCTGATCGTGGTCGGGTCGGGTGTCACCGGTGCCGAGTTCGCCGGCGCCTATCAGGCCCTGGGGTCGAAGGTCACGCTCGTGTCGTCCCGGGACCGCGTGCTGCCCGGCGAGGACCCGGACGCCGCCGCCGTGCTGGAGGACGTCTTCCGGCGCCGTGGCATGAACGTCATGGCCCGTTCCCGCGCGCAGTCCGCCAAGCGCGTCGGTGACCGGGTCGAGGTGACGCTGGCCGACGGGCGCGTCATCAGCGGCACGCACTGTCTGATGGCCGTCGGCGCCATCCCGAACAGCGCGGGGCTCGGCCTGGAGGAGGCCGGCGTGAAGCTGCGCGAGTCGGGGCACATCTGGACCGACAAGGTGTCGCGTACGACCGCTCCCGGCGTCTACGCGGCCGGTGACGTGACCGGGATCTTCGCCCTCGCGTCCGTCGCCGCCATGCAGGGACGTATCGCCATGTACCACTTCCTCGGCGACGCGGTGACCCCGCTGAACCTGAAGACGGTCTCCTCCAACGTCTTCACCGACCCCGAGATCGCCACGGTCGGCTACACGCAGGCGGACGTGGACGCGGGCAAGATCGACGCCCGGGCCGTCAAGCTGCCCCTGCTGCGCAACCCGCGCGCCAAGATGCAGGGCATCCGGGACGGCTTCGTGAAGATCTTCTGCCGGCCGGGCACGGGCATCGTCGTCGGCGGTGTGGTCGTCGCGCCCCGCGCCTCGGAACTGATCCACCCCATCTCGATCGCCGTCGACAACAATCTGACGGTCGAACAGATCGCGAACGCGTTCACGGTGTACCCCTCCCTTTCGGGGTCGATCGCCGAGGTGGCCCGGCAGCTGCACACCCGCAAGGCGGGCGCGGAGGTCTGACGGCCGGATCCGACTTCCCGCTGGTCACGGGGAGTTGCGGCGTGTGCGTACGGCATAGTCGGGGCGGCTGGGTCCTATACCACTTCCGCCCCTGCTGTACGAACAACTTCTGTTATTCGGCGCAAACTGCTGAAAGCAGACGGTCGCTGGGGTTACTGTCAGTTTCGTGTTCGCTGCTGAACGTCGCCAATTGATCCTCGAAATGGTGCGAGCGAACGGTGCCGTGTCGCTCCGTGAGCTCGCCCGCGTCGTCCAGACCTCCGAAGTGACCGTACGGCGGGACGTGCGGGCACTGGAGGCCGAAGGACTCCTCGACCGCCGGCACGGCGGTGCGGTACTGCCGGGCGGGTTCACGCGAGAATCCGGCTTCCCGCAGAAGTCCCATCTCGCGACCGCCGAGAAGACGGCCATCGCCGACCTCGCGGCGGGCCTCGTCGAAGAGGGCGAGGCCATCGTGGTCGGCGCGGGTACCACCACGCAGGAGCTGGCCCGCCGGCTCGCGAGGGTGCCCGGCCTGACGGTCGTCACCAACTCCCTCCTGGTCGCCCAGGCGTTGGCCCATGCCAACCGGGTGGAGGTCGTGATGACCGGCGGCACCCTGCGCGGCTCCAACTACGCCCTCGTCGGCTCCGGCGCGGAGCAGTCCCTGCAGGGGCTGCGCGTGTCGAAGGCCTTCCTGTCCGGGAGCGGGCTCACCGCCGAGCGCGGGCTGTCCACGTCCAACATGCTCTCGGCGTCCGTCGACCGGGCGCTGGTGCAGGCCGCCGCGGAGGTCGTGGTCCTCGCCGACCACACCAAGCTCGGTACGGACACGATGTTCCAGACCGTGCCGACCGATGTCATCACCCGCCTGGTCACCGACGAGCCGCCGGCGAACGACGACCGCGCCGGCATGGAGTTGCAGGCTCTCGCCGACCAGGGGGTGCAGATCGCCGTGGCCGGGGCGAATGGAGCCGGAGCCTCTTCGGGGGGTGAGCAGGCCCCGGCGCGGCGCGCGTCCCTGCCGGGGCCTCGCAGGGGTATGACGCTCCGCTCCGGAGCAGGGCTGGGGGAGCCTACGGGGCCTGAGCGGGGGCGTGTCGCTGATTTGCGGCGGCGTTGAGGTGCCCGGTCGACGTGGGGCTTACAGCTCCGCGCCCCTTTGGGACGGCTGCCCCTCAGGGACTTGAGCCGTCCTCCGAGCCCGGGAAAAGATGACGCCCGGTGGACCGAACCAGTCGGTCCACCGGGCGTCTCCGTGAAGCCTGCCGTCAGTCCTTGATCTCGCAGATGGCGGCGCCGGAGGTGATGGAGGCGCCGACGTCGGCGTTCAGGCTCTTGATGGTGCCCGCCTTGTGGGCGTTCAGGGGCTGCTCCATCTTCATGGCCTCCAGGACGACCACCAGGTCGCCCTCCTTGACCTCCTGGCCCTCCTCGACCGCGACCTTGACGATCGTGCCCTGCATCGGGGAGGCGAGGGTGTCGCCGGAGGCGACCGGGCCGGACTTCTTGGCGGCGCGGCGCTTCGGCTTGGCGCCGGCCGCGAGGCCGGTGCGGGCCAGGGACATGCCGAGGGACGAGGGCAGGGAGACCTCGAGGCGCTTGCCGCCGACCTCGACGACGACGGTCTCGCGGCCGAGCTCCTCCTCCGCCTCCACGTCGGCGGGGGCGGCGAAGGGCTTGATCTCGTTGACGAACCCGGTCTCGATCCAGCGGGTGTGGACCGTGAACGGGTCGGTGGAGCCGGTCAGCTCCGGGGCGAACGCCGGGTCCCTGACCACCGCGCGGTGGAAGGGGATCGCGGTGGCCATGCCCTCGACCTGGAACTCGTCCAGGGCGCGCGCGGCCCGCTCCAGGGCCTCCTTGCGGGTACGGCCCGTCACGATCAGCTTGGCCAGCAGGGAGTCCCAGGCCGGGCCGATCACGCTGCCGGACTCCACGCCCGCGTCCAGGCGGACGCCCGGGCCGGACGGCGCGTCGAACCGGGTGACCGTGCCGGGAGCCGGGAGGAAGTTGCGGCCCGGGTCCTCGCCGTTGATGCGGAACTCGAACGAGTGACCGCGCAGCACCGGGTCGTCGTAGCCGAGCGCCTCGCCGTCGGCGATGCGGAACATCTCGCGCACCAGGTCGATACCGGCGACCTCCTCGGTCACCGGGTGCTCCACCTGGAGCCGGGTGTTCACCTCCAGGAAGGAGATGGTGCCGTCCTGGCCGACCAGGAACTCACAGGTGCCCGCGCCCTCGTAGCCGGCCTCCTTCAGGATGGCCTTCGAGGCGCGGTACAGCTCGGCGACCTGCTCGTCCGAGAGGAACGGCGCCGGGGCCTCCTCGACCAGCTTCTGGTGACGGCGCTGCAGCGAGCAGTCACGCGTGGAGACGACGACCACGTTGCCGTGCTTGTCGGCCAGGCACTGGGTCTCCACGTGCCGCGGACGGTCCAGGTAGCGCTCCACGAAGCACTCGCCGCGACCGAAGGCGGCGACCGCCTCACGGACCGCCGACTCGTACAGCTCGGGGACCTCTTCCAGGCTCCGGGCGACCTTCAGACCACGGCCACCGCCACCGAACGCGGCCTTGATCGCGATCGGCAGGCCGTGCTCCTCGGCGAAGGCCACGACCTCCTCCGCACCGCTCACCGGATCCGGCGTACCGGCCACCAGCGGGGCGCCGGCGCGCTGGGCGATGTGGCGGGCGGCGACCTTGTCACCCAGATCGCGGATGGCCTGCGGCGGCGGGCCGATCCAGATCAGACCGGCGTCCAGGACGGCCTGCGCGAAGTCGGCGTTCTCCGAGAGGAAGCCGTACCCCGGATGGACGGCGTCCGCGCCGGACTCCCGCGCCGCGTTCAGGATCTTGTCGATGACCAGATAGCTGGTGGCCGGGGTGTCACCGCCCAGGGCGAACGCCTCATCCGCGGCGCGGACATGCAGAGCGTCCCGGTCCGGGTCGGCGTAGACGGCCACGCTCGCGATCCCGGCGTCCCGGCAGGCCCGGGCCACGCGGACAGCGATTTCGCCACGGTTGGCGATGAGCACCTTGCGCACGATTGAGGCTCCCTCCTTGAAACAAGCCGAGTTTAGGGACTGCCGACACGGCACTTCGACCCGTCCCCAATGGTGAGCTTGCCCACACGGAGCGTGATTCGAGGCTCGCTCGACCCGCGAAATCCCTTGTCGCGCCCGCGTACGCAGGACTCCTCCGGGAAACCCTAGCCCCGTCGTGTGGTCAAGGTCTCTGTGAGAGCGTGCTGCGGCCCACTCAGTTTCTTTGTCGAGTCCCTACGAATGGCCCAATGATTCTTTGCTGGCGCCCGAACCCTTGTCCCGGGGTTTACCCGTTAGTAGCGTTCGCGATGGCCCGAACGTACCTGGGGTAACAAGCAGCTGGCTCGAGAGTGGGTGGGGACCGGTGGTGCGCAGACCGGTGGCATGGGTCGTGGCGGTCGTCCTCCTGGCGGAGGGCGTCTTCATCGCCGCGCTGAACTGGTTCCTCGGAGTGGTGGTCGACCGCCAGGACATGTCCCTGGCCGGCCTCGACCCGTCGACGATGGCGACGTCCTCGAAGATCGGCGGCGTCGTCTTCGGGCTCTACTTCGCGCTGTGCGCGCTGGTGGCCGTCCTGGTCGCGATACGCGACCGCGCCCCCGCGGGCTTCGGCCGCGTCCTGCTGATCAGCGTGGCGGTCGTCCACGGCCTGCTGGGCGCCTTCGCCTGGGGCCTGGTCGGCTGGACGGCGTTCCTGTTCATGGTGGCCGTGCTCGGCCTCGTCGTGCTGCTCCTGATGACGTACGACCGTGACGGCGGCCCGCAGCCGGGTGCCCCCGGCGGTGGAGCGGGGCAGGACGGCGACCTCAGGGCCGAGGCCGAGCCGGCCACGACTGCGGGCCCGGCGGCCGTACCGGGACCCCGTACGGACCAGCCGGGCGGCGACGACGGGCACGAGGAGCCGCAGGACTCCGCGCCCGCCCAGATCACTCGTCCGGCGACCACAACTCCGTGATGCCGACGCCCAGTTCGGCCAGCAGCCTGCGCACCAGGGGCAGGCTGATGCCGATCACATTGCCGTGGTCGCCGTCGATGCCCTCGATGAACGGCGCCGAACGGCCGTCCAGGGTGAAGGCCCCGGCGACGTAGAGGGGCTCGCCCGACGCCACGTACGCCGCGATCTCCTCGTCGCTGGGTTCACCGAAACGGACGACGGTGGATGCGGTCCCGGACACGTACCGCTTGGCCGCCGTGTCCCAGATGCAGTGGCCCGTCTGGAGGGTGCCGGCCCGCCCGCGCATCGCCTTCCAGCGGGCGGTCGCCTCCTCGGCGTCGGCGGGCTTGCCCAGGGCCTGTCCGTCCAGCTCCAGCACCGAGTCGCAGCCGATCACCAGGGCACCCTGCACCTCCGGCTTCGCCGCCACGACGGAGGCCTTCGCCTCGGCCAGGGCGAGGGCCAGCTCCGCCGGGGTGGGCGCGGTGACGGCGTCCTCGTCGACGCCGCTGACGATCACCTCCGGTGAGAGACCGGCCTGCCTCAGGAGGCCCAGCCGGGCGGGGGAGGCGGAGGCGAGGATCAGTCGGCGGCGTGGCGTGGCAGTCATGCGGCCAGGTTAGTCAGGTGTGGTGCTGTTCGGCTCACCTCAGGCCGATGACGAGCATGGCCAGGATCATGGCCAGGGCCATGAAGAGACCGAGCCGCCGCATCATGTCCTGCGCGTCGCGCAGGTCCTTGGGCGGCTCGTCTTCCGGGTCTGACCACAGCATGCCACCAGCGTGGGGCTTTGACCGGGGAGGGCGCCTGAGTAGACGTACTCAAGTCGGCGCCCCTGTTGCTCCACCGCGCGCCCACGCGGCGGAGCCGCGGATCGGTACAGCCCCACGCGCCTTGGACGCTCAGCCCGGCCAGTACGTGCGGGTCCAGGATGCCGGGCCCGGCTGGGGAAGGCGAGCGGAGGCGATCCTGTTCGGGTCGGACCAGGCGTCCCTCGGGCCCTCCGCGCCGGGCGGCGTCGCCGCTGCCGCCGCGGCGCGGGCGCGGACCACCGCCAGGGCGGCGGCCAGCTCCTCCGGGGTCGGGTTGCCCCGTACGACTTTGATCGTCACAGCGGCTCCTTAGAGGGGGATGTTGCCGTGCTTCTTCGGAGGCAGGGATTCCCGCTTGGTGCGCAGCTGACGCAGGCCGCGGACGATGTGGGCGCGGGTGTCGGACGGCATGATCACCGCGTCGATGTAGCCGCGCTCGGCCGCCACGTAGGGGTTGAGGAGGGCGTCCTCGTACTCCTGGATCAGCCGGGCCCGGGTGGCTTCGCCCTCTCCCGAGTCCTCCGCCTCGGCGATGGTGCGGCGGTGCAGGATGTTGACCGCGCCCTGGGCGCCCATGACGGCGATCTGGGCGGTGGGCCAGGCCAGGTTGAGGTCGGCGCCCAGGTGCTTGGAACCCATGACGTCGTACGCCCCGCCGAAGGCCTTGCGGGTGATGACGGTGATCAGCGGGACCGTCGCCTCCGCGTAGGCGAAGATCAGCTTGGCGCCGCGCCGGATGATGCCGGTGTGCTCCTGGTCGACGCCCGGCAGGAAGCCCGGCACGTCCACGAAGGTCAGCACCGGGATGTTGAAGGCGTCGCAGGTGCGCACGAACCGGGCGGCCTTCTCGGACGCGTCGATGTCCAGGCAGCCGGCGAACTGCATGGGCTGGTTGGCGACGATGCCGACCGGGAAGCCCTCGACCCGTCCGAACCCGGTGAGGATGTTCGGCGCGAACAGGGACTGCGTCTCGAAGAACTCACCGTCGTCCAGGACGTGTTCGATCACCGTGTGCATGTCGTACGGCTGGTTCGCGCTGTCGGGCACGACGGTGTCCAGCTCGCGGTCCTCGTCGCTGACGGCGAGGTCGGCCTCCTCGGGGAAGACCGGGGGCTCGGAGAGGTTGTTGGACGGCAGGTACGACAGCAGCTGCTTGACGTACTCGATGGCGTCCTTCTCGTCGCCGGCCATGTGATGGGCCACGCCGGAGGCCGTGTTGTGGGTCCTGGCCCCGCCGAGCTCCTCGAAGCCGACGTCCTCGCCGGTGACGGTCTTGATGACGTCCGGGCCGGTGATGAACATGTGCGAGGTCTGGTCGACCATCACCGTGAAGTCGGTGATGGCAGGTGAGTACACCGCGCCACCGGCACACGGGCCGACGACCAGGCTGATCTGCGGAATCACACCGGAGGCGTGGGTGTTGCGGCGGAAGATCTCGCCGTACGCGCCGAGGGAGGCGACGCCTTCCTGGATGCGGGCGCCGCCGGAGTCGTTGATGCCGATGACCGGGCAGCCGGTCTTGAGGGCGAAGTCCATGACCTTGACGATCTTCTGCCCGTAGACCTCGCCCAACGCCCCGCCGAAGACGGTGAAGTCCTGCGAGAACACGGCGACGGGGCGTCCGTCGACGGTCCCGTACCCGGTCACGACGCCGTCGCCGTACGGCCGGTTCTTCTCCAGCCCGAAGTTCGTGGACCGGTGCCGGGCGAACTCGTCGAGCTCGACGAAGGAACCCTCGTCCAGCAGCAGTTCGATCCGCTCACGGGCCGTCAGCTTGCCCTTGGCATGCTGCTTTTCGACGGCGCGTTCCGAGCCGGCGTGCGTCGCCTCGTGGATGCGGCGCTGGAGATCCGCCAGCTTGCCAGCGGTCGTGTGGATGTCGATCTCTTCCGGCTCGGACATCGGGATGCGGCTCCCTGCCTGCTCAAAAGGGGGGGACGGTTACTCATCCGTAGAGTAGTGGTGGGCCAGTGGGTCGGCAGTGCGGCGTTTCCCACACCTAGGGTGACTTGCATGACGCCGCACAATGCATCAGATGACAGCCGCTGGTCCGATCTGGACCGTCCGCCCCTGAACGCCGCGGCACTGCGGCGCGCACTGGTCCGGGAGGGGGGCCTGTACCGCGAGGTGGATGTGGTGCAGCGCACCGGCTCCACCAACTCCGACCTGGCCGCCCGGGCTGCCGCCGGGAAGGCCGGTGAGGGAGCCGTGCTGGTCGCCGAGGAGCAGACGGCGGGCAAGGGGCGTCTGGACCGCCGCTGGACGGCACCGCCGCGCTCGGGCCTGTTCTTCTCCGTGCTCCTGCGGCCCGTCGAGGTCCCGGTGGCGCGGTGGGGCTGGCTGCCGCTGCTCACCGGTGTCGCCGTGGCGGCGGGGCTGGCGCGGGCGGCGGGCGTGGATACGGCGCTGAAGTGGCCGAACGACCTGCTCGTGACGGTGGGCGGCGAGGAGCGCAAGGCGGGCGGGATTCTGGCCGAGCGGGCCGGCGCGGACGGTGTGGTCATCGGCGTCGGCATCAACGTCACACTGCGGGCCGACGAGCTGCCGGTGCCGCAGGCGGGGTCGCTGGTGCTGGCCGGGGCGACGGGCACGGACCGGGATCCGCTGCTGCGGGCGGTGCTGCGGTCGCTGGAGGACTGGTACGGGCGGTGGCGACGCGCGGGCGGTGACCCTGCGCTGAGCGGGCTGCAGGAGACGTATGCGGCGGGGTGCGCGACGTTGGGGCGGGTGGTGCGGGCCGAGTTGCCGGGGGACCGGGCGCTCGTGGGCGAGGCGGTGGCGGTCGACGGGGACGGGCGCCTCGTCATCGCCACGGAGGCCGGTGTGCAGGAGCCCGTGGGGGCGGGGGACATCGTGCATCTGCGTCCCGCGTAGGGGTACGGCGGTGGCGGGTGCTCGTGGGGGCGGGGGACATCGTGCATCTGCGTCCCGCGTAGGGGTACGGCGGTGGCGGGTGCCCGGGGCTGTGCGGGTGCCCGGTGCTGGTCCCGGCCGGCGGTGGGGCCGCTTGCCGGCGCGCATGCGGGTGCGGCCGGCTGCAACTCCCCAGGGGCGCGGGGAACTGCGCGAGCAGCCACGGCGGGCCCGCACCCTGCAACGGCGACAGGCGCCCCGGACCTCCCGGCACAGCCACCGAGGCATGCAGCACGCACCAGGTACCGAGCACATACCCCCGGCCGAACCCAACGGAGTGAGCTGGCGCACACCTGCCGTAGAGTTGAGGCCGGTCGAAACGTGACCGCGGCAGATCGGAAGGGCAGCAGGCGTGACCGTCGACGACACGGGCTCCGGCGCGGGCGCGGACGCCGCCGACCCCGGCGAGGATCCGCTGGCCCTGCGCCTCGAACAACTCATCCTGGGCGCCGAGCGCCGCTACACCCCGTTCCAGGCGGCCCGTAGCGCCGGTGTCTCCATGGAGCTGGCGTCACGGTTCTGGCGGGCCATGGGCTTCGCCGACATCGGCCAGGCCAAGGCGCTCACCGAGGCCGACGTACTGGCCCTGCGCCGCCTCGCCGGTCTGGTCGAGGCGGGGCTGCTCAGCGAGGCCATGGCGGTGCAGGTGGCCCGGTCCACCGGGCAGACCACCGCCCGGTTG
Source organism: Streptomyces sp. NPDC007205 (assembly GCF_040634095.1). NCBI lineage: Bacteria > Bacillati > Actinomycetota > Actinomycetes > Kitasatosporales > Streptomycetaceae > Streptomyces > Streptomyces sp. NPDC007205. Next base: position 211,479 of record NZ_JBEYEW010000001.1, read on the forward strand.
GCCGAGTGGCAGATGGATTCCTTCCTGGAGGGCCTGACCGAGCCGCCCGAGCCCGGAATGACCCGCACCGAGGTGACGTACCCGATCGTCGAGCTGCTCCTGCCCGAGCTGGAGGAGTTCCTGGTCTATGTCTGGCGGCGCCAGCTCGCCGCCTCGGCCGGGCGGGTCGTGCAGTCGGCGGACGACGAGGAGATGGTCGACCGTCGGCTCGCCGTCGGCTTCGCCGATCTGGTGGGGTTCACGCGGCTGACCCGCCGGATGGAGGAAGAGGAGCTGGGCGAGCTGGTCGAGGCGTTCGAGACGACCGCCGCCGACCTGGTGGCCGCGCGCGGCGGCCGGCTGATCAAGACCCTCGGCGACGAGGTGCTGTACGCGGCGGACGACGCCGGTGTCGCCGCGGACATCGCGCTGCGGCTGGTCGAGACGCTCGCGAACGACGAGACGATGCCGGAGCTGCGGGTCGGCATGGCGTTCGGCACGGTCACCACTCGTATGGGTGATGTGTTCGGTACGACGGTGAACCTGGCCTCCCGGCTGACCTCGATAGCCCCGCGGGACGCCGTGCTGATGGACAGCGCCTTCGCGGAGGAGCTGATCCGCACCGGCGAGGCGCCCGCCTCCGAGGCGGAGGCGGCCGAGGCCGCCGCGGCTGCCGAGAAGGAGGGCGAGGAGCCGCCGGTGTACCGCTTCGCGCTCCAGCCGATGTGGCAGCGCCCGGTCCGCGGGCTCGGCGTGGTCGAGCCCTGGCTGCTCACCCGCCGCGACGGCCAGTCGTCGTAGGCCCTTCGCCCCCTCGGTCCACGCACAGCCCGAGCACCGGCACACACAGCCCGCCCGGACCGCCCGCGGCCGGGCCCGCCGTGCTGTGGGTGGGTGCCGGGTCGGCAGGTGCGGGCCGGGAGGCAGTCGGGGCAGATGGCCGGGCGGAGGGCGCCGCCGGGGGCTGCGACGGGGTGCCGTGGGTGGTGGCCGGTCCGGTGGGGGCGGTGCTCGGTGCGGCGGTGTTGCCGGGCGGCGCCGTGGGTGCGGCCGGGCCGGGGCGGGCCCCGGCCGGCCGGGTGGCCGTCGGCGGGAGGCTACGGCCGCCCATGACGGAGGTCGCCGAGGGCAGCGCGGTGGGGGCGGCGGCGGCCGCGGCGGCGGTGTTCGCCGCGGGGTCCGCGGCGCCGGCCACGTCGGGGCGGGGCTCGGCCTCTGCCGTGCCCGGGACGTCGACGCCCGAGTCCGGCGCGACCCGGATCAGGCTGAGCACGCCCGCGGCCAGGGCGAGTCCGCCGGCGGCGAGCAGCACCTTGCGGGGGCGCGGCTTGCGGTGCCGTCCGCGTCGTACGGCGGACGCTCCGGCCGGCTCGCCGTGCCCCGGTGGCTCCTGCCGCTGCTCCGCCTCCGCTTCCGTACGGGACTGTGCACGTATCGGTGACATGGTTCCCCTCCCCGCCGCGCGCCCCGGCGTGCCGTGGCGGACGCACGCTATGCGTTCCCGTGGGCGATGTGGGGTGAGACGGCCGGGATGTCACTCGAACGGGCGTAGCCCCCTGGGCTTTCCCGGGGCCGGGTCCGGCTGCGATGATCGGGCCGACAGTGGTTAACCCGCGTTAACACGTGAGCCGGAGGGTGTCATGAGTGAGGAGCGGTTCGGGGAGTTCGTGCTGGTGCGGCGGCACGGGTTCGTCGCGGAGCTGGTGCTGGACCGGCCCAAGGCCATGAACGCCGTCTCGACGGAGATGGCCCGCTCCCTCGCCGCCGCGTGCGCCGCGCTGGGCGCCGACCGGGACGCCCGGGTGGTGGTCCTGACCTCGTCCCATGAGCGGGCGTTCTGCGTCGGGGCGGACCTGAAGGAGCGGAACTCCTTCAGCGACGCGGATCTGCTGCGGCAGCGGCCGGTGGCGCGCGGGGCGTACACCGGGGTGCTGGAGCTGCCGATGCCGACGATCGCGGCGGTGCACGGGTTCGCGCTGGGCGGCGGTTTCGAGCTGGCCCTGTCCTGCGATCTGATCGTGGCCGACCGTACGGCGGTGGTGGGGCTGCCGGAGGTGTCCGTCGGTGTGATCCCGGGCGGTGGCGGTACCCAGCTGCTGCCGCGGCGGGTCGGCGCGGCGCGCGCGGCCGAGCTGATCTTCTCGGCGCGGCGGGTGGAGGCGGCGGAGGCGGCCGGGCTGGGGCTGGTGGACCGGGTCGTGGACGAGGGCCGCGATCGCGAGGAGGCGTTGGAGCTGGCCGCCCGTATCGCCGGCAACTCGCCGGTCGGGCTGCGGGCCGCCAAGCGGGCGCTGCGGCTGGGGCACGGGCTGGAGCTGCGGGCGGGGCTGGAGGTCGAGGACGCGGCATGGCGTTCCGTGGCGTTCTCGGGGGACCGCGCGGAGGGGGTGGCGGCGTTCAACGAGAAGCGGGCGCCTCAGTGGCCGGGGGAGTAGGCGGGCCTGCGCTTTTCGGGCGCGCTGTGCCGCAGCTCCGCAGGGCGCGGGGCTGTGTCGACATGCGGCTCGGCCGTGTGGGCGCGACCGGCCCGCCACGCATCCGCACTCGGCGATTTCGACGCGCCCCGAGCTGATGGCCGAACGGTCCACCTGATCGCCGCACCCATATCCCGAATCCCCCCAAAACTCCCTAACCTGGAGTAATGGGTGAGGACAGGCGGCTAGCCGCAGTCGTGGCGCTGGCGCAGGGCATGGCGGCGGCCCACACCCCGCGGGACTCGTGGCAGGCCGCAGCGCTCGGCGCATGCCGCGCGCTGGACGGCCGCTTCGCCGCGCTGTCGGTGTGGGAGCGGCAGCTGGGCCGCCTGCGCGTCCTCGCGAACGTGGGGGACCGGCGCCCGGACGAGGAGGAGTTCCCCGAGTCCGAGGCCTACCCGGTGCACCAGTTCCCGGAGATCACCGAGTTCCTGCACGAGCGGTGGGCCGGCGGGGGCGGACCCAACGCCTGGGTGGAGACCGCCGAGGGGACCGCCGCCGGCACCCCCGGTTACTTCCATCAGCGCGTCGCCGCCCTGCGCCGCAGAGGCCGCGGCTGCTGTGTCGTCGCGCCGGTCGTGCTGCATGGCAGGGCCTGGGGTGAGCTGTACGTCGCCCGCCCCGCCGACGCCCCCGTGTTCGACCGGGCCGACGCCGACTTCGCCACCGTGCTGGCCGCCGTCGTCTCCGCCGGGCTCGCGCAGACCGAGCGGCTGGAGGAGGCCCGCCGGCTCGCGTACACCGATCCCCTCACCGGACTCGCCAACCGCCGCGCCGTGGACGTACGCCTGGAGGAGGCCGTCGAGCGGCACCGCACGGAGGGTGCGGCCGTCAGCCTCGTCGTCTGTGATCTCAACGGGCTGAAGCGGGTCAACGACACCCTCGGGCACGCTGTCGGCGACCGGCTCCTGGAGCGCTTCGGCTCGGTGCTGTCGCTGTGCGGGGCGATGGTGCCGGGTGCGCTCGTGGCGCGGCTCGGCGGGGACGAGTTCTGTCTGCTGGCGGTCGGGCCGGCCGCCGACGACGTGGTCAAGGCCGCCGACGAACTGTGCCGGAGGGCAGGGGAGTTGGAGCTCGGGGAGGGCGTGGCGTGCGGGATGGCCTCGACCGAGGACCCGATCGGGGAGGTGCGCGACGCCCGGCGGCTGTTCCGGCTCGCCGACGCCGCCCAGTACCGGGCCAAGGCCCTGCGGGTCGACCGGCCGGTGGTCGCGGGCCGGGAGGGGCCACCGGATCCGGTCGTACGGCTGGCCGACGAGCCGCCGCCCTCCCATGCCGAGCGGCGCCGGTTCCGGGGGCGCCCGCCGTGAGGCGAAGCCCACACGGATGGGTAAGGGGTGCTCCCGTTCCCCACTAGTGACATCCCCGCATTCAATGCGTACGCTCCTGAATATGGATATGCACACTGTGGTGGTGGGGACGTCCGGTCTCACGGCGTCCGACGTTCTCGCCGTGGCGCGCGGCGGTGCCCGCATCGAGCTGTCGGCGGAGGCGGTGGCGGCCCTGGCCGCGGCCCGCGAGATCGTGGACGCCCTGGCGGCCAAGCCGGACCCGGTCTACGGCGTCTCCACCGGCTTCGGAGCCCTGGCGACCCGGCACATCAGCCAGGAACTGCGCGCCCAGCTGCAGCGCAACATCGTCCGCTCGCACGCCGCCGGCATGGGGCCGAGGGTCGAGAGGGAAGTCGTACGGGCCCTGATGTTCCTGCGGCTCAAGACCGTCTGCTCCGGGCACACCGGCGTCCGGCCCGAGGTCGCGCAGACCATGGCCGACGTGCTGAACGCCGGGATCACCCCGGTGGTGCACGAGTACGGCTCCCTCGGCTGCTCCGGCGACCTCGCCCCGCTGTCCCACTGCGCCCTGACCCTCATGGGCGAGGGCGACGCCGAGGGCCCCGACGGGGCCGTACGCCCTGCCGGTGAGCTGCTCGCCGAGCACGGGATCCAGCCCGTCGAGCTGCGCGAGAAGGAGGGCCTCGCCCTTCTCAACGGCACCGACGGCATGCTCGGCATGCTGATCATGGCCCTCGCCGACCTCGACACCCTCTACAAGTCCGCCGACGTCACCGCCGCCCTCAGCCTGGAGGCGCTGCTCGGCACGGACAAGGTGCTCGCGCCCGAGCTGCACGCCATCCGCCCGCACCCGGGCCAGGGTGCCTCCGCCGCCAACATGCTGGCGGTGCTGAAGGGTTCGCAGCTCACCGGGCACCACCAGGACGACGCCCCGCGCGTCCAGGACGCCTACTCGGTGCGCTGCGCCCCGCAGGTCGCCGGTGCCGGACGCGACACCATGGCGCACGCGCGTCTGGTAGCCGAGCGGGAGCTGGCCTCCGCCGTCGACAACCCGGTGGTGCTGCCCGACGGACGCGTGGAGTCCAACGGCAACTTCCACGGCGCCCCGGTCGCCTACGTCCTGGACTTCCTCGCCGTCGCCGCCGCCGACCTCGGCTCCATCGCCGAGCGCCGCACCGACCGGCTGCTGGACAAGAACCGCAGCCACGGGCTGCCGCCGTTCCTCGCCGATGACGCGGGTGTCGACTCCGGGCTGATGATCGCCCAGTACACGCAGGCCGCCCTGGTGAGTGAGATGAAGCGGCTCGCCGTACCGGCCTCCGCGGACTCCATCCCGTCCTCCGCCATGCAGGAGGACCACGTCTCCATGGGCTGGTCGGCCGCGCGCAAGCTGCGCACCGCCGTGGACAACCTCACCCGGATCATCGCCGTCGAGCTGTACGCGGCCACCCGCGCCATCGAGCTGCGCGAGGGCCTCACCCCGGCGCCGGCCTCACGGGCCGTCATCGAGGCCGTGCGCGCCGCCGGTGTGCAGGGCCCGGGCCCGGACCGGTTCCTGGCGCCCGACCTGGCCGCCGCCGACGCGTTCGTACGCGGCGGCCACCTCGTGACCGCGGCGGAGTCGGTCACCGGCCCGCTGCAGTAACGCTTCACCGTGAGGGGGCCCGTCCCGGCGGATGGGCCCCTTCCGTGGCACTGCGTCACTTGGTGTGCGCTGTCAAGGAATCACCAAGGAAACTAAAAGCCCATGCGTTCGCGGCGTACCGAATACACCACGAATCCGGCGCCGACACCGAGGAAAAGTGTGCCGCCGACGACGTACGGCGTGGTGTCGAGGCTTCCCGTGTCGGCGAGTTCGGTGTCGTCCGCCGCATCCCGTGCGCTGTCCGCGGCCGCCTGCGACACCGCCCTGGCCTGCTGTGTCACATGAGTCGTGGCGGATTCCGTGTGCGCTCCGGCCGGGGCCTGCGAGGCCTTCGCGGACGGGACGAACCACAGCGCGCACAGGAGGGTGCCCGCGGCGGTGGCGGTCAGCAGCGGACGGCGAGCGGATGACACGGAATATCGATCCCCCTTGTGACGCTGGCGAATTGGCCGTGTGGAGCGATGTTAGTGAAAATCGCGGGTCACAGGAAAGTCACAGGAGGTTTCGGTCGTACGCTCGCGCCATGAGCGCTGAAGAGACATCACATTTTGTACGGCTTCGGGTGGACCTGGTCCTCGAGGTGCAGGACGAGGACGCGGTGACCAAGGCCGCGCTGCGCCGGCTCGCCCGGGACGCGGAGCTTCCGGAGTCGGAGCGGGCCCAGGCCGAGGGGGCTGTGACGGACGACACCGCAGAGGCCCTCGCGTATCTCGTGGACCCGTTCGACCTGGTCAGCGAGGTGCCCGGGGTGGATCTCCAGCAGGCGTCCTGGTCGAGCGAGCGGATCGACTACGACCCTGATTCGCCCGACTGGGATCCCGACGAGGATGATGGGCAGGAAGACGACGAAGAAGAGGACGGCATCGGCTGAGCGTCCCGGGGCACCCATGACCCCGGACGGCAACCGCCGTCCGGGGTTTCGTCGTCTCGGGGGGCGCACGGACGGCTTCTTGCATCGCCGGCCTCGGGAGACCGTGGCCGGCGTGGTGCGCCTAACACATGCGAACCATGTGGAAAGGGACGGATCGTCCGTAGCGTGGATGGTTCGCAACGGGGGATTCGGGGTTTTCGCGAATTACGGCAACGATGGAGAAGCGTGTGATGACGGACAGTAAGCGGCGCAAGGGCCTGATGGTCGCGTCCGCACTGCTCGGTGGTGTCCTGGCGGTCACGGGCTGTTCCGGCGGCGGCAACGGCAAGGCGTCCGACGGCGGCGAGAACTCGCAGGCGAAGGCCGACGAGGCGGCGGCCAAGAAGTCGTCCGACGCCCAGATCACCATCACACCCAAGGACGGCTCCGACAACGCCTCCATCAACAACTCGGCCGGCGTCACGGTCGCCAAGGGCACGCTCACCGGTGTCACGATGACCACCCAGGACGGCAAGGCCGTCGCCGGGCAGCTCTCCGCCGACAGGACGAGCTGGAAGCCGACCGTCCAGCTGCAGCGCTCGACCACCTACAAGATCGCCGCGGAGGCCAAGGACTCCGAGGGCCGCATAGCCCACGAGAACGCCTCCTTCACCACGGTCTCCCCGGCCAACAGCTTCATCGGCACCTACACCCCGGACAACGGCTCCACGGTCGGTGTCGGCATGCCCGTCTCGATCAACTTCGACAAGGCGATCACCAACAAGGCGGCCGTGCAGAAGGGCATCACGGTCAGCTCCAGCAGCGGCCAGGAGGTCGCCTGCCACTGGTTCAACGCCAACCGCATGGACTGCCGCCCGGAGCAGTACTGGAAGGAAGGCTCCACCGTCACGCTGAAGCTCGCGCTCGACGGCGTCGAGGGCGCGCCCGGCATCACCGGCGTCCAGCAGAAGACGGTCACCTTCCACATCGGCCGCAACCAGGTCTCGTACGTCGACGCGAAGACCAAGCAGATGAAGGTCACGCAGGACGGCAGGGTCGTCAAGACCATCCCGGTCTCCGCCGGCGCCCCCGAGCACACCACCTACGAGGGACAGATGGTGATCTCGGAGAAGTTCAAGCAGACCCGTATGAACGGCGCCACGGTCGGCTTCACCGACGACGACGGCAAGGGCGAGTACGACATCAAGGACGTGCCGCACGCCATGCGCCTGACCAACTCCGGCACCTTCATCCACGGCAACTACTGGGGCGCGCCGTCCGTCTTCGGCAGCGTCAACACCAGCCACGGCTGCATCGGCCTGCAGGACGTCAAGGGCGCGGGCGACGCGAACATGCCGGCCGCCTGGTTCTACGGCAACTCCCTGGTCGGTGACGTCGTGGTCGTCCAGAACACCGGCGACAAGACGGTCGCGCCGGACAACGGCCTCAACGGCTGGAACATGAGCTGGGCCCAGTGGAAGGCCGGTTCGGCCGCCTGACGCTCCTTCATGGGCGGGACCGCTCAGCCTTGTAACGGAGTCCCGCCCACGGCGTAACAGTTTCCCGTCGCTCTCTCTTACCCTCCTCTCAACCGTTGAGCCGTCCGAACTGCCCCTGGTTTACTGCGTGACCGGTACTCCATCTCCAGGGGGAGAACTTGCTCCGACAAGTGAAAAGTGCTGCTGCGGCCGGTGCCGCCACCGCGGCAGCCGTCGCCCTCGCAGCGGGTTTGACCAGCCCGGCGTCGGCGAGGCCCGTGGAGCGCACCCCGACCACCGCCTCCGCGCTCACCGCGAGGACCCACGTCACGCTGATCACCGGTGACCGCGTCGCCCTCGACGCCAGGGGCCGGATCGTCGGCGTGCAGCGGGCCGAGGGCCGCGCGCACATACCCTTCCAGGTCCGCACGACCAAGGGCCACACACTGGTCGTCCCGGTCGACGCGGCCCGCCTGGTGTCCTCCGGCACGCTGGACCAGCGCCTGTTCGACGTCACCGAGCTGAACAAGGCCGCCACCCGCCGGGCCCAGAAGAACGGCCTGAAGGTCATCGTCGGCTACCGCGGTTCCGCCGCCGCGGCCAGGGCGGACGTCCGAAACGCGGCCCACCTGCGCCGCAGCCTCGGCGCCCTCGACGCCGACGCCGTGCAGACGACGGTCAAGGACACCGCCGGGCTGTGGCACGCGGTCACCCACGGCGACCGGGCCGCCTCCGGCATCGCACACGTCTGGCTCGACGGCGTCCGCAGGGCCTCGCTGGACACGTCCGTGCCGCAGATCGGCGCCCCGGTCGCGTGGCAGGCCGGCTACACCGGCAAGGGCGTGAAGGTCGCCGTCCTCGACACCGGCGTGGACACCCGCCACCCGGACCTCAAGCACCAGGTGACCGAGTCCAGGAACTTCACCTCCGCCGCCGACACCACCGACCACTTCGGGCACGGCACGCACGTCGCCTCCATCGTGGCGGGCACCGGTGCCGCAACACCCGCAGGGTCCGGCGGCACGTACAGGGGTGTCGCTCCGGACGCCGAGATCCTCAACGGCAAGGTCCTGGACGACACCGGCTCCGGTGACGACTCCGGCATCCTCGCCGGCATGGAGTGGGCGGCCTCCCGGGGCGCCTCCGTCGTCAACCTCAGCCTCGGCGGCTACGACAGCCCCGGCATCGATCCTCTTGAGGCCGAGGTCGACAAGCTCTCCGCCACCAAGGGCATCCTGTTCGTGATCGCCGCGGGCAACGACGGCCCCCACTCGATCGGTTCACCGGGCAGCGCGGACGCCGCGCTCACCGTCGGCGCCGTCGACAAGAAGGACAGACTCGCCGACTTCTCCTCCACCGGCCCGCGCATCGGCGACGGCGCCATCAAGCCGGACGTCACCGCGCCCGGCGTCGACATCACCGCCGCCGCGGCCAAGGGCAGCGTCATCGACCAGGAGGTCGGCGAGAAGCCCGCGGGCTATCTGACCCTCTCCGGCACCTCGATGGCCACCCCGCATGTCGCGGGCGCCGCCGCGATCCTGAAGCAGGAGCACCCCGACTGGGGCTACGCCGAGCTGAAGGGCGCGCTGACCGGCTCCGCCAAGGGCGGCGCGTACACGCCGTTCCAGCAGGGTTCGGGCCGTATCGCCGTGGACAAGGCCTACCGGCAGACCGTGATCGCCGACCCGGTGTCGGTGAGCTTCGGTGTGCGGCAGTGGCCGCACACCGACGACAAGCCGGTCACCAGGCAGGTGACGTACCGCAATCTCGGCGACCAGGACATCACGCTCACCCTGAGCAGCACCGCCACCGACCCCAGGGGCCACGCGGCACCGTCGGGCTTCTTCACGCTGGGCGCGACGCGGCTGACGGTCCCCGCGCACGGCAAGGCCTCGGTCGGCCTCACCGTGAACACCAGGCCGGGCGGCGCTCTCGACGGCGCCTACTCCGCGTACGTGACCGCGACCGGTGCCGGCCAGAGCGTCCGCACGGCCGCCGTGGTGCAGCGCGAGGTGGAGTCGTACGACGTCACGCTGAAGTTCATCGGCCGGGACGGCAAGCCCGCCAGGTACTACAACGCCGACCTCAGCGGCACGGGCGGCCTGGCGAACGGCACGGAACTGACCCCGTACGACCCGTCCGGCACGGTGAAGCTGCGCGTGCCCAAGGGCACGTACGTCCTCAACTCCGCCGTCTTCGGGGACCGGAACGGCACCCACGGCACCCACGGCACCGACTGGATCGCCCAGCCGAAGCTGACCGTCGGCAAGAAGCAGACCCTCACGATCGACGCGCGCAGGACCAGGCCGGTCGACATCACCGTCCCGGCCCCGGGCGTGAGGCCGCGGTTCGCCTCGCCGGGGTACACGCTCACGATCGGCGACGAGGAGTACGGCTACAGCTGGTTCCTGGACACGTACAAGGGCTTCCGCACCGCCCACCTGGGCCCGAAGCTCCCCGCGGGACAGCTGTTCCAGCAGTGGGACGGTCACTGGACCAAGGGGACGGGCGAGCAGTACGACGTCATCTCCGGCGGCCCGGTCACCCGGCTCGCCACCGGCTACACCAAGCACTACAAGGCGGGTGAGCTGGCCACCGTCAGGGCCCGGCTGGGTGCCTCCGCGAGCGGCAGGACCGGCTCGGTCGCCGCCACCGGCTGGCTGCCCGGCAGCACGGGCTCGTCCATCGACGTGCCACAGCGGCTGCCCGGCACCCGCATCCTGCACCTGTCCGCCGGCGGCGGGGTCCTCTGGGACCTGCATTTCACCCAGTACGGCGGCACCGACCAGGACGGGTTCCCGCTGCCGGACGCCGCGTACGCGCTCGGCACGTCCTCGTTCAAGGCCGGCAAGAGCTACACGAAGACGGTCAACACCGCGGTCTTCGGCCCGCACGTCGACAAGGACCTCGGCCTCTACCGCTCCGGCGACGAGATCTACGGTTCACTGCCGCTGTTCGCCGACTCCGTCAGGCACGCCGGATACTCGGCCTTCACCTCGGTGACCACGACCCTGTACCGCGACGGCACCAAGATCGGCTCTTCCGACGACCCGCTGTTCGGGGAGACGACCTTCAAGGTTCCGGCCGGTGCCGCCGCCTACCGGCTGACCACCTCGGTCAAGCGCTCGGCGAAGGTCGCCCGGGCCTCCTCCCGGATCGACGCGACCTGGACCTTCCGCTCCAGGAAGATCTCCGGCACCGCCGTCCAGCTCCCCGCCTCCGTCCTCCGCTACGGGATCACGACCGGCCTGGACAGCCGGGTCGCGGCCGGCAGGACGGTCACCTTCCCGGTCACCGTGGAGGGCTCGGCGGCGGGCGGCAGCCTGAAGTCCCTCGCCGTGTACGTCTCCTACGACGGCAAGACCTTCACGAAGGCCGACGTCCGAGGCGGCAGGGTCACCCTCAAGAACCCGGCGAAGGGCAAGTCCCTCTCCCTGCGCTCCGAGATCACCGACAAGAAGGGCAACACGTCGGAGATCACGATCTACGACGCCTACTTCGGCAAGTAGTCGGTCGGCAGCAGGATGGCTCAGGCCGACCGCACCGCGCGGGCCGCGTCCGTGCCCCAGCTGGCCAGGAGGCGGAGGGAGTCGGCGGACGGGGAGCCCGGCTCGGCGTGGTAGGTCAGCAGCGACTGGTCCGAGTCGTCCGTCAGGCGGAAGGACTCGAAGTTCAGGGACAGGTCGCCCACCAGCGGATGGTGCAGGTGCTTGACGCCGTGGCTCTTCTCCTTGACGTCGTGCGTCGCCCACAGCCTGCGGAACTCCTCGCTCTTGACGGAGAGTTCACCGACGAGCGCCGACAGCCGCGGGTCGTCCGGATAGCAGCCCGCGTCCATGCGCAGGGCGCACACGATGTCGATCGCCTTCTGCTCCCAGTCGACGAACAGGTCGCGGTAGTCGGGGCGCAGGAACACCAGGCGGGCCCAGTTGCGCTCGGCAGGCGGCAGTTCCGCCCAGTCGCCGAAGAGCGCCGCCGCCATCCGGTTCCAGGCGAGGATCTCCGAGCGGCGCCCGACGACGTACGCCGGTACGCCGTCCATCGTGTCCAGCAGCTGCCGCAGCGAGGAGCGGACCTGCTGCTGGCGCGCCGCCGGCTTCTTCTTGTGCGACTTCGGCTTGGCCAGATGCGTCAGGTGCGCGTGCTCGGCGTCCGTCAGCCGCAGCGCGCGGGCGATCGCGTCCAGGACCTCCGCCGAGACGTTCCGCCCGTTGCCCTGTTCCAGGCGCGTGTAGTACGCCACCGACACCCCGGCCAGCTGCGCCAGCTCCTCGCGGCGCAGCCCCGGCACCCGCCGGTGCCGGCCGTAGTCGGGCAGCCCCACGTCCTCCGGCTTCAGCCGGGCCCGCCGGCTGCGCAGGAACTCGCTCAGTTCGGCCCGCCGGTCCAGGGGCGGGGACGAGGGCAGGGGCTGGTTGTCCATACGTCCAGTATTCACGGTCGTACGCACAGGAACCTGACCCCGCCAGTGGTACGCACGGCAGTCGTACGCACAAGCGTGGTCTGGGCGGTCGTCGTAGCGTGAGAGAGGCTGGTTGCGTGCCCGGTGGGAAGGCAACCGGACACGATCACATCGCTAGGAGAACCCCGGCATGACCACCACTGTTGCTGCTTACGCCGCGCCCGCCGCGAAGGCCCCGCTGGAGCGGACCATGATCGAGCGGCGCGCGGTCGGCGAGTTCGACGTCCTGATCGACATCGAGTTCGCCGGTATCTGCCACTCCGACATCCACCAGGCCCGGGAGGGCTGGGGCACCGCGATCTTCCCGATGGTGCCCGGTCACGAGATCGCGGGCGTCGTCTCCGAGGTCGGCCCGGGTGTCACGAAGTATGCCGTCGGCGACCGCGTGGGCGTCGGCTGCATGGTCGACTCCTGCCGGGAGTGCGACAACTGCAAGGCCGGCCTGCAGCAGTACTGCACCGGCGGCGGCCCCGTCTGGACGTACAACTCCGTCGGCAAGGACGGGCAGCCCACCTACGGCGGCTACGCGCAGAAGGTCGTCGTCGACGAGAACTACGTCGTCCGCATCCCCGACGGCCTCTCCCTCGACGTGGCCGCCCCGCTGCTGTGCGCCGGCATCACCACCTACTCGCCCCTGAAGCACTGGAACGCCGGCCCCGGCAAGCGGGTCGCGGTCGTCGGCCTGGGCGGCCTCGGGCACATGGGAGTGAAGATCGCCGCTGCCCTCGGCGCGGAGGTCACGGTCCTCTCCCAGTCCCTGCGCAAGAAGGACGACGGTCTGAAGCTGGGCGCCACCCACTACTACGCCACGAGCGACCCGAAGACCTTCGAGGACCTCAAGGGCACCTTCGACATCATCCTCAACACGGTCTCCGCGCCGCTCGACTTCGCCGCCTATCTGTCCCTGCTGCGCACGGACGGCGCGATGGTCAACGTCGGCATCCCCGAGGAGCCGGTGAACATCCTGCTCTCCTCGGTGTTCGGCCACCGCCGCAGCATCAGCAGCTCCGGCATCGGCGGTATCCCGGAGACCCAGGAGATGCTCGACTTCTGCGCCGAGCACCAGCTGGGCGCCGAGATCGAACTGATCCGCGCCGACCAGATCAACGAGGCCTACGAGCGGGTCGTGAACAGCGACGTCCGCTACCGCTTCGTGATCGACACGGCCACGATCTGAGTCATCGGTATCTGCGGCAGCGGCAGGTAGGGGGGCGGGTGCGGGGGCGGGTGAGGCGGCGGCCGGCTGGAGCGCAGGGGCCGCTCCCGTCGCCGTAATTGCCCGGAAGCGCTCCCGAAGCGTTCCGGAAGCGGGCGGTGGCTGTCGGCGGAAGCGGCGGCGGATCTTTGCTGGAGGGGTGAAGAGGTCAGCCGGCAGCGGTCGGCGGGAGCGCCGGCCCCTGCCCGTCCGCACTGCGCAGGAACGCCTCGACCGCCGACAGGTCGGTCCGCTCCAGCTCGTCGGCGCGGATGATGATGCGCAACTCCGGGGAGACCGCCGGGTCCTGGCTCAGGCTCCGGGTGAAGGTCTCGACGATCAGCAACAGCAGCTGCGTGCGGTCGAGCTCCACGATGCGGGACAGGCCCGCGCCGATCAGCGGGATCGCCACCGGTTTGAACAGGCCGTGCCGGGCGACCGCCGGCCACAGGCGCTCCAGGCTCAGCCGCAGGTCCGCCGGGGCGGACCGGGCCCGCAGGTCGTTGCCCAGCCGGGAGTAGGCGAGGGCGAAGACCTTGCGCCTGCCGGCCGGGACCGCGACCGCCGTGCCGATCGGAAAGCGGGTGCGCCGTCCGCGCCGCTTCGCCTGGACGCTCTCCGTGGCCAGCGGGGTGAACTCCTTCAGGCCCCGGCGCAGCCGGTCGTCGAGCAGCCGGTACCGGCCCTCGAAGAGCCGGTCGACCAACTGCCCCTGCACACTCTCCCGGCTGATCACCACGTCGTCGGGGAAGGTGTCGAAGGTGTCGCAGAATCCCACGACCAGGTTGGCGTCCTGCTGCTCGAACAGGTCGCCGCGCAGCACCACGACATCCACCCGCAGCCCGCGCAGGGTGTGGCGCAGCAGTTCGTCGCCGTGCCGCTCGCGCAGCCGGGCGTTCAGCCGGGCGAGGACCGCGGCGGCCTCGGGGTCGTCCGGCCGTTCCCGGGTCGTCTGTTCGGCCACCGGCAGGGCGAGGTCGTAGCGGCCCAGCGCGGTGTGTCCGGCGACCAGTTCCCGCAGCGCGGTCTCCCTGAGCTGGGTCAGCCGTCGCACCGGCACGCTCGAAAACTCCTCGTCCGCCACCTCGGCCAGCGGCCGGCCGTGCCAGAGCCGCAGGGCGTCCGCGAGCAGCCGGACGGCCGAGGCCGGTGCCGCGTGCAGCGCGTCGCCCACCAGACGCGTGAACTGCGTGCTGTCCAACTCCTCGACCGAAAGGTCCAGCTGGTAGGTGCTCTCGGCGCCGTGTGCGGTCGGCAGCCGTCCGGTCCGTACGATCCGGTCGCCCGTGCCCGGTCCCGCGCGGTCGAACGCGCGCCGCAGCTCCAGGATCCGTTTCTGCACCTCGTTGCGGTTGCGCAGGCCCTGGTGCGGCAGTTCCACGGTCTGCTGCCAGACGTCCCGGTACAGCCGGCGGGCGGTCACGGCCTCGCCGTCGGCGGCGACCAGGCGCAGCAGCAGCCGCGCGGTCAGCGGGGTCAGGCGGACCGGAACGTCGTCCACTTCCAGCCGGACGGGGCCCAGAACGTGTACGCGTACAGACGGTGTGCGGCTCTGCACGCGCCTCGCCCCCTCAGCCGCATGACGGCCCGTCAACAGGGCTTTCAGCCTACCAAGATGACTCGGAGTGACGCATGCGATCGACCGTCCCGGACCCGTCGCCGTCCCGTCCCGCCCGGTCGCTGCTGCGCCCCGCGCGATTCCGGCTGCCGCGGTCCTGGCGTGGGCGGCGGGTGTTCCTGGGTAACGTGCTGGCGGCCTTCGGCGGGGTGTCGGCCGTCGTACAGTTCGCCGGCCAGCTGTTTCCGCGCGTCGTGTCCCGGCCCGGTCTGGTGCTGGCCGGTTCGGTGGCCCTGTGCCTGGCCTGGGGGCTGGCCCGGGCGCGTCCGCAGGCCGCCGTACGGCAGGAGTTCAACCGTCCGCACATGACCGTGGTGGTGGAGGAGGGCGACCTCTTCGAGCAGCCCGGCCATCTGGTGGTGGGGTTCACCGACACCTTCGACACCCTGGTGGACGACGGTGTCGTCATCAACGACGACAGCGCCCAGGGGCAGCTGCTCGCCCGCCGCTACGCGGGAGACGCACACCGGCTGGACGCGGAGCTGGCCGCGGCGCTGGACGGGGTGGCTCCGGTGGCGTGGGAGAGCGTGCGGGACAAGCCGCGCGGCAAGCGCGCCCGGTACCCGGTCGGGACCGTCGCCGTGCTCGGCAGCCGCCCGCAGCTGGTCTTCGCCGTCGCCTACAGCCGGATGGGCAACGACTGCGTCGCCTCCTCCGGGGTCCAGGAGCTGTGGCTCGGCCTGGACCGGCTGTGGGACGCCGTCCACCGGCACGGCCAGCTGGAACGCGTCACCATGCCGCTGACCGGTGCGGGGCTCGCCCGGCTGCACGACCTCGACGAGGACAGTCTGCTGCGGCTGATCCTGCTGTCGTTCGTGGTGCACTCGTGGGAGCGGCCGGTCTGCCGCGAGCTGCACGTGGTGATCCGCCCCGGCGAGCTGAGGCGGATCGACCTGCCGGAGACCGGCGCCTTCCTGGCCGGCCTGGCGGCGGGCGCCCGGCGCCATGTCTGACACCGGGCGCCCGCAGGGGCGGTACGGGCCCTCCCCCGGAGCGTGACCGAGCGGCCACTGCGCCCGTACCGCGGCTCAGCGGACCGGCGGCAGCTGCCGTCCGGTCCGTCCGTACGCCGACAGACGGCTGTACGGCCAGGTCTGGCGCCATTCGGAGCCGGTGTCGTCGACCGTGCAGCCGGCGATCTTCAACCGCTGCACGATCTTGCTCAGGGCGGCCTCCGAGCCGTCGAACCGGATGACGTTCCGGCCCGCGATGTCGGCGATCGTGCGCAGCTCACCGACCTCCACCATCAGCGTGCGCTCCGGGTAGGCCATCAGGACCATGCCCAGTTCGATCAGCACGTTCGGCCGGGGCTGGCCGGTCGGCTCGGTCTCGTACGGCGGCTCGTTCGCACCCCGCAGCTCCGGGTGCAGCTGGACGATGTCGTCCGGGGTGAGCAGCACGAGGGCCGCCTGCGCCTGCTCGGGAGCCTTCGCGACGACCTCGCCGAGGAAAGGCGCCGTCTTGCCGGTGGCCCTGACCAGGTCCTCCCATTCCAGCGGACGCAGATCGAGCTTGCGCAGCAGGCCGAACATCTTCGTCCGGACCTCCTCGTCGCGCCCGTGGACGACGAAGACGTTGCGACTGCGGTCCTGGGACGGGCCGGGACGGTCGTCGCCCCCGGACGGCTGGTGGCCGCCGCCGTAGAAGTTCTGCGTGCCCGAGTTGGTGCTGTTGCCGTTGCCGGTGACGAAGCTGTTGCCGCTGCCGAAGGTGTTCCCGCTCCCGTAGTGGCTGCTGTTGCCGGAGCCCGGGCCCGCGCCCGTGGTGCTGTCCGTCATGCCGATCCCGTCCCCCGGCCGCCGTCGGAGGCGCCATAGTGGTTCTGCGTACCCGAGTTGGTGCTGTTGTTGTCGCCGTTCACGAAGTTGTTGTTGTTCCCGTAGGCGTTGAGGATGTTCGTCTGGCGGGCCTCGTGCTCCGCGAGGTCCACGTTGTGCTCCTGCAGGAACTCACGGATGACATGGAGGAGTTGGCGCTCCACGATCTGGGTGTACTTGATCGTGTCCGTCTCCTGGAAGAAGACGTGGAAGTCGTCGCTGGTCGCCATCTCCCGGATGCTGGTGAGCGCCCCGCGGTTCACCAGGGTGTCCGCGTAGCGACCGAGCCCGAACTCACTGGTGTCGGCCGGCTGCGGCAGCAGGACGGTGTTCCTGGCCCACGGCAGCAGACCGGACAGCGCCGATCGGGCCCGGGAGAGGACGGGCCGCAGCGCCGCCTGGGGCGCGGCCCGCAGGGTGTGCCAGCCGACCCTGAGCAGGGTCCCGGCGTCCAGCGCCGCGGGCAGCCGGTCCACCAGGTGGAAACTGGCCTGGATCGGCCCCAGCACATACGAGTAGAACTCGGTGTGCAGGGTGTTCCCCTTGAGGTCGAAGCCCACGAACGCCGTGGTGACCAGCTCCTGGTTCCACGAGCCCACCCGGACGCACAGGTACGCGCGCCCCGAGCCGTAGGTGTCCTGCCAGCGCCCGTCGGTCTGCTCCGGGATCGTCGACCACGCGCCGGGGAGAGTCGTCACGGCCGTGGTGAACGTGCTCTGCTCGACGGCGAGCCCCTCGATCCGCGCCAGCCGGCTGGCGTGGTCGCGCAGTCCCGAGGTCATACGGGCGGAGACATAGGCGGAGAGGTCCTCGACGGTGAAGGGGATGATGTCCTTCCGTTTCGGCTCCTCGCCGGTCGCGTGGCCATGGGCGCCGGTCGCCCCGGGCAGGACCGGCCCGTGCCGGCCCTCGAACATGGTGACGGGTGCGCCGATCAGCAGCTCGGCGGTGGACCAGCGCCGCACCTGCTGGCCCGCGCCGACGAACGGCTTGTAGCCGCCGTAGCAGATCAGACTGCCGTCCGAGGTCTGCTCGCGGTTGATCTTGGTCACGAGTTCGCTCGTCAGCTGGGGATGTCTGGGATACGAGCCGTCGAACCCGCCCGCCCGGCGCGCGGCACCGGTGCGGTGCCCCAGCCGGGAGGTCAGCAGCTGGAGGGTGACGACACGGCGCAGAAACGCGGTGACCCACAGCAGCCACGCCATCACCAGCGTTCCGGTGAACCCGTCCAGGACACCGGCGGCCGCGAGGAGGTAGGTGATGAGCAGGCCCGCGACGAGGACGGCCACCCGGGCCCGGTGCAGCCGGCGCGCCGCCAGGGCGTGCGCGAGCACGGGAACCGCGTCGTACCCGTACGACGGCGCCACCACCCGGAACCGGTGGGACAGCAGCTCGCGGATGACGGTGGCGCGGTACACCGGATCCAGATAGGTGCCCGCGCACAGCAGCCGCGTGGCGTCGCTGGTGGCGTCCGCGGACGGGCGGCCCGGGACCGGCCCGCCGGACCCCGGCGGCGGAGCGGGAACGGAAAGGAATGCACTCGCCATGGCTCTCTTCTCCGCTCTCTTCAGCCGGCCGAGGTCATCGAGGCGTGGGTGATGACCCCGTCGACCACGGTGTACTGACCGGTGTACGACTTCTGCGTGCCGTCGGTCTGCTGGGCGTTCAGGTTCACCGAGACCGTGTCCCCGTCGACGGACTCGACGACGACGTCGTCGTGCTCGGTGGTGTCGAAGCCCGCGACGAAGGATTCGTAGCCCATGTCGAGGTTCTTGCCGCCCAGTGCCCAGGCGGTCTTGAAGTCGCGGCGGTTGATGGCGTCGAAGAAGTCGTTGACGGTCTTGCCGGGACCGGTGGTGCTGTCCGCGCTGCCCGTGCCGTCCGTTCCGTCGGTGCCGTCCGTGCTCGGCGTGCTCTCACCGTCCAGCGGGGTCGGGGACAGGTCCGTGCTGTCGCCGCCGCCGACGGGCGTCGACGGGTCCGTGCCGTACGCCGTGGAGGTGTCCGGCGCCGGCGGATCCCTCGGCGGTGGGGCGTAGTTGTAGCCGCCCTGGCCGTCCGCCGAGGTGGCCCCGGATGCGTTTCCGCCACCCGGAACCAGCAGCGGCAAGACCGCCATCAGCAGGATCAGCAGAAGGGGGAGACCGGCGATGACTAGCGCGTACGTCCGTTCCTGACCCGGGGCGGGTATCAGACTCGGCGGCTCATAGGTGTGGTTCATGGGCCCTCGCAACTCCCGGCGGACAGCCGGGGTCTGGCTCGTTCCAACGGCGTGGCGAGAGTCACCTTGCCCGACATGGGAGGTGTGGGAGCCGGTTTCGCGCTTCCGATACGCTTCCGATCCGGGCCCGGTGAGCGGGCTGTCCCAGCCGGCCCCGACCACCTGTCTGCCCCATGATCAGCCTTCTGTCGGTGCCCACCCGGACGACGCCCCTCCGGAAATGCCCACGGCACATGGAAAGAACACCGTCGTCGTGCATCCCGACGGTCTACCGGCCCTGCGGCTGCCGGCCAAGACCGGCCCGCACCGGATACGGAGCCGGGCGGGGGCCCGCGGCCGGCGGCTCAGCCGGGCAGGGTGGCAGGGCTGCCGCCGTTGGCCTCGTAACCGGCCACTGCCAGGGCGCGGTACACGGCGAACTCGGCGGCCGGGTCGGCGGACAGCGTCCAGGGCAGCGCGCCGATGTGCCCGTCGACGTGTATCAGCTGGTGCATGGCCTCCTGCCAGCGCTCGGCCCGGACCAGGAAGAAGATCAGCAGATGCCGGACGTGCGCGAGCATCGGGTCGTCGGGGCGGGCCGAGTGCACCGCGTGCAGCGCCCCGTGCATCGCCTTGGTGACGACCTCGCTCCGGTAGAACCCCGCCACCAGGTTCACCTCGGGGAGGTGCTCGAAGACCGCGAACAGGGGCAGCGCGGCGAGCAGCGAGCCCTGCGGGGCGCGGGCCGCGGCGGCCTCGGCGAAGGAGTACGCCTGCTCGCGCGAGCCGTGCCACTTCTCGCACCAGTAGTGCAGCGCGGCCAGATGCGCGCCCATGTGATGCGGGGCGCGGTCGAGGATCTTCAGCCACAGCTGGTCGGACTCGGCCTGCGCATAGGCGAGTCCGCGGGCGATGGACAGCTCGATGATGTACGGCACCGGGTCGCCGGGGGCGAGCAGGGCCGCCTGCCCGCACGCGTCCCGGGCCTCCTCCATGATGATCCGGAAGTCGTGCGTGCCCGGCGTCGACGTCCGCCAGGCCTGCTGCACCAGGAACTCCGCGTAGACGGCGGCGCCGCCCGCGTCCTTGGGCTGCTCGGCCCGCCACACCCGCAGCCACTGGCCGCCCGGCGTCTCGTGCACCCCGCCGGGCCGCTGCTGCAGCTCCAGCGCGGCGGCGCCCGCGAACGCCTGCACCCGCTGCCAGCGCTGCTCCTCCTCGGCCCCGGTGCCGGCCAGCAGCTGGGAGGCCGCACGATAGTCCTGCGTGCGCTGCACCAACTCCAGGACGTCCAGCAGGTCCTGGTCCGGTCCGGGCATGCGCACGTCCAGCTCCTCCTGAAGCACGAAGCCGTAGGCCGCCGGGTCGGCGGCGTCCGGGTGCCCCGGAGGAACCTGCTCGATCACCCCGCGCCTGCGCCGCATGAGCGGGAGCAGCACGAAGCTCAGCATGAGCAGCGCCATCAGCAGCCAGAGAATCGACATGCCTCAAGCGAACCAGACGCCGCCGACACTTGGCCAACCCCGCCGCCGAGCTGTGGAAAACTCAGGTCCTGCTCATGACAGGACCCGCTGCCGGGGTGATGCGGGGAAATCCCTCGGTTCCGCGATGGCCGAGCTTCGCGGGCCTCAGCATCCGGCCGAGCGCACTACGCTCGGTGGACATGAGCGACAGGCACATCAGTGAGCACTTCGAGACCCTCGCGATCCACGCGGGCAACACCGCGGATCCCCTCACCGGCGCGGTGGTCCCGCCCATCTACCAGGTCTCGACCTACAAGCAGGACGGCGTCGGCGGACTGCGCGGCGGCTACGAGTACAGCCGCAGCGCCAACCCCACCCGTACCGCCCTGGAGGAGAACCTCGCCGCGCTGGAAGGCGGCCGTCGCGGCCTCGCCTTCGCGTCCGGCCTTGCGGCCGAGGACACCCTGCTGCGCACGCTGCTCACCCCCGGTGATCACGTGGTGATCCCGAACGACGCCTACGGCGGCACGTTCCGGCTCTTCGCCAAGGTCGCCACGCGCTGGGGTGTGGAGTGGTCCGTCGCCGACACCAGCGACCCGGCCGCCGTACGGGCCGCGATCACCCCGAAGACCAAGGCCGTCTGGGTGGAGACCCCCTCCAACCCGCTGCTCGGCATCACCGACATCGCCGCTCTCGCTCAGGTCGCGCACGACGCGGGCGCGAAGCTCGTCGTCGACAACACCTTCGCCACGCCCTACCTCCAGCAGCCGCTGGCGCTCGGCGCGGACGTCGTCGTCCACTCCCTCACCAAGTACATGGGCGGCCACTCGGACGTGGTCGGCGGTGCGCTGATCGTCTCCGACCAGGGGCTCGGCGAGGAGCTGGCCTACCACCAGAACGCGATGGGCGCCGTCGCCGGTCCCTTCGACTCCTGGCTGGTGCTGCGCGGCACCAAGACCCTCGCGGTGCGGATGGACCGGCACAGCGAGAACGCCACGAAGATCGCCGACATGCTGACCCGGCACGCGCGCGTGACCAGCGTGCTCTACCCGGGCCTGCCCGAGCACCCCGGCCACGAGGTCGCCGCGAAGCAGATGCGGGCGTTCGGCGGCATGGTGTCCTTCCGCGTCGAGGGCGGCGAGGAGGCCGCGGTCGCGGTCTGCAACCGGGCCAAGGTGTTCACCCTCGGCGAGTCGCTCGGCGGCGTCGAGTCCCTGATCGAGCACCCCGGCCGGATGACGCACGCCTCCGCGGCCGGTTCCGCACTGGAGGTGCCCGCCGACCTGGTACGCCTGTCCGTGGGCATCGAAAACATCGACGACCTGCTGGCCGACCTGCAGCAGGCCTTGGGCTAGCCGAGACGACAACCGTCCGAGGCCGGTTCACGGGACGGGGCCCGCCGACGGAAGCAGACCGATGTCGCGCGCGGCCGCCGGTCCGTATGCCTGCGGCAGGTCCTGGCGTCGTGGACCGGTCGGCTCACCAGCCCGTGATCGGCGGAGTCGTCTGGGAGGGCGGCTCCGCCCACGGGTGCACACGGGCCGCCCACACGCTGAACGCGACGGCCGCGGCACACGCCAGCAGCCACAGCACCCGCCGCACGAGCAGCCTGCGCCGCAGCAGGCGCTCGCCGCGCTGTACCGCGTCCGCACACAGATCCGGCGGCACCGGCACCGGGACCTGCTCCATGATCCGCCGCGCGGCGGCCTCCCGTTCGGCCCGGTTCACCACGCCCTCCCCTCGCGCCGCGGCGCCGGGATCACCGGGCCGTAGCCCCTCATGACGGCACCACCTTCCGGCCCGCCGTGTGCGGGCCCTGGGGAGGGCCCGCAGGGCGGGACGGATGGAGCAGGGTGGCGGTCGCGCGGTCGCAGATGGTGTGGACGCGCTCCTTGGGGAGCCCCAGCAGGGCCGCTGCCTGTTCTTCGGCGACGCCTTCGTAGAGGCGCAGTACGAGGATCAGCCGCTCCTGCTCGGTGAGCGCGGCGAGCGGACCACGCGGATCGGGGCGGGCGCGGCCGAGGGCGCCGTACCGGTGCCAGGTCGCGCGCGCGAACCGGGTGGCGAGGTACTGGCGGGCGCAGTCGTACGGGTCCTCCCCGTGCAGCCGGTCCCAGCGCGCGTAGGTGTGGGCGAGCGTGCGCGTCAGAAGGCGCCGCGCGCGCGGGTTGGCGTGCGGCGACTCCGCCGTGAGCAGGGTGGCGGCATGCAGCAGACGTCCGGCCGCGCCCGCGACGAACGCCTCGAACTCCCGGGCCCGGCGGGCACCTCGGGACCCCTGCCGATCACGCACCGCGCCTCCCCCCAGAGGGGCCCCACTGCCCGGTACGGGACAGGTGAACCGCGTACGACACACGACCCGGTCTCATATGAGACCGGCGGCGGCCCCGGGTCAAGACTCCGGAACCGACCGGTGCCGGCGGGGGCCCGGTGGCCCGGTGTCGCGGACCGCGGCGGTCAGGACGCCGGCGACTCTTCCACCGGTCCGGGCCCCTGCACCGTCATCCGCGCGGAGAGCGCGGTGTTGAAGCGGGTCAGGAGCGTGCAGAACTGCTCGCGCTCCTCCGGTGCCCAGTCGTGTGTCAGGTCTGCCATCAGCTGACGCCTGGAGGAGCGCACCTCGTCGAGCCGGGTGACCCCGCGCGGGGACAGCTGGAGCACCACCGCACGCCCGTCCTCCGGGTGCGAGGTGCGCTTGACGAGCCCGGTGTCGACCAGCGGAGCCACCTGCCGGGTGACCGTGGAGGAGTCGATGCCCATGCTCGCGGCGAGCGCCTTGACGCCCATCGGGCCTTCCTTGTCGAGGCGGTTGAGCAGGAGATACGCCGCGCGGTCCATGGAGTTGCGCACCTGCCCGACACCGCCGAGCCGCGTCTGTTCGGCACGGCGGGCGAACACCGCCACCTCGTGCTGGAGGGTGTCGAGGAGACCGGTGTCACCGACGGTCGTCATGTCCATCGACAATTCAGGTGTTGTGGGCATGGCCGGAGGCTCGCTTCATGAAGGGCTGCTGGGTTGGGGGACAGGGTACGCGGCCCGGCGTCAAGCCGTACCGGCCCTGCACAAACCGGTCTCGGAGCTTGGTCACCCAAGTCGTGTACGAGCGTGAACTGCGATGCTGGAGTCATGAGCTACCGCACGGATGGCACCTTGCGTTCCGTCACCCTCGACGATGTGCGCGGCGCCCAGAAGATGCTCTCGGGCGTAGCACGGGTGACCGCGATGGAAGGCAGCCGGCACCTGTCCCAGCTGGTCGGGGCGCCGGTGCACCTGAAGTGCGAGAACCTCCAGCGCACCGGCTCGTTCAAGCTGCGCGGCGCCTATGTGCGGATCGCCGGGCTGCTGCCGGAGGAGCGGGCGGCCGGCGTGGTGGCCGCGAGCGCCGGGAACCACGCGCAGGGCGTGGCGCTGGCCTCCTCACTGCTCGGTGTGCACTCCACGGTGTTCATGCCGAAGGGCGCCCCGCTGCCGAAGGTCAGTGCGACCCGGGACTACGGCGCCGAGGTGCGCCTGCACGGTCACGTGGTCGACGAGACGCTGGCCGCTGCCGAGGAGTACGCGGCCGACACGGGCGCGGTGTTCCTCCACCCCTTCGACCACCCGGACATCATCGCAGGTCAGGGCACGGTCGGCTTGGAGATCCTGGAGCAGTGCCCGGAGGTGCGCACGATCGTCGTCGGTGTCGGCGGCGGCGGACTCGCGGCCGGGATCGCGGTCGCGGTGAAGGCGATACGGCCGGACGTCAGGATCGTCGGTGTGCAGGCGGAGGGCGCGGCGGCCTATCCGCTCTCGCTGGCCGCAGGGCACCCGGTCGCGGTGGAGAACCCGGTGACGATGGCCGACGGCATCAAGGTGGGGCGGCCGGGTCTGGTGCCGTTCGGGATCATCGCGGACCTGGTCGACGAGGTGCGCACGGTCAGCGAGGACCAGTTGTCGGCCGCGCTGCTGCTGTGCCTGGAGCGGGCCAAGCTGGTCGTGGAGCCGGCCGGGGCGAGCCCGGTCGCGGCGCTGCTGGCGGCGCCGGACGCCTTCGAGGGCCCGGTCGTCGCGGTGCTCTCCGGCGGGAACGTGGACCCGGTGCTGTTGCAACGTGTGCTGCGCCACGGGATGGCCGCGCAGGGCCGCTACCTGGCCGTCCGGCTCCGGCTGACCGACCGGCCGGGCGCTCTTGCCACGCTTCTCGGGGTGTTGTCGGCGGTCGACGCCAACGTCCTCGACGTGAGTCACGTACGCACCGACCCCCGGCTCGGACTCACGGAGGCGGAGGTCGAGCTGCATCTGGAGACGAAGGGTCCGGCGCACTGCACCGAGGTCGGCCGGGCCCTGCGGGACGCCGGCTACACGGTCATCGGCTGACGCCGAGCGTTCGGCCTGAGCGTGCGTGCCCGGCAGGTACCGCTCGGCCACCGCCTGACGCGTGCGGGCACGGGGAAGCCCCCGGTGTCCGGCGGGATCCGGCGGACACCGGGGGCTTCGAGGTCCTGTCGGGGGTGGGTCAGCCCGGGTACGGCTCGGCCTTCAGGATCTTCACCGAAGCCTTCTTGCCGTTCGGCAGCTCGTACTCCGCGTCCTCGCCGACCTTGTGGCCGATGACGCCGGTGCCGAGCGGGGACTGCGGCGAGTACGTCTCGATCTCCGCGCTCGCGTACTCGCGGGAGGCGAGCAGGAACGTCAGTGTGTCGTCCTCGTCACCGTCGAAGGCGATCGTGACGACCATGCCGGGCGCGACGGCACCGTCGGCGGAGACCGGAGCCTCGCCCACCTTGGCTTTCTCGAGAAGCTGGGTCAGCTGCCGCACGCGCAGCTCCTGCTTGCCCTGCTCCTCCTTGGCCGCGTGGTACCCGCCGTTCTCGCGCAGGTCGCCCTCCTCGCGCGCGGCCGCGATCTTGGCGGCGATCTCCGTGCGCGCAGGACCAGTAAGGTACTCAAGCTCGTCCTTGAGCTTGTTGTACGCCTCCTGGGTCAGCCAGGTGACGTTCTCGCTGGTCTGGGTCACAGGGTGCTCCTCGTCGGTACTGGGAATACAAAGCATCGCCCTACCCCGAAGCATGTTCCCTCTTGGATGGGCGAAACCACGAGCCTAACAATTCAAGGCCGGAAGGGGGAGGACATAAGCCATCAGAATTGCATCAACGCAGGTCAGAGCGTGCGTATTCCGGGTGACGGCTGGGGTGTCCGGTGGCCGTCAGCCGGTGTGGCAGCCGAGCAGCTCGGCCGTCGTGCCCTTCGCCGTCGTACGCAGCGTCACGACCCTGTCGATGCGCTTCACCGGCCCGGTGAAGCGGAAGTCGGCCCGGCCGACCTCGGCGCCGTCCGCCGACTGGGAGCGCAGGGTGCAGTAGCCCGAGGTGCCGGAGTCCTTGTGGACCTCCAGATGCACCTTGACGGCGTTGTCCGTGGCGTCGAAGGCGATCACCTGGGCGCTGATCCTGGTCTGGACGACGTAGTGGTAGGCGAAGTAACCGACCAGTGCGAGCAGCACCGCGCCGAGCACCGCACCGGCGACCCTGAGCTTGCGGTCGGCACGCTCGTCCGAGGAACGGCCGTAGCGGCCCTCGGGCAGCCGTGCGCTCGCCGTACTCATGATCGTCCTCTCGGCAGGAACCGAACCCGGAATTATTCGCCCCCCGATTCGGTCACTATAGAAGCCTGCGATCGCGCCGAAGACACGGGGCGCCGACTTACCGAGGATTGAGTCTTGACTGACCAGTTGCGACTGATGGCCGTTCACGCGCACCCCGACGACGAGTCGAGCAAGGGCGCGGCCACCATGGCGAAGTACGTGTCCGAGGGGGTGGACGTGCTGGTGGTGACCTGCACCGGCGGAGAGCGCGGGTCCATCCTCAATCCCAAGCTGCAGGGCGACACGTACATCGAGGAGCACATCCACGAGGTACGCAAGAAGGAGATGGACGAGGCCCGCGAGATCCTCGGCATCAAGCAGGAGTGGCTCGGCTTCGTCGACTCGGGACTGCCCGAGGGCGACCCGCTGCCGCCGCTGCCCGAGGGCTGCTTCGCCCTGGAGGACGTCGACAAGGCGGCCGGCGAGCTGGTGAGGCAGATCCGCGCCTTCCGCCCGCAGGTGATCACCACCTACGACGAGAACGGCGGTTATCCGCACCCCGACCACATCATGACCCACAAGATCTCCATGGTGGCGTTCGAGGGCGCGGCGGACAGCGAGAAGTACCCGGAGGCCGAGTACGGCCCCGCCTACCAGCCGCTCAAGCTGTACTACAACCAGGGCTTCAACCGCCCCCGCACCGAGGCCCTCCACAACGCCCTGCTCGACCGTGGCCTGGAGTCGCCGTACGGGGAGTGGCTCAAGCGCTGGAAGGAGTTCGAGCGCACCGAGCGCACGCTGACCACGCACATTCCGTGTGCGGACTTCTTCGAGATCCGCGACAAGGCGCTGATCGCGCACGCCACCCAGATCGACCCCGACGGCGGCTGGTTCAAGGTGCCGATGGAGCTGCAGAAGGAGGTCTGGCCGACGGAGGAGTACGAGCTGGCGAAGTCTCTCGTCGATACGTCCCTCCCCGAGGACGACCTCTTCGCGGGCATCCGCGACAATGCCTGACATGAGCGCAAGCGTGAGCCTGGCAGTGACGCACCTCGTCCCCCTCGCCAAGGAGGTCGACCAGAACAAGGTCACCCCCGGTGTCCTCGGCTTCATCGTCTTCGCGGTGATGGCCCTGGCGGTGTGGGGCCTGATGAAGTCGATGAGCAAGCACATGCGGAAGGTCGACTTCAAGGAAGCCCCGGACCCGGCGGCGGAGCAGGCGGCGAAGGCCGACTCCGCGGCACAGCGGGGCTGACCCCGAGCGTCAGCGCCACGCCGGTACCGCCACCCCCATCACCTCCCGGGCGTGGCGGTCCGGAGTCATGCGCAGCCGCCAGGCCTGCCAGCCGTCCTCCAGGCTGGTCCCGCGTTCCAGCAGCAGGGCGTACGCCGAGACGTAGTCGGCGAGCTTCTCGTCCCGCAGGGCGTGGTCGGTGCGGGTCAGCTGGGCCAGCTCCTCCTGGGCGACCGCCGTGCCCACCTCCACCCCGCCCGGCGCCGCGTACGGCAGCAGGGTGCAGCGCAGGAAGCGGGCCCAGTCCTCGCCGCGCCGGTCGCCGTAGGAGGCGAACAGGTCCAGCGCCTCGTCGCACAGGGCCAGCGCCGCCTGTGTACGGGCGTTGCCCGCGTCGACCACCGCCAGCTCCAGGCAGGTCCATGCCTCGCCGTGGGCGACGCCGATGCGCTG
Source organism: Streptomyces sp. NPDC007205 (assembly GCF_040634095.1). Taxonomy (NCBI): domain Bacteria; kingdom Bacillati; phylum Actinomycetota; class Actinomycetes; order Kitasatosporales; family Streptomycetaceae; genus Streptomyces; species Streptomyces sp. NPDC007205. The sequence continues at coordinate 239,202 of NZ_JBEYEW010000001.1, forward strand.
GAAGTCGGTGCGGGCGTCGACGAGGAGCTGCCGGGCGAAGCCGGAGTTGCGCAGCGAGCCGGTCTGCGCGGCCCGCTGGTCGCGGGTGACCCGGGCCGAGTGGTGCCGGGCGCAGGCGAGGCCGTAGACGTCCCGCATCCGGGAGAACATCGTCCGGGACCGCTCCAGGTCGCGGACCGCCGGATCCAGCTCGCCGGTCTCCTCCAGCGCCTGGCCCAGGTAGTACAGCGTCCACGCCTCTCCGCGCGCGTCCTCGTTCTCCCGGTGCCGGGCGGCGGCCTGCCTGAGGCCCTCCACGGCCGGAGAGGCGTCGCCGGCCACCAGGCGCGCCCGGGCCAGCTGGGTCAGCGCCCAGGCCTCGCCGCGTGCGTCGCGCGTGCGGCCGTACCGCTCCAGGGCGGCCCGCAGCTCGGTCTCCGCGCGCGGTGCGTTGCCCAGCCGCAGGGCCAGCTGGCCGAGCTGGAAGTGCGCCCAGGCCTCGCCGTGCAGCGAGCCGCCCTCGCGGTGCAGGACCAGGGAACGGGTGAGCAGTTCCAGCGCCTCGGCCAGCCGGGCCCGGTCGCGCTGGACGGCGGCCAGGGCGTGCATGGTCCAGGCCCGGTCCGTCGCCAGCTCCGGCGCCGCCTGCAGGTCCAGTGCTTCTTGCAGCCTGGCGGCGGCCTCGGTGAGGTTGCCCTGGTGGTGCAGGGTGATCCCGAGGGAGCACAGGGCGCGGGCCGCACCGGCGTCGTGGTGCGCCTCCCGGTACAGGTCCACCACCGAGGTCAGCGTGGCGCGCGCCTTGTCCAGCTCGCCCAGCTGCCGGGCCGCGATACCGGTACGCCACTGCACCGAGCGCACCAGCAGCCCCTGGTCCACGGTCTGCGTCAGCTCGCTGATCTCGCCGAGCCGGTACAGGTCGCCGCGCAGCAGGCAGTAGTCGCACAGCGCGCCCAGAAGGTTCAGCACCGCCGACTGGTCCACGCCCTCCGCGTGCCGCAGGGCCGCGGTGATGAAGCTGGACTCGTCGTCCAGCCAGCGCAGCGCCTCGTCCAGCGAGGTGAACCCGTGCGGGCCGAACTGGTGGGCGCGCGTCGACATGTTCCCGTCGACCAGGCGCAGCACCGAGTCGGCCAGCTCGGCGTAGTTCACGATCAGCCGTTCCTGTGCCGCGGTGCGCTCGGCCGGGTCCTCCTCGTCCAGCAGCCGCGCCTGGGCGAAGGCGCGCACCAGGTCGTGCAGCCGGTAGCGGCTGCCGCGCACATGGTCGATGAGGCCGGCCCCGGCGAGGGCGGTGAGGTGGCGTGTGGCCTCCGCCTCGTCCGTGGCGAGCAGGGCGGCGGCCGCCGCGGCGCCCAGCGACGCCCGGCCCGCGAGCGCGAGCCTGCGCAGCAGCCGGCGCGCCGGCTCGGGCTGGTCGGTGTAGCGCAGCCACAGGGCCCGCTGCACCGGTTCCACCGGGCCGTAGGCGCCCAGGTCCGCGGCCAGCTGCCGGGGCGAGCGGGGGCCGAGCGCGGAGCCCGCGATCCTGAGCGCCAGCGGCAGCCCCGCGCACAGTGCCTGGATCCGCTCGGCGGACTCGGCGTCGTACGGACCCGACGCGCCCTCGGCCGCCGCGCCGAGCAGTTCCTCGGCACCGGCCGCGTCCAGTGCCTCGACCGGCAGGTGGTGCACCCAGGCCGGCAGGTCGGCGGGGTGGTCGAGGGCGGTACGGGCGGTGACCAGGACCAGGCTGTCGGAGCGCTCGGGCAGCAGTGCCCGCACCTGCTCCGGGTCCGAGGCGTCGTCCAGCACGATCGTCACCGGCAGCCCGGTCAGCTGCTGGTGGTACAGCTCGCCGAGCCGCTTGACCTGCTGGTCGGGGGAGGAGCGTTCCCGGAACAGCAGCTGCTCGCGGGGTGCGCCGAGCCGGTTGAGCAGATGCAGCAGGGCGTCCCGGGTCGCGAGTGGCGCCTCCTCGCGCGTGCCGCCGCGCAGGTCCACGACCACCGCGCCGCGGAAGTGGTCCCGCAGGTCGTGCGCCGCGCGGACCGCGAGCGTGGTCCGGCCGGAGCCGGGCTCGCCGTGCAGCACGACCACGGTCGGCCGGGTCTCCGTGGCCGCCCTGGCCGCCTGCGCCCACTGCCGGATCCGCGCCAGCTCCGCCCGGCGTCCCGCGAACGGGCCGGCCGGGTCCGGGAGTTGACCGAAGGACTGCTCCAGCACCGTGCGCCGGCGGGCCGCGGCACTCTTGTCCGCGCCGCGCAGCGTGGGGCCGCCGGTCTTCTTCGGCCCCGTGGAGGCGCTGATCACCCGCTGCTGGTCGAGGAACGGGCGGATGCCGCGCACCTCCAGCGCGGTCAGCCACTGCAGTCGCAGCTGCTCGGGTCCGCCCGGCTGTCCGGCGGCGCCCGCTTGGTGGTGTGCGGCGGGCACATGGGCCCCGGCCGCCTTCACCACGGAGGCGGCGGCCCCGACCACGCCCGCGGTGACGCCCGCCCCGACGGCCGTGCCGGTACCGGTGCCGAGCGACAGGTCGGCCACGGTGGCGGCCACCGCGGCAACGGCCGCCACCAGTAAGGCCGTTCCGGCGCCCTGGCGGGCGTACCGCTGCCCGAAGGTGAGCCGGTGCGCCCCGGCCTCGTCCAGGGCGCGGGTGTAGGTGTCGTACTCCTCGCCGGCCGCCCCCGCCATCGTGTCCAGCGCACCGCGCGCCCGGGACAGCAGCACCTGCCCGTCGATCCGCCCGCCCGAGCGCCGGACCTCCTCCTCGACCGCCCGCAATAGCAGTCGCTCGGCCTCCGCCCGATGCCCGTCCCGCATGTCCCGTCCCCCTCCGGCCGTACCGTCCTTGCGTATGAGTGTCCTTCGGCGGGGGCGGAAGCGGGAGGGGGGTGGTCGGTGGGGAGTTGGGGAAGTGCGGCAACGTCCTTGTGAGCGTGTGCCGTTCGGCGTTGGGGAAGGCGGTCGGGCTGAGGTAATCCGATCGACAGGCAGCCGCCGGCCGACCTGGGTTCCGGGGTGTGACAGTCACCTTGAACGATGCCGTGCGCAAGCTGCTGGACGATCCGGTCCCGGCGGTCCTGGCCACCGTCAACGCGGACGGGAGCCCGCAGACCTCGGTCGTCTGGGTGGGGCGGGAGGGGGACGGCCTGCTCGTGTCGACGGCCGCGGGCCGGCGCAAGGAGCGGAACGTCCGCCGGGACGCGCGGGTGAGCCTGACCGTGTACGACCCGGCGGACCCCCTGCGGTACGTCGAGATGCGGGGCACGGCGACGGTCACCGAGGACGTCGGCCGTGAGCCGGCTGTCCGGCTGGCGAGGAGTACGAGGGCCCTGGGGCCGGCCGGGAGTATCGGGAACTGCCGCCTGAGGTGACGCGCGTGGTGATACGGATCAGCCCTGTGCGGGCGCTGGGCACGCTCATCGGCTGATCGCGTCCCGGGGCATGCTCGGGCACCTCAGCGGGTGTCCACCGGCCCCCGCCCCTTACTCAGCGCGAGGCGGACACACGCCCCCGCCAGCGCTCCCTCCGCCACCGCGCACAGCAGTGCCTCGGTCAGCGAGGTGCCCGTGCCCGCCGTCGTTATGTCGAACCAGGCGTCCAGCACCGCCACCGACGCCGTCGCCGAGGCCGTCAGGCGGGCCCTGGCGTCGCCGCGCAGGCCGAGCAAGGCCGTTGCCGCGCAGCCCGTCGCCATGAGGACGTCGAGTCCGATCCAGGCCAGCGGCCAGTTGTCCACCTGGGTGCTGCCCGGCAGGGTCCGGGCCAGCACCACCATCCATGGCATCAGCAGGACCGCCGCCGCTCCCAGCAGAACCCAGGGCCACTTCTTCCGTACGCTCACGTCCTCACGCTCCCCCTCACCGTCATGACTCCGACTGCCTCCACCGTAGACCGCAGAGAAAATTCTGCAAAGAAAAGTCGGCATACCTCAGGGGCTTCTCAGGGTTCTCAGGGTTACCGTGGCCGGATGACCGACGGCATGCCCGAGATGACCAGCCTGGAGCGCACCGCTCTGTACAAGTCCCTCGGCAACCCCCTGCGCCGCCGGATCCTGGAGTACCTCGGCCGGCACGGCGAGGCGAACTCCACCGTCCTCGCCCGCGAACTCGGCGAAAGCTCCGGTACCACCAGCTACCACCTGCGCAAACTCGCCGAGCAGCGGCTCATCGAGGAGATCCCGGAGAAGTCCGGCGGCCGGGAGCGCTGGTGGCGGAGCCTGCCCTTCAGCCACACCACCCCCGACCCCGCCACGATGACCCCCGACGAGTACGCGGCCGCCGCCCAGCTCGCGCACCTCAAGATCGAGTTCGACACCGCCCTCTACCGCCGCGCCCACCAGGAGTACCGCGGCCCCGGGGGCTGGGCCCAGATCCAGCGCCACGGCACCTGGATGACCAGGGACGAACTGCTCGACTTCATGCGGGAGTACCACGCCCTGCTCGGGCGGTACGGCCACCCGCGCGAGGAGGCCCCGGACGGGGCGCGCCCGGTGTCCATGCGTTTCTACGCGGTGCCCGAGCCCGTGGGAGAGTGGAACGGTGAACCGACTGGCCCATGAGACGTCCCCGTATCTGCTCCAGCACGCCGACAACCCCGTCGACTGGTGGCCCTGGTCGGTCCAGGCCTTCGACGAGGCCCGCAGGACCGGCAAACCCGTGCTGCTGAGCGTCGGATACAGCAGCTGTCACTGGTGTCATGTCATGGCTCACGAGTCCTTCGAGGACCAGGCCACCGCCGACTACCTCAACGAGCACTTCATCAACATCAAGGTCGACCGCGAGGAACGCCCCGACGTCGACGCGGTCTACATGGAAGCCGTACAGGCCGCCACCGGGCAGGGCGGCTGGCCCATGACGGTGTTCCTCACCCCGGACGCCGAGCCGTTCTACTTCGGGACGTACTTCCCGCCCGCGCCGCGGCACGGGATGCCCTCCTTCCGGCAGGTGCTGGAGGGGGTCCGGCAGGCCTGGGACACCCGGCGTGACGAGGTCTCCGAGGTCGCCGGGAAGATCGTCCGTGACCTCGCCCAGCGGGAGATCGTCCAGCAGGCCCCGCAGCCGCCCGGCGAAGGGGAACTCGCCCAGGCCCTGCTGGGGCTGACCCGCGAGTACGACCCGCAGCGCGGCGGATTCGGCGGGGCACCGAAGTTCCCGCCGTCCATGGTGCTGGAGTTCCTGCTGCGGCACCACGCGCGCACGGGCGCCGAGGGCGCGCTGCAGATGGCCCAGGACACCTGCGAGCGCATGGCCCGCGGCGGTGTCTACGACCAGCTCGGCGGCGGGTTCGCCCGCTACTCCGTCGACCGCGACTGGGTCGTGCCGCACTTCGAGAAGATGCTGTACGACAACGCCTTGCTGTGCCGGGTGTACGCGCACCTGTGGCGGGCCACCGGCTCGGACCTCGCCCGGCGCGTCGCCCTGGAGACCGCCGACTTCCTCGTGCGTGAACTGCGCACGGAACAGGGCGGGTTCGCCTCCGCGCTCGACGCCGACAGCGACGACGGCAGCGGACGGCATGTCGAGGGCGCGTACTACGTGTGGACGCCCGAGCAGCTGCGGGCACTCCTCGGGGACGCGGACGGCGAACTCGCCGCCCGGTACTTCGGGGTGACCGAGGAAGGGACCTTCGAGCACGGGCAGTCCGTCCTCCAGCTCCCCCAGGAAGACGTCCTCTCCGACGCCCAGAAGATCGCCTCCATCAAGGAACGCCTGCTCCACAAGCGCGCCCAGCGCCCCGCACCCGGCCGGGACGACAAGGTCGTCGCCGCCTGGAACGGCCTCGCCGTCGCCGCACTCGCCGAGACCGGCGCCTACTTCGACCGGCCCGACCTGATCGAGGCCGCCCTCGGAGCCGCCGACCTCCTCGTCCGCGTCCACCTCGACGACCACGCCCGCCTCGCCCGGACCAGCAAGGACGGGCGTGTCGGCAGCAACGCCGGGGTGCTGGAGGACTACGGCGATGTCGCCGAGGGCTTCCTCGCGCTCGCGTCCGTGACGGGCGAGGGCGTCTGGCTCGACTTCGCCGGGCTGCTCCTCGACCATGTGCTCGCCCGCTTCACCGACCCGGAGACCGGTGCGCTCTACGACACCGCCTCCGATGCCGAGCGGCTCATCCGCCGGCCGCAGGACCCCACCGACAACGCCGCCCCGTCCGGCTGGACCGCCGCGGCCGGTGCCCTGCTGGGCTATGCCGCCCACACCGGATCCGAGGCCCACCGGGCCGCCGCCGAACGTGCGTTGGGGGTCGTGAAGACCCTCGGACCGCGGGTGCCCCGGTTCATCGGCTGGGGACTCGCCGTCGCCGAGGCCCTCCTCGACGGGCCGAAGGAGGTCGCCGTCGTCGGGCCCGACCTCGCGGACGAGCGGACAACCGCCCTGCACCGTACGGCACTTCTGGGGACCGCGCCGGGCGCCGTGGTCGCCGTCGGCGTCGCGGAGAGTGACGAGTTCCCGCTCCTCGCCGACCGTCCGCTCGTGGCCGGTGCACCGGCGGCGTACGTCTGCCGCCACTTCACCTGCGACGCGCCGACGACCGACCCGGAGCGGCTGCGGGCCGCGCTCACCCGCCGCTGAACAGCCCCCGAGCAGTCCCAGAACAGTCCCAGAACAGTCCGGAACAGCCCCTGAGCTGCGCGAGCGCACGGGAAACGCCCTGGGGTGAACTGTCCTGATGTGAGCGGGTGTTCGGATACATCCGGTAATCGCACCCCTTTCCGAAACAGGCTATTTATCGGAACGGTTCCCGCGCTTCACACTTCCCCCCTAGTCTCTCCACAGCGACGCGACGGGTGTGACGCCCCGTCGCGTGCACAGGGGGTATCGGGGATCTGGGGGGATCTTTTTGCTCACGTCTGTCTTCATCGGCGCCGTCTCACTGGCCCTGTTCTGGATGGCGGCCTTCACCCTGTGGTGGCAGTTGCACGCGTGGCGCACGCCCGAGGTGCTGGCCTCCACCCGGTTCGGCAGACCGGACGGTGGCGAAAGCCTGTCGTTCTCGCTGCTGTTGCCCGCCCGGCACGAGCAGGCGGTGCTGGACCGCACCATCCAGCGGCTGCTGGAATCCACACACACCGACTTCGAGATCATCGTGATCGTCGGGCACGACGATCCGGAGACCACCGAGGTGGCCGAGAAGGCCGCAGCCCGCGACCAGCGGGTCCGGGTCGTCGTCGACACCCACGAGAAGAAGAACAAGCCGAAGGCCATGAACACGGCGCTGCCGCACTGCCGCGGCGAGGTCGTCGGGGTCTTCGACGCCGAGGACCAGGTCCATCCGGAGCTGCTCGCCCACGTCGACCACGCCTTCCGCACCACCCGGGCGGACGTCGTCCAGGGCGGCGTCCAGCTCATCAACTTCCACTCCAGCTGGTACAGCCTGCGCAACTGCCTGGAGTACTTCTTCTGGTTCCGCTCCCGGCTGCATCTGCACGCGCAGAAGGGGTTCATCCCGCTCGGCGGGAACACCGTGTTCGTCCGGACCGGCGTCCTCAGGGAAGCGGACGGCTGGGACCCCCACTGCCTCGCCGAGGACTGCGACCTGGGCGTCCGGCTGTCCAGCGTCGGCAAGAAGGTCGTCGTCGCCTACGACTCCGACATGGTCACCCGTGAGGAGACCCCCGGCTCGCTGATGTCGCTGCTCAAGCAGCGCACTCGGTGGAACCAGGGTTTCCTGCAGGTGTACCGGAAGAAGGACTGGAAGCAACTGCCCGGGTTCGGGCAGCGGCTGCTCGCCCGGTACACCCTGATGACGCCGTTCCTGCAGGCCTTCTCCGGCGTGGTCATCCCGGTCAACGCGGCCGTCGCGCTCTTCCTCGACGTGCCCGTCGGCGTCGCCTTCCTCACCTTCCTGCCGCTGGTCACCGCCGCCGTCACCGTCGTCTTCGAGGTGGTCGGGCTGCACGACTTCGGCAAGCAGTACGACCTGAAGGTCCGCTTCATCCACTATGTGAAGCTCATCGTGGGCGGCCCCTTCTATCAGGTCCTCCTCGCCGGTGCCGCGATCCGCGCCGTCTGGCGCGAGCAACGCGGACGTACCGACTGGGAGTTGACCACGCACGTCGGCGCGCACCTCACCGCGGCCGAGTCCACCCGAGAGGACATTCCTGCGTGACCTCCACACTTCCCGCGGTGACCGCAGCGAAGGTCCCCGCGCAGCACACACCTGCGCCCACAGCCCGTTCGACCGGTCGAACGCAGCCGCCGTCACGGCTCCGCTCCTCCCGCCCCGACCTGCTCCTGTGCGGTGTCCTGCTCACGGCGGTCCTCGTCGTCCAGGGCTGGAACATCGCCGCCTATCCGACCCTCAGCGACGACGAGGGCACCTACCTCGCCCAGGCCTGGGCCGTCCAGCAGGGCCGGGGCCTGGCCCACTACACCTACTGGTACGACCATCCACCGCTCGGCTGGCTCCAGATAGCCCTGCTCAGCTGGCTCCCTTCGGCAGTGAGCCCCGGCTCGATGACCGTCGGCACCATGCGGCTCGTCATGCTGCTGGTCAGCGGCGCCGGCACAGTCCTCGTCTACGTCCTCGGGCGCCGGCTCTCGCTGCCCCGCTGGGCCGCCGGACTCGGCATGGCCCTGTTCGGGCTCTCCCCGCTCGCGGTCGTCCTCAGCCGGGAGATCTTCCTCGACAACATCGCCGTGATGTGGCTGCTGCTGGCGTTCTGCCTCGCCGCCTCGCCCAGCCGCCACCTCTGGCACCACTTCGGCGCGGGCCTCGCCGCCGCCGCGGGCGTCCTCACCAAGGAGACGATGCTCGTCGTCCTGCCCGCCCTGCTCGTCACCATGTGGCGGCACAGCCACCGCGACACCCGCAAGTTCGCCCTCACCGGAGCCGTCACCGCCTGCACCCTGACCGGTTTCTCCTACCCGCTGTTCGCCCTGCTCAAGGGCGAGTTGCTGCCCGGTGCCGGACACGTCTCCCTCTGGGACGGCATCACGTACCAGATGTCCAGGCCGGGCTCGGGATTCATCCTCGACGCGGGCTCCGGCTCGTACGGCGTTCTGCACTCCTGGCTGTACTACGACCGCGTCCTGCCCCTCGGCGGCCTCGCCGGAGCCCTGCTCCTGCTGCTCACCTGGCGCTGGTCGGTCACCGCCCGCGCGCTCGCCGGACCGGCCCTCACGGTCGCCGTCCTTGCCGCCGTCGCCCTGCGGCCGGGCGGCTATCTGCCCGCCATGTACATCATCGGCGCGCTGCCCTTCCTCGCCCTGGTCCTCGCCGGCGGCACCGCCTCCGTCGCCCGGGCGGTCATCAGCAGGTGGCGCAAGGACAGCGAGCGCCGATACGTCACCGGCGGCCGGTACGCGCTCGCCGCCGTCCTCGCCCTCGCCGCCGGTGCCTACGTCGTACCGCACTGGTACGACGGCGACCGCACCGCCGTCACAGCCGACGCCAACCGGCCCTACCGGCAGGCCTCCCACTGGCTCGGCACGAAGGTGGCGGACCCGGAGGACACCCGGGTCCTCGTCGACGACGCCCTCTGGCTGGACCTCGTGCACGCCGGCTACCGGCCCGGGCTCGGCGCCATCTGGTTCTACAAGGCCGACCTCGACCCCGCCGTCACCAGGACCCTGCCGCACGGCTGGCGGGACCTCGACTACGTCGTCGCCTCGCCGACCGTCCGCCGCGACGCCAAGGACCTGCCGAACGTCAGGGCCGCCATCCAGCACTCCACGCCGGTCGCCACCTTCGGCAGCGGCGAGGACCGCATCGAGATCCGGCGGATCCAGGCCGCGGCCACGGGGGCCGCCCGATGAGCGAGTACACCGCCCCGGTACCCGGCCTCGACGCCGTAGAAGTCCCCGAACCCGGCGCCGTCACCATCGTCGTACCGACCTTCAACGAGTCCGCGAACATCCGGCAGCTGCTGCGGCAGATCACCGAGTCGGTGCCCGCGCGGCTGCCCTGCGAGGTGGTCTTCGTGGACGACTCCACCGACGACACCCCCGAGGTGATCCGCGAGGCCGCCCAGGACTGCCCGTTCCCGGTGGCCGTACTGCACCGCGCGCAGCCCGTCGGCGGGCTCGGCGGGGCGGTGGTCGAGGGGCTGAGGGCGGCGACCTCGGAGTGGATCGTCGTCATGGACGGCGACTGCCAGCATCCGCCGTCCCTCGTACCGGAGCTGATCGCCACCGGCGAGCGGGCGAACGCCGGGCTCGTCGTCGCCTCCCGGTACACCGAGGGCGGCAGCCGGGCCGGGCTCGCCGGCGGCTACCGGGTGGCCGTCTCGCGCGGCGCCACCTGGCTCACCAAGGCCCTCTTCCCGCGCCGGCTGCACGGCATCAGTGACCCGATGAGCGGGTTCTTCGCCATCCGGCGCAGCGCCGTCACCGCCGACGAGCTGAAGCCCCTCGGCTACAAGATCCTGCTCGAACTGGCCGTCCGCGGCCGCCCCCGCCGGGTCGCCGAGGTGCCGTTCGTCTTCCAGGACCGGTTCGCCGGCGAGTCCAAGTCCACCGCGCGGGAGGGCTTCCGCTTCCTGCGCCACCTGGCCGGCCTGCGCACCGCGTCCCCGGCCGCCCGCATGATCGGCTTCGGGCTGATCGGAGCGAGCGGCTTCGTACCGAACCTGGTGGGCCTCTACGCCCTCACCGCCCTCGGCATGCACTACCTGCCCGCCGAGATCCTCGCCAACCAGTCCGGCGTCGCCTGGAACTTCCTGCTCATCGAGCACCTGCTGTTCCGCGACCGGCGCGCACACCGCCGCTGGTGGGACCGGCTCGGCCGGTTCGCGCTCCTCGCCAACGCCGACCTGGTGCTGCGCATCCCGCTGATCGCACTCCTCGTCGGCCGGTTCGGCATGGGCGCCCTGCCGGCCACCGCGCTGGCGCTGGTGCTGACCTTCGTCCTGCGCTTCGTCGGCACCGAAGCGCTGGTCTATCTCCCGCGACGCCGCCGTGCCCCGGCGTCCGCCCGATAGCACAGCCGTACCACCGCAAGGAGAGCCGTGTGAGCCGTTACCGCAGACGAACAGCGCTGGTCGGGGTGGGCGCCCTGACCGCCGGTCTGCTCCTCACCTCGCCGCAGAGCGCCGAGGCCGCAAACCTGATCAAGAACCCCGGCTTCGAGGCGGCCGGCACCGGTGACATGCCGTACTGCTGGGAGAAGGCGGGCTGGGGCGACAACGACTTCACCTACGAGACCACGTCCGACGCGCACTCCGGTGCGAAGGCCATGAAGGTCACCCTGACCCGCCGGGTCGACGGCGACCGCAAGGCGATGTTCCTGGAGTCCACCGACTGCGCGCCCGCCGTGAGCGTCGGCAAGCAGTACGACCTGGGGCTCTGGTACAAGACCACGACCCCGGACGCGAACGTCACCCTCTTCCGGCACGACAGCACGACCGGCTGGCAGTACTGGACCGACGTCAAAACCCTCGACATGGCGTCGAGCTGGACCCAGGCCACGGTCCGCACCCCCGAGGTACCGGCCGGCACCGACCGCATCACCTGGGGCGTCTCCGTCTACGGCACCGGCTCGGCGACCACCGACGACTACACCATGGAGCAGGTCCCCGACCCGCTCCCGCCTGCCCGGTGCACCGGCACGAGCGACCAGTGCGCCAACGGCAGCTGGTCGGTGCTGCCGACGCAGAACCCGGTCCGCTCCATGCACTCGGTCGTCCTCAACAACGGCAAGGTGCTGCTGATCGCCGGCTCGGGCAACAGCGAGGCCGCCTTCAACGCGGGCACGTTCACCTCCGCGGTGTACGACCCGGCGACGGGCACCTACAAGGTCGTCCCCACACCGAAGGACATGTTCTGCGCCGGGCATGTGCAGCTGCAGGACGGCCGGGTGCTGGTGCTGAGCGGCAACAAGGCGTATCCGGTCGCGGGCGGGCACGGCTACGAGGGGTTCAAGGACTCGTACATCTTCGACCCCGGCACCGAGACCTACACCAAGACGAACGACCTCAACGACGGCCACTGGTACCCGTCGGCGACCGAGCTGGGCAACGGTGACGTCATCACGTTCGGCGGGCTGCGCGAGGACTCCACGGGGTCGGTGACCGCCGACCGCTGGTCGGACAAGGACCAGCAGTGGCTGCCGGCCTGGAAGGTCAACCAGACCTGGTCCTTCTGGGGCCTGTACCCGGCGATGGTGCTGATGCAGGACGGCCGCCTCTTCTACACGGGCAGCCATGTCTTCGGCAACAACATCCCCGGCACCGGCTCGGCGATCTACGACTACGACGCCAACACGATCACGCAGATCCCGGGGCTCCAGAACAAGGACGAGCGCGACCAGTCGGCGTCCGTGCTGCTGCCCCCGGCGCAGGATCAGCGGGTCCTCACCATCGGCGGCGGCAACATCGACTCCAACCCCGACGCGAACCGCCTCACCGACGTGATCGACCTCAAGCAGGCCAACCCGTCGTACGTCGCCGGTCCGCCGGTCCCGCAGGGCACGGTCGACCTCGGCGGCGGCAAGGTCGCCGAGACCGGCAACCAGGGCAAGATGTACGTCTCCGCGGTCCTGCTGCCCGACGGCAAGGTGCTGGAGACCGGCGGCGCCCTGCACAACCGGGCCAACCCGGTGTACGAGTCGTCGATCTACGACCCCGGCACGAACACCTTCGACCCCGTCAACGCGGACCCCCAGTCCCGTGGCTACCACTCCTCGGCGTTCCTGCTGCCCGACGGCCGCGTGATGGCCACCGGCGACAACCCGGGCAACGGCACCTGGAACCACAACGTGTCCATCTACACCCCGCCCTATCTCTACAAGGGCACGCGTCCGACGATCACCTCGGTGATCAGCCAGGAGTGGAAGTACGGCGACACCCAGCGGATCACCGTCGACCACCCCATCGCCAAGGCCGAGTTGGTCCGCCCGGCCGCGGTCACCCACTCCTCCGACCCGAACCAGCGTTTCGTCGACCTGCCGCTGAGCGTGGACGGCAACAACGTCGACCTGAACGTGACGAACAACCCGAACATCGCCCCGCCCGGCTGGTACATGCTCTTCGCCGTCGACGCCAACGGGGTTCCCTCGGTGGCCAGGTGGGTGCACCTGACGGGCCCGGCGGCCCTCAGCTCCACCACCGCCGCCCCGCACGTCCACGCCTTCGCCGACGCCCTGTCCGGCAAGGAGTCCGGGCCGGGCCCGAAGCGCACCTCGCAAGCGGTCAGCCCGACGCTCTCCGGCTGCGACCGGCACTACGGCTCGGTCAACGTCTGTGTGCCGACGGTCTTCCCGCCCGAGGTGAAGAAGTCGGCGGCGGCGCGCTGCACCTGGCTCAAGCGGAACCACTACGGCCGGCTGAAGGTCAACGGCGGCGACGACCCGCTGGGCCTGGACCGCAACCGGGACGGGGTGGCGTGCGGGAAGGGGGACGTCACGCGCCGCTGAGGATCATCGCGCCCAGCGTGAGCTGAGCACTCCACTGCAGGAACACGGCCCAGAGCCTGGCGCAGGTCCGCCGGGCTCTGGGCCACACCAGTGCCGCGAGACCGGCGGAGAGCGCCAGCCAGAAGGCGCCGTACGGGGCCGAGCCGGGGATGGCCGAGCACTGTTCGCCGTACATCAGGCACATGGTGCCGCGCTCACCGGAGAGCACGACCACCCAGGACAGGACGACGATCGGCAGGAGCGCGAGGAGCCCGGCGACGGCCCAGCCGGTGATGAAGCGGTCCTTCTGCTGCGGGGTGAGCGTCACCGGCTGCGGGGTCGTGGTGTTCATGGCCCCATCCGACCGCGCCGCCCGGTCCCGGCAGATCGGCGCGGGTACTCAATCGGCCTGGGTACGCATGCTCAACGCCCGCTCCACGACCGCCTTCAGCTGGTCGTGGTGGGCGCCCTTCCAGTAGGCGCGGCCGCATGCCGTGCACTGGGCGAAGACGTCGTACGAGCGTTGCGTGCCGTGCTTGAGCTGGTGGGCGACCTCGGCCTTCGTGGCCTGCTTCAGCAGGCCGTTGCAGGCGGTGCAGCGCGTCCACGGGTTCAGGTCGGGGGCGAAGCGGTCCAGGACGTCGTGCAGCTGGTCGTCGGGGCGGGTGCTGTAGACGAAGGCCCCGGCCCACAGTTCACGGCGGCGCAGCAGGCCCCGGTCGCGGCTCAGCATCACCCGCTTCTCGGCCGCCGAGCGCGCGGCCAGCGCCGGGTCGCCGATGTCCGTCGACTCGTACGCCGTGTCCACGCCGAGCAGGCGCAGCCGGCGGGCCAGGGTGCCGAGGTGGACGTCGAGGAGGAAGCGGAGCGGGGCGCCGGGGACCTGCTGGGGGCGGGTGACGGGACGGACGGACACGGTCTCGCCCGCCGCCGGGATGTGCGAGACGGGCACCTCGCGGCCGTCCACGACCAGTGCGCCGACCTCGGTCAGCGGGACGCCGAGGGACTCGATGACATGGCCGAGCGTCGAGACGCCGTCGGTGCCGAGCGGCGTGGCGCCGGCCCGTCGGGCGGCCGGCACGAACAGGTGCAGCGCGGGGGCGACTTCGACGTGGATCTCGGGTCCGTTCACTCCGTCAGGATCGCACGGGAGGCCGCCGGGACCTCAGCGGTTTTCGTTCGGGAGGCCGTGCTCCATGACGTCCAGGGTGCGGTCGACCAGGGCTGCGAAGTCGTCCCGGTGGTCGTTCTCCGCCCAGTACATCGACGTCTCCATCAGGCCGCCGATCAGGGACATGGCGTAGACCCGGACCTCCAGGCTCTCCGGGTCGCGGCCCGTGCGCTCGCCGATGGCCTGGCAGAGCATCCGGCCGGTGGCCGACATGCTCTCCATCATCCGTGAGCGCACCGCCGGGACCTGCACCATGAGGTGGGTCCGCAGCCGGGAGACCGCGAGGTCGTTCGTCATGCCGAACTCGACGGCCCGGTGCAGGACGTACCGCATGGTCTCGAACCAGGGTTCGCCGGCGGGCCGCGCCCGGATCTCCTCCAGGATGAGCGGGTCGTACTCGTCCGTGAGGACGATGTCCTCCTTGGTCGGGAAGTACCGGAACACGGTCGACGGCGACACCTCGGCCCGCTCGGCGATCTGGTCGATCGTCGTGGCGTCGTAGCCCTGCTCTCCGATCAGTGAGTAGGTCGCCGCGCGGATCGCCTCCCGGGTCTTGATCTTCTTGCGTTCCCGCAGGCTGAGGCGGGGCCGGTCGGCGGGGGAGGTGCTGGGGGTGCGTGCGGCCGTCATGCGGGACATTGTCAGGCATCCGCGACGGGGGTGTCCGGCAGCGGCAGGCCGCGTAACCATTAAATGACAGTAACTATCAAAATCATGTAACCGTCTATGGCGATCTGGTGTCAGGCGCACGAAAACGGCCACGGCTGGTGAGCCGTGGCCGGAAGGGAAGGGAAGGGGGGTGAGGGCTACGCGTGCTGGTAGGCCACCAGCGAGATGCCGACGTAGTGGACGACGAACGCGGCGAGCGTGAAGGAGTGGAAGACCTCGTGGAAGCCGAACCAGCGCGGGGACGGGTTCGGGCGCTTCATGCCGTAGATCACGCCGCCGGCGCTGTAGAGCAGGCCGCCGACGATCACCAGGACCAGCACCGCTATGCCGCCGGTGCGCATGAAGTCGGGCAGGAAGAAGACGGCCGCCCAGCCCATCGCGATGTAGCAGGGCGTGTAGAGCCAGCGCGGGGCGCCGACCCAGAAGACGCGGAAGACGATGCCGGCCGCGGCGGCGGCCCAGATCCCCCACAGCAGCCACTGCCCCTTGGCGCCGGGCAGCAGCAGCATCGTCAGCGGGGTGTAGGTGCCCGCGATGATCAGGAAGATGTTGGCGTGGTCCAGGCGGCGCAGGACGCCGTCCATCCGGGGGCTCCAGTTGCCCCGGTGGTACAGCGCGCTGACGCCGAAGAGCAGGCAGGCCGTCAGGACGTAGATCCCGCAGGCGATGCGGCCTCTGGTGGAGTCGGCGAGGGCGGTGAGCACGAGGCCCGCGATGAGTACGGCCGGGAACATGCCGAGGTGCAGCCAGCCGCGGAGCCTGGGCTTGACCGGGTGCGGCAAGGAGAGCGCGACGGAACCGCGGCCGCTGGCCGGCGTCTCCGTGGGCGCGTCGGGGGCGGACGCAGTCATGCGAGGCATGGTACCTACGGCGCCGTTAGTCGGGTATCAGCGCGGGTCTTGGTCGATCGAACGCAAAAAGACCTTCAGGTGACGCATACCTGGACGTAAAGGGAACGCAAACAGGCCTGGAAACCGTGGGCTTCGTCACTTCGCTCACCTGTGAGGCCCGCTGGACATATGGGCACTCGTGTCGGATACGATCAAATGAGTGCGGTCGGCACCGGATGAGCAACCGCGAAGCATCCGGGTCGCAGCCCCCACGGGGCAACAAGGAAAAAATCCCCTCACAAGGGTATGAATCCCTCACTTAGGAGCAACCGTGGCGCGCGACAACTCGGCTTCCACCGTTCCCAGCAACCACCAGGAACTGATCTCGTGGGTCGACGAGATCGCCGAACTGACGCAGCCGGACAGCGTGGTCTGGTGTGACGGCTCCGAGGCCGAGTACGACCGGCTGTGTGCAGAGCTGGTGGCCAAGGGCACCTTCAAGAAGCTCGACCCGATCAAGCGCCCCAACTCCTACTACGCCGCCTCCGACCCGACCGACGTCGCCCGGGTCGAGGACCGGACCTTCATCTGCTCCGAGAAGGAGGAGGACGCCGGCCCGACCAACCACTGGAAGGCCCCCGCCGAGATGCGGGAGATCTTCAGCGGCGAGAAGGGCCTGTTCCGCGGCTCCATGCGGGGCCGCACCATGTACGTCGTCCCGTTCTGCATGGGCCCGCTGGGCTCCCCGCTGTCCGCGATCGGCGTGGAGATCACCGACTCCGCCTACGTCGCCGTCTCCATGCGCACGATGACGCGCATGGGGCAGCCGGTCCTGGACGAGCTGGGCGACGAGGGCTTCTTCGTGAAGGCGGTGCACACCCTCGGCGCCCCGCTGGAGGAGGGCCAGGAGGACGTGCCGTGGCCGTGCAACTCCACCAAGTACATCTCCCACTTCCCCGAGGACCGCGAGATCTGGTCCTACGGCTCCGGCTACGGTGGCAACGCCCTCCTCGGCAAGAAGTGCTACGCCCTGCGCATCGCCTCCGTCATGGCCCGTGACGAGGGCTGGCTGGCCGAGCACATGCTGATCCTCAAGCTCACCCCGCCGCAGGGCGAGTCCAAGTACGTGGCGGCGGCCTTCCCCTCCGCGTGCGGCAAGACCAACCTCGCCATGCTGGAGCCCACCATCTCCGGCTGGACCGTGGAGACCATCGGCGACGACATCGCCTGGATGCGCTTCGGCGAGGACGGCCGCCTGTACGCGATCAACCCCGAGGCCGGCTTCTTCGGCGTCGCGCCCGGCACCGGTGAGCACACCAACGCCAACGCGATGAAGACCCTGTGGGGCAACGCGGTCTTCACCAACGTCGCGCTCACCGACGACGGTGACGTGTGGTGGGAGGGCATGACCGAGCAGGCCCCGGCCCACCTGACCGACTGGAAGGGCAACGACTGGACGCCGGCGTCCGAGACCCCGGCCGCACATCCCAACGCCCGCTTCACGGTCCCCGCGTCCCAGTGCCCGATCATCGCGCCGGAGTGGGAGGACCCGAAGGGCGTGCCGATCTCGGCGATCCTCTTCGGCGGCCGGCGCGCCAGCGCGGTGCCGCTGGTGACGGAGTCCTTCGACTGGAACCACGGTGTCTTCCTCGGCGCGAACGTGGCCTCCGAGAAGACCGCCGCCGCCGAGGGCAAGGTCGGTGAGCTGCGCCGCGACCCGTTCGCGATGCTGCCGTTCTGCGGCTACAACATGGGCGACTACATGGGCCACTGGGTCGACGTCGCCAAGGGCAAGGACCAGTCCAAGCTGCCGAAGATCTACTACGTCAACTGGTTCCGCAAGAACGACGAGGGCAAGTTCGTCTGGCCGGGCTTCGGCGAGAACTCCCGTGTCCTGAAGTGGATCGTGGAGCGCCTGGACGGCAAGGCCGAGGGCGTCGAGACCCCGATCGGCGTGCTGCCGGCCAAGGGTGCGCTGGACACCAAGGGCCTCGAACTGTCCGAGTCCGACCTGGACTTCCTGCTCACGGTCGACAAGGAGGTCTGGCGCGAGGAGGCCGCCCTGGTCCCCGAGCACCTCAACACCTTCGGCGACCACACCCCGAAGGAGCTGTGGGACCAGTACCGCGCACTGGTGGAGCGCCTGGGCTAGTCCCGCCCGAGACTCCACGGCCGGTCTGGATGCCCTGACCAGCGATCGTCACGGCCGGCCGTGGTGACCACCCACCGGGGCCCCGCACAAAGGCGTGCGGGGCCCCGGCTTCCGTTGCTGCGGCTTCCGTTGCTGTGCCAGGCAGCCGCAAGACGACACGAGGCCCTACGGCGATGCGCACCCGGCCGAAGCCAACGCGGTGTGTGGCGCCCGGTCCGCGCGTCGCTGCGGGTGCACGCGGACCGGGGCCGATCGTGGGACCCCGGTGGGGTCAGGCGGTGGTGCTCAGTTCCTTCGGCTCCGGCAGTGCGTCGGCGTGCGCGTCCATCCGCTCGGCCGCGAGGATCGCCGCCGCCGTGTCCGCACGCGAGGCGGCCACCACGAGTGCCCGCCCGGCGAGAGCGTGCGCGCGCCGGTGCAGCGCTGCGGGGTCGCCGGTGGCGGACGGCGTCGCCCGCAGCGGGGCGCGTCCTCCCCGGAGCCGGGCCACCTGTTCGGCGAGCCGCTCGGCGGAGGTCTCCAGGTCGGCCGACGGGGTCAGCCCGCACAGTTCGTCGGTCACGGCGAGCAGGGCCGCCAGGTGCCCGGCGAGCTGGATGTCCAGCTCCTCCTCGCGTGACCGGTGGGGGAAGTCGGAGGGGGTGCCGGCCATCGTGCTGTGGACCGACTTGGTGCGGATCGGTTCGTACATGGGTGATGGCCTCCTGTGCTCTGACAGGAAGCCATCCTAGCTTGGATTTCGTCTAAAGTTGAGTCGGGTCACGGAAAGGAGTCGGTGGAGCTCGTTCCGCTACGGCTGGCTGTACCCGTCCAGGAAGTTCCCGATCCGGGTGATCGCGTCCCGGAGATCGCCGACCGTCGGCAGGGTCACCACACGGAAGTGGTCCGGCTCCGGCCAGTTGAAGCCCGTGCCCTGGACGACCATGATCTTCTCCTGGCGCAGCAGGTCCAGGACCATCCGCCGGTCGTCCCTGATCTTGAAGACCTGGGGGTCGAGGCGCGGGAAGAGATACAGCGCACCCTTGGGCCGTACGCAGCTCACGCCCGGGATCTGCGTCAGCAGCTCGTAGGCGGTGTCCACCTGCTCCTTCAGCCGCCCGCCCGGCAGCACCAGGTCGTTGATCGACTGGCGTCCGCTGAGCGCGGCGACCACCCCGTGCTGTCCCGGCATGTTCGCGCACAGGCGCATGTTCGCCAGGATCGTCAGACCCTCGAGGTAGGAGTCGGCGTGGGCGCGCGGGCCGGAGACCGACATCCAGCCGACCCGGTAGCCGGCCACCCGGTACGCCTTCGACATGCCGTTGAACGTGAGGGTGAGCAGGTCGGGGGCGACCTTGGCGGTCGGGGTGTGGGTGGCGCCGTCGTAGAGGATCTTGTCGTAGATCTCGTCGGAGCACACCAGCAGGTTGTGCCGGCGGGCGATGTCGGTGAGCCCCTTGAGCATCGCCTCGTCGTACACGGCCCCCGTCGGATTGTTGGGGTTGATGATCACGATCGCCTTGGTGCGGTCGGTGATCTTGCGTTCGACGTCGGCGAGGTCGGGCATCCAGTCGGACTGCTCGTCGCAGCGGTAGTGCACCGCCGTGCCGCCGGAGAGGGAGACGGCCGCCGTCCACAGGGGGTAGTCCGGGGCCGGTACGAGGACCTCGTCGCCGTCGTCGAGAAGCCCCTGCATGGCCATCACGATCAGCTCGGAGACGCCGTTGCCGATGAAGACGTGCTCGACGTCCGTCTCGATGCCGAGGGTCTGGTTGTGCATGACGACCGCGCGGCGGGCGGCCAGCAGGCCCTTGGCGTCGCCGTAGCCGTGCGCGCTGGAGACGTTGCGGAGGATGTCCTCGAGGATCTCCGGCGGGCACTCGAAGCCGAAGGCGGCCGGGTTGCCGGTGTTGAGCTTGAGAATGCGGTGCCCTGCCGCCTCGAGCCGCATGGCCTCCTCGAGAACCGGGCCCCGGATCTCGTAACAGACGTTGGCGAGCTTGGTCGACTGGATCACCTGCATGCCGTGAGCTTACGGCCCGGTAATGCCTCGTGGGCCGTGTTTTCCACCACGTGAGACCGGAGGTTTGCCCGGATATCGCCGAAGGCTGTCTCAGGAGTCACTTGCGTCCCTACAATCCGCTGTCATGTCCACCGAACGGGAGCACCAGGCGGGGGTGTACGGCGCGCAGGACCCGGGCGGTGAGCACCGGGAGCGGCCGGACGCGACCTCCGCACAGCCGTCGCCTCCGGCACCGAGCGTGTACCTCTGGCAGGCCCCGGCGCCGGCGTACGAGGAGTACGCCGACCCTGCGGCGGCGCACGGCTGGCAGAGCGCCTACGACGAGACACGCGAGCTGCCTCCGCTGACCGAGCCGACCGGGCCGACCGGGCCGACCGAGCCGGGTGAGCCGGTCCGGCCGGGTGAGGGGCGGGCCGCGCGGCGGCGTGCCGGGCGGCGCACGGGCGGCCGCCGGCGGGTGGCGGCCGTCGTCGGGGTGCTGGGCGTGGCCGGAGCGGTCGCGGTGATCGCCGCTGTGGCGGGCGGCTCGGATGCCGCGGCCCCGGACGGGTCCCGGCCGGCCGACGGCCGGCGGGTCGCCGTCGGTGACTCGGCCACCGCGAGCCCCCGCACGGACAACGGCTCCCCGGCCCCGACCGCCGCGACGGCCGCCACCGGCTCCCCCTCGGCCGCGCCACCCGGCTCGACAGCCTCCCCGGCCGTCCACGCGTCCCGGTCGACCGCCACCCCGACCACCACCACGACCGCCGCACCCACCGCTCCCCTCACCGCTCCACCCACCTCCACCTCCACGCCCACCGCAACGACAGCCGGCCCGACCGCCTCCACGTCCGTCCTGCCGGGCGGCCGGGGCCACGGTCGCGGCACGACGAAACACCCCCGCTGACCGTCGGGCGTCGGTGGTGCGTCAACCCGGCTTTCGGGCAGGGCACTCGGTCTGCCGCTGGGTGGTAGGGCGGGCCCGCATGCGAGAGTTGCCTGCATGACCGGGCATCCCTCTCCGGCGGGACGGATGCCGTCGGCTTCGCAGATCCACAGCGCCCGGACGCTCGGCGAGCCGGCGGTCGCCGTGCGCGGCCTGCCGAACCCTCAGGGGTCTCGCCCTGTTCGGGGCTGTTGTCACGAAACCCCCTGAGAAATAGCGGAGTTGCATAGGTCGGGAGGTACAGGGAAACCCCTATGACCTGACGCCGCTCCTTGTTCACACCCCTCCCAGCATTGAGAATGCGCATGACAAATGAAGGGCGGCCGGAAGATGTCCGGTCGCCCAAGTCGTCCGAGGGGACCCCCACATGAACAAGCCTCTCCTTGCCGCACTCTCCTCCGTGGCCCTGGCCGGGCTGGGCGCCGCCCCCGCGGTCGCCGCCCCGCACACCGCCAAACCCCCTGCGGTCACCGTCAACTTCGCCGGCACCGTCTCGCTCAGCAACTGCTCCGGCTCCGTCATCCGCTTCCCCAACTCCGCCGACACCGACCCGGCGCTCGTGCTGACCAACGGCCACTGCCTGGAGACCGGCTTCCCCGGGCCCGGGGAGGTCATCACCGGCCAGTCCTCCAGCCGTAGCTTCGGCCTGCTCAACGCCAGCGGCAGCAAGGTCGCCACCCTCCGTGCCAACCAGGTCGTCTACTCGACCATGACGGACACGGACGTCACGATCTACCGCACCACCACGACGTACGCGGCGATCAAGAACTCCTACGGCATCTCCCCGCTCACGGTGCAGGACACGCACCCCACCGCCGGCACCGCCATCAAGGTGGTCTCCGGCTACTGGAAGCGCACCTACAGCTGCAACGTCGACGGGTTCGTGTACCGGCTGAAGGAGGGCGACTGGACCTGGAAGGACTCGGTCCGTTACACCTCCTCCTGCAACACCATCGGCGGCACCTCGGGCTCCCCGGTGATCGACACCGCCACCGGCAAGGTCGTCGCCGTCAACAACACCGGCAACGAGGACGGCGAGCGCTGCACCGAGAACAACCCCTGCGAGGTCGACGAGAGCGGCAACGTCACCGTCCGCCAGGGCATCAACTACGCCGAGGAGACGTACAACATCCCGGCCTGCTTCACCACCGGCAACAAGCTCGACCTCGGCGCGGCCGGCTGCACCCTGCCGAAGCCGTAAGGGCGCTCACACCGGCGTACGGCGGACGGACCGGCCCGCGAGCACGTCCGTCCGCTTCCCGTCCTCGATGACGAACCGGCCGTCGACGAGGACGTGCGGGATACCCGTGGGAAGGGTGCGCGGCGCGGCGAAGGTCGCGCCGGGCGCCACCGTCTCCGGGTCGAACAGCACCAGGTCGGCCCGGTACCCCTCGCGCACCAGCCCCCGGTCCGGCAGTCGCAGCCGGGCCGCGGGCCGGGACGTGAGGTGGGCGACGCACTCCTCCAGCGAGAGGATCCCCAACTCCCGTACGTAGTGGCCGAGATACCGCGGGAAGGTGCCGTAGGCGCGCGGGTGCGGTTTGTCGCCGTGCAGGATGCCGTCGGAACCGCCCGTGTGTGTGCGGTGCCGCATGATCGTGCGGACGTTCTCCTCGTGGCCGACGTGCTGGAGGATCGTCGTACCGAGCCGGTCCTGGATCAGGAGGCGGCGGGCGGTGTCCCAGGGGGCCTCGCCGCGCACGCGGGCCGCCTCCCGGACGGTACGGCCCACGAGGTCCCCGAACGCGGGCTCGGTGACCCCGGAGATCTCGATCGTCTCCCACTCCACGGGCACCCCGTGGCAGCCGTCCGAGCCGGTCACCTCCAGGTCGTGCCGGATCCGCGCGGCCGTCGCCGGGTCGGTGAGGCGCGCCAGGATCTGTCCCGGGCCGCCCTCGCTCGCCCAGCTCGGCAGCAGCGCGGCCAGGGTGGTGCAGCCGGGCGTGTAGGGGTAGGTGTCGAGGGTGATGTCCGCGCCCGCGTCCAGCGCCCGGTCCAGCAGGGCCAGCAGCTCCGGCGCTCGGCCCTCGTTCACGCCGAAGTTCATCGTGGCGTGGGCCAGGTGGAGCGGACAGTCGGCCTCCCGGGCGAGGGCGATCATCTCGGCGTAGGCCTCCGGGGCGCTGGCGCCGTAGGAGCGGTGGTGCGGGCAGTAGTAGCCGCCGTACGACGCCACCACCCGGCACAGTTCGGTGAGTTCGGAGTCCGGGGCGTACCCGCCGGGGGTGTAGGTGAGCCCGGACGACAGCCCGACCGCGCCCTGCTCCATTGACTCCGCGACCAACTGCCGCATCCGGCCCAGCTCTTCGGGGGTGGCCGCGCGGTCCTCCCAGCCGACGACGAGGGCACGGACGGTGCCCTGGGGGATGAGGTAGGCCGCGTTGACGGCGATCCCGCGGCCGTCGATTCCGCGGTCGAGGCGGTCGAGGTACTCACCCACCGACCGCCAGCCGAAGTCGATGTCGTCGCCGTATCCGTTCCACCCGGTGATCGCCCGCCGCACCTCCTCCAGGGTGCGGTCGTCCACCGGCGCGTACGACAGCCCGTCCTGGCCGATGACCTCCAGCGTCACCCCCTGCGCCGCCTTCGCGCTGTGGTCGGGGTCGCGCAGCAGGGCGAGGTCGGAGTGGGCGTGCATGTCGATGAAGCCGGGGGAGAGGACCAGGCCCTCCGCGTCCAGCTCCCGCATCGCGCGCGGGCGCTGGCAGCCTGCCGCGGCGGCCTCCTTGACGATCGAGACGATCCGGCCGCCGTCGATCACCACATCGGCCCGGTACGACGCGTCGCCGCTGCCGTCGACGACGTCGGCGTCCCGGATGACCAGGTCCTCCATGTCCCGCCTCCTCTTCACCGGCTCCTAGAAGAACGTACGGACGTAGTCGACGACCGTCCCGTCCGCCTCGGCCACCGGGATCAGCTGCCACTTGTCGAAGGACGTGCACGGGTGGGACAGACCGAGGCCGACCCAGTCGCCCACCTCCACGTCCGCGCCCGGTTCCGTGCGCAGCCAGGTGTGCTGGTCGGACAGGCCGGTCACGGCGATGCCGGTGGCCGGGCGCTCGACACCGTTCCGGCGTACCACCTGCGCGGTGGGCAGGTCCAGGTCGTGGGCGGCGTCGCGCTTGCCCGCGTTGGCGAAGGCCTGCTCGGGGGTGGGCCGGGAGACGACCTGCGCCCACAGCCGGAAGGCGGGCTCCAGGGCGCCCTCCTCGGGCACCCGGGTGAAGGGGGTGATCCTGCGGTAGTGCCCGTCGTCGTGCGAGACGTACGCCCCCGAGCGCAGCAGCTTCAGCACGGGCGCGGACAGCTCGGGGAGCTCGGCGAGGACGTCGGACACCGCGTCGAACCAGGCGCTGCCGCCCGCGCTGACGATGATCTCCTCGGCCTTCCCGAACCGTCCGCCCTTGTCGAGCTCGACGGCGAGCGTCACCAGCCGCCGCAGATACGACCGCACCCGTTCCGGGTCCGCGCGCGGCACCTCGCCCTCGTACCCCGCCACGCCCACGAGCCGCAGCGTCCCGGTCCGGGCCACCGCGGCGGCGACGGCCTGCGCCTCCGCCTCCGTGCGCACACCGGTCCGGGCCCCGTCGCCCGCACCCAGCTCGACCACGACGTCCACGGGGCGGGTGGCGCCGTGGCCGCGCAGGGCGGTGTCCATCAGCTCGACGCCGCGCACGGAGTCGACGTAGCAGACGAACCGGAAGCCGGGGTCGGCGGCGAGTTCCGCGGCGATCCACCGGAGCGCCGGGGCGTCCACCAGCTCATTGGCGAGAAAGACCCGCTGGATGCCGAACTCCCGGGCGACGCGGACCTGATGGGGCATCGCGAGTGTGATGCCCCAGGCGCCGTGCTCGATCTGGCGGTGGAAGAGCTGAGGGGCCATGGAGGTCTTGCCGTGCGGGGCGAAGGCGAGGCCGTGCCGGGCGGTGTACGTCTGCATGAGCGCCAGGTTGTGCGCGAGCCGCTCGGCGGAGAGGACGAGGACGGGGGTGGGGAAGCCGCCCGTGAAGAGGTTGCGGCGCTGGGCGGCCAGCTCGCCGACGGTGAGGCCGTCGGTGTCCGGCGGGAGGCCCTTGAAGCGGTGGTCGACGCGGTCCTCGGCCAGGCGGGCGAGCGCTTCGGTGCTCATGGAGCCCCTCTCTCGGCCGTTGCATTCTCTGCAACAGCCATTGCATGTAGTGCCAATTGGTGTCTAGCATCTCGCCGACACCGGGTCAACGGAGCAGCTACCCGGTCATCGGACAGGAGTCATCATCAACGACGCTGCTTACCTCTCGTCCGTTGCGCACGACCGCGTGGGCGTTGTGGAGACCGTGGACGTAGCGGCGCTCGGCGAGTCCATGGTCACCTTCCTGCCCAGCCGGCCGGGCCGCCTCGCGGACGTGCCCTCCTTCGACCGCGCGATCGGCGGCGCCGAGTCCAACGTGGCCTGCGTGCTGGCCGCCGCAGGCCACACCGCCCGCTGGGTCGGCCGGGTCGGCGCGGACGGCTTCGGCGACCATCTGGTGGAGCGCGTCGCGGGGTACGGCGTCGACGTCTCGTCCGTCGACCGGGACCCGTTCCGGCCCACGGGGGTGTACTTCCGCACGGCCGGAGACCGCGGCACCGGCGCGCACGAGGTGGCGTACTACCGGGCCGGTTCGGCGGCGTCGGCGATGTCCGTGGCCCACGTGGACCTGGCGGCGGCGTGGTCCGGCCGTGTGCTGCACCTGTCCGGGATCACGGCGGCACTCTCCGCCGAGTGCCTGGAGCTGATGTACGCGCTGACGGCACCCCGCCCCGGTCGTCCCCTGGTCTCCTTCGACGTCAACTACCGGCCCGCGCTGTGGCGCCACACCCCTGACGGACCGAACACGCTGCTGGAACTGGCGCGGCGCGCGGACATCGTGTTGCTGGGCGACGACGAGGCACGCGACGCCTGGAGGCTGCACGGTGGACGAGCCGTTGTGGGAGCGCTGCCCGAACCGGCGATCGTCGTCGTCAAGCAGGGCAAGGGCGGAGCGACCGCCTTCGAGAAGGGCAGCGACGGCACGGAGGACGCCGACGGCACGGCGACGTTCGTCCCCGCACCGAAGGTGGACGTCGTCGCCCACGTCGGCGCGGGCGATGCCTTCGCCGCGGGTTTCCTCTCCGGCACCCTCCGCGGCCTGCCCCTCAAGACGCGGCTGCGGTACGGCCACCTCTTCGCCGCCGCGACCCTCACCACCCCCGCCGACCTGGCCGCCCCTCCCGCCCGGGACCACGCCGACCGCCTGACCGCCCTGGACGACACCGCATGGGGGAGACTTCGACTCGCCCCCGGCTGGACGCAGGCCGAGTGGGGCAAGGAGGAGGCGAACACCCCATGAGTCAGACCGTCGACCGCGCCCTGAGCATCCTGCCCCTGCTCGCAGAGGGCCCCGCCGACCTCGGCCAGGTCGCCGACCGCCTGGGCGTGCACAAATCCACGGCACTCCGCCTTCTGCGCACCCTGCACGAGCACGGCCTGGTCTACCGCCAGTCCGACCAGCGCTACCGCCTCGGCACCCGCCTCTTCGCCCTCGCCCAGGAGGCGATGGAGAACCTCGACGTCCGCGAGATCGCCCACCCCCACCTCGTCCGGCTGAACGATACCTGCGGCCACACCGTGCACCTCGCCGTCTACGAGGAGAACGAGGTCCTCTACATCGACAAGGTGGACAGCCGCTACCCCGTCCGCATGTACTCGCGGATCGGCAAGCCCGTCGCCCTCACGGTCGCGGCCGTCGCGAAACTCCTCCTCGCCGACCTCCCCGAGCCCGAGCGCCGCGCCCTCGCGGACAAGCTCGACTACCCCCTCTACACGGCCCGTTCGACCCCGAACGCCGAGGCCTTCCTCAAGGAGCTGGCCACGGTGCGCGAACAGGGCTGGGCCACCGACCTCGGCGGTCACGAGGAGTCCATCAACTGCGTCGCCGCCCCGATCCGCGGCGCCGACGGCCGGGTGGTCGCCGCCAT
Organism: Streptomyces sp. NPDC007205; assembly: GCF_040634095.1. Lineage (NCBI taxonomy): Bacteria > Bacillati > Actinomycetota > Actinomycetes > Kitasatosporales > Streptomycetaceae > Streptomyces > Streptomyces sp. NPDC007205. Next base: position 266,223 of record NZ_JBEYEW010000001.1, read on the forward strand.
GTCGGTGTCCGCGCCGAACGTCGTCGTCACCGCCGAGGAACTCCTCACCCTGCTCCCGCAGGTCCGCCGTACCGCGGAAGCGATCAGCGGCGAGTACTCCGGACGAACGCCAGTAAAGGACCCCGAATGACGGACCAGACGGAAAAGCTCGCCCTCACCCCGAAGACGCACACCACCCCGCCCGCCAAGTTCTCGCACGGCGTGAAGAAGGGCAACATCCTCCAGGTCGCCGGCCAGGTCGGCTTCCTGCCCGCCGCGGACGGCAAGCCCCCGGCCCCGGCCGGCCCCTCCTTGCGCGAGCAGACCCTGCAGACCCTCGCCAACGTCAAGGCGATCCTCGAAGAGGGCGGCGCGAGCTGGGACGACGTGATGATGATCCGCGTCTACCTGACGGATGTGGACCACTTCGCCGAGATGAACGACATCTACGACACCTACTTCGAGGAGCAGGGCCTCACCCAGCCGCCCGCCGCCCGGACCACCGTCTACGTCGGTCTCCCGGCCGGCCTCCTCATCGAGATCGACGCGCTCGCCGTACTCGGCTGAGCCCCTGACGGCCCCTCACCTCCCGCACGTCCGTCGACGGTACGGCGGCCCCCAACCCCGGCCCGCCGTACCGCGATTCCCCCTGCCGGAAAGCACGATGCATTTAAGAAGAGGACCCCCGTATGTCCTTCCCTCCCGCCCTGCTCGCCGCAACCGCCCCCACCGCTCCCACCGCCCCGCCACCCCACACCGGAGGCCTGCTCCTCCTCCTCGACGGCACCCCCGGCCTCCTCGCCGTCGCCGCCCTGGGCATAGCCCTCCTCCTCTTCCTGATCATCAAGGTCCGGCTCCAGCCCTTCGTGGCGCTCCTCGCCGTCTCCATGGCCGTGGGCCTGTCGGCCGGCCTCTCGGTCACCGAACTCTTCGGCACCGTCCAGCGCTCCGACGCCGTCTCCACCATCGAGTCCGGCATGGGCGGCATCCTCGGCCATGTCGCGATCATCATCGGCCTCGGCACGATGCTCGGCGCGATCCTGGAGGTCAGCGGAGGCGCGGAGGCGCTGGCGGCCCGCCTGCTGGGGCTCTTCGGCGAACGCCGCGCCCCTCTGGCCATGGGCCTGACCGGCCTGATCTTCGGCATCCCGGTCTTCTTCGACGTGGGCATCTTCGTCCTGGCGCCGCTCGTCCACGCGGCGGCGAAACGCGGCGGCAGGTCGATCCTCCTCTACTGCCTCCCGCTGCTCGCCGGACTCTCCATGACCCACGCCTTCCTGCCCCCGCACCCCGGCCCGGTCGCCGCCGCGGGCCTCCTCCACGTCCAGCTCGGCTGGATCATCCTCATGGGCGTCGTCTGCGGCATCCCGGCCGTGCTGGCCGCCTGGGCGTTCTCCGCCTGGATCGGAAAACGGATCTTCGTCGCCGTACCGCAGGACATGGTGGAGGCGGCGGAGGAGGCGAAGCGGGCGGTCGTGGCCGAGCAGCGCGCCCAGGGCGTGGAACCCGGAGAGAAGCCGGTACCGCTCGCCACGGTCCTGGCCGTCATCGGCACCCCTCTGCTCCTCATCCTCGCGGCCACCTTCTCCTCGATCGCCCTGGACCCGTCCCCCGCCCGCTCGGTCCTGGAGTTCTTCGGCAACCCGTTCGTGGCCCTGACCCTGGCCCTCCTCCTCGCCTACTACCTCCTGGGAATCCGCCGGGGCTGGTCCCGCAAGTCCCTGGAGACGGTGTCGACTTCGTCCCTGAGGCCGGTCGGCAACATCCTGCTGGTGGTCGGTGCGGGCGGCGTCTTCGGTGCCGTACTGAAGGCGAGCGGGGTGGCGCAGGCGCTGTCGGACACCTTCCACGGCGTGGGCCTGCCGGTGATCGTGCTGTCGTACCTGATCTCCCTGGTCCTGCGGGTGGCCCAGGGCTCGGCGACGGTCGCGATCGTGACGACGGCGGGCATCGTGGCGCCCCTGCTCTCGGAGGGCCGCCACTCCCAGGCCTTCGTGGCCCTGGTCATCATGGCCATTTCCGCAGGCTCGATCTTCGCCTCGCACGTCAACGACGGTGGCTTCTGGATGGTGGCCAAGTACTTCGGCATCAGCGAACGCGACACACTGCGGACGTGGACCGTCCTGGAATCGGTGCTGTCGGTGGCGGGGTTCGCGGTGGCGGCGGCGGTGAGTGTGTTCGTGTGAGTGTGAGTGTGACGTGAGTGAACCCGGGGATGAGCGGGCTGACTGGTTCCGGCACAGGGAAGTCGTCCATACTGCCGCCGTGGAGCAGCGCATAGGAGCGAGCAGCAAGCCGTCCAAGGGCGAGCCGTTGAAGGTCGAGCCCGTGACGGGCGCCGGTTTCGACCCGGCGTTCATCCCCGGCCTCACGGCCCCGGCACCGGCGAAGTCCGACGAGCCGGAGCCGGAGGACGCGGAGGCATCGGCAGAGCCGACAGGGCCTGAGGTCTCCAAGGCGAGCGGGACGACCGGGCAAGCCGCGGAGCCCGCGGGTGACGAAGGCCCGGCGGACGGCCCCGTCTTCGAGGCCGCCGACCGCCGCGCGAAGATCGTGGCCGACCACAAGGGCGTCCGCCTCCGCCTGGACGAGGAGTCCTGCGAGTTCCGCTGGGACGAGATCGCCGCGGTCGAGACGGAGTCCCCCCGCTTCGGCAAGCGTTTCACGATCACGGTTCACACCCCGGACCGCCGCTGGTACCCGATCGAGATCGAGGCGACGGCCAGGAACCGCTTCACGGAGTGGGACGAGCAGCTGGACGCGGTACTCGACGCGTACTTCGAGGAAGAGCCCGCCGGGCCCGGTGCGGACGGCTCCGCGGGTGAAGACAGCGCACGCGAACAGTCCGCATAGGGGTCCGGCGCTCTCCGGCAGCTTCGGTGCTCGTCACCGGAAGGGAACGGTCAGCCAGGGGCTGTCGGGCTCGGCTGTGGGAAGGTGGACGAGCGCAAGCGGGGCAGCTGGCCGTACTACCTCTCCTACCTGTACGAGAAGTACCGCTGCGAACCGGTGCTCATCGTCATTACCCAGAGCAGCAAGACGGCCCAGTGGGCCTCGCGTCCCATCCGCTTCGGCTTCCGGGACTGGCACTCGCTGACGGTACGGCCCCTCGTTCTCGGCCCCGACAACGTACCGATCATCGCGGACGAGCGGCAGGCCGAACGGGACGTCCCCCTTGCGGTGCTCTCGGCCATGACACACGGGCGTGGACCGCAGGCTCCGGCCATACTGGAATCCCTGGCCACCGCCCTGCGGACCATCGACCCCGACAGTGCCGCAGTCTTCGTGCAATTTGTCGGCTCCTGCCTGGCCGACCCCCAGGCGAAGCAGATGTGGAGGGATCTGATGACGGCGATCCAGTACTTCTGGCGACACCCCCTCGCCGAACAGGTACGCGAGGAAGGCCGAGAACAAGGCCTGGAGCAGGGCCTGGAGCAGGGCCGGGCTCAGGCCAAGGCCGAGATGGTCCTGCAGATCCTCGAATGGCGGAAGGTGCCCGTGCCCGATGCGGTACGTGAGCGGGTCCAGTCCTGCACGGACCTCGGTCAGCTGGAGGTCTGGGCCCAGCGAGCCGTACACGCTGCGGACGCGGCGGAGTTGTTCGGCGACGGGTGAGCACGTGGCCGTTGGGCCGCTCGCTTCCGGGCCATTGCCGTGCCTCCGCGAGGTGAGCCAAGAGCGCTCCCGCTCCTCTTGAGCGCGACAACGCCCGGGCCCCAAGGGCCCGGGCGCCACAGCTAAGCGAAACCCACGTCACGGCAGCGCATGCACATGCGCCCCCACCGCACTGGACCACGCGTTCCCCGCCGACGCGTCCCAGTTCGTCGACCAGGTCATCGCGCCCCGCAGGTCGGGGTAGGTCTTGGACGGCTTGAAGGTGCCGCAGTTGGTGCCCACCGTCAGGCAGTCCAGGGCGTTGTCGACCACCGCCGGGGACACGTATCCGCTGCCCGCCGCGCTCGTGGAGGCCGGAAGGCCCAGGCCCACCTGGGACGGGGCGAGGCCGCCCTGGAGCTGGATGCAGGCCAGGGCCGTGAGGAAGTCGACCGAACCCTGGCTGTAGACCTTGCCGTCGCAGCCGAGCATGGAACCGCTGTTGTAGTACTGCATGTTGACGACCGTGAGGATGTCCTTGATGTTCAGGGCCGTCTGGAAGTAGGCGTTCGATGTCGACTGCATGTCGATCGTCTGCGGTGCCATCGTGATGATCAGGGAGGAGCCCGCTTTCGACGACAGCGCACGCAGTGCCTGGGTCATGTAGGTCGCGTTGAGGCCGTTCTCCAGGTCGATGTCCACGCCGTCGAAGCCGTACGTCTGCATCAGCGAGTAGACCGAGTTCACGAAGTTCGCCGCCGATGCGGAGTCGCTCACCGACACCGTGCCGTTCTGGCCGCCGATCGAGACGATGACCTTCTTGCCGGCCGCCTGCTTGGCCTTGACGTCCGCCTTGAACTGGTCGGCGGTGTAGCCGCCCAGGCCGGACGAGTCCAGGTTGAAGGTCACGGCACCCGGCGTCGAGGTCGCGTCCGCGAAGGCCACGGCGATGATGTCGTACGACGACGGGACGTCCGACAGCCTCTGGACCTTCGCGCCGTTGTTGAAGTTCTGCCAGTAGCCCGTCACCGCGTGCTTGGGCAGGGAGCCACCGGCACCACCACCGCCGGAGGTCGTCGTGGCCGTCACCGGCGCCGACTTCGCCGACTCGCCCGCCGCGTTCGTCGCCGTCACCTGGACGGAGTACGAGGTCGAGGGCGTCAGACCCGTCAGCGTCGCCGACGTTCCCGTCACCGCCGTCACCTTCGTGCCGGCCCGGTAGACGTTGTAGCCCGTCGCGCCCGAAACCCCGGCCCAGGACAACGACACCGACGAGGAGGTCGTGGACGAGACCGTCAGGCCGGTGGGAGCCGCCGGGACCGTCGGGGCCGGGTCGCCGCCTCCGCCGCCGTCGGGGCCGTAGACCGAGATGTCGTCGGCGTAGTACGCCGCCTGGCCGTACCAGCCGTGGGTGTAGATCGTGACCGACGTCGTCGACGCGCCCGTGGTGAAGGTCGTGGACAGCTGTTTCCAGGCGGACGTGTCCGGCGTCCACGTGGACACGTCCGTCGTGCCCGTGCCCGTCACGCCCAGGTAGGAGTAGCCGCCCTGCACCCATGCGCTCAGCGCATAGGTCGAGTTGGGCCTGACCGCGACCGTCTGGGTGCACTGGGCGTTGTCCTGGCCGGCCGGCGTCGCCTTCAGCGCGGCCGACCCGCCGTGTGCCGGGGAGGAGACCGTCGTGCCGCTGCCGGCCGTACAGGTCCAGTTGGTCAGGCCCGACTCGAAGCCCGCGTTCCTGACGTTGTTGACGTCCGCCGCGGAGGCCGGGCCGGCGGCTGCGGTGAGGCCGGCGACCGAGAGGGCGAGGGCGGTGGCCGCGGACCACAGGGTGATTCGGCGTCCGCGGGGTCTGGGTATGCCTGGTGCATGGTCCACTGGAGCCTCCGGTGGGGAGTGCGAAGCAGGAGAGGGAGTTCGCGGGGAGGGAAGAGGGACGGTGGCCACCGTTGGGCTACAAGTTGGTCCAGACCAATCTGGGTGTCAAGAGGTTCAGACCAAAACTGTTTCCGGGCATCCGCTCAAGCTGTCCGGATTTGGCGGGAGTTGTGACCGGAGAGTTCCGCGCGAGCTTCACAAACGCTGTTCTCCGGCCATCCGGCCGTGGATACAGTGCTCAAGTAGTCACGCAGTGAAGTCGTCCTGGCGCACGGGAGTCACCCCGGTGGGCCGGCGGGTGTGAAGAGCGGGGAGCTGCGCGTGCCAACTGCCATTGCCGTGACCAGTGCTGACATGGCGCTGCCGGCGCAGGACGAACGGACCATGCCGGCCGTCGTGCTCAGCGGCATCGACCAGCGGCCGCTGGAGCAGGCGCTCGCCGAACTCCACGCCCTGACCGAGCAGTACGGCTATGTCGTCGTCCTCTGCTCGGCCGCCGCTCCCGAGCCCGTCGTACGACGCCTGCACACCCTGCGCTCGCTGCTGGAGAGCGATCGCATCGCCCTCTTCCGGCCCGAACTGCCCCCGCTGGGAGTCGCTGTGCTCGCCCGGCAGTTGCGCCAGCTCGCCTCCTGCGATCTGAGCCCGGGTGTGCTCGCCTCCGCCGGGCGGCTGCTCACCCACTACCTCCACGCCGGGGCCGTACTCGGCTCCGTCGCCAAGCTGGACCGGGTCCCGGTCGGGCTGAAGGCGCACGCCAAGTCCTGGGTGCCCGGCAGTCAGTTCGCCGTGCTCGCCCATCCGGAGCCGCAGCTCGTCAAGGTCGGACCCGGCGTCACCCTCAAGGGGCCCGAGTTCAACACCTGGATGCTCGTCGCCAAGGGGCAGCAGGCGCAGGGCGACTGGGTCGCCGGACTCGCCGGGCAGTGGAGCGTGCACGGACTGCGTGAGGTTGCGCTGCCCGCCGAGTCCACGGCGTGGTGGGGGACGGCCCGGATCACCGAGTTCTGCAGCTACCTCGCCGATCTGTCCGTTCTGTATCAACTCGTCACGTCGGTACGGCAGGCAGGCTGCCACTGGTGCGGCCTCGACGTCATCGGTGACCGCTGCATCTTCTGCTCCGCCACCCCGCCCGCCCACGAACCCGCCGCGCCCCGCGCCCTGGAACAGCGCACGCCCGCCTGACCAGCCCGGCACGTCCGTACCCCGCTCGACCGATTCCCCCAATGAGGTTGCACGGTTCATGAACTCCCGTCAGCGCCGCGGCGTGATACTCCTGATCCTGTCGGTCCTGTGCGCTCTCGGCGCGTTCGCCGGCGTGCTCTCCGTCGTCAACGACGTGAATTCCAAGGTCGGGCCCGAGGTCACGGCCTATCGGGTCCGGTCCGACGTGAAGCCGTACACCGCCCTGGACGCCGGCCAGTTCGAGCAGACCAGGATGCCGAAGCGGTGGCTGTCCGGCAACGCGGTCACGGATCTGCGGCAGATCCAGGGCAAGATCGCCGTCACCACCCTGCGCGCGGGCTCCCTGCTCCAGACCGACATGATCGTCGACCAGCCCGCCCTCCAGCCCGGACAGCAGGAGGTCGCCATCATGATCGACGCCGCGACCGGCGTGGCCGGGAAGATCACCCCGGGGGCGCGGGTCAACGTCTATGCCACGTTCGCGGGGAAGAAGGACGCCGACCCCGACCAGTCGAAGATCATTGTGACCAACGCGCGCGTCCTCGACGTCGGCCGGATCACCGCGCTCGACCCCGACAGCGGCAAGAACCAGCAACAGCCCACCCAGGCCGTCCCCATCACCTTCGCGCTGTCCACCCTCGACGCCCAGCGCCTCACCTACGCCGAGTCCTTCGCCCAGCGCGTCCGGCTCGCGCTGGTGGCCCCCGGCAGCGAGACCAGCGTCCCGGACAAGGACCGCACCTACGAACTCGCGACGGACAAGTGAGAGGCGGCCCGCATGCCCACCAGGATCCTCCCGGCCGGTGCGGACCCGGATGCCGTCCGCTCCCTCACCACCCTGCTCAGCCAGCTCCCCGACGCCGAGCCACAGCCACCGGTGACCGACTCCACCCAGCTGGCGGACGCCCTCGCCCGGCTCGCCGCCGAGTCCGTGGACGAACTGCCCGAGGTCGTCGTCGTCCACGAGCGGATCGGCCCGGTCCCGGCCCTGGAGCTGATCCGCGAGGTCGCGCTCCGCTTCCCCGCCGTCGGCGTCATCCTCGTCACCACCGACACGAGCCCCGGCCTGTTCTCCGCCGCGATGGACTCCGGCGCCCGCGGCCTGGTCGCGCTCCCGCTGTCGTACGAGGAACTCGCCAGCCGGATCCAGGCCGTCGCCCAGTGGTCGACGGGGGTGCGCCGCCATCTCGGGCACAGCGCGGACGTCCTCGGCGGAGTCGGCGGTACGGCCGTCACGGTCAGCGGCGCCAAGGGCGGCGTGGGAGCGACGCTCGCGGCCGTCCAGCTGGCCCTCGCCGCGCAGGCCTCCGGCCGGGCGACGGCCCTGGTCGACCTGGACCTCCAGGCCGGTGACATCGCCTCCTACCTGGACATCCAGTTCCGCCGGTCCGTGGTCGACCTCGCCGCCATCACCGACATCTCGCCCCGCGTCCTCGCCGACGCCGTCTTCCGCCACGACACCGGGCTCGCCCTGCTCCTCGCCCCCGCCGAGGGCGAACGCGGCGAGGAGGTCACCGACCGCGCCGCCCGCCAGATCGTCAGCGCGCTGCGCTCCCGCTACGAGGTGGTCGTGGTGGACTGCGGCGCGCAGTTGAGCGGTGCGGGTGCGGCGGCGGTGGAGATGGCCGACACCGCGCTGCTGGTGACCACCCCGGACGTGATCTCCGTACGCGCCGCCAAGCGGACCGTACGGATGTGGGACCGGCTGCAGATCCGCAAGGCCGAGGAGACCACGGTGGTCGTCAACCGGCACACGCGCAGCACGGAGATCCAGCCGGCGCTGGTCCAGCGCATCACCGGGACCGCTCTGGCGCGTACCGCCGTCCCCGCCAACTTCAAGGAACTGCAGGGCGTGGTGGACGCGGGGCGGCTGCACGAGCTGGACAGCAGGAGCACGGTGAAACAGGCGCTGTGGGCGCTCGCGGGGGAGCTGGGACTGGTGAAGGCGGCCGAGGGGGCACACCGCGGAAGCGGGCGGGGCCCGGCCGGATTCCGGCGGCGGAAGGAGTGAGCGCTCCATGAGCTCCATGAACCCCATGAGAAGGAGAAGGCCGAGTGGGGACCGGGGGCAGGTCAGCATCGAGTTCCTGGGCATGACGCCGCTGATCATTCTGACCCTGGTGCTCGTGTGGCAGGCCGTGCTGGTGGGGTACACCTTCACGCTGGCCGGGAACGCTGCGGACGAGGGGGTGCGGGCGGGGACGGCGGCGTCGCGGGAGGAGCGGTACGGGGTGTGCCGGCAGGCGGCGCTGAAGCATCTGTCGGGGGCGTGGCAAGGGGGTGCCGACGTGCGGTCGTGCGGGGGGACCGGCTATGTGACAGCGGACGTGTACCTCAAGGTGCCGGTCCTTTTTCCCGGCCTGATCGCCTTCCCCGTCACCGTGCACGGCCACGCCGGCGCCGTCGAGGAGGTGAAGGACTGAGATGCCGTACCGGCGCGGACGACGGGACACGGGCCAAGTGGCCATCGAGTACCTGGGGTTCATCCCGATCCTTCTGATCGTGGCCATGGCGGGCATCCAGATCGGGGCGATCGCCTACGCCGCCGAGCAGGCCAGTACGGCGGCCAGGGCGGGGGCGCGGGCGGCGTCACTACGACAGGACCCTCAGCGGGCGTGCTCCGAGGCCGTCAGCGGCTCCCTCACGGTGACGTGCGGCGGGCCCGGCGAAGGGGACGGCTCGGTCACCGTCACCGCAACCGTGAAGATCCCCCAGATCGTCCCTGGCTGGCACTTCGACCCCGCCGTCAAGTCCGCCACCATGCCGCTCGACCACTAAGCGAGGAGTCGCCGACATGAGCCTGCGGGCACGCATCAGCACCCCGGAGGAGCACGGCAGCCGGGGCGAGGACGGGCATCTCGTCGCCTCCTACCGGGCCAAGCTGCTGGAGGAGATCGACCTCGCGGAGATGAGCGCGCTGGCCGCCGCCGAGCGCCGGGCCCGGCTGGAGCGGGTGCTCGGGCACATCATCAGCCGTGAGGGCCCGGTGCTGTCGACGGCCGAGCGCTCGCAGCTGATCCGCCGGGTGGTGGACGAGGCACTGGGCCTCGGCATCCTGGAGCCGTTGCTGGAGGACGCGTCGATCACCGAGATCATGGTGAACGGCCCCGACGCGATCTTCGTCGAGCGGGGCGGGCGCGTCGAGCAGTTGCCCTTGCGGTTCGTCTCCTCGGACCAGCTGATGCAGACCATCGAGCGGATCGTCTCCACGGTGAACCGCAGGGTCGACGAGTCGAACCCGATGGTGGACGCCCGCCTGCCCTCCGGCGAGCGCGTCAACGTCATCATCCCGCCGCTGTCGCTGACCGGCCCGATCCTCACCATCCGCCGCTTCCCGCGCTCCTTCACCCTCCAGGAGCTGATCTCCTTCGGCTCGCTGGACGAGCACATGGTGTACCTGCTGGCGGGGCTGGTGCAGGCGAAGTTCAACATCATCGTGTCAGGCGCCACGGGCACCGGGAAGACGACCCTGCTCAACGCCCTCTCCGGGCTGATCCCGCCGCACGAGCGCATCATCACCATCGAGGACTCCGCCGAACTCCAGCTGCAGCAGACGCACGTGGTCCGGCTGGAGTCCCGGCCGCCGAACGTCGAGGGCAAGGGCAAGGTCACCATCCGCGACCTGGTCCGCAACTCGCTGCGGATGCGCCCGGACCGGATCGTGGTCGGTGAGGTCCGCGGCGGCGAGTCCCTCGACATGCTCCAGGCGATGTCGACGGGCCACGACGGCTCCCTGGCCACCGTGCACGCCAACAGCGCCGAGGACGCCCTGACCCGGCTGCAGACCCTCGCCTCCATGTCCGACGTCGAGGTCCCCTTCGTGGCGCTGCACGACCAGATCAACAGCGCGGTCGACGTCATCGTCCAGCTCACCCGGTTCGCCGACGGCGCCCGCCGGATCACCGAGATCGCGCTCCTCGACAGCCACGGCGGGGAGCCGTACCGGCTCGCGACCGTGGCCCGGTTCGACGCCCGGCCCATGACCCCCGACGGCCGCGTGTACGGCAGCTTCCAGTACTTCCCGCTGCCCCGCCGTACCGCCGACCGCCTCTACATGGCGAGCCAGCCCCTCCCGCAGGCCTTCGGAGTCGCCCACTCCGCGGACCAGCTCGCCACCCGAGAAGCCAGGTAGGCTCCCATGGAACTCCACACCCTCGTCCAGCTCACCACCGGCGTGGCGCTGCTGGCCTGCGTCCTGGCGGTGGCCGGCGTGCACGCCTACGCCTCGGGCCGGGCCCAGCGCGCCGCCCTCGTGGACCGGCTCACGCACACCGGCCCCATCCCGGCGACCGGCCGCAGACGACGCTTCCGCGACCTCGACCGGCGGCTGCGCCGTACCCGCTTCGGCCGCTGGCTGGAGCTGCGCCTGACGGCGACCGGACTGGACGTCACCCCGGGCGAGTTCTTCGTCTACATGCTCGCCACGGTCGCCGCGCTGTGGCTGATCGGCCAGGCCACCCTGGCGCCCTTCTTCGGCCCGCTCGCCGGTCTGCTCGGCGTCTGGGCGGCGGTCCAGTTCCTCAACTGGCAGCGCCAGAAACGCATCGAGCGCTTCATCAGTCAACTCCCCGAACTGGCCCGCATCCTGGCCAACGCCACCCAGGCGGGCCTGGCCCTGCGCACCGCGATCGGCATGGCGGCGGAGGAACTGGAGGCCCCGGCCGGCGAGGAACTGGGCAAGGTGGCCGACCAGCTGGCCATCGGCCAGTCCCTCGACGACGCGCTGGGCGAGCTGGCCGACCGCCTGCCGTCCCGCGAGCTGGTCGTCCTGGTCACCACCTTGGTCCTCTCGAACCGCGCCGGCGGCCAGGTCGTGTCCGCCCTGCGGAACCTCACCGAGACCCTGGAGGAACGCAAGGAGACCCGGCGCGAGATCCGCACCCAGCTGAGTCAGGTGACGATGACGTCGTACGCCGTCCCCGTCCTGGGCGTAGGCGCGCTGTTCCTGATGAACGGCGTGAAGGACGGCGCGCTGGCCCGTATGACCGGCTCACCGGTCGGCCAGGCCTGTGTGCTCATCGCCTTCGCGATGTACGCGGTCGGGTTCGTCCTCATCCGGCGCCTGAGCCGGATCGACGTGTGAGGGGAGGACCGGCCTGATGGTGGGATTCCTGCTCGCCCTGCTGCTGGGGCTCGGGGTCTGGGGCGCCTTCGCGGGCATCCGCATGTACCGCGCGGACGCGAAACTCCCCGGCGACCTGGCGGTGGCCCTGGAGGTCGGCGCCACCCGCACCGGCGCGGTGGGCTCGGTCATCGACCGGATGGGCATGCGCTACGCCCCCGCCGTGCTGCGCCTGATGGGCCCGCGCCTGGTCGCCAGGTACCGCCGCAAGATCGACCTCGCCGGCAACCCGGGAGGCCTGACCATCGACCGCTACGCGGCCCGCCGCGCGGTCTACGGCGCGCTGGGAGCCGTCGGCTTCCTGGTCTTCCTGCTGCGCGGCCAGTGGTTCATAGCCGTCCTCCTGCTCCTGTTCGGGGCGTTCTGGACCGAGGTCGGCATCTGGTCGGCGATCCGGGTCCGCAAGGACGTCATCGAGCGCACCCTGCCGGACTTCCTGGACGTACTGGCGGTGGTCGTCAGCGCGGGGCTCGGCTTCCGCCAGGCCCTGGACCGGGTGGCCTCCCGCTACGAGGGCCCCTGGGCGGACGAACTGCGCATCACGCTCCGACAGATGGACCTCGGCATGAGCCGCCGCCAGGCCTTCGCGGAACTGAGGCGGCGCAACGACTCGGAACAGGTGGCGATGTTCGTGACGGCACTGCAGCAGGGGGAGGAGCTGGGCGCGCCCATCGTGGACACGTTGGTCTCCCTGGCCAAGGACATGCGCCGCACCGACGCGCAGAACGCCCGGCGCAAGGCCGCCCGCGCGGTGCCCAAGGCCACGCTGATGATCACCACGTTCATGGTCCCGGCCACCATGCTCCTGCTGGGCGCGGGCCTGGTCCTCGGCTCCGGAGTGGACTTCGGCTCCCTCACGGGGAAGTGAGGCGGACGTGACGGTGACCGGGTGGACGGGGCGCGGGGGGAGTTCGGCTTTCGAGGGCTGCCTGAGCCGGCTGAAGGGGATCGGGGTCTGGTTCCCACGGCGCCGGACGCCGACCACCGGGACCCCGCATCCCGTCGCTGCCACCACCGAACCCTCGGAGAAGATCCAGGTCAGCGCGCTGCAGGCGATGTGCCGACAGGTCTTCGGCTTCCGCCTTGCCATGATCGCCCTGGCTGCCCCCGCCGCGCTGCTCAACGCGGCCCCCGGCCTGGGCGTCCGCCTGGTCGGCGCGGCCGTGGTCGTCACCTTCATGGTGTCCTACGTCCTCTTCCGCGACTGGGAACGCTTCGGCCCCCTCCTCCTGCGCCACCCGAGCCTCCTGGCCGCCGACACCCTCTTCGGCTCCCTCCTCCTGATCTCGGCCGGCCCGGACACCACCCTGGCCTACGTCAGCGTCTGCACCCCGCTCCTGGCAGGCCTGGTCTACAGCTGGCGCGGCGCGGCGTTCTTCGCCTCCCTCCAGTCCCTGATCCTGCTCCTGGTGCACGCCACCCTGAAGGCCGACCACCACGCACCGGTCGCCGAGGCGTTGCTCCTGCCCGGCCTGTGCGTCATCGCCGGCGCCATGGGCTCGACCCTGCGCAACCTGACGCTCCGCTTCGGTGCGGCGACCCAGGCCCTGACGACGGTCCAGGCCCGCCTGGCGGCGGCGGAGGCGGTGAGCGCGGAACGCGCCCGGCTGGCCCGCGAGATGCACGACTCCGTGGCCAAGACCCTCTACGGCGTCGCCCTCGCGGCGGACGGCCTGGCGGCGACGGCCTCCGCCGAGGCCCCCGACCCGGCCCGCATCAGGGAACAGGCGGAACTGGTCTCCCGCTCGGCACGCAGGGCGGCGGCCGAGTCGAGGGCACTGCTGACGGACCTACGACGAGAGCGCCCGGACATGCCGGGGGAGACGGCCTTATGGACCGAACTGTCCTGCGCGGCCCGGAACTTCGCGCAGCGCACGGGCCTCCGAGTCATCTGCTCCTGGCCCAAGGCCCCGGACGCGGATCCCACGCTGCCTGCGCCGCCCACCCTTCCCTCGTTGCCCGCGCCCGTGGCCCGCAACCTCCTCTCCATCGCCACGGAAGCGCTGGAGAACGCCCACCGTCACGCGGGCGCGACCCGCGTCGACATCCACGCGGCGGTGTACGGCACCGTGCTGCGCCTCACGATCCACGACGACGGCCGGGGCCTGCCGCCCGGCACGACGCTCGGACAACTCCGTGACCGCGGCCACTTCGGCGTGCTCGGCATGGTGGAACGCGCCGCGCAGACGGGCGCCCGGATCCGTATCGGCCGAGGCGGCCACGAACGGGGCACGGAGGTACGCGTGGAACTCCCCCTACCGGTCCCGCACCAGCCCGGTCCGTCCCCCCGGACCCCCTGAGAGGAGGCAGACCATGCAGCACAGTCCCCCCTGGCCGGAGCCCCCCGCGCCGCCGCCTCCCCCGTTGCGGCTGGTGGTGGCCGACGACAATCCCGTGGTCCGGGCGGGCCTGACGGCCCTGCTCTCGGGGCGCGAGGACACCACGGTGGTGGCGGAAGCCGCGGACGGCCGCGAGGCCTACGAGGCTGCCCTGCGACACCGCCCCGACGTGATCCTCCTCGACGTCCGCATGCCCCGGGTCGACGGAATCTCGGCATTGCCGCACCTGGTGCGACTGGCGCCGGTCATGATGCTCACCTACAGCCACGAGACGGAGACCGTGCGGGAGGCGTTGCGGCTGGGGGCGGGGGGATACCTGGTGCACGGCGAGTTCACGACGGAGCAGTTGGTGCGGGCGGTGCGGGATGTCAGTGAGGGCCGGCCGCATGTGACCCCCGGGGCGGCGAGGGCGTTGCTGACGGACCTGCGGGGGAGTGCATCTGCACACACGGAGGCTCAAGTGCCGGACACTTCAGGGGAAAACTGGGGCCGAGCGCTTTCGCAACTGCAATCACCTGTGGCAGAGTCATTCCGTTCACGTTTCCGGCTGAGTACGAGGGAGGCGGAGATCATGGACCTCATCGCGTCCGGCATGACCAACCAGCAGATCGCCGCCGCCTGCTTCATCTCCGAGAAGACGGTCAAGAACCACATCAACCGCATCTTCGCCAAACTCCAGACCACCACCCGCTCGCAGGCCGCCGCGAAGTGGCTGGGGGTGGTCTGAGGTGGGGGCGCGGGGGAGCGACAAGGGCCGTGAATGGGTCCGGGGTTGGGTCCTGGGGCCCTCTGACGGGGGCCGGCACCCGGCATACGTTCTCCGAATCGGAGGCGAACCCGGAGGGGACCACCATGAGCAACTGGTTCAACACCACCGTCGCGTATCTGCAGGCCCGTGCCGCCCGCAGCGACAAGGGCCAGACAGCGGTGGAGTACCTGGGCATCATCGCGGTGGTGGTGGCGATCGTGCTGGCGATCACCGGGACGAGTATCGGTCAGACGATCTTCGACGCGATCAGGAACAAGATCAGCGAGGTCACCGGCGGCTGAGTCCTCCATATCGCGACGCGGGGCAGGCCTTCCCCATCTACCTCACGGTGGTGGCAGGCCTGCTCTTTCTTGCGCTGGCCTACCTCGCCGTCGGACAGGCAGCGGTGAACCGGAGCGGGGCTCAGACAGCGGCGGACGCGGCAGCGCTCGCGGCGGCCCAGGACGAGCGTGAACAACTCACGGATCAGTGGGTCAAGGTGCTGCGCGACCCTACGAAGTGGGAGAACGTCTTCGAGGGCAGGGTGCCGCTCGACGACCCATGTCGACGGGCCGTCGAACTCGCCGCACAGAACTACGCCTCGCTGAACCACTGCCCTCCGCCGGGGTTGCTGTACCGGGTCGACGTGCAGACGAAGAAGAACGTCGGCCGATCTGTCGTACCCGGCAGTGAGAACTACAAGTCCACGGCTTCTGCCATCGCCGAGGTCCAACGCCTCTGCTGGTTCAAGCTCCCCGATAAGGGTGCCAAGGGCGATGAGCTGCCTGAACTCACCTGCAAGCACGACAAGGTCTGGCACCTGAAGCCGGACGACACCACAGGACTCCCGAAGCCTGAAGACCTCTTCGACGTCCACCTGGTCAACTCACCAGCGAACGATCAATGACGAAGGAAGCGGAGCGATGAGCATTCGGTTCACTGCGAAGACCCGCAGGGGGATGGTCGCATTGACCGTTGCGGCTGGTCTGGCCGTGGGTGTGGCCGGTTGCGGTGGAGGTGGCGGCGACGACAAGAAGCCGGAGAGTTCAGCCTCCGCTTCCCGGACAAGCGGCTCCGGCCCGAGCGCGCAGGAGGGCCAGTCGGAACAGCCGCTGGCCGAACTGAAGGGTTCGGACGGCCTGCTTCTCCAGGTCAGCTCCGCGCAACGGGACTCTGGTGGCTTCGTCACGGTGAACGGCACCCTGAAGAACGACGGTGCGAAGGATCTACTCATCCCGGCTGCCCTCAGCGGCAATGAAACCGAGATCACCAAGAACGGCCCGTCCCTGGGTGGAGCCACCCTCGTCGACTCGAAGGGGAAGAAGCGCTACTACGTACTGCGCGACACGGAAGGCCGCCCGCTCACCACAACCGGCCTGGGCACGCTCAAAGGCGGCCAGTCACTGCCGGTCTTCATGCAGTTCCCCTCACCACCCGAGGACACCGCTGAGGTGACCCTTCAGCTGCCCACTCTTTCCAGCGCCACCATCAAGATCCCCGGGTGAGGCCAAAGTGACCACCCCCCGCCTCACCGCCACCTTCGCCCTTACCGCCACCCTTCTCCTCACTGCCACCGCCACCCCCGCCCACGCCGGCGACACGGACCCGAGTCAGCCCCCGGACACCGCACCCTCCGCCACCGCGCCCGTCAAAATCGACCCCACCGACCCCGACCTCAAGCTGCCCGAGGGCGCCACCCTCGCCGCGCCCAAGGTGCTGGACATCAAGTCGGTCGTCGAAGACCAGAGCGGGGACGAGCGCCGCGAGGACACCAACGCCGACGTCACCTTCGCGCTCCAGGCCGAAGTCCTCTTCGGCAAGGACAGCGCCAAGCTCGGCGACGAGGCGAAGGCCCGGATCGCCACCATCGCCGAGGAGATCAAGAAGCAGAACGCGACCCAGGTCCGCGTCTTCGGTTTCACCGACAACCTCGGTTCCTCCGCCCACGGCGACGTCCTGTCCAGGCAGCGCGCCAACGCCGTACAGGCCGTCCTGGACCAGGACCTGAACGACCCGGACGTCACCTTCGAGGTCCGCGGCTATGGCGAGCAGTACCCGATCGCCGACAACTCCACGGAGGAGGGCCGAAGGAAGAACCGCCGGGTGGAGGTGTCGTTCCCCCGGACCCAGGCCTGAGGACTAAACGGCGCCGCTGAGGTACACCTGGTTGCGCTGAGCGTTGATGGGATGCACAGCGATGTTCAGCCAGTTCAAGTTTCCGTCACAGACGGTGCACACCGGGCCTTCAGTGACATCGGCGAGCGTCTCCGGCTCCTTCAGGCCCAGGTGGGCGAAGGGGGTGGTCGGCGACTGTTCCCTTCCCGAGGTAACAGGGGTGTTCCGATGCAGCAGGGGGCTCTCGGGACGCAGCTTTCGAATGAATGCCTTGGTGTCGGCGTTGGGCAGCGTGAAGGCGAGCAGTACGCCGTCGTCCTGGAACCCTCGCTGGTATGCGGCTCTGAGATCGGCGGCCCGCGCTGGAAGCGTCACATTCATGAGTTTCGCGACCTGCGCGGGGGTCTTGCCTTCGACCCAGTACGGGATGCGGCGTCCGCCTTCGGACCCCTCAGGTGCCGGTGACCTTGGTGCGGCAGACGATGAACAGGCAACCAGCGAGCAGGCCAGGGCCGCACACAGGGCGCCGAGGACCGCTCGGCGTCGGCGCGCGGAGCAGATCGGGCGAGAGGGCGTGTTCCTCATCGGGCGTCTCCGTTGCGCCCGATGTCCGTGCGCGTCCCGTCCCGTCCGGGATCGGCGGGGGCAGGCAGCGAACCCGACCCGGTGCCCAAGTCGTAGTGCCGCACCGTCCCACTGCCTCTCATGTCGTACTCCTTCGCCAGTCCCGTCCTGTGCAGACGAGCCATGTCCGCATCGGTCACGGTCGTCGGTCCGATCGGGGTGGCCTTTCCGGGGTCCCAGTTGTAGCGGTCCCAGACGTTCACCTGGTAGTCGAGGCTGATCTTCGGCTTGCCGTCGGCTCCCGGAACCACGGTGACCACACCGGTGGTGTTCGTTTGGGCGCTGCCGACCGCCAGATACCAGTTGCGATCGGTGTGCGTGTATCCGGTACCGGCGGATTCCACCGGAATCGCCACGGGCTTACCGCCGGACTTCCGGTAGGCGTCCAGGGCCTCTTGCCGCCAGTGGTCCTGGTTCTCCGTGATGGATGTCTTGGCCGCGTTACGCAGTGCGGCGTCGTCGTGCATCATCCTGTCCACGTCGAGGTCGAGAGGTGTCCCGGTGCCCCGGAGGTAGTGGTCCATGTTGTGGGCGGCGTCGGTGTGGCCGATGAAGTCGCCCGCGTTCGAAATGCCTGTCGCTTCCGCCAGGATCCAGTAGTCGTGCGCGGTCGGGTCTTCGACGTCGTACGGGCCGGAGCCGTCGTCGGGGGATATCTGCTTGACCGTGACACCGAGGATTCCGGCGGACATCAGGTCGTCCTTGTGCTGGGACCACAGTTCGGCACGCGCCTGGGGACTCAGCGATTCCCAGAGCCGTCGCAGTTCTGCTCTCTGCTGTGGTTTGGCGTCATCACCGAGTGCCGCGAGCTTCTGGGCCCGCGGCAACATGTCCTCGTCGAGGGAGGTGTACGTGGCGTGGCCGGCGTTGTAGGGGTCGTTGCCGTGGCTGCGGCTGAGTGCCCGGACGACGGCGGCGTCGATCTCCGCAGCGTGGCGGACGAGGTCGGCCAGGGTGTCGGCGTACCACTGCATCAGCTCTTTGGACTTCTCCCCCTCTTCCTTTCCGTCGACGGTGCACATGGCGGGCATGACCTTCACGGTGCCGTTCTCATCAGGGACGACCAGGTAGCCCTTCTGCCGCGCTTCCCCTTCCAGGTTCTCCGCCCTGCGTTGCAGGCCGACGAGTTCCTGATGGGCGTCGTCCAGGACGCTCCAGATGCTCTTGGCCTCACTGTGCAGGTCGGCGCACTCCTTGGCCGTCTTGTCCACGAACTCACGGGTCACGGTGGCGTTGACCCCGGCCCAACGGGCGGTGTCGGCCTTGGCCTTCAGCCCGTCATGGGCATCCTGGGACAGCGTCTCAAGGTGTTTCACCGCCTGTTCCCAGGTGCCCACGGCGGTGCCGAGTTTGCCCAGGTCCACGTCCAGCAGATCGCGGTAGTTCACGCCCCCGCCCCCCGTCACTCGAAGTAGCTGTTCAGAACGGATACGGAGACCGCGGACCCATCCCGGCCGCGCACCTCAGCGGCGATGGTTTCGTCATCATGTGCGTGCAGCTTCTTCGAGTAGTCAAGGTGATTCGATATGTGGGCGAACGCCTGCAGCACCGCTTTGACCTGAGAGGTCCAGACGGAAACGGTCGTCTCGAGACCCGCCCCCATCGCGAAATGGTGACTCTTCAGCGCAGCCGCGGCCTGCATCGTCGTGCCCGCGCCGTGGTCGTCAGCTCCCGCTCCCGCGATGTCGACCTGATCGTGAAGGCGAGCGTGGAGCTGGAAGGCCTCGTGGCCGACGGCGCCGAGGTCGTCCTGATGGACGACGAGGTCAGCACAGCCCGTGCCGCCAGCGGTGTCGGCTGCACTGTTCAGTTGCAGACGCGCCGATTGCTTGTCAGCAGCCCGGCTTTTCAGCTGCTCCCATTCGTCCCATGCCATGAGTCACGAACCCCCGTTGTGATGACCTGGCGATCTCGACTGCCAGTTTACGTGCGCCCAACCAGGTGTGCGGGCTTGCCTGTTCAGTGGCCAGCCAGATGCTCTCCGGCAAGGTTGCACGCCGGGTTTCTTCTGCCGGGCGGCTATGCCCCGAACACCGCCAAAGAGATGGGCGCTGGCCAGCGGGACATGCAACGAAAGGTTGCGTGGAGCTTCGACGAGGAGGAGGAGAACGAAACCTACTGGTTCACCGTCGAGGATGGGCGCGAACTCGACATCATCGGTGACGGAACAACTGTCTGCTCAACAGAGGACCTGGGACTCGTACCGGCTCAACCACCTGCCACATTCGGTGAGTCCCTTTCGCATCCACGACGGACTCCGGACACGACTTGATCGTCGACCACCGGCAAGGACCGACGCACGGGGCTGTCCGCAGGATCGAACCGGACCTGGTCGACCCCTGCGCTGTGGTGTGACCGAGCGTGCGGGCCATGTGCACCTCCGTGGTCGAAGCACTGGAGACGGGCCGCCCGATCACGGTGGGGACGGTGGCATACGTGCCGAGGGTCCTCGACGGCGCTATCGACTGGGAGATCGTCGGGTAGGCGTGCGGACAGGCAGAAGGGGCCGATGGTTCCGACGGTCGTTGCCGCGATCACATTGCTGTACGCGAAGCTCCGGGTAGGGCTACTCGGCCTCGACGGCGACCCGAACTCCTGTCTTCATTCCCCACCCCGCCATTGCCCCCGCCTCCGCCTCCAGTACATGCCGCGACCGCAGCCGAGGCAGGCCCAGGCGGCCCGGCTTCATTGTCCGGACGGCGATGACGGTGAGGGTGCGGTCGAGGTAGGCGACGTCGATGGGGATCCGCATGCGGAAGGTGTGCACTCCGCCGGCGGGGGAGAGCAGCATGGCCCCCTTTACCGAGTCGCGGCCCAACAACCCCCTGGTACGGGCCCGGTAGGAGGTCGCGATTTCCAGGGGAACGGAGACCGCGGCGTCGTCACCGCTCCCCTGCACGACCAGCCGACCCCGTCCGTCCCGCCACCGTGCCATCCGAAGGCCACCTCCGCAGTGACGGTACCCACAGCGCTGCCGGCAACGCCTGCAGGCGGAAGGCGCCCAGAAATTAAAGGAGTTGCCCGGGCGACCGCCTCCCACTAGGAAGAGGCCCATGACAGGACTCGGTGTCGTGTTCCGCCCCCAGCTTCCGCCCGAGCGGCTGCGGGCCGTCGCCCGTGTCGCGGACGGCGTGGGGCTCGAAGAACTGTGGTTGTGGGAGGACTGTTTCCTGGAGGGCGGGATCTCGACGGCCGCGGCGGCGCTCGCGTGGACGGAGCGCGTGCGTGTGGGTGTGGGACTGCTGCCCGTGCCCCTCAGGAACGTCGCCGTGACCGCGATGGAGACCGCGTCGCTGCACCGGATGTTCCCCGGCCGCGCGACCGTCGTCGTCGGGCACGGTGTGCAGGACTGGATGGGGCAGGTCGGGGCACGGGCCGCCTCGCCGCTCACCCTCCTCGGCGAGCATCTCGACGCCTTGCGCGAGCTGTTGACGGGGAAGCGGCTCACTGTGCGGGGGCGGTACGTCTCCCTCGACGGCGTCGGCCTCGACTGGCCGCCGGAGCGCGCCGTGCCGGTCTTCGCCGGCGCCACCGGGCCACGCACGCTCCGTCTCTCCGGCGCCAAGGCCGACGGTACGCTCCTCACCGCCTCCACCTCCCCGGACGGCGTACGCCAGGCCCGGCGGCTCATCGAGGAGGGGCAGCGGGACGCGGGGCGCGGCGGGCCGCACAAGGTCGTCGTCTATCTGCTGGCCGCCACAGGGCCCGGCGCCGACGCCCGGCTGCGGGCCGAACTCGCCGCCGAGGGGCTGGAGTCGGAGCCGGGCGTGGGTGTCGCGGGGGACGCGGGTGCCGTCGCCGCGGCCGTACGACGGCTCGCCGAGGCCGGTGCCGACACCGTCGTGCTGCAGCCGACCGGGGACGAACCCGACCCGGAGGGGTTCGTGCGGTTCGCCGCCGAGGAGGTCCGGCCGCTGGTGCCGTAACCGCAGGTGGCGGGGCGTTGTCAGTGGCGGCTGCCACACTGCCCTGCATGACCGACGAGCGCGACGAGCAGCACGGCGAAGTGAGCCTGCGGGGTGTCACGGACGACGACCTGTTCGTCTTCCTCGCCTATGAGCACGACCCGGAAGCGGTCCGGCGGTCGAGGTTCACACCCCGGCCCCGGGACGCCTTTCTGCGGCACTGGCGGGAGCGCGTGCTGCGTGATCCCGACTGTCTCGTGCGGACGGTCACCGTGGGCGGGGAGGTCGCCGGGAGCGTCGTCTCCTGGACGCAGGAGGACGGGCGGCGGTACGTCGGGTACTGGCTGGGGCGGCCGTACTGGGCGAGGGGCGTCGGCAGCCGCGCACTCGGCCTGTTCCTGCGACTGGAGCGTGTCCGGCCGTTGTACGCCGATCCGTTCGGCGGCAACACCGCCTCCGTCCGGCTGCTGGAGAGACACGGCTTCGAGCGCGCGGGCACCGTCCGGCACGGGGAGGACGAGCACATTCTGTTGGTCCTGCACCCCGCCGCGCGCCCGGAGGCGACCCCATGACGTCGATCCCCGCGCCCTGGCAGCTGCCCTTCGAGCCGGCCCGGGAAGAGCTGCGGGCTGGCAGCAGGCCCGTCGGCGCGGTGCTGGGAGAGGACGTTGCGACCGGTCGCCCGGTTCGGCGGGCTGCTCATGTGGCTGTGGGCGGTGCGGTACACACCGGAGCGGGCACCGGACGGCCCGGCCGCACACGAGGCCCGGCGCCTGCGGGACGCCGGCGTACTCGCGACACCGACCGCCCAAGCGGCGTACGCCCTGTCCACCCCACCCCACCCAACCGCCCCCCACCCCTGTCCGCCCCGCCTCCCGGCTTGGTCCATGTGGCCGGCGTGCCGCGCGGCCTCCTGGCGGAAATCAGCAGGCCGCGCCGACAACACCCTGCGATCATGGCGGCCATGTCAGTGAACCCTTCCTTCGAAGACCTCGTGGCCGAGGGCGTCACCGTGCCGACCGAGGGGTGGGACTTCTCCTGGTTCGAGGGGCGGGCGAGCGAGGAGCGGCCCTCGTGGGGGTATGCCGTGTCGGCGGGGGAGCGGCTGGCCGGGGCCGAGGCCGTGCTGGCCATCCAGACCGGCGGCGGTGAGGTGCTGGACTTCGCCCTCGCCACCGCAGCCCCGGCCCGGCCGCTGCTGGCCGCCGCGACGGAGGGCTGGCCGCCGAACGTGGCCAAGGCCACCGCCCTGCTGCGGCCGCGGGGTGTGGTGGTCGTCGCCGCCCCGGACGAGGCACCGCTGCCGTTCGCCGACGAGGCGTTCGACCTGGTGCTCAGCCGGCATCCGGTGCGCCCGCACTGGGACGAGATCGCCCGGGTGCTGCGGCCCGGCGGCACGTACTTCGCCCAGCATGTCGGTCCGGCCAGCGTCTTCGAGCTGGTCGAGTACTTCCTCGGGCCGCAGCCGGAGGAGGTGCGGGCCGGCCGGGACCCCGAGCGTGAGCGGGCCGACGCCGGGGCGGCCGGGCTGGAGGTGGCGGGGCTGCGGGCGGAACGGCTGCGGATGGAGTTCCACGACGTCGCCGCCGTTGTCCATTTCCTGCGCAAGGTGGTGTGGATGGTCCCGGGCTTCACGGTGGAGGCCTACGAGCCTCAACTGCGCGCACTGCATGCGCGGATCCGGCAGGAGGGCCCCTTCGTGGCGCACAGCTCCCGGCACCTCTTCGACGTCCGCAAGCCGACCCGCTGAGGCAGTTTCCACATTGTTATCGGCTCCGGTTCACATCTGCCCCACCGGTCACGTAAGTTCAGACCAAGGTTATTCGCGCAAGCAAAGCTGCGCGGGCGGAGCCGCGCAGTGGAGGGGGCTGCGCGGTGCCGTGAAACCGAGTGACCTTCCCCGCGCCCCGTAGCGGAACCGTCAAGTCAGGATTCGCTGACCGGGTAGCCCGTCGGAGGGACCCCGGGCGCAACCTGCCCACCCACCCCAAGATGGCGCAAACCTTACGGAATCCCTCCGAATCATTTCGCGTGCGGTCGGTTTTTCCTGGGATTCCGCCGTGAACCGGCCATGGGACCCCCCTGAATCCATCGTTCCGTGCCCAGCTGGGCGTCGCCGGGTGACTTCGGAGAGTAGTTGTGGCTCGCCGATGCACCCGCGATCCCTCACGAAGGGTTATGGTGGAAACCCCCCCTCGGGCCGGTCCGTCTCCCCCCCACGGACCGGCCCGTTTTTCGTGCCCGGCAGACGGTGGGTCTTTCGTCGGGAACTCCGGGAACCCCTCGGCATGCGAGGAGCGTCCCTACCTCAGAGGCGCGGGACCGTGCTCGACACGAGGGCTCCGCCGCGTGGGCGCGACCGGCCGCGGCGGGCCCGCAGGTGACGACGAGGTCGCACCCGCACCAGCCCCCGTCCCCAAACCCGGGCCAGAACCAAGCCCCCGGCGGGGGTAGGCTCAACGGCTCGGGCAACCGTACGCACCGAACCCCCACGCCAAACCCCCGGAGGGCCACGTGAACCTGCGCGACAACCTGCGCAGCCTGCTCGTCAGGCTCTACGCACGCCGGGTGGAGGGCCACCTGGACCACGATCAGGTGCCCAAGCACATCGGCGTCATCATGGACGGCAATCGCCGCTGGGCGAAGGCGTCCGGCTCCACCACCGTCCACGGCCACCGGGCCGGTGCCGAGAAGATCGAGGAGTTCCTCGGCTGGTGCACCGAGACCGATGTCAAGGTCGTCACCCTGTGGCTGCTGTCCACGGACAACTTCGACCGGCCCCAGGACGAACTCGGCCCCCTGCTCGGCATCATCGAGGACGTCGTCCGTACCCTCGCCGCCGACGGCCGCTGGCGCGTGCACCACGTCGGCACGATGGACCTGCTGCCGGCCGGGATGCAGCGCACCCTGAAGGAGGCCGAGGAGGCCACCGCCCCCATCGACGGCATACTCGTCAATGTCGCGATCGGGTACGGCGGGCGGCAGGAGATCGCCGACGCCGTGCGCTCCATGCTCCTCGACGCCCGGGACAAGGGCGTGACGATGGAGGACCTCGCCGAGTCCGTCGACATCGACATGATCGGCCGTCACCTCTACACCGGTGCCCAGCCCGACCCGGACCTCGTCATCCGCACCAGCGGCGAACAGCGGCTGTCCGGATTCATGCTGTGGCAGACCGCGCACTCCGAGTACTACTTCTGCGATGTCTTCTGGCCCGCCTTCCGCAAGGTCGACTTCCTGCGCGCCCTGCGCGACTACGCCGCACGTCACCGCCGTTACGGCGGCTGAGGCAGACCGGACGCCCCGCTGACCGCCACGGCAGCGGGGCATTCGTATACCCCGGTTCCGGTCGACTTAACAAGGAGTTCACCAGCACGCCGATGGCCGCTTTTGCATGGCGGCGCATGTTCGAGGGCATAAGGCAGACAGGTCGACACCCGAACCACGGGTGTCGGATCTCAGCGGGCGGCTCGGGGCCGTCCGCCCGGGAGGCCCTTTGCACCAGCCCGATCGTGCGGTCACTGCACGGAAGCAGCCGCGGAGGGCCGGTTCACGGCCCGCCGTTCGCGGGGGCCAGACACCGGTCCAGCTCAGCCTCGTCGCTCCCCGACCTCATCCGAGGGGGTACGTCCTTCCGTGGTGACCAGCACAAAGCGCCACAAGCCAGACCGGCGCACCTATGTTCTCGACACCAGCGTCCTGCTGGCCGACCCGAACGCCCTGACCCGCTTCGACGAGCACGAGGTCGTGCTCCCCATCGTGGTGGTCACGGAACTGGAGGCCAAGCGGCACCATCCGGAACTCGGCTACTTCGCCCGCCAGGCCCTGCGCCTGCTGGACGACTACCGGGTGAAGAACGGTCGCCTCGACGCCCCCATCCCGATCGGGGAGCTGGGCGGGACCGTCCGTGTCGAGCTCAACCACTCGGACCCCAGCGTGCTGCCCACCGGCTACCGCCTGGGGGACAACGACTCCCGCATCCTGGCGGTGGCCCGCAATCTGCAGGCCGAGGGGTACGACGTCACGGTCGTGTCGAAGGACCTGCCCCTGAGGATCAAGGCATCCTCCGTCGGGCTGCTCGCCGAGGAGTACCGGGCCGAACTCGCCATCACGGAGAACTCCGGCTGGACCGGCATGTCCGAACTGACGCTGCCCGGCGAACAGGTGGACATCCTCTTCGAGGAGGGACATGTGTATGTCCCGGAGGTCTCCGGCTTCCCCGTGCACACCGGCCTGACCATCCAGTCCGAGCGCGGCAAGGCGCTCGGCCGCGTCACCGCCGAGGGCAACGTCCGCCTGGTGCGCGGCGACCGGGAGGCGTTCGGCATCAAGGGCCGCAGCGCCGAGCAGCGCATCGCGCTCGATCTGCTGCTCGACCCGGACGTCGGGATCGTCTCGATGGGCGGCCGGGCCGGCACCGGCAAGTCGGCGCTGGCGCTGTGCGCGGGTCTGGAGGCGGTCCTGGAGCGCCGTCAGCACCAGAAGGTGATGGTCTTCCGGCCGCTGTACGCGGTCGGCGGCCAGGAACTGGGCTATCTGCCGGGCTCCGAGGCGGAGAAGATGAGCCCGTGGGCGCAGGCCGTCTTCGACACGCTGTCCGCGGTCACCAGCCGGGAGGTCATCGAGGAGGTCACCGCGCGCGGGATGCTGGAGGTGCTCCCGCTCACCCACATCCGCGGCCGCTCGCTGCACGACGCGTTCGTGATCGTCGACGAGGCGCAGTCGCTCGAACGGAACGTCCTTCTCACCGTCCTGTCCCGAATCGGCGCGAACTCACGGGTGGTTCTCACCCATGACGTGGCACAGCGGGACAATCTGCGCGTCGGTCGCTACGACGGTGTGGTCGCCGTCGTGGAGAAGCTGAAGGGACACCCGCTCTTCGCGCACGTCACGCTGACGCGGTCTGAGAGGTCCCAGATTGCTGCGCTTGTGACCGAAATGCTGGAGGACGGCCACATCTGACCCAGACCGCACGGTAATTGGCGTCGTCCGGCCAAAGGCATCAGAGCCTAGCCGGGCGGCGCCTTGGCGTGTAGAGCTTTCCGAAAATCCCCAGGGGTAAACGGGATGTGAGCTTTCACACTCAACGCAGAATTGCCACCCGGCGTCCGGTTACGGCAGAGTCTCAGTCCTGTCAGGCCCCGCATACGGCACACCTGCACCCCCAGCGGTGCAGCACCACAGAAGCACCACCAACTCCATAGAGTTCGCCGTATGCCGCCCGCGCACCACGCGGCGCTCCCCGACAGGGAGTTGCCCACCGGGCCCGTGCCTCCCGTGACCCCGCAGTTGGGAGGCCAGTGTCAGGGGCACGATTGCGTCCGCCAGGGTCACCGAAGCGGGCGATGCTGGAAGGAAACCGTGTGAGCCGGATTTCGGTCCGGGGATTCGCAGTGGCCTCGGCCACCGCGGTCACCGCCGTCGGAAGCGTCGTCGGAGTTGCCTCGGGCAGCGTCGCGCAGCAGAACAACAACGACGCCGAGGCGACGGCAGCCGACACCACGCTCCTCGCGGACATACCCGCGGGCCAGCAGGCCCAGGTGCAGTCCGCGTCCCTGACGCAGCAGGCCGACGCCCAGGCCATCGCCGCGGACACGAGCGCCAAGAAGGACGCCGAGGAGGCGGCCCGCAAGGCAGCCGCCGAGACCGCGATCGCCAAGAAGGCCGCGGCCGAGCAGGCGGCCAAGCAGGCCAAGGAGCGTGCCGAGGCCAAGAAGGCGGCCAGCCGCGACAGCGCCCGGGACTCCTCCAGCTTCCCCGTCCAGAGCAGCTACTCCGTCGCGCAGATCCAGGCGATGGCGCGTCAGATGGTGGCGGGCGACCAGTTCCAGTGCTTCAGCAACATCGTGGACCACGAGTCCAGCTGGAACTACCAGGCGGTCAACGCCTCCTCCGGTGCCTACGGCCTCTTCCAGGCCCTGCCCGCCGGTAAGTACTCCTCCGCCGGTGCCGACTGGCAGACCAACCCGGCCACCCAGATCAAGTGGGGCCTCAACTACATGAACAGCCGGTACGGCAGCCCCTGCCAGGCCTGGTCGTTCTGGTCGGCCAACCACTGGTACTGACCCGGCCGGCCCCGCTCGACCTCGCGCAGCCCCTCCCCGTCCTCAGGTGAGGGGCTTTCGCCCTGTACGGTCGTATCGGCATGCCTCCAGGGGGAGGAGAGGTGGCGAGCACGCGGGGACGCGGGGGAAGAGGACGGAACATGTCGCGAGTGCCAGGGTGGCTCGGCCGGCTGGGCGCCGGTCTCACCGAGATGAGCGAGCGCCTGGACGAGCGCCGTGCGGAAGTGGAGCAGGACGGCGAGCCGCTCGCCGCGTCCGAACCTCCCGCCGCGGCCGCCGCCGAGACCCCGCTCCCCGTCCGCCGGCCCGCACCGCCGGCCGGCGGCCCCCGCCCAGACCCCGCCGAGGCCGTGCCCTGGGGCGTACGGGTGGCGGCCGAGGCCGGCTGGCGGCTCCTGGTCCTCGCCGGCACCGTCTGGGTCCTGATGCGTGTCATCAGCGCCGTCCAGCTGGTGGTGTTCGCCTTCGTCATCGCGCTGCTCGTCACCGCGCTGCTGCAGCCGACGGTCGCCCGGCTCACCCGTCGCGGAGTGCCGCGCGGCCCGGCCACCGCGCTCACCGCGATCAGCGGGTTCGTCGTCATCGGGCTGATGGGCTGGTTCGTGACCTGGCAGGTCATGGAGAACATCGACACGCTCTCCACCCAGATCCAGTCCGGCATCGACGACCTGCGCGACTGGCTGCTGAAGAGCCCCTTCCACGTCACCGACAAGCAGATCAACCAGATCGCGAAGAACCTCCGCGAGGCGATCGGCGCCAACGCCGACCAGATAACGTCGGCGGGCCTGGAGGGCGTTCAGGTCATCATCGAGACCCTCACCAGCATTCTCCTGGTGTTCTTCTCGACGCTGTTCCTGCTCTACGACGGCAAGCGCATCTGGGAGTGGTTCCTGAGGCTGGTGCCCGCCGCGGCCCGCCCGGGCGTGGCCGGTGCCGGCCCGCGCGCCTGGAGCACCCTGACCGCCTACGTTCGCGGCACGGTCCTGGTCGCCCTGATCGACGCCATCTTCATCGGCATCGGCATCTACTTCCTGAACGTGCCGATGGCCGTCCCGCTGGCCGTCTTCATCTTCCTGTTCTCCTTCATCCCGCTGGTCGGCGCGGTCGCCTCCGGCGCGCTCGCGGTGATCGTGGCGCTGGTCACCCAGGGTGTCTTCGCGGCTGTCATGACGCTCGTGGTCGTCCTCGCGGTACAGCAGATCGAGGGCCACGTCCTGCAGCCGTTCATCCTCGGCCGCGCGGTCCGCGTCCACCCGCTGGCGGTCGTCCTCACGGTCGCGGCCGGCGGCATGGTGGCCGGCATCGGCGGCGCGGTGGTGGCCGTACCGCTGGTGGCGGTGACGAACACGGTCGTGGGGTATCTGCGGCAGTACTCGGAGGACCTGCAGCAGCGGAAGGCCGCCGCCCCGGCCGAGGACGAGCTCATGGCGGAGAACGCCGAAGACCCCGCCCACCAAGGGTGAGCGGGGTCTTCACAGAACCGCTTACTCGGCCAGCACGGCCTCGGCGTCGAGGGTGACGCCGACCGCCTGGATCACCGAGGCGATCTTGAACGCCTCCTGGACGACCTCGCGCTCGACGCCCGCCTTGCGCAGCACCTGCTCGTGCGAGTCAAGGCACAGGCCGCAGCCGTTGATCGCGGAGACCGCGAACGACCACAGCTCGAAGTCGGCCTTCTCCACGCCCGGGTTGCCGATGACGTTCATCCGCAGACCCGCGCGCAGGGTGCCGTACTCGTGGTCCGACAGCAGGTGACGCGTCCGGTAGAAGACGTTGTTCATCGCCATGATG
The DNA here is from genome assembly GCF_040634095.1 of Streptomyces sp. NPDC007205. Classification (NCBI taxonomy): domain Bacteria; kingdom Bacillati; phylum Actinomycetota; class Actinomycetes; order Kitasatosporales; family Streptomycetaceae; genus Streptomyces; species Streptomyces sp. NPDC007205. The sequence continues at coordinate 295,568 of NZ_JBEYEW010000001.1, forward strand.
GCGGCGGCCGACTTGGCGGCCGTGTACGCCTCCGGCGTGAGGTTCGCCTTCGCCTCCGGCTCCAGCTCACGCAGCACGATCGGGGACCGGGAGGCGATGGCGGTCGCCAGCACCGTGCCCCACAGCTGCTGCGTGGGCAGGTCGGAGTTGCCGATGACCGAGCCCAGGTTGAGCTTCAGGTCCTTGGCGTAGTCCGGGACGCGGGACTTCAGCGAGTCGAGCGACATGGGTCACTCACCAGCCAGCAGCGCGACCGGGTCCAGGGTGTCCTCGCCCTTGCTCCAGTTGCACGGGCACAGCTCGTCGGTCTGCAGGGCGTCCAGGACCCGCAGGACCTCCTTGGGGTTACGGCCCACGGAACCGGCGGTGACCATGGTGAACTGGATCTCGCGGTTCGGGTCGACGACGAAGACGGCGCGCTGCGCGAAGCCGTCCTCGCCCTCGATGCCCAGCTCGCGCATCAGCTCGTGCTTGGAGTCGGCCATCATCGGGAACGGCAGGTCGGTCAGGTCCGGGTGGTCCTTGCGCCAGGCGTGGTGGACGAACTCGGAGTCACCGGAGAAGCCGAGGATCTGGGCGTCGCGGTCGGCGAACTCGTCGTTCAGCTTCCCGAACGCGGCGATCTCGGTCGGGCAGACGAAGGTGAAGTCCTTCGGCCAGGCGAACACGACCAGCCACTTGCCCTCGTAGGACTTGTGGTGGATCTGCTCGAACTCCTTGCCCTTCTCCAGCGAGACGCAGGCGGTCAGTTCGAACTCGGGGAACTTGTCACCGACAGTGAGCACACGCTCTCCTTGCAGCGAAGAAAGACCCCTTTTGAGGATCTTTCCCATGGGGTTGGACTTTTTCGATGTTGGCACAGGGTGCATTGATTAGGGAAATAGCTACACTCGGTCAGGTTGATCGGAGGTGGTTATCAGTGACCATGAGTAATGGAAAGCGGAGACAGCCGAGCCTCGCACAGCTGCGTGCCTTCGCCGCCGTCGCCGAGCATCTGCACTTCAGGGACGCGGCGGCCGCCATCGGGATGAGCCAGCCCGCCCTGTCCGGGGCGGTCTCGGCGCTGGAGGAGACACTGGGTGTGACCCTCCTCGAGCGTACGACGCGCAAGGTGCTGCTCTCGCCCGCCGGTGAGCGTCTTGCCGGACGGGCGAAGGCGGTGCTGGACGCGGTCGGGGTGCTGCTGGAGGAGGCCGAGGCGGTCCGGGCGCCCTTCACCGGAGTGCTGCGCCTCGGGGTGATCCCCACGGTCGCGCCGTATCTGCTGCCGACGGTGCTGCGGCTCGTCCACGACCGCTACCCGCACCTCGATCTCCAGGTCCACGAGGAGCAGACGGCCAGCCTGATCGACGGCCTGGGCTCCGGCCGTCTGGACCTGCTGTTGCTGGCGGTCCCGCTCGGTGTGCCAGGAGTCGTCGAACTCCCTCTGTTCGACGAGGACTTCGTGCTCGTCACCCCGCTCGACCACTGGCTCGGCGGCCGTGAGGGCATCCCGCGCGAGGCGCTGAAGGAGCTGAACCTGCTGCTCCTGGACGAGGGCCACTGCCTGCGCGACCAGGCCCTCGACATCTGCCGGGAGGCGGGCCGCGAGGACGCGCCGGTGACCACGACGGCCGCCGGGCTGTCCACGCTGGTCCAGCTGGTGGCCGGCGGCCTCGGCTGCACACTGCTGCCGCGTACGGCGCTGAGGCTGGAGACCACCCGGAGCAGCCAGCTCCTCACCGGGTACTTCGCCGAGCCCGCCCCCAGCCGCCGGGTCGCCCTGGCGATGCGAGCGGGAGCGGCGCGCTCCGCGGAGTACGAGGAGCTGGCCGCGGCGTTGCGCGAGGCGCTTGGTGCGTTGCCGGTACGGGTGCTGGACTAGGTGTTCCGGGGAGGCGGTTTCAGCTCTGCACCCCTCTTCTCCGCGCTACTCCGTCCGCAACCCCTCCGGCCGCATCAACCGCACCAGCGGCGGCAGGCTCAGCAGAGTGACCGTGAGGACCACCGCCGCACCCGCGCCGGTCATCGACAGCACGCTCGGCCAGTCCACGCCCACCGTCGTGCCCACCATCTTCAGCAGCACCGCGCCCAGCGTCAGCCCCATGGCCAGGGCGAGCAGCAGGCCCAGGGCGATCGGGATCGCCGTCTGCCAGAGCACCGACATGCCCAGGGTGCGCCGCCGGGTGCCGAAGGCGACCAGCGCCGACAGCAGCTTCCTGCGCTCGCGCAACTGCTCCAGCTGGGAGACCAGCAGGCTGACACCGATCAGCGCGAGCACACAGACGGCGCCGGCGAACGTTCCGGTGCGGATCGAGGTGAACTGGGCCGACCGGTCGGTGGCCGAGTACACCATCGTGTCCGCCAACGGGTCGATCCGCGCCGCCGTGTTGCGGACGTAGTCGTGCACGTCCGGCACCGACTCGTCGAGCGAGAGGTACATCGCCCCGGTCAGCGCGCTGCTCAGCCGGCCGGACACGGCGGCCGGTGTCATCAGCACGCCGCTCTCCTTGATCCCGTTCGGGCTGGTGATCGCTCGGGCCCGCTTCAGCCCGCTCGGCACGGTCCACACGACGTCGTGGCCGTCGCGCAGGCCGTCGCTCGTGTTGGCATGGAGGGTACGGCCCGGACGGACGAGCTTCGTCACGTCGGCGTCCCGTTCCCCGCCGGTCGCCGTGAAGACGTCCCCGTCGTGGCAGTCCGGCAGGTCGGCCACCTCGCGCAGCGCGGCGCAGGTGCCGACGGTGAGGCCGACGGAGTTCTTCGGGCCCTCGCTGGAGCGGAAGCGCCGGTCGCTGAGCTCGGTGCTGCCCAGCGCGGTGGCCTTGCGCACGCCCTTGGTCGTGGCGAACTTCTCGGTGACCGGCAGGAAGGGCAGCCCCTGCTCCAGGTTGACCTGCATCTGCACCCGGTCGGTGTCCTGCCCGGTGGACTTGGTGAAGTCGCCCTGGACGCCCGCGAACAGCATCTGCAGCGCGATCGCCCCGGCCACCGCGACCGCGATGCCGTTCACCATGCGGGCTGCCGAACCGCTGCTCAACTGCAGCCGTCGCACCGCCAGTTGCCAGGCCACTCCGCCGCGCCCGAGCCGGGCCACCGCCGCCTCGACGGCCCACGGCAGCAGCGCGGTCAGGCCGATGAGCAGCAGCAGGACGCCGCCGATCACCAGGTACCGGTTGAACTCGCCGTGGCGGACCTGGCCGATCATCGGCGCGAGGCACGCCAGTCCGCCCAGCGGCAGCAGCAGCCGCCACCACAGCCGGCGGCGCCGGGGCCTGGCCGCGCGGACCACGCCCAGCGGCTCGATGACCACCCCGCGCAGCGCGAACAGCGTGACCAGCACCGCCGCCGCCGGGACGGCGACCGCGACCAGGGCGGCCAGCGCCGGGGAGGGGTCGAGGTAGCTGGGGAACACGCTGATGCCCACGATCTCGACGGAGCCCGCGAGCTGACGGCCGAGCAGGAAGAAGACGGTGCCGAAGACCAGTCCGACCAGGGAGCCGGCGAGTGCCTCACCCGCCGCGATCCGCCGGGTCATCCGGCTGTCGGCGCCCACCAGCCGCAGCGCGGCCAGCCTGCGGTCGCGCCGCTCGCCGCCGAACCGTACGGCCGTGGCGATGAACACGGCGACCGGCGTCAGCAGCACCACGAAGACGACCAGCATCAGCAGCAGCAGGACCGGGTCCGTCTTGTCGGGCGTGACCTCCTGCGGCGGACCGAAGCGGGTGATGCGGGCCGTCCGCCAGCCGTCGATGCGCGGGGCCAGGTCCTTCGCCCCGGCGTAGTAGACGAGATCGTGCGAGCCGATGAGCCCGGACTCGCCGATCGTGCCGACGATCCGGTACGGCAGCCGCTCGCGCAGCAGCTTCCCGGCGTCTGAGCCGAGGAGGTCCTTCAGCGCGGGGGAGACGACCATCCCGCCCGGCGCCGGGTACGTCGACAGACCTGGTGCGAGCGGTGCCCGCGGCCCCTCGGGCTCCACCAGCCGGCCACGGACGTCGCTGCCGCGGTAGGTCGTGTCGGTGTCGGAGATCAACAGGGTGTTCGCGGCCTTTGGCCGGTTCGGGCCGTAGGTGTAGTCCATGCGGGCGTCGTTGCGCTGGTCCCGTACGGCCAGCGCGTTCGGGATCGCGGTCGTCAGCAGCAGCAGCGCCACGCCGAGGCCGACGCCGACCGCCGTCAGCAGTACCCGGACCCAGCCCTCGCGCCCGCCGGTGAACGCGAACCGCACCCCCATGCCGAGATCCCGCGACCATTGCCCGGCGTTCATATCGCCCGCTCCATGTCCCGGGACTTGCCGTCGCGTACGACGATCTCGCGGTCGGAGTAGGCGGCCACCCGGGCCTCGTGCGTGACCAGGACGACGGCCGCGTTGGTGGAGCGGGCCGCGTCGGTCAGCAGCTCCATCACGCGCTCGCCGTTGAGGGAGTCGAGGGCGCCGGTCGGCTCGTCGGCGAAGATCATCCGGGGTCCGGTCACCAGCGCCCGCGCCACCGCGACGCGCTGCCCCTGGCCGCCGGAGACCTCGCCGGGCCGCTTGCCCTTGAGGTCGTCCACCTCCAGCCGTTCCATCCAGGTGAGCGCGGCCCGCTCGGCCTCCTTGCGGGAGGTGCCGTTCAGGCGCAGCGGCAGTGCCACGTTCTCCACGCAGGTCAACTCCGGGACGAGCTGGCCGAACTGGAAGACGAACCCGAACTCGCCGCGCCGCAGGGCACTGCGTTCGGTGTCGCTCATGCCGGTCAGTTCCCGGCCGTCGTAGGTGATGGACCCGGAGTCGGGCGGCACGATGCCGGCGAGGCAGTGCAGCAGCGTCGACTTGCCGGAGCCGGAGGGGCCCATCACGGCGACGACCTCGCCGGCGTGGATGGAGAACTCGGCGCCGTCGAGCGCGACCGTCGGGCCGTAGGCCTTGCGCAGGTTCTCGGCGGCGAGCAGGGAGCCGGGGGGAGGAGTCATCGGGCCACCGCCTCACGGAGCTTGTCCAGGCGGGCCGCGGTCAGTTCCAGCCAGCGCAGGTCGGCCTCCAGATGGAACAGCGCGTGGTCGCAGATCAGCTGGTCCGCGAGGTCGCCCTTGCGCTTGCGGTCGGTCAGGATCCGCATGCTGCGCAGGTGCTCGGAGCGCTGGGTGTCGAGGATGAGGGAGGCGTCGCGGTGGGTGAGGAGGGCGAGGACGACCTTGGTGTACAGGGTCGACTGCAGGTACTCCTCGGGCTTCTCGGGCGTGCCGAGCCACCGGTCGACGTCGGTGATGCCCGCGTCGGTGATGGCGTACCGCTTCCGCTCGGGGCCGTCACCCGCCTCGATCCCGTCGACTTCCACGAGGCCGTGCTTCAGCAGCCGGGACATCGTGGAGTAGACCTGGCCGTAGTGCAGCGGCCGGTCGTGACCGAACTTCTCGTCGAAGGCCCGCTTGAGGTCGTAACCGTGCCGCGGGCCGGACTCCAGGAGTCCTAGAAGGGTGTGACCGATGGACATGCAGAGCACTCTACACACGGTGTATACCCCGCATGTATACACCGAGTGCAGGGATCATGGCGTGCGGTACGGCAGTGCAGGTGGCGGCCCATTGTCACGGTTACGACACAGGCGGCCTGCCCCTGCGCGGCAGCGGGCCGGTGTCCTTCGGCAGCCGTCCCGCCTCCGCCAGCGCCTTCCTGAGGAGGAACTCGATCTGCGCGTTGGCCGACCGCAGCTCGTCACCGGCCCAGCGGGCCAGCGCCTCGTAGACCGACGGGTCCAGCCGCAGCAGCACCTGCTTGCGCTGCTGCGGCTGTCGCTTCGGAGCCTGCGAAGGGTCCGTCACTGGTAGAGGGTCCCGGTGTTGAGGACCGGTTGCGGGGCCCGGTCCCCGCACAGCACCACCATCAGGTTGGACACCATCGCCGCCTTCCGCTCCTCGTCCAGTTCCACGATGCCCGCCTCGGCGATCCGGCCGAGTGCCGCCTCGACCATGCCGACCGCCCCGTCGACGATCTGGCGCCGTGCGGCCACGACCGCGCCCGCCTGCTGCCGCTGGAGCATCGCCGAGGCGATCTCGGGAGCGTACGCGAGATGCGTGAAGCGGGACTCGATGATCTCGACTCCGGCCGCCTCCACGCGCACTTGCAGCTCCACGGCCAGCTTCTCGGTGATCTCCTCGGCGTTGCCGCGCAGCGACAGGCCGTCCTCGTCATGGGCGTCGTAGGGGTACTCGATCGCGATGTGCCGTACGGCCGTCTCGGTCTGCGTGGCCACGAACTCGGCGAAGTCGTCCACCTCGAAGGTGGCCTGGGCGGTGTCCTGGACCTTCCAGACGACGACCGCGGCCAGCTCGATCGGGTTGCCGTAGGCGTCGTTGACCTTCATTACGGCCGTCTCGTGGTTGCGCACCCGGGTGGAGATCCGGGTCCGCGAGGTGAAGGGGTTCACCCAGCGCAGGCCGTCCTGCCGGATCGTGCCCCGGTACCGCCCGAAGAGCTGGACGACCCGGGCCTCGCCGGGCGCGACGGTGTTCAGCCCGCGCAGCGAGATGACCGCGGCGAGGAAGACGGCGATCCCCACGACGATGAGCCCGGCCTTGGCGCCGGAGGCGGAGACGGCCGAGGCGGTGGCTATCAGCGCGGCGGCGGCGCCGAGCCCGAGCAGGCCGAGCAGCAGGGCGAGCCCGCCGCCGATGCTGTGGGCGGTGAACTCCCGTACCCGCGGCGCGGGCATCTCGGGTACCTCGGCGGTGACGGCCGGGTCGGCTGCGGACATGGTGGTCCCCGTTTCTCAGGAGGCCTGCGCCGGCAGGCCTAGCTTTCTTCTAGCTAAGTGATATCACTTTTAGCCTGGGAAGCAACCCTGGGGACTGCAGAACCGTCGGTTCCCACGGGGCAGGTGCTCATTCTCACGTCCGTAAAAGAACGGATCAGACGCCCTTTGTCATATAGACGAGTGTTAGCTTTCGGAGCTGACCCCGAGACGGAAGCGAGCGTAGGGACCCATGGGACGAGCGGAAGAGAGACGAGCGCGACAGCGTGGCAGCCGCCGCGCGGCGCCCAAGCGCCGCCCCTCCGCGCCCATGGCGGCCGCCCCGGCCGGCGGCAAGCCACCCAAGGGCCGCATACGCCGGCTCTTCACCTGGAAGAAGGTGCTCGGCACGTTCTTCGGGCTCTGTCTGCTGGTGATCGCGGCCTTCATCGGGCTGTACATGTACGTGGACATACCGAAGGGCAACGCCGCCGCCCAGTTGCAGAGCAACATCTACAAGTACAGCGACGGCACGATGCTCGCCCGCACCGGCCAGCTCAACCGTGAGAGCGTCGACCTCGCCGAAGTCCCCAAGGACGTCCAGCGCACCTTCGTCGCGGCCGAGAACAAGAGCTTCTACCACGACTCCGGCGTCGATCTGAGGGGCACCGCCCGCGGTGTGCTCAACACCGTCATGGGGCGCGGCACGCAGGGCGGTTCGACGATCACCCAGCAGTACGTCAAGAACTACTACCTGGACCAGAACCAGACCGTCTCGCGCAAGCTGAAGGAACTGGTCATCTCGCTGAAGCTGGACCGCCAGAAGTCCAAGGACTACATTCTCGCGGGCTACATCAACACCAGCTACTACGGCCGCGGCGCCTACGGCATCCAGGCCGCGGCACAGGCGTACTACCACAAGGACGCCAAGGAGCTCTCGGTGCAGGAGGGCGCCTACCTCGCCGCGCTGCTCCAGGCGCCGAACCAGTACGACTGGGCCCTCGCGAGCGACACCGGCAAGCGGCTGGCGAAGGCCCGCTGGAACTACGTCCTGGACAACATGGTCAAGCAGCACTGGCTGGACGCGGGCAAGCGCCAGGCCATGCACTTCCCGGAACCGAAGGCGCCCAAGGCGGCGCCCGGCATGAAGGGACAGACCGGCTACCTGGTGGACGCGGCCAACGCGGCGCTGGAGAAGCGGCTGGTCGCCCAGGGCCAGGCCGCCACCATCGGTGACGCCGAGGCGCTGGTGAAAAAGGGCGGCTGGACCATCACGCTCAACATCGACAAGAAGAAGCAGCACCAGCTGGAGCAGGCCGTCAAGGACCAGCTGACCGGCCGGCTGAACCCGGAGAAGCGCTCCGTCGACGCCGACGTCCAGCCCGGTGCCGTGTCCGTCGACCCGAAGACGGGCAAGGTCCTCGCCATGTACGGCGGCGCGGACTACTTCAAGCACTACCGCAACAACGCGACCCGCACCGACTACCAGCCCGCCTCCACCTTCAAGCCGGTGATCCTGGCCGCCGCGCTGGCCGAGGGCGCCCGGACGCAGGACGGCCAGCCCATCACGGCGAGCACGATCTACGACGGCACCAGCGGCCGCCAGGTCGTGGACCACGGCAGCAGGGTCGGCTTCGGCCCGCCGAACGAGGACCACGCCGACTACGGCCCCATCACCGTCCAGAAGGCCATGAACCAGTCCGTCAACTCCGTCTTCGCGCAGATGGGCGTCGACGTGGGCATGGGCAAGGTGATGGACGTCGCCGGCAAGCTCGGTATGGACACCCAGGGCATGGAGGCGGTGCCCGCGCAGACCCTGGGCTCCATGGGCGCGAGCCCGCTGGAGATGGCCGGCATCTACGCGACCCTCGACAACCACGGCAAGAAGGTCACCCCGGCGATCATCAAGTCGGCCGACCACAAGGACCGCACCGTCGACCTCCCGGACCCGATCGGCGACCAGGTGATCCCCGAAGAGGCCGCCGACACGGTCACCTCCGTACTCACCGGCGTGGTCGACGACGGTACGGCCAGTGACTCGGTGGCAGGCAACTCGGCGCGTGACGGCCAGCAGGTCGCCGGCAAGACGGGCACGTCCGACAAGAACAAGTCGGCCTGGTTCACCGGCTACACGCCCGGCCTGGTCACCTCGGTCGGCCTGTTCGGCGAGGACTCCAAGACCCACGCGCAGGTGCCGCTGACCGGCGCGACCGGCGCGCTCGACAAACTGGGCCGCCCCGCCCGTATCAACGGCGGCGGCTTCCCGGCGAAGATCTGGGCCGCCTACACCTTCGAGGCGATGGACGGCGTCACCAAGTTCGACCTGAACACCACGCAGGGCGCGGCGATCCAGCCGACCGTGCCGCCGACGCCCTCCCAGTCGCCGTCCAGCACGCCGTCGCAGCCGCCGACCAGCAAGGCGCCCAAACCGTCGCACTCGCCGAAGCCGAAGCACTCGCACAAGCCGACCGAGCCGCCGACGACCCCGCCGCCCACGCAGCCCACGACCGAGCCGCCGACGACCCAGCCGCCGACGGACCCCACCACGCCCGAGGACCCGCTCGACCCCGGCAACCAGTAGAAGACATGAGGGAGGGGCGCCCGGCGGCCCGCCGGCCCCCACACCCACGACCACCGCCCCCACACCCCCCCGCGCAACCACCACCACCCAAAGAAAAAGGACAGACCCAGCGCCGCCCCCGGCACCGCCACGGGCCAGTCCCCGCCGTCCTCCGCCCCCGCGGGGCTGCCCGCAGCCGGCCGCCCCACCCGGCTGCGCAACGCCGCCGCCGGGCTGTGCCTGGGCATCGAGGGCGCAGCGAAGGCCGGGGCGAGCACGGGCCTCGCCGTCTGCTCCTCGGCCCTCACCCAGCAGTGGACGTACGACGCCGACGGGTTGCTGCGCAGCGCGGCCGACTCGGGACTGTGCCTGGACTCGCACGCCGACGCCGGCGTGGTGATCCTCGGCACCTGCGCCGACGCCGGCTCCCCGCGGAGCGACGACGTGCGCTACGACCTCACCGCGCAGGGCGAGTTGCTGCCCCGCTGGGACCGGACCCTCGCGCTCGCGACCTCCGCCCCGAACGCCGGCGCCGACCTCGTCGTCAAGGTCCGCGACCGCTCCGCCGGCCAGCGCTGGGCGGCGGACATGACCTCGGCGAGCCCCGGCTCCGTGTCGGTCGCGGGTACAGGGGGCCCGCCGGCGCGGCCGGCGACGCTGTCGCGGCACGCCCAGGGCTCGCCGGGTGCGTTGCCCGTGTGGCCCTCGCCGTAGGGACCGGCTGCCGACCGCGGGTCGGTGTGTGGCTGCTCGCGCCGCCACCGATCACGGTGATCATTTCATGAACACAAGGCGTCACGAAGGGGTTCGGCGCGGGCGGAGCCGGAATGTTTCAGGACGATTAACGAAGCGCTGATTTTCGGCCATCCGAGGGGCCCTGAAGGGCCGGACCCGCCCAGTTCCAGGGTCACGCTGTGCGGATTCCGTGACTTCACGCCACTACTTCAACACGAAAGGTTACCGAAACCCATGCGTTCGATGTGAGTTTCGACGGCGGACTCGGCAGAGTGGCGCACGCCGCCCCGGTGCCCGACCGGGTCCGGGCCGGCACCTCGTCATTTCGAGCGGAAGGATGCACACAATGCGGAACACCGCGCGCTGGGCAGCGGCCCTCGGCCTTACGGCCGCCGCCGTTTGCGGACCCCTGACCGGGGCCGCCGTCGCTGCACCAGGCGCCGCCCCGTCGTCGCTCTACGCCCCCTCGGCGCTGGTCCTCACCACCGGCCACGGCAGCGACGTGGCCACGGCCACCCCGGAGCGCGCCGTCACCCTGACGTGCGCCCCCGCGGCCTCCGGCACCCACCCGGCCGCCGCCCAGGCCTGCGCAGAACTGCGCGGCACCGGCGGCGACTTCAACGCCCTGAAGGCCGGCGAAGTGTGGTGCAACAAGCTGTACAACCCGGTCGTCGTCACCGTCCAGGGTGTCTGGCAGGGCAAACGCGTCTCGTACGAGCGCACCTTCGGCAACTCCTGTGAGCGTGACGCCATCGGCGACGGCGTCTTCGCCTTCTAAGGACCGGGATCGCACGTGTCCCCGCACACACCGGATCAGGTCCGCAACTGGGGAGTGCGGCCCCTGGAGCGGGGTACCTGCGATCTCGCACCGGAACCGACGGGCGGAGTGGGGCCGCCCGCCGGTCTCCGGGCACACAGCCGCTCCCCGGGCGGGCCCGTGGGGGGCCTTTCCCGGGGAGCGGCGAAAAACGAGCGGTTTCAGTCGGTGTCCTTGGCCCTGCGCCGGTGACTCGTGTCGCACCACGGGTAGCGGCGACTGCGCCGACAGGTACACAGAGCGACACGGAAACGGTCCGAGGAGACCGTCGTGCCGTCCTCCAGCTCGATCTCGACCGGTCCCTCCACCAACAGCGGCCCCCGCCGCTGCACGGTGATCCGACGGGCCCGGTCAGCGCGTTCGTTCGGCACGGACGACCACCAGCTCCTCCCTGTCCTCGTCCGGGGGAATGAGGCCGCGCCCGCGCAGCCAGTCCTCCCGGGAGCGCAGCACCGGCCCGAAGGCGATCCAGCGGCGCCGGATCACCGTGGCCTTCAGGCCCGCGGCGCGCAGCAGTTCCAGCGTGCGGTAGGGATCGCTCAGCGAGGAGTGCACGGTCAGCAGCACGCCTCCGGGGCGCAGCAGCGCGGGTGCGTCCCGGCAGATGCGGTCCAGCAGCAGTCGCCCGTCCTGGCCCCCGTCCCAGGCCCGGGACCTGCCGCGCCGGCCGTGACCGGAGTCGGGTGCCGGAACGTAGGGAGGGTTCGCGAGAATCAGGTCGTACGTGCGGCCCCGGACCGGTGCGAAGAGGTTGCCGTGCCGGATCCGTACCGGCAGCCCGGCCAGCCGCGCGTTCACCCGCGCCGTCCACACCGCCAGCCGGGACACGTCCACCGCGGTCACCTCGGCGCCCTGCCGGGCCGCCTCCAGGGCCAGCGCCCCGCTGCCGGTGCCGACGTCGAGCACGTGCGCACCGGGCGGCGGAGCCTCGTCGCGGAGGGCCTCGGCCAGCAACTCGGTGTCGTCCTGTGGGGCGTACACGCCCGGGAGCACCAAAGTGATCACACCACGCGGGTACCCCGGCATTCAGGATGTATGGGCCAGTTGTGGCGTCAGGGGCGTCCGCAGTGAGGAGCGCCCGGCGCGCCAGTCGGCGAGCAGCCGCCGGGCCAGGCGGTCCTCCAGGTACTCGGTGGCGTCGATCCCGAAGGCGACGTCCGCCGCGAGTTCCGGCTCTTCGGCGAGCAGTCCGCCGATCACGTCATGGCGTACGACCTGTTCGTGCACCGCGTCCGCCTCGACGTGCTCGTCGTAGAAGAACTCCGCGGCGGCTCCGGCGCCGGTGCGGCGCATGGCCTCGGCGAGCCGGCGGGAACCCGGTGAGGAGGTGATCTCCACCTCGGCGAAGTGGCCCACCAGCGCGGCGCGCAGCCCCCGGTGCAGACCGAACAGGGACATCAGGTTGACGACGGCGAGCATCTCCGCGCGGGCCGCGTCCAGATAGCGGCCGTAACCGGTGTCCAGACCCAGGTCCGTCATCAGCGCGGCGAACAGGCGCGCGTGCACCCGGTCGGCCCGGCCGCCGCCGAACTCGTCGAACTCCACCGCCGCCATCGCCGCCTTGGCCCGGCCCCACAGCCGGGGCAGCACCCAGGCGTGCGGGTCGGCCTCCTTCAGGTGGTACAGGGAGCGCTGGGCGGCGTACTCGCGCAGGTGCCACAACTCGCCCTCCGCGCACAGGAAATGGGTGACCCCGGTCCCTTCGGCCGGTTCGACCAGGAGCGCGCCGAGCGCGTCGTCGAGGCTGTCGTGGCCCGGTGTGTCGGCGCGCAGCGCGGACAGGAAGCGCCGCTCCAGCGCGGCGCGCACGCGCAACAGGTCCGGGTCCCACTCGAGCTCCGGGCCGACCCCGGCGAAGCCCCGGTAGTGCAGCTCGTAGCAGAGGTACAGGGCGAGCTGCGGGTCGTCACCGTAGGGAGCCGCCGCCTCGGCCTCCTCGGGGTGGGGGAGGGGGCCCGCACCGCGCAGGTACGCGGCGATCGCGGCGGACAGAGGGCCTCGGGGCGGGGGCAACTGGGGTCCTCGCGGGTGGCTGGTCATGGGGCTCGGGTACCCCCGCCCCGGGAAGGCATCGGGGTCCCTCCGGAACGCATCGGGTCCTTCCGGAATGCACCGGTCAGCCGCCGGCCCGCCCGCCGGTTCACTCCCCTTGCGCCTGCTCCTGCGCTCCGGTGTTCGGGGTGATGGCGTCCCCGGCCGCACCGCCCGAGGCCTTGGCCTCGTCGCGCTTCTCGGCCTCCTCGACCTCCCGGAGGACCTCCTCGAGCGCCGTCTCGGGCCGGTCCTCGTGCTCGCTCTCCCCGTTCCCGCCGTTTCCACCGTTCCCCGTGGGCATGGCCTCTCCTCCCGTCGTCGCCGACGTCTTGATCCACCACGGGTTACCCGCCCGTGCCGTCTCAAGCGTCCCGCCAGGGAGTCCGGAGCGACGATGGTGCCGGCCGTCGTCGGAACGGCACCACCTGGCGATTTCGGCCGTCTCCGTTCCGCCTGCCGCAGGCGTTCGGCGGGGTTCCGCCGTGCGCGGTGTTTCAGTGTGTGGCGCCCTGGATACACCGCGAGGGTTCGGCCCCGGAGCTCGCGAGCCCGTGTACACACGTCGCAGTGAGGTCGTCACCATGTCCCATGCCCCGCCCCCCGCAGGACCGTCGAACCGCACCGGGCCGGTCACGACCTCCGTCTCCGAGGCGGGTGCCGTCCTCGGATCCGGGGATCAGGCCGGCCGGCACCGCACCGCCCTGGTGACGGGCGCCTCCTCGGGCATCGGCGCCGTCGTCGCCCGCCGGCTCGCCGCCGAGGGCGGCTGGCGGCTGGTGCTGAACGGACGCGACGCCACACGTCTGGAGCAGGTGGCCGCCCAGGTCGACGCCCTGGCCCTGCCGGCGGACCTCACCCGGCCGGGCGCCGACCGCCTGCTCACCGATCTCGTCCTGGAGCACACGGGCCGGCTCGACCTGCTGGTGGCCGGCGCCGGTGTGGGATGGGCCGGCGACTTCACCGAGATGCCCCACGCCCGCATCGACGAGGTCGTCGGCGTCGACCTGCTGGCCACGCTGCACCTCGTGCGTGCCCTGCTGCCCCACATGGTCGCGGCCGGCACGGGGCGCATCGTGCTCATCGGATCGGTCGCGGGCAGCTTCGGCGTGCGGGGCGAGGCCGTGTACTCCGCCGCGAAGGCCGCCCTGGCCGCCTTCGCCGACGCCCTGCGCCACGAGCTGCGCCGTACCGGGGTGGGCGTCACCCATGTGATCCCCGGCGTGGTCGACACCCCCTTCTTCGAGCGGCGGGGTGCCCCGTACACCAGGACATGGCCGCGTCCGGTGCCACCCGAACGGGTGGCGGACGCCGTCTGGAGTGCCGTCCTGCACGGCAAGGACGAGGTGTACGTCCCCGGCTGGCTGGGTTTCCCCGCCCGGGTGCGCGGCGTCGCACCCGGGCTCTACCGGCGGCTCGCCGGCCGCTTCGGATGAGCGGCCATGATTGCCGTCACCGTGCTGCTCGCCCTGCTCGCGGCGCTCTCCAACGCGTCCGCCTCGGTGCTGCAGCGTCGGGCCGCCGTGCAGGAATCCGACGAGGGCACCGGGGCGCGGGCCGCCCTGCGCCGGCTCACCCATCTGCTGCGGCGCCCCAACTGGCTGGCGGGCACCGGGCTGCTGGCGCTGTCCAGCGTGCTGCAGGGCGGGGCGCTGGCCACGGGCAGCCTGTCCCTCGTCCAGCCCCTGCTCGCCGCCGAGCTGCTGTTCACCCTGGTCGTGGGCAGTGTCGTCTTCCGGCGCGCGCCGGACCACCGGACCTGGCTGGCGTTCGCGGCCCTCGCCGTCGGGCTGGCCCTCTTCCTCGTGGCCGCGTCGCCGTCCGCCGGCCGGCCCACGGCATCGCCCGCGTCCTGGCTGGTGGGCGGTGGCGGGGCGCTCGGTGCCGTGGTGGTGCTGGTGGCGGCCGCCCGTCCGACGAGCGGTGCCGCCCGGGCGGCGCTGCTCGGCCTGGCCTCGGCCGTGTCCTTCGCGACCACCGCGGCGCTGCTGAAGGAGGCCGTCGGGCGGCTGGGACACGGGCCGGGCGCGATGTTCGGGCACTGGGCGCTGTACGCCACCGGAGCCGTCGGGCTCGTCGCCTTCCTGCTGCTGCAGAGCGCGCTGGGCGCCGGTTCCCTGACGGCGTCCCAGCCCGCCCTCACCCTCGGCGACGCGATCACCAGCGTCGTCCTCGGCTGGGTGCTGTTCGACGAGGTCATCCATCTCGGGCTGCGGGTGATTCCGGAAGTGATCGGCATAGGGCTGATCGGGGCGGGCAGCCTCGGGCTCGCCGGCACCGCGGCCGAGGGAGAGGAGTGGGACACGCACGAGCGGGACCACCGGGACCGCAGGACACGTCGCACGAATCGAGCACACCGTTAGGACACCGCCGTGAGACGGCGGGGCACCACAACCAGGAAGGCAGTTCGGCGATGTCACTGATGTCCGGCCGGTCATGGCGGAAGGCGGCGCTCCTGCTCCCGGTCGGGGTCGCGGCCGCGCACATCGGACCGGCGGCCACCTGGCTTCCGGGCGTGCGGCTGCTGCTGTTCCCCGGGCTGTCCGGCACCGGCCGCCGCGGGCATGTCGCGCTGACCTTCGACGACGGCCCGGACCCGGAGTCCACACCGCACTTTCTCGACACCCTGGACGACCTCGGTGTGCGGGCGACGTTCTTCGTGCTCGGCGAGAACGTGGTGCGCCATCCCGCACTGGCCCGGGAGACCGCCCGGCGCGGACACGAACTGGCGGTGCACGGCTGGACGCACGACCGTCCCTGGCGGCCCGCCCCCGCCCGGGACGCCGCGCAGGTCGCCCGGACCGTCCGCGCGGTGCACGACGTGTACGGCCACCGGCCGCAGTGGTACCGGCCGCCCTACGGGATCCTCACCTCCGGACGCTGGCTGGCCGCCCGCAGGGCCGGGCTGCGGCCGGTGCTGTGGTCGGCGTGGGGCAGGGACTGGACGGCCGACGCCACCCCGGCGTCCGTGCGGGCCCAGGTCGCGGCGGATCTGCGCGGCGGCGGAACGGTCCTGCTGCACGACTCCGACCGGCTCGCGGCCCCCGGCTGCTGGCGCTCGGCCCTCGGCGCCCTGCCCGCCCTCGTGGAGGGCTGCCGAGAGGCAGGACTGACGGTCGGCCCGCTCCGCGACCACCGCCCGGTCACTGCCGCCACCGTCGCGGCCCTGCCGCCGGCCTGCCGATGACGGCCGGGCGCCCGTCACGCCGACGTCGCGCACACGACCGGCAGAGCAGGCCGCCGGTGGACGCCCCGGCGCGGACGTGAACCGACACCGCGCGGCCGGAGCGCCGGACGCCGACACCGTCGGCCTGCGGCGCGCGCCGTACGGTCGGTACGTTCGCGGTCGGGGCGTGCTCGGTTCGCCGGCAGTGCGGTACTGCGACCGTGAGGGCGAGGCGGTGGGCGCCGTCGGTCTGTGGCGTCCGCGGGGTGGTCGGGACCTCGCGTCACGGTGTCACAGGCCGGTCACGTACGCCATCGGATCACCCCGGAACAGCGCCCGTCCCCGCGCCACCCGTTCCGCCCGCTCCGGGCTGCCGTCCGTAAGCCTGCGCAGGGCCGTCAGCAGCGCCGGACCGTCCGGGGCCAGTTCCGACACGCCGAGGTCGGCCATCCGGCGGACCCCGTCCACACCGTGGCCGGGCAGCGGCCGGTACCCGATCACCGGCAGCCCGGCGGCCAGGCCCTGTACGGCGGTCTGGCCCGCCGCGTTGTCCAGCAGGGCGTACGCGGCGGACAGCAGCCCGGGCATGTCGTCGACCCAGTCCAGGACCAGCACCCCGGGTACCCGGGCGACCCGCTCCCGCAGCCCTGCGTTGCGCCCGCACAGCACCACCGGCAGATACCCGGCCCCCGCCAGCAGCCGGGCGGTGGCGTCCGCCCGGGACGCCGCGCCCCAGGCGCCGGCGGACAGCAGGACCGGTGGCCGGCCTGGCGCCTGCCCGGCGAAGCGCTCCCGCCACCCGGCAGCACCGGGCGCCGGCGCACGGAACTGCGGTGCGACCGCCGGACCGGTGGTCACGACGGGCCTGCCCAGGGCCCGGCGCACCTCGGCCGCCGCCCCGTCCGTGAGGCACAGGTACTGGTCGTTGCCGGGATGCAGCCACTGCCGGTGCACGGCGAAGTCGACCAGGAAGACGGCGCTCGGCACCCGCAGCCGGCCCCGGGCCCGGAGATGACCGGTGAGCTGCGCGGCCAGGTGGAAGACCGACACCACCACGTCGGCGTCCAGCCGCCGTACGAGCTCCGTCAGCCGGTCACCGGCGAGCCGGGCGAGGGGTACCCCGCTCGGACGCGGCCCCGTGCCGCCCCGCAGGAACGCGCCGTAGACACCGGCGTACACCCAGGGGAAGTGGCGCACCGACGCCTGGTACGAGCGGCGCAGCCCGCCGCCCAGGCCGTACGGCAGCAGCCCCAGGACGTCCGCCACCTGCGGCTCGTGCCCGCACGCCGCGGCCCGGCGCGCCAGTTCGGTGGCCACGGTGTCGTGACCGGCCCCCATGCTCGCGCTCAGGATCAGCGGGCGCCGCCGGACGCCTGGCATGGCCGGTTCCGGGGAGGGCACCTCGGCAGGAGTACGCACGGGTTCCGATTCTCCGGTGAACACGGCGCGTAAACAGCCCTCTCCCGGGCCGTGTCGTGAGTTGCCCGGAGCGCGCCGGGGTGGATGAATCGGCACAGGAGGGCGTGTGGGCGGCGAGCACGGGAGGAGCCGTGAGGCGGTTGCGGCGCGGCCTGCACCGCGCTTGGGAGTGGCTCAGGGCCGGAGCCCTGCTCGAACACGGCCG
The DNA here is from genome assembly GCF_040634095.1 of Streptomyces sp. NPDC007205. Classification (NCBI taxonomy): domain Bacteria; kingdom Bacillati; phylum Actinomycetota; class Actinomycetes; order Kitasatosporales; family Streptomycetaceae; genus Streptomyces; species Streptomyces sp. NPDC007205. The sequence goes on from NZ_JBEYEW010000001.1 coordinate 313,193, forward strand.
CGAGCTGGAACTGATGCACCGGGCCATGGGCTTCGCCACCCTGGCGCTGGTGACGCTGGCACCGCTGCTCATCGTGGTCGCCGCCGCCGATCCCCTGGTGCGGGGCGGTTTCGCCTCGTGGCTCACCGACGGAATGGGCCTGTCCGGCCGGTCCGCCCATGTGATCACCGACGTCATCAGCCCGCCGCGCAAGGTCATCGGCACGACCAGCGTCTTGGGCGGTGTCCTGCTGGCCGTCTTCGGGGTGTCCTTCGGCGGCAGCGTGCAGAACGCCTACGAACGGATCTGGGGCCTGGCCTCCGGCCCCTGGCACCGGGTCTGGCGGCAGGCGACCTGGCTGGTGGTGCTCACCGCCTACCTCTACCAGGAGGTGGCGACGAAGAGCTCGCTGCACGGGGGCCAGCGGATCGCCCTGTCCGCCGCGAGCGGCGTGCTGTTCTTCTGGTGGGGGCAGCGCTTCCTGCTGGGCGGCCAGATCCACTGGCGCTCGCTGCTGCCGGGCGCGCTCGCCACCGTCGTCGGCCTGGCCGGCCTGCGGGCCTTCTCCTACCTCGTCTTCACCCCGCTCATCGTCACCAACGCGCTCAGCTACGGCCCCGTCGGCACCGTGCTCGTGGTGGAGTCCTGGCTCATCGGCGTCGGCTTCGTCATCTACGGCGGTGCCCTGTTCGGCCGCTGGTTCTGCGAGCACCACTGGATGCCGCACCACCACGACCGACCGGAGGACGAGAAGGAGCCCGGTTAGGCCATCTGGCGGCGCACCAGCTCGTGCAGCCGGCCCGTGGTGTCGGCGAGCAGCTCGGCCGGGGTCCCCTGCTGGACCACCTTGCCGTCCTCCATCACGATCACCCGGTCGGCGTCCAGGACCGTCGACAGCCGGTGCGCGATGACGACCCGGGTGGCGTTCAGCTTGCGGGTGCTGTCGATGACGATGCGCTGGGTGTCGTTGTCCAGGGCACTGGTGGCCTCGTCGAAGAACAGGATGCGCGGGCGCCGGATCAGGGCCTGGGCGATCATCAGACGCTGCCGCTGACCGCCGGAGATCGCCCCGTTGCCGGCCACGATGGTGTGCAGGCCCATCGGCATCCGCTCGATGTCCTCCGCGAGACCCGCCAGCTGCGCCGCCGCCATCGCCTCCTCCGGCGTGTACGGCTCGGTGCCGCAGATGACGTCCAGGATGGAGCCGGTGAACGGCTGCGCGTGCTGGAGCACCACCCCGCACTGGCGGCGGACCGCCGACTGGTCGAGCGCCGCGAGGTCCTGGCCGTCGTACAGGACACTGCCGGAGACCGGCTTGTCGAAGCCGATCAGCAGCCGGAGCAGGGTGGACTTGCCGCAGCCACTCGGTCCGACGACCGCCACGAACTCGCCCGGCCGGACGGCGAAGGACACGTCGTCCAGGACGAGCGGGCCGTCGTCGGCGTACCGGAAGGAGAGCCGGCGGGCCTCGATCGCGCCGGACAGCGGGCCCGGCCGGGTGCTGGACGTGCGCACCTCGGGAGTCGCCTCGAAGACCGGCCTGATCTCCTCGAAGAGCGGCAGCGCGGCCACCGCCGACACGAACGAGCCGGTCAGCTGGGTGACCGAGGTCAGCACCATCGTCACCGAGGTGTTGAAGGTGAGGAAGTCGGCCGCCGACATCGCGCCCTTGGCCGGGCCCGCCAGCAGCATGAACATCAGCAGCGTGCACACCGGCAGATAGATCCCGCCGAGCACCGTGGTGAGGTTCTTGATCCGGCCGACCTTCTGCTGCAGCTCCCGGCTGCGCGCGAACTCCCGCGCCCAGGCCGCGTACGCATAGTTCTCGGCCGCCGCCACCCGCAGCTTGGGCAGCCCCCGCAGGGTCTGGAAGGCCTGGTTGTTCAGCTTGTTGCCGAGCACCACCAGCTTCCGCTGCCAGCGCACCTGCCACAGACCGAGCCCCAGGAACACGGCCGCGATGACGACGAGCATGCCGATCGCCGCCAGGGCCATCGACGGGCTGTACCAGAACAACAGGCCAAGATTCATCGCGCCGACGGTCACCGACTGCGCGACCACCGGACCGACACCCGCCAGCAGCCGGCGCATCGCGCTGATGCCCATGGCGGCACTGGCGAGTTCACCGGTGGAGCGCTGGGTGAAGAACCGGGTGGGCAGCCGCAGCAGCCGGTCCCAGACGGCCGGCTGCAGCGCGGCCTCGATCCGGCCCTCCAGGCGCAGGATGGACAGGTTCTCCAGCAGCGTGAACGCCGCCGCCACCACACCGCTCACCATCACGGCCAGGCACACCTGGACGATCAGGCCCTCCTGGGCGCGCGGCACGTACTCGCCGAGCACCTTGCCGGTCGCGATCGGCACCAGCGCGCCGATCGCCACCGTCACCAGGCCCGCCAGCAGCAGGCCGAGCAGATCACCCCGGGTGCCGCGCAGGCTGAACCGCAGCAGACCGAACGGGGAGGGCGCCTTGTCGGGCAGCGGCCGGTAGAACATCACCGCGCGCGGCTCGAACTCATCGGCGTTCGCCTTCTCGATCGGCGTCTCGCGGCCGGTGCCCGGATGGACGGCCACATAGCCGCCGCGCCGCCACAGCAGCGCGACCGGCGCCCCGGACAGCGCCCGGTGCCCGACCAGCGGGCCCACGTTCTCCCGCCACCAGCGCCCGTGCAGCCGTACGGCCCGGGTGCGCACCCGGGAGGCGAGCGCCACCCGTTCGACCGGGTCGAGGCGTTCGCTCTCGGTGCCGCTCTGCGCGGGCTCCGCGAGCCTGATCCCGGCCGCCTCGGCGACCAGCTTGCAGGCGGCGTACCCGGCGTCGGCGTCGGCGGCCGTGGTCCGGCGGGCCGAGCGCTTGCCGATGGACGCCAGCAGCGTCTGGTCGGCCTCGGCGCGCACCGCCTCACCGGCCTTGATCCCGGCGGCCGTACGGGTCTCATGGGTGCGCTCAAGCTGCTCGATCCACCTGTCCAGCGCGGTCAGCAGCCGGTACTGCTGGTCCACCATGGACTGCCACAGCGCCGGGTCCATCAGCAGGTCGGCGGCGGCCTCCGCGCCGTACAGCGAGCCGTACTGGACGCTGCCCGGCGGCACCTGCATCCAGAACACGTCGTCGTCGGTGGGCGCCTGGGCCCGGTCCTCCGCCATCGGCGCCTGGAAGAGTACGGACAGGCCGCGGCCGACGCCGAGCGCGACCGCGTACTCCAGCGGGCTGGTGGCGGGCGGCACGTACTGCGGGTTGCCGTACTCGTCGTACGACCAGGTCTGGGTGTTCGCCGGCTGGTACAGCTCGCGCAGGTTGATCCGGTGCAGCACGCAGTCCCGGACCGGGCGGGCCACCAGGGTGTGCTGGGGCCCGGCCACCGGGCCGAGCAGCAGCGTGCCCGCCTCCAGCCGGCCCAGGTGGTGCCAGTGGCCCTGCTGGACGGCGTCCACCGCGAACAAATCCAGGGCGCCGGCCGCGACCAGCCACAGCACCTGCGGGCCTTCGAGGTCCAGGCGGTTGAGACCGGCGGAGTCGATGCGGGTGCCCAGGGACCCCAGCGCACCGAGCACGAGGTCGCCTTCGTGTCCCTCCTGAACGGTCGTCATCTCATCGCTCCCTGACCAGCGCGGCGTACGCGCCACCGCGCGCCACCAGCTCCTCGTGCCGCCCGCGCTCGACGACCGTGCCGTGCTGGAGCACGACGATCTCGTCGCTGTCGCGGACGGTGCTCAGCCGGTGCGCGATCACCACACAGGCACAGCCGCGCCGGCGCAGGTTGTCCATCACGACCAACTCGGTCTCCGCGTCCAGCGCGCTGGTCACCTCGTCCAGGACGAGGATGCTCGGCCGGCGGACCAGGGCCCGTGCGATCTCGAGCCGCTGGCGCTGGCCGCCGGAGAAGTTGTGGCCGTCCTGCTCGACCTTGCTGTGGATGCCGCCGGGCCGGCGCATCACCACGTCGTACAGGGCCGCGTCCCTCAGTGCCTCCACCACGGCCTCGTCCGGGATTGACGGGTCCCACAGGGCGACGTTGTCGCGGACCGAGCCCTCGAAGAGGAACACGTCCTGGTCGACGAACGAGACGGAGGCGGCCAGCGCGCCGCGCGGGATGTCCTCCAGCCGGCGGCCGTCGACACGGATCACGCCGTCCCACGGGGTGTACAGGCCCGAGATCAGCCGGGACACCGTCGACTTGCCGCTGCCGGAGCCGCCGACCAGCGCCACCTGCTGCCCCGGGCCCACGGTCAGGTCGAATCCGCTCAACAGCGGCTTGTCCAGCGGGCTGTAGCCGAAGGTGACGTTCTCCAGCTCGACGTGCCCGTGCAGCCGGCGCGTGGAGTCGGCGCCGCCGGGGCGGGCGTAGAGCGGGTCGGCCTGGAAGTTCTCCACGTCCTTCAGCCGGGCCACGTCGGCCGCGAAGTCCTGGATGCGGCCCGCCACACCGTTGAGCCGGGTCAGCGGCGCGGTGAAGCGGGTCACCAGCGCCTGGAAGGCGACCAGCAGACCCACCGAGATGTGCCCCTCGACGGCGCGCAGGCCGCCGATCCACAGGATCAGCGCGCTGTTGAACGTGGCGAGCGTCGGCGCGACCACGCCGAGCCAGGCGCTCGGCACACCGAGCCGCTGCTGTTCCTCCAGCGTGGCGGCGTGCTGCCCGGCCCACTTGCGGAAGTAGCCGTCCTCACCGCCGGTCGCCTTCATCGTCTCGATCAGCTGAAGGCCGGTGTACGAGGTGTTGGTCAGCCGTGCCGTGTCCGCGCGCAGCTTCGCCGTACGGGTCGCGCGCAGCCGTACGACCAACCGCATGGCGACCACGTTCAGCAGGGCCACGCCGATGCCGACGAAGGTCAGCTGCGGGTCGTAGGTGTAGAGCAGCACCGCGTACAGCACGACCACGATCGCGTCGACGCCGGCCGCCGCGAGGTCACGGGCCAGGGTCTCGGCGACCTGGTCGTTGGACTGCAGCCGCTGCACTAGGTCGGCGGGGGAGCGCTGGGCGAAGAACGTCACCGGCAGCCGCAGCAGATGGCGCAGGAAGCGGGCGCTGGAGAGGGTCGAGGAGATGATCCGGCCGTGCAGCAGATTGGCCTGCTGGAGCCAGGTCAGCACCAGGGTGAGCAGGACACAGGTCGCCATCGACGCGAACAGCACGCCCAGCAGGGAGGTCCGGCCGCCGATGAGGAACGTGTCGATGTAGGTGCGGCCGAGCGCGGGTACGGCGGCGCCGACCGCGACCAGCAGCAGGCTGGCCAGGACGGCGGCGGGCAGGGTGCCGGCGGTGCCGCGCAGCCGGGCCGGCATCGCGCCGAGCACCCCGGGCTTGCGGCCGCCCCTGGTGAAGCCCTCGCCCGGCTCCATCACCAGTACGACACCGGTGAAGCTGCCGTCGAACTCCTCCATGGGCACGAACCGGCGGCCCTTGGCGGGGTCGTTGATGTACACGCCGCGCCGGCCGAAGCGGCGGCCCATGCCGTCGAAGACGACGTAGTGGTTGAACTCCCAGAAAAGGATGGCCGGTGCCCGTACCTCGGCGAGGGCGGCCAGGTCCATCTGCATGCCCTTGGCCGTCAGGCCGTAACCGCGGGCGGCCTTCAGCAGGTTGGAGGCGCGCGAGCCGTCACGGGAGACACCGCAGGCGATGCGCAGTTCCTCCAGCGGGATGTGCCGGCCGTAGTGGCCGAGGACCATCGCGAGGGAGGCGGCGCCGCACTCGACGGCCTCCATCTGGAGCACGGTGGGGGTACGGACCGTGCCGCCGCTGGGCTTGGGGACCGGCCGCCGCTTGGCCGGGGCGGCGCGTCTGCGACTGCGGGTTTCCGGTGGGGCGGTCACGGGAGGAGCCAATCGACGGGATGCTGGTCGGCCAGCTTGATCGAACCGGAGGCGAGCGTCATGGAGTCGAGCCGGAACGGCGGCCCGTCGGTCGTCGACCAGCGGTAACCGCTTCTGGTGGCCGTCGACTTGTCGAGCGCGACCAGGACGGCCACCGGGCGGCCCTTGCGGGTGAACTGCTCGCCGAGCTGGCTGTCGCCGAGGAACGCGGAGATCGACTGGGCGGACTGCGCGGCGCGGTCCACGGACTTCACATGGCCGCGCAGCACGCCGTACGTCTGGGCCGGCACCGAGGAGACGGTGAGGTCGACGGCGGCGTGCGCCGGGATGGCGGCGGCGCTCTCGGCGGGGACGTACACGGTCGCGTACAGAGGGTCGGAGGCGTGGGCGACCTTCTCCACCGCGGCGACATTGGTGCCGGTCTGGATGATCTGGCCGATGGTGGCGGCGAGCGCGGTGACGCGGCCCGCGGCGACCGTGCGGACCACGGAATCGCCCCGGGGCGTACGGACCTTGAGGACGGGCGCGTTCGCGGGCAGCCGCTCGCCCTGCTGGGCGAGGACGGCCGTCACCTGGCCGGACACCGGGCTCTGCAGCAGATAACTGCCCTGCCCGTGCGTGAGGATGGCCGGTGCGCCGACGGTGGAGGCGACCGAACCGGTCACGGCCCAGACGGAGGCCACTGCCATGACGACGACGGTGACACCGAGGGCGAGCCAGCCCTGCGGGCGGGCCAGCCGTACCGGAAGGTCCAGCTCTTCGGGCGACTGGAGCTTGGCGAGGGCCTGTTGGCGGAACTGCACGGAACTTCCCTCACCTGTGGGAGAGACGCTGGTGTTTCAGGGCATCCGAGAGCCCCGGAGCCGAGGAACGACTCCGGGACTTCCGTTGCGACAGGGCGCGATCAGAGACCGGCGACCAGGTTGGTGACCGGCTGCACGTTCAGGCCGGTGACGCCCTCGACGGTGCCGATGGCGGTGTCGACAACGCCGGAAACCGGGGCGACGCCGTTCACGGCACCGGTCACGGTGTTGAGGGCGTTCACGGACAGACCGCCGGAGACGTTGTCCAGCTCGGCGTCCGAGATCTCGACGGTCTCAACCTGGGGGGTGGAGTTCATGGTGGAACTTCCCTTCCTGATGGATATTTCACAAGGGGGAGAGCGGCCCCCTCTGGGGACAGACGGACGGCCGCGGCCGCGGGCGCCGGGCCCCCGTCTCCGGAAGCCCGCCGCGACCCCGCGGTGCGATGGATCAAAGCACGCACGCCGGGCGCGCTTCCAATCAACCAGGGCTCTCACCTGCGCACTTGATGTCCGAAGGGGTTCATCCGTGCAGGCGTGCGCACGTCATGTCGGCGACTCCTTCACATGCGGCACCGCATCGGTGCGTCCGCCCCCTTGCCCGCCGGGCGGCGAATCCGGCACTCCTCGCCAAAGGAGTGTCCAGGCGCGCGGGGATGTGCAGATCTCCGGCCGTCGGTGACTTGGTTGAGTATTCAATGTGTAGATTCCCTGAAGGAGGGATTCCACTTCGTGCTCGGAACGGACCGTTACTGATCAGTAGCGCAACGTGTCAGCCCAGAATCGCGTACACCGTGCTCGCTCGTGCCGCGAGCGTGCCCGAACCCGCGTCGCTCAGCGTGATGTCCGCGAATGCCATCCGGCGGCCCAGCTTCGTCAGGACCGCTTCGATCCGGACATCGGAACCGGTCACGGCGCGCTGGAACGACGTCGACTGCTGAACCGTCGTCATCGGCACGAAGCCGCCCCGCGCGGCGGACACCGCGATCACCGTCGCCGTGTCCGCAGCGGCCATCAGCGCCTGCCCCGACAGCCCGCCGCCCTCCCGGGCCAGCCGCTCCGACCAGGGCAGTAGCAGCACGGCCCGGTCCTCGCCCACCGTCTCGACGGTCAGCCCGAGATCGAGCACCCAGGGGGCGAAGTGGGCGGAGAGGATCCTGTCGGCTTCGGCGGGGGTCATCGTCATATGGGGGATTGTTCCCGGCGGCCTCCCGCGACACGCGCAGCATGGCCGATTCGCCCGCCCCGTACGGCCGTTGGGAAACGGAATTGAACACACCGCGCAGCCGGTGCGTACCTACGGCCATCCAGGCGCCACGAAACGAACTGCCCGTCAGCGGCAGCCCCCCGTCCCCGGAGGTCGAGAAGTTTGAGTCACAAGCGAATGCCCAAGCGCAAGGCCGCGATAGCGGTGGGCGGTGTCGCGGCGCTCGGAGCAGCGGCCCTCCTGCTGCCGAACGCCAACGCGTCGCAGGACAAGAACCAGGCGTCGGGCACCACCGGCACCGTGAAGACGCTGAAGGCCACACAGGCCTCGAACCTCGCCGCCCAGCTCCAGAAGTCCCTGGGTGACGCCTTCGCCGGGTCGTACTTCGACAGCGGCAAGCAGCAACTCGTCGTCAACGTGGTCGGCGGCGACAACAACACGATGGCGCAGGCGAAGAAGGCCGGCGCGGTCGTCCGCCAGGTGAAGAACAGCACCCGCGCCCTCAAGGCGGCCGCCGGGACGCTGAAGACCAAGGCGACGATCCCCGGCACTTCCTGGGCCGTGGACCCGCGCACCGACAAGATCCTGGTCACCGCCGACTCCACCGTCACCGGCGCCCGCTGGAACAGACTGCAGTCCACCGTCCAGAGCCTCGGCTCCGGCATGGCCACCCTGAAGAAGTCCGCCGGCACCTTCAAGACCTTCGTCTCGGGCGGCGACGCCATCTTCTCCCAGACCCAGCAGGGCGGCGTGCGCTGCTCCCTCGGCTTCAATGTCACCGCCTCCGACGGCAGCCCCGCCTTTCTGACGGCCGGTCACTGCGGAGTCGCCGCCAAGGACTGGTCCGACTCCCAGAACGGCCAGCCGATCGCTACCGTCGACCAGGCCAAGTTCCCCGGCAACGACTTCTCGCTCGTCAAGTACAACGACCCCAACACCCAGGCGCCCAGCGAGGTCAACGCCGGCAACGGGCAGACCGTGCAGATCACCCAGGCCGCCGACGCCACCGTCGGCGAGACCGTGTTCCGGATGGGCTCCACCACCGGACTGCACAACGGCCAGGTCACCGGGCTCGACGCCACCGTGAACTTCCAGAGCGAGACGAACCCGGGCGGCACCGACACCGTCAACGGCCTCATCCAGACCAACGTCTGCGCCGAGGCCGGCGACAGCGGCGGCTCCCTGTTCACCCAGGACGGCAGCGCCGTCGGCCTCACCTCCGGCGGCAGCGGCGACTGCACCAACGGCGGCGAGACCTTCTTCCAGCCGGTCACCGCAGCCCTGCAGGCGACCGGCGCGACCCTCGGGAACGGCGGGAACGGCGGCAACGCGGGCAACGGCGGCAACGCGGGCAACGGCGGCGCCGACAACAACGGTAATGGCGCGGGCGACCAGTCCGGTTCCGCCGCCCCGTCGGCCTCGGCGGGTGACCAGTCCGGTGCCGGTGACCAGTCCGGTGGCTCCGCTGATCCGTCCGCCTCGGCCGGTGACCAGTCCGGGAACGGCTCCGGTGACCAGTCCGGGAACGGCGCAGGCACCGGGAACCAGTCCGGGAACGGCGCAGGCGCCGGTGACCAGTCCGGCAGCGGGAACGACCAGTCCGGCGCCGGCACGGCGAACGACGGGTCGTCGCTGACCAGCAGCCGCTGAGCCGAACGGCACTCAGCCCCCGGCCGGCCTCACCCGCGGTTCCGGTCGGCGGGGGTGGTCCGGCCCTCCGGCGGGAGGGCCGGACCTTTCCCGTCCGATCGGTCAGGCGTCCTCGCGGGCCCGCAGCAGGAGCACCGCCACGTCGTCGGCCCGCTCCCGCGCCGCCGCACTGTGCCGGACGACCTCGTCCGCCAGCTGCTCCAGCGGCTGGTCGCCGATCTCCGACAGCAGCCCGCCCAGGTCGACCAGCGCGTCCTCGATGTCGAGGCCGGGCGCCTCCACCAGACCGTCGGTGTACAGCACGAGCACGGAGCCGGGCGCGAGGGACACCTCGGTCGTCGGATACACCGCGGCCGCGTCGATCCCGAGCAGCGGGCCGCCGGCCAGGTCCAGCACCCGCACCCGCCCGTCCGGACGTCTCAGCAGCGGCGGCGGATGCCCCGCCCGGGCCATCACCGCCCGCCCGCGCGCCGGGTCCAGCCGCAGATACAGACAACTGGCGAACAGCTCGCTGCCCAGGTCGATCAGCAGCCGGTTGGTGCTGCTCATCACCTCGTGCGGCGCCTGTCCGACCGTGGTGTACGCCCGGACCCCGGTGCGGATCTGCCCCATCAGGCCCGCCGCGGTCACGTTGTGCCCCTGCACGTCCCCGATCACCGCCGCCGCCAGCGGCAGCGTCGGCACCAGGTCGTAGAAGTCGCCGCCGATCTCCATGCCGTGGGTGGCCGGCACATAGCGGGCGGCCGCCTCGATGCCGGGCGGCGGTGCCAGCGAGTGCGGCAGCAGGGCCTGCTGGAGCCCGTGCGCGAGCCGGTGCTTGACGTCGTAGAGCAGGGCCCGCTCCAGCGCCTGCGCGATCAGCCCGCCCAGCGACGTCAGTACGGCCCGCTCGTCGGCCGGGAAGACATGCGGCTCGGCGTACGCCAGCACACACGTGCCCACCGGCCGACCGGAAGCGATCAGCGGCAGATACGCCCAGGCCGCGAAGCCGTCCTGGGTCTCGTGCCGGCGCGGATACAGCCGCTCCAGCTGCTCCCGGGAGTCGAAGAACGCGGGCACCCCGCTGCTCAGCGCCTGGGTGCCCGGGGTCCGCTCGGCCAGCGGCAGCCCGTGGAACCGCTCCACGGTGTGCGGGTCGCCGTACCCGCGATGCCCGAGCACGTGCAGCCGCCCGCCCTGCGAGCCCAGGATCACCAGCGCCTGGCTGCCGACCGCCGGCGCCACCTCGTCCCACACCAGCTGCACCACGTCCTCCACCCCGACCGCCTCGGTCAGCGCGCCCGCGAGGCTCAGCACCTGGGAGATCGTCACCAGCCGGGACGGGGACGCGCCCGCCCGCGGCGCACCCCGAGCCATGTCCGCCACCGCCCGGGCCCGGCTGATCCGCACGCTCAGCCCGCTCGTGCTCGGGTACATCCGGAACGACAGCCACTCGCCCGGCGGACGCAGCGCCACGAACGACGTCACCTGCTGGCTGAGCAGCGCCCCTCGGTAACGGTCCTCGTACATCGGGTCGTTGAGCCAGGGCACCGACACCCAGGGCAGCGTGCCGAGCAGTTCCCCGGCCGGTCTGCCGAGCAGCTCGGCGGCGGCCGGGTTGACGAACCCGATCCGGCCGTGCAGGTCCAGCGACACCAGCCCGTACGGCAGCCGGGAGACCATCCGCGCCGCCTCCACGGAGCCCAGCGTGTCGGCCACGCCCGCGACCGGCTCCGCCATCACATCGACCTCGCGCTGGAGCGGCCGGTCGTCCTGCGCGGCCTGCTCCAGCCGCAGCGCCAGCCGGTCGCAGGCCGCCCGCAGCTGGTCCCGCTCCCGGTCGGACAGCTCCGGCGTGTGCGCACCCGGCCAGGTCAAGAACACCGCGCCGTACAACCGGTGCTCCGTCGCCACGGGCAGCGCGGCCAGCGCGAACGGGTACGGCAGCACCACCGCGATCCGCGGATAGCGGCGGGCCATCTCCTCCTCGCCGCCCACCCACACCAGCCGCCGCTCGCGCGCGGCGTCGGCGACCGGGATCGGCGCGCTCAGCCCGACCCGCTGCCAGGGTGCCGCGAAGGCGCGGGGCATGCCCGCCATCACCGCCATCCCGAGGACCGGCTCGTCGGGCCTGAGCAGGTAGACCGCGCCGGAGTGCGCGCGCACCTCGTGCATCATCGACACAAGCGCCAGCGACAGCACCGGCTGGGCGGCCGGCGTCCCGTCGGCCGCCGCTGCCGGTCGCGGGCCCGGCCCGTCGGACACGCCGACCACCTCCTCGTACGGCCGCGCCGCGCATCCTGGGGTCAAGATTCCCCCGCCGGGGCGCCCCGCGCACGGCGAACACCCCGGCCGCGGGCCGTGGCCCCGTAGCGGTGGATGCCTCCGGATACCCGCTCCGCCCGTCTCCATGCCCCTGCGACGGAAGCGCGGGCGGCGTACGGGCGCCTCGCGTGCGCCCCCGCGCACCCCGATGGCCGGATCTACGCGACCGCAAACGGTAACGGCACCCAAGAATGGGCACGCGCTGTCCCGTGCCGTGGCCACGGCACGGCGGCGACGAGAACACACGTACGACGAACAGTCGAGGGGGCGGGCAGTGATCCGGGTGCTTCTGGTGCACGACGTGTGTCTGGTGCGATCGGTCCTGGCGGAGTGGCTGCGCCGGGAGCCGGGGCTGGTCGTGGACGACACGCCGTGGCAGGGTGCCGCCGCCCGAGTGCGGTCCTTATGCCCGGACGTGTGCGCGGCGGACCTCGACGGCGCGGACGGCCAGGGGATGCCGCCGCTGGGCGAGCTGTGCCCGCCCGGCATCGGCGGCAGACCGCCGGCGCTCGTGGTGCTGGCCCAGGCCAGCCGGCCGGGGCTGCTGAAGCGGGCCGCCGAGGCGGGTGCGCTCGGCTTCGTCGACAAGGCGGGTTCACCGGACCGGCTGGTGGGTGCCATCCGGTCCGTCGCCAAGAGGGAACGTTTCGTCGATGCCTCGCTGGGCTTCGGCTTCCTCAAGGCGGCGCAGATGCCGCTGACCAGACGCGAGCTGAGCGTGCTCTCCCTCGCGGCTGCGGGCGCCTCCATCGCGGAGATCGCCGGCAGCCTGCATCTGTCCCTCGGCACGGTCCGCAACTACATGGCGTCGATCACGCGTAAGACCGGCGCCCGCAACCGGATCGACGCGATTCGCATATCGCAGGGGGAGGGGTGGGTGTGAGGGCGCGGGGTGAGCGTGCGGGCGGGTGTGACTAGCCGGGCAGCGGCGCCGGCTGCGTCGTCCAGCCGCCGGCCAGGTCCCGGTACAGGTCCGAGCTGCGCAGGAGTTCGCCGTGGGTGCCGCAGTCGGTGCGCGCGCCGTCCATGACGAGGATCCGCTCCGCGCGGCGGGCGGAACTGATCCGGTGGGCGACGACGATCAGCGTGCCGCCCGGACGCGCCGCGAAGGCCCGTTCGGCCCGCGCTTCCGCCTCCGGGTCGAGATGGCAGGTCGCCTCGTCCAGCAGGGCCAGCGGGGCGGGGCAGAGGTAGGCGCGGGTCAGCGCGATCAGCTGCCGCTCCCCTGCGGACAGCTCCGCGGGGACGACCGTGGCACCGGGGCCGCCCAGTGTGCTCAGCAGCGGAGTGAGTCCCACCGCGTCGGCCGCGGCCAGAAGTTCGGCCTCCGGCACGGGGCCGTTGCGCAAGAGGCTGAGGTTTTCGGCCAGGGTGCCGGTGTGGACGTAAGCCTCCTGGGGGATGAGCACGGTTGCCTGCCGCGCGGGAACGGGGTGGTCGTATACCCGGATGGTGCCGTGCTGTGGGGTGAGCAGGCCGGCGACGAGAGCGGTGAGCGTCGACTTGCCGATACCGCTCGGGCCTACGACGGCCAGGTGGCTGCCTTCCGGGAGCGTGAGGTCGAAGTCGTTCAGGACGGGTTGGCCGGCCGGCCCGTAGGCAAAGGTGACGGAGGTGAGGGAGAGGGCGGGCGGGGGCTGGGGTCGTCCCGCCGCTTTCCCTTCGGTGTTGTGTGCGCGTGTGGCGAGGGGGGATGCGGTCGTGTGGCGGGTGCCGGCCTGCTGTGGCCGGTCGCTCGGTTCCTCGCGCTCCCGGGCTGGTGGTGCCTCCCGCAGTTGAGAGTCCCGGGTCAGTCTGCGCAGTACGACCGTCAGGCGGGAGCCGCCGGTGCCGAGGCCGTGGACGAGGTTGTTGAGGGCGGGCAGGAGGGACTGGGTGACGTAGGCGAGCGCGCCGACCAGGGCGCCCGGGGTGACGCCGTGGCCGAGCAGCCAGGGCGCGGTGACCAGGAGCAGGACCGCCGGCAGTTCGCCGCCGACCGCCAGGGCGGCCACGCGGGCCACGCTCCAGCGGGCCAGGGAGCGGGCGGCCCGCAGTTCCGCGTCGGTGCGTTCCCCGACGGCGTCGGCGACGCGCTTCTCGGCACCGGCCGCGGTGACGTCCCGCAGTGCCGGGAACAGCGCGCCCAGATCCTGGGCCAGTGCCTCGTCGGCGGCGAGGAACGCCTCCTGGCGGCGGGCCAGTGGTCCGAGTGTCGCGGCGAACAGGGCCACCCCGGCGAGCAGCGGCGGCAGGACGACCGTGAGGAGCAGCGGGGCCAGGGAGAACAGACCGATCAGGGCGCCGGCGGCGGTGAACAGGAAGGAACGGGTCACCATCACCACACCGGCGAGCGTGTCCCGGGCGATCTCCACCTGCTGGGTGAGCCCGGACAGCGCACCCGTGTCCGCCTCCCGCACGCCGCGCGCGACCACCGCCGTCACCAGCCGGTCCCGGGCCGGCTCCACCAGCTCGGCGACCACGCCGTAGACCCGTCCGGTCCCGTACGCCCCGGCGCACACCGCGAGTCCCGCGGCGCCCAGCCACAGCAACCCGGTCCGGGCGTTCCCGGCGAGGAACCCGGTGTCCAGGGCCCGCGCGAGCGCGTATCCGACGAGGAAGGTCTGTCCCGCCTCCAGCACGGACCACGCGCCGAGCCGGACCAGCACCCGCCACCGCTCCCGCACAAACCGGCCCGCTCGGGCACGGGCGGGCGCCGGGTGCCCGGGAACCCGTCCCGAGGCCACGGTGCCGGACCGGCCGGCCGTGCGGGACCGGCGTTTCCCGCCCGGCATCCCCGCCGGCTCCCGTTCCCCGCCCTTGCTCCCCAACTTCCGCTCCCGGTGTGGTGTGTGCCGGTCACCGGTCCTGGTCCGGCATGCTCGTCAACTTCCGGTCCCCGTCCGGCGGATCTGCCGGATCCCGGTGCGTCCCCGCCGCCGTCAGTGCCCCTCCGTCCCGGTCCGGCTCTCGGCGTCGCTCCCGCTCCCGGACCCCGCGGGGGGCTCCGCCCCCGGCGCGCCCTCCCCCTCCCCGTCCCCGCTGAACACCGCCCGGTACTCCGCCTCCCGCCACAGCTCCCGGTGGGTTCCGACCGCCCTGACGCGACCGGCGGCGAGCCAGGCGACCCGGTCCGCGCGGTCCGCGGTCGTCGCGCGGTGGGCGATCAGCAGGCGGGTGCGGGACGGGTCGGGGGCCAGCAGGGTCCGGCTGATGTGGTGTTCCGTGACCGTGTCCAGGCTGGACAGGGCGTCGTCGAGAATCAGCAGCCGGCCGCCGTGGGCGAAGGCGCGGGCCAGCCCGAGACGTTGGGACTCGCCGCCGGAGCGGGGCGCGTCGGCGGTGCGGGTGGCGTAGCCGGCGGGGAGGCGCCGTACGAAGTCGTCGGCGTGGGCACGCCGGGCGGCGGCGCGGACGGCGGCGGGTGTCGCGGGCGTGAGCCCGAAGGCGATGGTGTCCTCGATGGTCGTACCCGGCAGGGCGGGGCGCTCGAAGGCGTAGGCGACGGCGCGGCGCAGCTCGGCGTGGGCGAGGTCGCGCAGCGGCACGCCGTCGAGGAGGACCTCACCCGCGTCGGGGTCGGTGAGCCGGCCGGCGACCTGTGCCAGCAGGGACTTGCCGGCGCCGGAACGGCCGACGACCGCCAGGGTCGTGCCGCCCGGGACGGTCAGGTCGATGCCGTCCAGGACGGTCCGGCCGCCCCGCAGCGCGGTGACCGCCCGCAGCTCCAGCCGGCCGTTGCCCGGCGGCAGGCGGCGTGTGCCGTGTCCGGGCGCGGGCTCGGCGCGTACCTCGGCGAGCCGGCCGGTCGCCGCGCGGGCCCGCGCGAGTGCGGCCAGCTGCCCGACCAGCGCGCCGACGCCCGTGACGAGCACCGCGTACCGGGAGGCGGCCAGCACCTCGCCCACCGACAGGCGGTGCCGGGCCAGCAGCAGCCCCGCCACGGCCAGCACGCCCAGGTTCAGCAGCGGTGCCACGGTGACGGCCCGCGCGGCGGCCCGCCCCTGCACCCGCCACATGCGGTGCCCGGCACGCGACAGTTCGGGCAGTGGGGCGAGGATCCGGGCGGTCTCGCGGTCCTCGACGCCCGCGGCCCGGATCGTACGGAAACCGCCGACCGCCTCCGCGAGCGCGCCGGCGATCCGGCCCTGCACCCGCTGGTAGTCGGCCACGCACGCCGAGGTGTCCCGGGTGAAGGCGCGCAGCAGCAGGGCCAGGACCGGCGCCCCGACGAGGCACACGGCCGCCAGGCAGGGGTCGATGAGAGCGAGCGCCACCACGCCCCCGACGGGTCCGGCGAGCGCGGCGAGCAGGGCGGCCAGCGCACCCGGCGCCGTCCCGGCCTGCGCCGCGTTGCCGACCAGCCGCGCCACCAGATCCCCGGCGCCGAACCGGGCCGCCGCACGCGGGCCCAGCGCCAGCACGTGCCCGGTGAGATGCCGGCGCAGCCATGCGGTGGCCTGCGCGTCGACGGTGCCGGCGAGCACGCCCGCGCAGCCGTCCAGCAGGGCGAGCAGCAGAACGAGCCCGGTGCAGCCGACGACCCAGGGGGCGGCCGGAGCGCGGGCCAGCAGCAGGTCCAGGGTGTGGCCCAGCAGGGCGGGCAGCAGCAGGCCGGCCGCCGTGGCCGCCGTACTCACCGCGCACAGCGCGGCACAGCGGGCACCGCCCTGCCGCAGCACCGCGCGCGACAAGGTCCGGCCGGCCACCGAAGTGGCGCTGTCGGGGCTGGAGTTCATCGGCTGGCGGCCTCACTGGGGTCGGACGGGAACGGGACGACTCCGGACAGCCCCGCCCACAGGGGACGGCGCCGTCCGGAGCCGTGGACTCACCGGTCCGGTCAGAGACAGAGCAGAACGCTCGCCGCGGAGACGCAGGAGAGCAGGCTCGCGGTGCTCGCGCCGCCGTGGGTGAACTCGTCGGACTCGAGGGTCTGCAGGTCGAGCAGTGCCATGGTGGTTGTCCTTTCCTTGTTGGGGACGGGGGTTGTGCGTCACGGCTCCGTCGGTGCGGGGCCGCGTGTGGGGGCCGCCGGTGGCGGCGGGAGGAAGGGCAGGCGCGCGGTGCGGGCGTCGTCGCGGGCCGCGGCGAGCGCGAGCAGGCAGCCTGCCGTGCCGGTGGCGAGGTCCATGGACAGCCGCATCATCTGGTGCCCGGGGAAGGCCAGTTGGCCCTGGTACTCCATCGCGAACCAGCCGAGCCCGGCGATCTGCTGCTCCAGCCGGTCTCGGCCGGCGCCCGGCGCGGTGCTGCGGGCGAGGTGCAGGATCATTCCGGCGCGGCCCTGGAAGAGACCGGGCTGGGCGTAGAAACGGGAGGTCGCGGCGGTCAGGATGCCGGTGCGGGCGCGCTCGAACTCCACGCTGTCCGCGTGCGCCAGGTAGTCGTCGAGGACCAGTCCGATCCCCGCGCTGCCGTCGCCGAGGTAGGGCAGCGTCCGCCAGCCCTCGTCCACCTCCAGGCCGCCGCCCGCCTCCTGGGTCACACAGCAGTCCAGGTCGCGGCGGAGCGCCTCGGCCGCCGCGGTCAGGAAGCGGTCCTCGCCGGTCTGCTCGTACCGGCGCAGAAGGAACAGCGCGGGCCCGGTCGCGCCGCGCAGCAGCCCGGCGCGTCGGCGCGGGGTGTCCGGGAGCGGTTCGGCGAGCCGGTGTACGAGGATGTCGGCGGCCTCGGCGGCGTGTTGCCGCAGCCCCGGCTCGCCGGTCGTCTCCGCGAGCCGGCCGAGGACCAGGCCGAGCCCGGCGAGTCCGCCGTGCAGGTCGGAGGCGAGACTGCGCCAGTTCTCCCGCAGGATGCCGTCGACCAGCTCCAACGCCCGTTCTCGGTGGCCGAGTTGGTCGAGTACCAGGGCGACGCCCGCGAGGCCGTCGTACAGGCCGAGCGGGGTGCCGGGCGGCGGCGGGGCGGTGTGGGCCAGCAGCCAGCGCTCGCCCTCGTCGTAGCGGCCGGCCCCGGACGCCTGGAGGGCGTGCAGCACCCCGGCCGCGCCGTGCGCGAGGCCCAGGCCGCCGCCGTCCGAGAACTGGGCGATGTCACCAGGGAAGAGCCGGTCGTCGCGTTCCGGGGTGGCGGAGGCGAGGATCGCCTTCACCATCGAGTCCCGGCTGTAGGGCCAGTCGCCGGGCACCACCGGCGGGGCCGGCCGGCTGCGGTGCCCGCCCGCCGTGTCCCGGGTGATCTCGGCGACCGCCTCGTCCAGGAAGGCGCGCGGCACGTCCGGGAACTGCTCGGCGATCACCTCGGCGAGATGCGCGGCCTTGCCCCGGTCCACCACGAACAACGTGGTCACCGGAAGGAACAGGGCGAGCCGCAGACAGGCCAGCGCATAGCGGTCGACGTCGGTGCCGCGGCGGTCCGGCGGGGCGAAGAAACCGGGGTGGGCGACGGTCTGCCGGGCGTTCGCCTCCGCGGGGGCGGCGGCCTCGAAGTCGATGAGACGCACGGAGTGTTCGTCCTCGGCCTGTTCGCCCTCGGCCTGTTCGTCCTCGGACACCATGATGTTGAACACGTGCAGGTCGTTGAAGACCAGCCCGCGCGCGTGCACCGCCGCCACCGCCCGCTCCACCGCCGCGTTGATCCGCAGCGCCCACGCCGTGTACGCGGCGACCTTCGCCGGGGCGGGATCCGCGGTGAGCAGCGGATGCCGTTCGGCGAAGAAGGAGTTCAGCGGGCGGCCCGCCAGGTGGTCCATGACCAGGAACCGATGCTCGCCCAGCGTGAACCAGTCCCGGACCTCGGGCACCACACCGGTGCCGGCGACCCGTTCCAGAGCCGCCTTTTCCCGCTCCAGCCGGGCCACCGCGTCCGCGCCGTCCGCGGCCAGGCCCGCGTGCGGCCGGGCCTCCTTCAGCACCACCCGGCGCCCGTTCCGGGTGTCGGTGCCGGCGTACACACCGCCGCCGTTGGAGAAGTGCAGCGCCTTCTCGATGCGGTACGGCAGATCGCCGACCGTCGTGGTGTTGCGCGCCTCCAGGTGCGGCCGCAGGAACTCCGGGAGGCTCACCCACTCGGGCACCTGGAAGGACGGCGCCCGCCGGTCCGGTACCAGCGTCCCCGTGCCGTCGGTCACCGCCGGGACCAGCGAGCCGCGCTCGTCGACGACGTACCGGCGGGCGAAGGCGCCGTAGCGGACGTAGAGCGGGCCGTCGTGCCAGCGCAGGTCGGTGAGGATGTACGGCCCCTCGAAGCCGTCCAGCAGCGTGCCGAGGTCGCGCAGCACCCGCTGCAACTGGTCCTCGTCCGCCGGGTAGACGGTGACGAACTTGCCGCTGGTGTCGCGGCCCGCGTACTTGGCGTTGCGCAGGTGCAGCAGATGCGGTCCGGGCACGAACTTGAACGGGATGCGGCGCGGCACGCAGTAGTCCCACACGATGTCCGCAATGCGTTCCGCGTTCGCGGCGGTCGCCGAGGAGTGGATCTTCCAGCCCTGTGCCGGCGACGGAAGCGGCGCGCCGTCGGTGTCGAGCGGGGTCAGCGTCAGCCAGTCGCCCGAGCGGGCCGCGTGCCAGCCCTCCGGGACGGTGCGACGCGCCGTCGCGTACAGCGCCGCCGGCGCCCCGTCGGCCCCCGGGAGCCGGTCGGGCGTGTCGTAGAAGTGCCCGTCGGCGAGCGCGTACACCTCGTACCGCTTGTCCATGCGCCTCCCGCCCCTCGTCGTGTGACCGGAAAAGACACTCGCAGGAGCCGGACGGGCGCGGACAGTCACGTCTGTCACAAGGACACCGTGCGGAACTCATGGGTCAAGATGCGTTCGGTGGCTTTCGAACGGAACGGGGACGCGCCGGAGCACCCGGAGTGTCCACAGGGGCTGCGCGGAAGGCCCGTACGCGCTGTAATGGCGAACGTGGTGAGTGAGGGCGCTGCGATCAGCGGAACGCGAACGGCGCCGGAGCGTGCCGAAGCCGCCCTGGAGGCGCTCACCACGGCCCCCGACACGCCCGACCGGCTCCGCCGGGTCCTGGAACAGGCGCTGGTGTTCGCCGGGGCGTCCTTCGCCGGCGTGTACGTAGCCGGCGACGACCCGTCCGAGGTGCTCCTCGCCGAGTCGGCGGGCCTGCCCCGCACCCTGTACGGCCTGCGCGACGCCTACCCGGCCGACGGCGGTTCCCCGGTCGCCGACGCCCACCGCACCGGACGCCCGCTCTGGCTCAGCCCCGAGCAACTGGCCGGCTGCCCCGAGGCACGGCGCACCCCGTCCCCGGACTTCTCCCTGGCCGCCCTGCCGCTCGGCCCGGCGGGCGGCGGCTGTCTGCTGGCCGTCAGCGAGCACCCCGGCGGCTTCGGCACCGACGACCGCGCCTGCCTGGAGCTGATCGCCCGCGCCGTCGCCGTGCCCGTCCCGGCCCCGCCCGCCGGTGACCGGGGCGAGCTGCCGCCGGACGCGTTCAGCCTGGTCATGGAGAGCGGCCGGGTCCAGGTCGGCGACGAGATCCTGCGCCTGTTCGGGCTTGCCCGGGACGCCTTCGACGGCCGGGTGGAGACCCTGCTCGGGCGCACCGTGCCCGAGGATCTGCCCGCGCTGATGTCGGTGGTCGAGGCGGACCACATGTCCATCGGCGAGCGCGAGCTGGAGTTCCGCATCCTCCAGCCGTCCGGCGCGCCGAGGTGGCTGCGGCTGCGCGGCCGGCTGGAGCCGGCCGGCGAGGGCCGCTCGGCCCGGCTCGTCGGCACCGTCGCCGACGCCTCCACCCTGCGCTCCGACGTCACCGACGTGGCGCGGGTGCAGCGCCTGGCAGCCGCGCTCGCCACCACCGGCACCGTCAAGGACGTCGGCAACGCCGTCGTCGCCGCCCTGCGCGGGCCGCTGCAGGCCGACCGGATCGCGCTCGCGGAACTGGAGAACGACCGGCTCGTCGTCACCGTCCTGGACCCGCCCCAGCCCGAGGCCTGGCCCGAGGTGTGGCGCAGTGAGTGGCGCACCGAGTGGCCCGACGCGCCGGTGCGCGCCATGCCCACCCTGGCCGCCGCGCTGCGCGAGGGCCGCGCCCGGATCTGGCCGGCCGGCACCGAGCTGGAACCCGCCCTCGCCGAGGTCGGCCCCGGGGGCCTCGCGGTGCTGCCGCTGCCCGCCGGCGGCCGTATGGCCGGCGCCTGCCTGATCGGCTGGGACCGCCCGCGCGACTTCGGCCCCGACGAACGCGCCCTGCTCACCGCCTGCGCCGGCCTCACCGGGCAGGCGCTGCTGCGCGCCCACGCCTTCGACGCCGAGCACGAACTCGTCGGCATGCTCCAGCGCACCCTGCTGCCGCGCCGCCTGCCCCGGCTGCCCGGCGCGGTCGCCGTCGCCCGGTACCTGCCCACCACGGCCGGGCTGGAGGTCGGCGGCGACTGGTACGACGTGATCCCGCTCGCCGACAACCACGTGGCCCTCGTCATCGGTGACGTCCAGGGGCACAACGCGGGCGCCGCCACCCTGATGGGCCAGATGCGCACCGCGCTGCGCGCCTACGCCGCCGAGGGGCACTCCCCGGACGTGGTCGTGGCCCACGCCAACCGGCTCCTCCTGGACATGGAGACCGACCTGTTCGCCACCTGCGCGTACGTCGACGTCGACGTGGAGCAGGGCACCGCCTGGTGCGTGCGGGCCGGCCACGTCCATCCGGTGCTGCGCCACCCGGACGGCACCGCTGAGATCGTCCGGGCCGAGGGCGGCCCGCCGCTCGGTGTGCTCGCCCAGGCCGAGTTCCCGATGACACCGCTGCGGCTGCAGCCCGGCACGGTGATCGCGCTCACCACGGACGGCCTGGTGGAGTCACCGGACGAGGACATCGACGTCGGCATGGACCGGCTCGCCCGCGAGCTGTCCGCCGCCGACCCGGCCCACCTCGGCCTGGTCGCCGACGCGCTGCTCACCGGCGCGCACCGCGACGACGACGTCGCCCTGCTGCTGATGCGCTACGACGGCATGGCCGTGCGTCCGCTGCGCGAGAGCTGGACGGTGTGGCGGGTGCCGGAGGCGGTGCGGCACGCCCGCCGCTTCACCCGGCGCACGCTGCGTGCCTGGGACGTCCCGCAGGACACCCTCGACGCGGCCCTGCTGGTGGTCTCCGAACTCGTCACCAACGCCCTCGTGCACACCGGCGGGCAGGTCCGCCTCGACCTGAGCCTGGTCAACCACCGGCTGCGGCTCGCCGTCGCCGACTCCTCCCCGCGCAGCCCCGTCAAGCCCGCCAGCATCGGCTGGGAGGCCACCGGCGGCCGGGGCATCATGCTGGTCGAGGCGGTATCGGAAGCCTGGGGCACCGTCCCGGTCAGCGGCGGCAAACAGGTCTGGGCCGACCTGGTATCGGGCGGCTGACGGCCTCGTCCGACGCGGTGGCCCGGGGCCGGGGACTCCCACGGCGGCTCTCGTGGCTCGGCGGGGTGCCTGAGGCGGCTCTCGTGGCTCGGCGGGGTGCCTGCGGTGGCTCTCGTGGCTCGGCGGGGTGTCTGCGGCGGTGGCCCCGTGCTCAGCGGGTGCCTCCAGTGGGTCTCGTGGCCCCGGGGGCCGACTGCTGCGGAGGGTCTCCCAAGCTGGAGGCTGCCTGCCGCGGTGGGTCTCGTAAGCCTGGGGGCTGACTGCTGCGGTGGGCCTCGTAGCCCGCGGACGCTGACTGCCGCAGTCGATTGCCCGTGGCTGACCGTCACAGCGGGACTCGTTCTCCGGCGGTTGACCGTCACAGCGGAGCTCGCGCCCCGGCGGTTGACCGTCACTGCGGGCCTTGTGCTCCGGGGGCGGACCTTGTGCCCCGGCGGTTGACCGTCACTGTGGGGCTCGTGCGCCGGCGGCCGGCCGCCGCGGTCAGCCTCCTGCGCGCCCGCGGTCGGCTGCCGCAGTCGGCCTCCTGCATCCGGGGCCGGCTGCCGCGGTCGGCCCCGTGGTCGGTGGCTGACCGCCACACGGGTGGGTTTGGGCAGTGTGGAGAGGCGTATCCCGGATGCGGTGCCTAGGGTCGATTGGTGTGGCACACACCTTCGAGGAACTCGTGCAGAAGCAGCGCGCGGCCGACGCGGCCCACGCCACGGTCGAGGAGCTGCGGGAGGCCTACGGTCCGCCGGCCGAACGGGGGATGACCGGCGCCCAGTCCGGCACCTACGAGACCGCGCTGCGTGCCTGGCGGGACCTGGCCCGCGACGCGCAGACCGCGGTGAGGGAGTACGCGAAGGAGACCGGCCGGCCGCGCCCCGAGATCGAGGCCGAGGTGGCCCGGGCGGCGGCGGAGCCGGAGACCGCATGAGCCGTGCGGGGCGCCGCGCCGAGCGGCTCGTGGACGCCGCGGACGCCAGGCTGCCCGTCTACGAGGGCGGCTCGCTGCTGCGCAAGGCGTTCCCGGAGCACTGGTCGTTCCTGCTCGGCGAACTCGCGCTGTACAGCCTGCTGGTGCTGATCGTGACCGGGGTCTGGCTGACCCTGTTCTTCCAGCCGGAGATGCGCGAGGTCGTCTACGCGGGCCGCTATGTGCCGCTGCGCGGGGTGCGCATGTCGGCCGCCTTCGACTCCACCCTGCACATCAGCTTCGACGTACGCGGCGGACTGCTGATGCGACAGACCCACCACTGGGCCGCGCTGGTCTTCGTGGCCGCGATCGGCGTCCACATGCTGCGGATCTTCTTCACCGGCGCCTTCCGCCGGCCCCGCGAGCTGAACTGGGTGATCGGGCTGACCCTGTTCGTGGTCTCGCTCGCCGAGGGCTTCGCCGGCTACTCGCTCCCCGACGACCTGCTCTCCGGCACCGGACTGCGCATCGCCCAGGGCATCATGCTCTCGCTCCCGGTCGTCGGCACGTACGTGGCCTTCTTCGCCTTCGGCGGCCAGTACCCGTCCCACGACATCATCACCCGCCTGTATCCGTTGCACGTCCTGCTGCTCCCGGGTGCCCTCCTCGCCCTGGTCGGCGTACACCTGATGCTGGTGGTCCATCTCAAGCACACGCAGTGGCGCGGCCCGCGGCACACCCAGCGCAACGCCGTCGGCAAGCCGTTCGTCCCGCAGTTCACCGGCACTTCCGGCGGCCTGGCCGTCATCGTCGCCGGCGTGCTGGTGCTGCTTGCGGGCATCGCGCAGGTCAACCCGGTCTGGAACTACGGCCCCTACCGCCCCGACCAGGTCTCCACAGCCTCCCAGCCCGACTGGTACGTCGGCTTCCTGGAGGGCGCGCTGCGGCTGGTCCCGCCCTGGGAGACGAACGTCGCGGGACACACCCTCATGTGGAACGTCCTGCTCCCCGCGGTGGTCCTGCCGGGCCTGCTGTTCGCCGTGCTGTACGCCTATCCGTTCGTGGAACAGCGGCTGACCGGCGAGTGGTGGGCCGAACGGCACCTGTGCGACCGGCCCCGCGAACGGCCCGTCCGCACCGGGCTCGGCGTGGCGGGCACGGTGTTCTACGGCGTGCTGCTGCTGGCCGGCGGCAACGACGTCATCGCCCAGACGTTCCGGATCTCCGTCAACGCCATCACCTGGGTGCTGCGCGTCGCCCTGATCGTGGCACCGGTCCTCGCCTTCCTGGTGACCCGGTGGCTGTGCCGGGCCCTGACGGCGGCCGAGAACGAGCGGCTGGCCGAGGGCGTCCCCACGGGCGAGATCCGGCAGAGCGTCACCGGCGGTTACGACACCGACCACGAGCCCGTGGAGACCTTCCAGCCGGGAGCCCCGCGCAGGCCGCTCACCGGTGCGCGTACTGGAACACCATCCCGAGTACGCCGCGCGCCAGAACGCCCAGACCGATGAGGAACAGCCACAGCCCGAAGACCACGCCGGTCGCCGTCAGCGCGAAACCGAGCGCGGTGACGATCGGCCACGGGCTCTCGTCGGGGAAGAACGCCACCGGCCCGGCCGCGTCCGCCACCTCCGCCTCGGTGCGGTCCTGCGCCCGCGTCCCCCGGCGCCGGTACTGGATCAGGCAGAAGAACGCGACCAGTCCGGCCATCCCGCAGGCGACGACCAGCGCGACCGTCCCCGCTTCCTCTCCCGACCACACCCCGTACAGCGCGGCGGACCCGCCGAAGAACAGCGCGACCCCGCCGAACAGCATCGCCTCCGCCTTCACCGGACCTCCTCCTCCCCGGCCGGCTGCTCGACCTCCGGATGGTGCAGGTCGAAGGCGGGCGACTCCGAGCGCACCCGGGGCAGCGCCACGAAGTTGTGCCGGGGCGGCGGACACGACGTCGCCCACTCCAGGCCCCGTCCCCACCCCCACGGGTCGTCGGCGGTGACCTTCTCGCCCTTGGTGGCGGTGCGCCACACGTTGTACAGGAACGGCAGCGTGGACACGCCCAGCAGGAACGCGCCCGCCGACGACAGGGTGTTGAGCAGGGTGAAGCCGTCCGCCGGCAGATAGTCCGCGTACCGGCGCGGCATCCCGGCCTCGCCGAGCCAGTGCTGCACCAGGAAGGTCAGCTGGAACGCCGGGAACAGCAGCCAGAAGTGCAGTCTGCCGAGCCGCTCGTCGAGCATCTTCCCGGTGAACTTCGGCCACCAGAAGTAGAACCCGGCGAACATCGCGAACACCACCGTGCCGAACAGCACATAGTGCAGGTGCGCCACGATGAAGTAGGTGTCGGTGAGATGGAAGTCCAGCGGCGGCGAGGCGATCAGCACCCCGCTCAGCCCGCCGAGCAGGAACGACACGAGGAAGCCCATCGACCACAGCATCGGGGTCTCGAACGAGACCGAGCCGTTGGTCATCGTGCCGATCCACGCGAAGAACTTGATGCCTGTGGGCACCGCGATCAGGAACGACATGATCGAGAAGAACGGCAGCAGCACCGCGCCGGTGGCGAACATGTGGTGCGCCCACACCACCGCCGACAGCATGGTGATCGAGATCGTGGCCCCGATCATCGGCACATAGCCGAACAGCGGCTTGCGGGAGAACACCGGAATGATCTCCGAGACGATCCCGAAGAACGGCAGCGCCACGATGTAGACCTCGGGATGCCCGAAGAACCAGAACAGGTGCTGCCACAGCAGCGCGCCGCCGTTCGCCGCGTCGAAGACGTGCGCCCCGAACTTCCGGTCCGCCTCCAGCGCCAGCAGCGCCGCCGTGAGCACCGGGAACGCCGGCAGGATCAGGATCGAGGTGAACAGCACGTTCCAGGTGAACATCGGCATCCGGAACATCGTCATGCCCGGCGCGCGCAGCGACAGGATCGTGGCGATGAAGTTCACCGCGGTCAGCGTTGTCGACACACCCGAGACGACCAGCCCCATGGCCCACAGGTCGCCGCCGGCGCCGGGGGAGTAGTAGGCGCTGTTCAGCGGTGCGTAGGCGAACCAGCCGAACGCCGCCGCCCCGCCGGGCACCAGGAAGCCGGAGACCACCATCAGGCCGCCGAACAGGTACATCCAGTACGACAGCGCGTTCAGCCGGGGGAAGGCCAGGTCGGGCGCGCCGATCTGCAGCGGCATCACGGCGTTGGCGAACCCGGCGAACATCGGGGTGGCGAACAGCAGCATCATGATGGTGCCGTGGACCGTGAAGAACTCGTCGTAACCGTGCTCGCTCAGGAACTGCAGACCCGGCCGGGCGAGTTCCGCGCGCATCCCGAGGGCGAGCAGCCCGGCGAGCAGGAAGAAGCAGAACGCCGTGACCATGTAGAGCCGGCCGATCACCTTGTGGTCGGCGGTGGAGAGCCAGCGCAGCAGAGCCCGGCCCGGACGCGGGGCAGGTGCCGTGTAGCGGGCGGCGATCTCGTCGGTGTCCGGCAATTCGGGTAGTTCCGTCATCCCGGGTGACGCTACTCGGCGTCACCTTCGGCCTCCGGCGCGCCACGCCTCGCATCGGGGGTCGTATCCGCCGCTCGGCCGGGTACCCGGCGTCCCATGAACGTCGCCATGTATGTAGCAGCAGCGGGTGCTCAGGTCTTCGGGTACGTCCTCATCCTGCTGGTCGGGGTCGCCTGCGTCGCCGGACTGATCTGGGCCGTCCGGCTCGGCTTCAAGGTACGCGAGCGCGAACCGGCCCCGCCGCGACCCGACGAGCATCCCACGATGCCCCCGTCCGGCCCGGTCCACGAGACCCTCGAGATGCGGGAACCCGACGAGCTGCCCCAGGCCGGGGACGACGGCGAGCGGCTGACGCCCTACCAGATCGGCAACGTCCGCTCCAGGCGCGCCGACGACCAGCGCCGCCCGCGCTGGTCGCCCGGTTCCAGCGGGTCCTTCGGCGGCGGGGGCGGCGGCCGGACCTGAGAGGCCGCGGACGCGAGGGCCGTGGTGTTTGCGGGAGCGGCGCCCCGGGGACCCGGTGAGGCACACATCGCACACAGGCCCCGGTGGGCCTCGGATCGCACACTGTCCCGCGCGGGGCCGGCGGACCGGCCCAGGCCGGCGCAGGAACGCAGAAGGAAGATGGACGACGTGACCGCGCATCCCAGTGAGAAACCCGCCCTGTCCCATGCCGAGACCGGCTGGGCGAAGGCCCGCCGGCGGCAAGGCCGGGGAGTGCGGACCTGTCTCCCCGCGATCCTGGAACGCGGCCCGGCGCAACAGCGGGGCACCGCCTGTGAGGAGAACATCGTGCGGGGCGAGGACTGAGCCGACCGAGCGCACGCGCGCCGCGCGCGGTGTTCGGGCCGGCCGGCGCCGCGGAGTTCCGCCTCCCCGACCCACGACCGGGGCACGAAACGTCCCGTGGCCCGCAGTCTCTGCGCCGAGCGCCGAGCGCCGAGCGCCAAGCGCCGGCTCCGTCAGCCGTCAGCCGCTGAGTCCGCCGAGCGCAGCCGCTCGTAGTGGGCGGAGCAGTCCGCGTAGGCGGGCAGCAGCCCGGACCGCTCCGCCTCGGCCAGCGAGGGCGCCTCGGCGTCCTTGTCCGACAACACCGGCTCGATCCCCTCGGGCCAGGCGATGCCCAGCGCCGGATCCAGCGGGTGCACCCCGTGCTCACGCTCCGGCGCGTACCCGGTCGAGCACAGGTACACCACCGTGGCGTCGTCCGTGAGCGCCATGAAGGCGTGTCCGAGGCCCTCGGCGAGGAACATCGCGCGCCGGGTCTGCTCGTCCAGCCGTACCGCCTCCCACTGTCCGTAGGTGGGGGAGCCGACGCGGATGTCCACCACCACGTCGAGGACGGCTCCGCGCACACAGGTGACGTACTTGGCCTGACCGGGCGGTACGTCGGAGAAGTGGATGCCGCGCAGCACACCCCGCCGGGACACCGAGCAGTTGGCCTGGGCGAGGCCGAAGTCGTAACCGGTGGTCTCGCGGAAGTCCGCGCCCCGGTACCACTCGTGGAAGCTGCCCCGCCCGTCCGGGAAGACCTGGGGCTCCAGCACCCAGGCACCCCCTATCCCCAGTTGTCGCACGCCCTCATGCCTTCCGTGTCGTGGTCGTCGGCGTTCTCCCTGCCTCGTCCGGCAGCCGCACCGGCTGGAAAGGGCGCCGTGCTCCCTTTGTCCGCCGGCCGTTGCGTCCGTGGCACGGCGCGCGTGGCCGCATGCTAACCCGGCCCCCTCGCGGGTGGGCGGATACCCGCGAAGAGACCGGGCCGGCCGGTCAGTTGGGGGTCTTGGCGAGCAGCTCCAGGATCCCGGCGGTCGTACCGCTCTCACCGAGCCGCGGGAAGATCCGCTCGACGCTGTTCGCGTGCGCCTCGGGGACGGCGTCGGCCATCGCGTCGGTGGCGAGGGTGACGTGGTAGCCGTGGGCATAGGCGTCGCGGGCGGTGGACTCCACGCCGATGCTGGTGGCGATGCCGGTCAGCACGATCTGCGTGACGCCGCGGCGGCGCAGCTGCAGGTCCAGGTCGGTGCCGTGGAAGGCGCTCCAGTTGTGCTTCGTGACGTGGATGTCGCCGGCATGGCCGGACAGCTCGTCGACGAGGACGTCCCACCCCTCCGGGAAGGCGAGCCCGCGGGCCTGGTGCTCGGTACGGCCGGGGACCGCGTCGGCCCAGTCGGGCGCGAAGGAGACGCGGACCAGGACCACGGGCAGCCCCCGTGAGCGGAAGGCGTCGGCGAGCTCGGCCGTGCGGGAGACGACGTCCGCCGCCGAGTGCGGCTGGACCGGCATGCCGACGATGCCGTGCTGCAGGTCGATCGCGACGAGGGCGGTACGGGGGTCGAGCGTGGTGAGCGCCATGGGTGGGTCAGACCTTTCGAGGGGTGGTCGTCCGTACGGTGGTGAGCCGGCCGAGCGAGCGGTCCGGCAAGGCTGTCGCCGGCAGCAGGTGAGCCGGCGAGGTGAACAGGGCCGGGCCGTGCAGCCCGGCCGTGCCGGCGCGGTGCGGGCAGAACGCCGCGGTGGCGGCGGACGCGCCCAGCGCGCCGAGGTACATAAGGTCCGCGGCAGTCCGGGGCGCGGGTCCGGCACCCGCAGTTCCCGCGCCGTGGAAGCGGTGGCAGCGGCGGCCGATGTACATGAGGGTCCGCGGCAGTCCGGGGCGCGGGTCCGGCGCCCGCAGTTTCCGCGTCGTGGAAGCGGTGGCAGCGGCGGCCGATGTACATGAAGGTCCGCGGCAGTCCGGGGCGCGGGTCCGGCACCCGCAGTTCCCGCGCCGTGGAAGCGGTGGCAGCGGCGGCCGATGTACATGAAGGTCCGCGGCAGTCCGGGGCGCGGGTCCGGCGCCCGCAGTTTCCGCGCCGTGGAAGCGGTGGCAGCGGCGGCCGACAGCACCGGCAGGCGCCAGCGGTCGGCGCGGGGGGCCTCAGGAACAGCGCCAGCGCGACCAGCAGCAGCGCGAACAGTGCCATGCCGGGCAGGTCGACGGCGCGCCGCCGGGTCCCCGACCGGGGCAGCCGCAGGGTGCCCAGGCGCCAGGCAGACCGCCGGGAGCGGCATGTCGACGGTGAACAGGGCACGCCGACCGCCGAGCCCCGCACCGGCAGACCGCCGCCGACGTCTCTGAGCCCAGCAGGACCCGCGCCGCAGCACGCCCGGTGAAGGCGTGAGGGCGCCCGCCAGGCGGCCGATGACGGGCTGCTCGACGGCCCTGGCCGGACAGTGCGCCGGGACCGGCCGGGCGGGCTCGGCGGGCGGTGCCTGTGAGGCGACACCGATCCGCACCCGGGCGACGGTGGTGAGGGAGGCGCGGCGGGTGGCCTTCCCGGTGTGGCCGGTGAGCCCCGGTGTCACGGCCGCGACAGCCGTTCCATCAGCTCCAGCGCCGTGCGGACGGTCTGCCGTTCCTCCTCGGTGTAGCGGTCCTGGAAGGCACGCGCCAGCCACTCCTCGCGGATCTGCCGGTTGCCCTCGATACGGGCCCGGCCCGCGTCGGTCAGGGTGACCAGCTGGCGGCGGCCGTCGTCCGGGTCGGGAGCGCGCCGGATCAGCCCGTGGTGCTCCAGGGCCGCCAGTGTGGTCGCCATCGACTGCGGGCGTACGCCCTCGGCGGCGGCGAGCGCGCTGGCCGTGGCGGCGCCGTGCTTGCCGACCAGGGTGAGCGCCGACTCCTGGGAAGGGCTGAGGTCGGCGTCCTGGGCGACCTCGCGGATGCGGCGCCGCAGCCGGCTGAACACCACACGCAGATCGCGCGCGGTGCGGGCGGCGGAGTCGGAGATGTCGGCCATGGCGCCCACCCTAGGACCGGCAGCCAGAACTGTCCAGCCCAGACTGTTCAGTTTTGCCTGAGGAATTGCCGGGTACTCGTCCGCCTCGGACAGGGCAGCACGTCGGTGAACTCAAGGGAGCCCAGATGACCCCTGCGGACATGTCCGGCCTGGAGGCGGCGCTGCGCGCCGAGGTGGACGGCGAGGTCCGCTTCGACGCCGGCAGCCGCGGCGCCTACGTCACGGACGGTTCCAACTACCGGCAGGTCCCGCTGGGCGTCGTCGTCCCCCGCACGGTGGAGGCGGGCGCCCGGGCGCTGTCGGTGTGCGCACGCTTCGAGGCCCCCGTCCTCTCCCGGGGCGGGGGCACCAGCCTGGCCGGCCAGTCGACCAACACCGCCGTGGTGATCGACTGGAGCAAGTACTGCACCCGGCTGATCTCCGTCGACCCCGAGCGGCGCACCTGCGTGGTGGAGCCCGGGATCGTCCTCGACGAACTCAACCGCCAACTCGCCGGACACAAGCTCCAGTTCGGGCCGAAACCGTCCACCCACAGCCACTGCGCGCTCGGCGGCATGATCGGCAACAACTCCTGCGGCGCCTCCGCGCAGGCCTACGGCAAGACCGTCGACAACGTCCGGCGCCTGGAGATCCTCACCTACGACGGCCAGCGCGCCTGGGTCGGCCCCACCCCGCCCGACGAACGCGACCGGATCGTCAGCGGCGGCGGGCGGCTCGCCGAGATCTACGCCGGTCTCGACCGCATCGCCACCGAGTACCTCGCCGACATCCGCCGCGGCTACCCGAAGATCCCGCGCCGCGTCTCCGGCTACAACCTCGACTCGCTGCTGCCCGAGAACGGCTTCGACGTGGCCAAGGCACTCGTCGGCAGCGAGGGCACCCTGGTCACCGTCCTGCGCGCCGAACTCGACCTCGTCCCCGTGCCGCCGTACCAGTCGCTGCTCGTCCTCGGCTACGACGACATCTGCGCCGCCGCCGACGACGTCCCCCGGCTGCTGGAGCACTGCTCGCCCAGCCAGCTGGAGGCGCTGGACGGCCGTATGGCCGAGCTGATGCGCGAGGAGGGCGCCTACCTCGACTCCCTGAACGTGCTGCCCGAGGGCGACAGCTGGCTGATGGTCCAGTACAGCGGCGACAGCCAGGAGGACGTCGACGAGCAGGCCCACGCGCTGCTCCGGGCCATCGGCCGCGACGAGAAGGAGAGCACCATCGCCTTCTCCGACGACCCCGAACGCGAGCAGAAGATGCTCAAGGCCCGCGAGGCCGGACTCGGCGTCACCGCGCGCCCGCCGGACGACCGCGAGACCTGGGAGGGCTGGGAGGACTCCGCCGTACCGCCCGACCGGCTCGGCGACTATCTGCGGGACCTGAAGAACCTGTTCGACGAGTTCGACTACGACCACCCGTCGCTGTACGGCCACTTCGGCCAGGGCTGCGTGCACACCCGCATCCCGTTCGGCCTGCGAACCGCCGAAGGTGTGGCGCACTTCCGGCGCTTCGTGGAGCGCGCCGCCGACCTCGTCGCCTCCTACGGCGGCTCCCTGTCCGGCGAGCACGGCGACGGACAGTCCCGCGGCGAACTGCTCACCCGCATGTTCGGCGAGCGGCTCGTCACCGCCTTCGGTGAGCTGAAGGCGCTCTTCGACCCCACGAACCGGATGAATCCCGGCAAGGTCGTCCACCCCAACCCCGTCGACGGCCAGCTGCGGCTGGGCCCCTCCTGGCGGCCGGCCACCCCCTCGACCCACTTCGACTTCCCCGAGGACGAGCACTCCTTCAACCGCGCGGTGATGCGCTGTGTCGGCATCGGCAACTGCCGCGCCCACTCCGGCGGCGTCATGTGCCCCTCCTACCGGGCCACCATGGAGGAGGAGCACTCCACCCGCGGCCGGGCCCGGCTGCTGTTCGAGATGCTCGACGGACACGCCGACTCCGCGATCAAGGACGGCTGGCGCTCCACCGCCGTACGCGACGCTCTCGATCTCTGCCTGGCCTGCAAGGGCTGCAAGTCCGACTGCCCGACCGGCGTCGACATGGCCACCCTCAAGGCGGAGTTCATGTCCCACCACTACGAGGGCCGGATCAGGCCCATGGCTCACTACTCCATGGGCTACCTGCCGGTGTGGGCCCGGCTCTCCCGGCTCGCCCCCTCCGTGGTCAACTCCGCGCTCCACGCGCCCGGCCTGGCCCGCCTCGGCAAGCGGGTCGCCGGCATCGACGAGGCCCGCTCGGCCCCCGTGTTCGCCGAGAAGTCCTTCGTCCAGTGGTGGCAGGCCCACGAGAAGGAGGAGCCGGACCCGGCCGACCCGCGCACCGTGGTGCTGTGGCCGGACACCTTCAGCACCTACTTCCACCCCGCCATCGCGAAGTCGGCCGTACGGGTCCTTCAGGACGCGGGCTTCCGCGTCGCCGTCCCCACCGAGCCGGTGTGCTGCGGCCTGACCTGGATCTCCACCGGCCAACTCGCGGTCGCCAAGAAGGTGTTGACCCGTACCCTCGCGGTGCTCCGCCCCTACCTCGAGGCGGGCACCCCGATCATTGGCCTGGAACCCTCCTGCACGGCCGTCTTCCGCGCCGACGCACCTGAGCTGATGCCCGCCGACCAGGACGTGCAGCGGCTGGCCGGACAGGTCCGCACCTTCGCCGAACAACTCGTCCACCACGCCCCCGAGGACTGGCAGCCACCGCAGCTCGCCCGGCAGGCGACCGTGCAGACCCACTGCCACCAGCACGCCATCATGAAGTTCGACGCCGACCGCGAACTCATGCGCCGCGCCCACCTGGACGCCGAGGTCCTCGACGAGGGCTGCTGCGGCCTCGCCGGCAACTTCGGCTTCGAACGCGGCCACCACGAGGTCTCCATGGCCGTCGCCGAACAGGGCGTCCTGCCCGCCGTACGCGGAGCGGCGCCCGACAGCCTGGTCCTCGCCGACGGCTTCAGCTGCCGCACCCAGATCGAGGAGGGCGGCACCGGCCGCCGCGCCCTGCATCTCGCCGAGGTGCTCGCGCTCGGCCTCGACGGCACCCTGCCCAGCGACCACCCGGAACGCCTGGCCGCCCGCCCGCCCGAGCCCTCCCGCACGGCCCGCTGGACGACGGCCGCCGCCGCGGCGGCCCTGCCCGCGGGCGCCGCACTGGGGCTGCGGCTGCTGCGGCGCCGGAGCTGAGGAGGCGTCATGAGCGACCAGCCGACCGTCGACGCGGTCGAGACCGCCGTCTACACCGTCCCCACCGACACCCCCGAGGCCGACGGCACCCTCGCCTGGGACAAGACCACCCTCGTCCTGGCCACCGTCCGCTCCGGCACCACCACCGGCCTCGGCTACACCTACGCCCCGGCCGCCACCGCCCACGTCGTCCGCGAACTCCTCGCCGGCACGGTCACCGGCCTGACCGCACTCGACGTGCCGCGCGCCAACGAGCGGATGTGCCGGGCCGTACGCAACGCCGGACTGCCCGGCGTGGCCGCCCAGGCCATCGCCGCCGTCGACATCGCCCTGTGGGACCTCAAGGCCCGGCTGCTCGGCCTGCCCCTGGTCGGCCTGCTCGGCGCGGCCCACGACGACGTGCCCGTCTACGGCAGCGGCGGCTTCACCACCTACGACGCCGAGCGCCAGGACCGTCAGCTGCGCGGCTGGGCCGAGGACGAGGGCATCCCCCGCGTCAAGATCAAGATCGCTGAGTCGTGGGGCAGCCGCGAGACCCGCGACCTCGAACGGGTCGCCCGCGCCCGGGCGAGCGTCGGCGACGCGGTCGAGCTGTACGTGGACGCCAACGGCGGCTACACCGGCGGTCAGGCCCTGCGCATCGGCGACGCGCTCGCCGACCACGGCGTCACCTGGTACGAGGAACCGGTCTCCTCCGACCACCTCACCCTGCTCGCGGACCTCCGCAGCCGCCTCCCGATGGACGTCACCGCCGGCGAGTACGGCTACACCCTGCCGTACTTCGAACACATGCTGGCCGCCCACGCGGTCGACTGCCTCCAGGCGGACGTCACCCGCTGCGGCGGCATCACCGTCTGGCTGCGCGCCGCCGCCCTCGCCCACGCGCGCGGCATCGACGTCTCCGGACACTGCGCCCCGCACGCCCACGCGCATGCCGCCGCGGCCGTACCCAACCTGCGCCACCTGGAGTGGTTCCACGACCACGTCCGCATCGAGCGGCTCCTGTTCGACGGCGTCCTCGATCCCGGCGGTGGCAGCATCACGCCGGGCGCCGACGGGGCACCCGGACTGGGCCTGACCCTCGCGGAGGAGCGGGCCCGGCAGTACCGAACGCAGTAGGAGGAGAAGGAAACATGCCCCCCACCGTCGTCATCACCGGCGCCAGCGCCGGCATCGGCCGCGCCACCGCCCGCCTGTACGCCCGGCGCGGCGCGAACGTCGTGCTGGTCGCGCGCGGCGAGGGCGGGCTGGAGGCGGCGGCCGACGAGGTCGCGGCGCTCGGCGGACGCCCGCTCGTGCAGGCGGCCGACGTCGCCGACCCGGCCCGGGTGGAGGCCGTCGCCGACGCCGCCGAGAAGGAGTTCGGCCCGATCGACATCTGGATCAACTGCGCCTTCTCGTCGGTGTTCGCGCCGTTCGACGAGATCACGCCCGAGGAGTTCCAGCGGATCACGGACGTGACCTACCTCGGCTTCGTCAACGGCACCCGGTCCGCCCTGAAGCGCATGCTGCCCCGCGACCGGGGCACGATCGTGCAGGTCGGCTCCGCGCTCGGGGAGCGGTCGATCCCGCTGCAGTCGGCGTACTGCGGCGCCAAGCACGCCATCAACGGCTTCACCTCCTCCCTGCGCACCGAGCTGCTGCACCGCGGCAGCAACGTCCACGTCACCGTCGCCCAGATGCCCGCCGTCAACACGCCCCAGTTCGAGTGGGTGCGCTCCCGGCTGTCCAAGCACCCGATGCCGGTGCCGCCGATCTACCAGCCGGAGGTCGCCGCGCGGGGCGTGGTCTACGCCGCCGATCATCCGCGCCGCAAGCAGTACTACGTAGGCGCCACCACCGTGGCCACCATCTGGGCCAACCGCCTGGTCCCGGCCCTCCTCGACCGCTACCTCGCCCGCACCGGCCTCGACTCCCAGCAGACCGACCGCATCCCGCCGGCCGGCCTGGACAACCTCTTCGAACCGGTGGACACCGAGCGCGTCGACGACCAGGGCGCCCACGGCTCCTTCGACGACAGCGCCCACGCCCGCTCCTGGCAGGAGACCCTGGTCCGGCACCCCGCCGCCACCGCCCTCGGCACCGGCGCCGCCGTACTCGGCGCGGTGAGCGGCATCCGCCGGCTGGCCTCCCGGACGACCTAGGCTGACAGGGTGCGCCTCCTGCTCATGTCCGACACGCACCTGCCCAAGCGCGCCAGGCGGCTCCCCGAGCCGCTGCTCGCCGAACTCCCGCACACCGACGTCGTGTTCCACGCCGGGGACTGGGTGGACACCGCCACCCTCGACCTGCTGGAGAGCCGCAGCCGCCGGCTCGTCGCGGTCTACGGCAACAACGACGGCCCGGAGCTGCGGGCCCGGCTCCCGGAGGTGGCGTACGCCGAACTGGGCGGCCTGCGCTTCGGCGTCGTGCACGAGACCGGCCCCGCCCAGGGCCGCGAGGCCCGCTGCGCCGCCCGCTTCCCGGACCTCGACGTCCTGGTCTTCGGCCACAGCCACATCCCCTGGGACACCACCGCCCCGACCGGCCTGCGCCTGCTCAACCCCGGCTCACCCACCGACCGGCGCCGCCAGCCCCACTGCACCTACCTCACGGCGGCCGTCGCCGACGGCGCGCTCACCGACGTGACCCTGCACCGGCTGCCACAGCGGTAGCGGGCGTGGCATGAACCGCCCACGGGGATGGTCAGTGCCGGGTGTACTCGACACAGCCCCGCGCCCCTGGGCCCTGTCGGCACCGGCGCCGGGTCGGGTGCCCCCTCCTCCGCCACAGCCGCGCCGCCGCCCATACCAGTACGGCCACTGCCGCCGTCAGGGCCGCCGCCCGTTTGGCCACCGGCAGGCCGGCCGTGCGCAGCAGGTCCAGCGGCTCCGGCTCTGACTCCTCCCACTGCTGCGGTTCCTCCTCGGCGGCGGCCGGTGTCGGTGTCCGCTCGGCCAGCCGGCCCGCCAGGCAGGTCGCGAACTGGCTCACCAGGCGGTCGCCCACCTCCGCCAGCACCCCGCGCCCGAACTGCGCCGGGCGCCCGGTCACCGTCAGGTCGGTGCGGACCGACACCGTGGTGGCGCCGTCGTGTTCGGTGAGCGTGCCGGTGACCTTCGCGCGGGCCGTGCCCTGGCCCCGGGTCTCCCGGCCGCTCGCCACCAGCACCATGCGGTGCGCCACCGCGTCCTGTTCCTCGAAGACCGCCGTGCCCCGGTAGGCGACCGTGACCGGGCCGACCCTGACCTTCACCGAGCCGGTCACTTTCTCGCCGTCGTAGTCCTCCACCACCGCGCCCGGCAGACAGGGCGCGACCCGTTCGATGTCGAGGAGCGCGCGCCAGGCGTCGTCGACCGGGACGGGGACGGTGAACTCGTGGTGCAGCTCCATGACCTGCTCCTTGCGGACGCGTCAGACGGGGGTCGGGTGGATGGCCCCGGCGGTCGTCGTCAGGGGCGCGCCGCTGCCGCCCCAGCGCAGGGCGACGATCTCGGCGGCGACGGAGACGGCGACCTCCTCGGGCGTACGGGCCCCCAGGTCGAGCCCGAGCGGCGAGCGCAGCCGGGACAGCTCGGCCTCGGACAGGCCGGCCTCCGTGAGCCGTTCGCGGCGCTCCTCGTGGGTGTGCCGGCTGCCCATCGCCCCGATGTAGGCGGCCGGCCGGCGCAGCGCCTCCTCCAGCAGCGGCACGTCGAACTTCGGGTCGTGGGTGAGGACACAGATCACCGTGCGCTCGTCGGTCTGTGTGCCGGCGAGATAGCGGTGCGGCCAGTCGACCACGACCTCGACGCCCGCCGGGAAGCGCTTGGGCGTGGCGAAGACCGGGCGCGCGTCGCACACGGTCACCCGGTAGCCGAGGAAGTCGCCGATCCGGGCCACGGCGGCGGCGTAGTCGATCGCGCCGAAGACCAGCATGCGCGGCGGCGGCGCGAACGACTGGAGGAACACGGTCACGGCGTCCTCGCGGCGCTCGCCGTGCGGACCGTAGTGCCGCAGGAGCGAGGCGCCGAGCGCCAGCTCACCGCGGGCGTCGGCGGTGACGGCGACGTCGAGGCCGCTCGTGCCCAGCGTGCCCGCTGCCCGGTCCGGCCAGACGGCGCGCGTGGCGCCGCGCGGCGCGGGTCCGTCCACCACCGTGGCCACCGTCACCGGCTCGCCCCCGGCGACCGATGCGGCGATCGCGCCGAACTCCGGGTCCGACCGCGAGGTCACCGGCCGTACCAGCAGGGTGATCTCACCGCCGCAGGTGAGCCCGACCGCGAACGCGTCCTCGTCGCTGTAGCCGAACGTCTCCAGACGGGCCTCGCCGCTCGCCACCACCTCCTGGGCGAGCTCGAACACCGCGCCCTCCACACAGCCCCCGGACACGCTTCCCAGGACCTCGTCGTCCGGGCCCACCGCCATGGCGGCGCCGGGGCCGCGCGGCGCGCTGCGGCTGACCGCGACGACCGTGGCCAGCCCGAACGGAACACCGGCCGCGTGCCAGCGCGCCAGCGCCGGCAGGATCTCACGCACCATCCGCTCCTCTCACCGGGACCACCGGGACCACCGGGACCACCGGGCCCGCACCGGCCCGAGCACCGCGCACCACCGCCGCCAGCCGCTCCAGCGCCGCCAGGCTGTGCCCCTCGACGAACGCGTCCACGCTCGGCAGGGCCGCCGCCATCCCGGCGGCCAGCGGCGCGTAACCGGGGCGCGCCTTGCGCGGGTTCGCCCAGACCACCTGGTGGGCCAGGGCGTGCAGGCGGCGCATCTGCTGCCCGAGCAGCTCCGGATCGCCGCGCTCCCAGCCGTCCGAGAGCAGCACGACGATCGCCCCGCGCGCCATCCCGCGCTGCCCCCAGCGGTTCAGGAACTCGCGCACCAGCTCGCCGAGCCGGGTGCCGCCGCGCCAGTCGGGCACGGCCGCCGCGACCGCCGCCATCGCCAGGTCGGGGTCGCGGTGCGAGAGTTCCCGGGTCACGCGGGTCAGCCGGGTGCCGATGGTGAACACCTCGGTGCGGCCCGCGCGCACCGCCGCGTGCGCGAACCGCAGCAGCGCGTCGGCGTACGGCGCCATCGAGCCGCTCACGTCGACGAGCAGCACCACCCGGCGGGGCCGCTGCACCCGCGTGTGCCGCCGCAGCCGGGCCGGCTCCCCGCCCCGCCGCAGCAACTCCCGTACGGTACGGCGCGGATCGACCTCGCCGCGCCGGGCGGGCCTGCGCCGCGCCGAGCGCCGGGTCTGCCCGTGCAGCGCGAACGCAGCCAGCAGACGGCGCAGTTGGGCACGCTCGGCGGCGTCCAGCTCGCCCATGTCACGGTGCCGCAGCACCTCGGCCGAGCTGGCGAGCGCGGCGACCGGCGGTCCCGGCGGTTCCCCTTCGCCCGGTGCGGGCGGGCCGTACGGCGCCTGCCGGCCGACGAGCCGGAGCCGGGGCGGGGCAGTGGCGCGCACCGGGCGTGGGGCCGGCTCGCCGGAGGGCCCGAAGTAGGCGGCGAACACCCGCTCGTACCGCTCCAGATCGTCGTGCCCGCCGCACAGCGTCGCCCGCCCCGCCCAGTACACGTCCGCGCGGACCCCCGGCCGCAGTGCGCTCACGGCACGCAGGAACGCGTACAGACGCTCGCTGCTCGCGTCGACACCCGCGGCCCGCAGCGCCCGCACGAACCCGAGCAACACGGCATCCGCCCCGAGCTGCTCGGCGTCGGCCCCGAGTCGGCGGGGAGCTGTCCCGGGCGGGTCTGTGTCCGTCTCGGCTTGTTCGGCGCCCGCCCCAAGCCGCTCGGCGCCGGCCCCAACCCGTTCGGTGTCCGTCCCGGGCGGGTCGGTGTGCGTTCCGGGGCGGTCGGGGTCGTTCCCGAGCCGTTCTGCGTCCGCTGGGAGTCGTTCGGCGTGTGTCCCGCGCAGATCCGCAGGGGTGGGGTGCGGTCGTGAGCCGGTGACGTGCGGTACCGCGTCCGCTCCCGGCGGAAGGTTCGCGCCGCTCCCGGTCGTGGCCATCGCCCTCACCCGCCCCGGGCCGCGAGAACCGCCGCGAGATCGAGCCCCCGTGCCCGGTCCGCGTCCTCCCGGTACTTCAGTACCGAGCCCAGCGTCGCCACCGCCAGCTCCGCGTCCACCTCGCTCGCCCCCAGCGCGTCCAGGGCCTCGGCCCAGTCCAGGGTCTCGGCCACGCCGGGCGGTTTGAGCAGGTCCGCGCCGCGCAGCGCCTGCACCAGCGCCGTGACCTGCTCGGCCAGCCGCGCCGACACCCCGGGCAACCGGCGCCGCACGATGGCCAGTTCGCGGGCGAAGGAGGGATGGTCGAACCAGTGGTACAGGCAGCGCCGTTTCAGCGCGTCGTGCACCTCCCGGGTCCGGTTGGAGGTCAGGACGACGACCGGCGGGTCCTCGGCGCGCAGCGTGCCCAGCTCCGGGATCGTGACCGAGTACTCGGACAGCAGCTCCAGCAGGAACGCCTCGAACTCGTCGTCGGCCCGGTCGATCTCGTCGACCAGCAGCACCGACGGCTGGGTCTGGAGGGCCTGGAGCAACGGCCGGGCGATCAGGAAACGGCGGTCGTACAGCTCGCTCTCCAGGCGCTCCGCGTCCGTCACCCCGGCCGCCTCGGCGGCTCTCAGGTGCAGCAGCTGACGCGGGAAGTCCCAGTCGTACAGGGCCTGCGAGGCGTCGATGCCCTCGTGGCACTGCAGCCGGATCAGCGGCGCGCCCAGCGCCTGGGCCAGGGCGGCGGCGAGCGCGGTCTTGCCCACCCCCGCGTCGCCCTCGCAGAACAGCGGCCGGTGCAGCCTCAGGGCCAGGTAACAGGTGACGGCGAGCCCTTCGTCGACGAGGTACCCCGTCTCCTCCAGGAGGGCCCGCACCTGCTCCGGGTCGTCGATCCGGATGATCGGCGCTCACCCCATTCCGGTGGCGGTCAGCACCGCCCGCCGGGTCAGCACCCGGGCCAGGTGCTGGCGGTACTCGGGCGAGGCGGCCAGGTCCTGCGAGGGCCGGGTGCCCTCGGCCGCCGCCTCGGCGGCCCGGGCCACGGCCTCGGGGCCGTCGGCGCCGGACAGCGCCTGTTCGGCCGCGGTGGCCCGCAGCGGGGTGGAGCCCATGTTGGTCAGTCCGATGCGGGCCTCGGTGACGCGCCCGTCGTCGCACCGGACCAGCGCGGCGACGCCGACGATGGCCCAGGACTGGGCGACCGGGTGGAACTTCTCGTAGTGGAAGTCCCAGCCGTCCGTCTTCGGGATCCGCACCTCCGTCAACAGTTCGTCGGG
Source organism: Streptomyces sp. NPDC007205 (assembly GCF_040634095.1). Classification (NCBI taxonomy): domain Bacteria; kingdom Bacillati; phylum Actinomycetota; class Actinomycetes; order Kitasatosporales; family Streptomycetaceae; genus Streptomyces; species Streptomyces sp. NPDC007205. The sequence continues at coordinate 353,809 of NZ_JBEYEW010000001.1, forward strand.
GGCGAGCGCGGACTGGAGGTAGTCGACGAAGAACTCCCGGGCCGGGATCGTGCGCCGGCCGCCCGGACCGGTCACGACCAGGTCGGCGTCCAGGGCCAGGGCCACGGCGGGCAGGTCACCGGCCGGGTCGGCGTGCGCCAGCGAGCCGCCGAGGGTGCCCCGGTGCCGGACGGCCGGGTCGGCGACCGTGGCCGTCGCCTCGGCCAGCAGCCCGGCGTGCTCGCGCACCAGCGGGTCGTGGACCACCTCGTGGTGCGTGGTCAGCGCGCCGATGACGAGCGTGTCACCGTCCTCGCGGACCCCGCGCAGCTCGGGGATCCGGCCGACGTCCACGACGAGTTCCGGGAAGGCCAGCCGCAGCCGCAGCAGCGGCAGCAGGCTCTGCCCGCCGGCCAGCACCTTCGCCTCCTCGCCCGCGTCGGCGAGTGCGCGGACCGCCTCGTCCACGCTCGTGGGACGGGTGTACTCGAACGCGGGGGGAATCATGCCGAACCCTCCTCACCGGGCTGACCGTACTGACCCAGCTCGCCGGACTGCGCGGCCTGTCCGGACTGCCCGGACTGCGCCTGACCCGTGCCGCCGGTCGCACCGGTCCCGCCGGCCCCACCGGACCGGGCCTGCTGAATCGCCTGCCACACCCGGTGCGGCGAGCACGGCATCCGCACGTCCCGCACGCCGAGCGGCCTGAGCGCGTCCACGACGGCGTTGACCACGGCGGGCGTCGACGCGATCGTCCCCGCCTCACCGACTCCCTTGACGCCCAGGGCGTTCGACGTCGCCGGTGTCTCCGTCCGGTCGGTCGTGAAGTCCGGCAGGTCGGCCGCCGACGGCACGAGATAGTCGGCCAGGGTGCCGGAGACGAGGTTGCCGTCGGCGTCGTACACGGCCTCCTCGTACAGCGCCTGCCCGATGCCCTGCGCGAGTCCGCCGTGCACCTGCCCCTCGACGATCATCGGGTTGACGACGTGGCCCACGTCGTCGACGCAGACGTACGACCGGATCCTGGTCTTCCCGGTCTCCGTGTCGACCTCGACCGCGCACAGGTGGGTGCCGTGCGGGTAGGAGAAGTTCTCCGGGTCCACGACGTGCTCCGCGTTGATGGTGGGCTCGACGCCGTCGGGCAGGTCGTGGTTGGTGAACGCCTCGAACGCGATCTCCTGGATGGTCCTACGTGCTTCCGGCGAGCCCTTGACGGAGAACACGCCGCCGCTGAACTCCAGGTCCTGCTCGCTGGCCTCCAGCAGGTGGGCGGCGACCTTCCGGGCCTTGTCGACGACCGTCCTCGCGGCGCGGTGCACGGCCTCGCCGCCGACGGCCAGCGACCGGGAGCCGTAGGTGTCCATGCCCTGCGGGACCGCCTTGGTGTCTCCGTGCAGCACCTCGACGTCCTCGAAGGGCACGCCCAGCACATCGGCCGCGATCTGGCTCCAGCAGGTCTCGTGGCCCTGTCCGTGCGGGCTGGTGCCGGTGACGACCTCGACCTTGCCGGTGGGCAGCATGCGGATGCTCGCCGCCTCCCAGCCGCCGGCCCCGTACCTGAGGTCGCGCAGCACCCGGCTCGGCGCGAGACCGCACATCTCGGTGTACGTCGACACGCCGATGCCGAGCCGTACCGGGTCGCCGCGCTCGGTGCGCTCCCGCTGTTCGGCGCGCAGGTCGTCGTAGCCGAACAGGGCGAGCGCCTTCTCGGTGGCCGCCTCGTAGTTGCCGCTGTCGTAGGTCAGTCCGGCGATCGTGGTGTACGGGAACTCCTCGTGCCGGATCCAGTTGCGGCGCCTCAACTCGACGGGGTCCAGGCCCAGTTCGGCCGCCAGCTCGTCCATGATCCGCTCGATGGCGAAGGTCGCCTCGGGGCGTCCGGCGCCGCGGTAGGCGTCGGTGGGGGTGCGGGTGGTGAACACGCCGGTGCAGGTGAACTCGTAGGCGTCCATCTTGTAGATCGCCGGGTACATGAAGGCGCCGAGGATCGGGATGCCCGGGGTGACCAGCATCAGATAGGCGCCCATGTCGGCGATGAGGTCCACCTTCAGCCCGAGCAGCTTTCCCTCGCGGGTGGCGGCGATCTCGATGTCCTGGATCACGCCGCGGCCGTGGTGGGTGGCGAGCGCGCCCTCGGAGCGGGACTCGGTCCACTTCACCGGCCGGCCGAGCTTGCGGGCGACCGCGAGGGCGAGAACCTCCTCGCCGTACACCTGGAGCTTGGAACCGAAGCCGCCGCCCACGTCCGGGGCGATCACCCGCAGCTTGTGCTCCGGGATGCCGGTGACGGTCGCGAGCATGATCCGCAGGATGTGCGGGATCTGGGTCGCCGAGTGGACCGTGTACTCGCCGGAGGCGGCGAGCGGGGTGACGACCACCGAGCGCGGCTCCATCGCGTTGGGGATCAGCCGCTGCTGGTGGTAGCGGCGCTTCAGCGTCACCTCGGCGCGTTCCCGCACCGCGTCGAAGCTCTCGCCGGTGGCGAGCGGCCAGGTGTAGCAGCGGTTGGTGCCCTTGTCGGAATGGACCAGCGGGGCACCCTCGGCGAGCGCGGCCTCCGGGTCGAGGACCGGGGGCAGCGGGTCGTAGTCGACCTCGACGGCCTCCAGCGCGTCGGCGGCGGCGTACCGGTCGCGGGCCACCACCACCGCCACCGGGTCGCCGGCGTGGCGGACCTCGTCGACGGCGACGGCCGGATGGTCGGGCAGCACCATGTCCTCGGTCACCGGCCAGGCGCACGGCAGTGAGCCCAGCCCCTCGGCGAGGTCGGCGCCGCTGAACGCCGCGACGACACCGGGCCGTTCGAGGGCGGGGGAGACGTCGACGCGGGTGAGGCGGGCGTGGGCCATCGGGCTGCGCAGGATCGCCAGGTGCAGGAGCCCTGCCATCTGGATGTTGTCGGTCCAGTTGGTCTGGCCGGTGATCAGCCGGGCGTCCTCCTTGCGCAGGCGGGCGCGGCCGACCTCGCGTTCGACGGCCTGGTCGGTCATGCCGTGACCTCCTCGGTGACCTGGTGTCCAGAGGTGTCCTGCTGTCCGGAAGTGTCCTGCTGTCCGGACGCGGCGAGCACCGCGCGGACGATGTTCTGGTAACCGGTGCAGCGGCAGAGGTTCCCCTCCAGGGCCTTGCGGACCTCCTCCGGGCCGGGGTGCGGGTTCTCGCGGAGCAGATCGCGCGCCGCCATGATCATGCCCGGGGTGCAGTAGCCGCACTGCAGGCCGTGCTTCTCGTGGAACGCGCGCTGCAGCGGTGTCCACTCACCGTCCTGCGCGAGCCCCTGGATCGTCGTCACCTCGCACCCGTCCGCCTGCACGGCGAGCACCGAGCAGCTCTTCACGCTCGCCCCGTCCAGGTCGACCGTGCACGTTCCGCAGTTGGAGGTGTCGCAGCCGATCGGGGTGCCGGTCAGGCCGAGGCGGTCGCGGAGGTAGTGGGCCAGGAGGAGACGGGGTTCCACGTCGTCCTCGTAGGTCGTGCCGTCCACGTTCACCGAGATGCGGGTCATGGGCCCTCCAGGTCGTGCGGAAGAGGGTTTTTCAGCCACCTGGCGTGATGTACGTCACCCTACGACCGCGCCCCGGACGGGGCGAGTGCTGCACCCCGGGCGCTTGTTGAGCGTTAATCCATTGCTGTCGGGTGCCGGTGTCTGCTGCACTGGCCGTCACCCGTCGTCACACAGAGAGGACCAGCGATGCGCGCTGCGTGCATGTCCGCCCAGGAAGGAACCCACTCCGTGCCGAAGGACATCACGCTCAGTGCATCTGCTCAATCTCGGAATCCTCGCCCATGTCGACGCCGGTAAGACCAGCCTGACCGAACGGCTGCTGCACACCGCCGGAGTGATCGACGAGCTCGGCAGCGTCGACGCCGGCAGCACCACCACCGACACGCTCGCGCTGGAGCGGCAGCGCGGTATCACCATCAAGTCCGCCGTCGTGTCGTTCCCGCTCGACGGCGTCACCGTCAACCTCCTCGACACCCCCGGTCACCCGGACTTCATCGCCGAGGTCGAGCGGGTGCTCGGCGTGCTCGACGGCGCCGTCCTGGTCGTCTCGGCCGTCGAGGGCGTCCAGGCGCAGACACGGGTGCTGATGCGCACCCTGCGCCGGCTGTGCATCCCCACCCTGATCTTCGTCAACAAGATCGACCGGCGAGGTGCCCGTGAGGAGGCGGTGCTCCGCCAGATGGCCCACCGGCTGGCCGTACCGCTCGTTCCGACGGGCCGGGCCGCCGGTCTCGGCACCCGCGCCGCCCGCTTCGTACCCGGCCTCGGCCCGGCCGTGCCGGAGGCGCTCGCCGACCACGACGACGACCTGCTCGCCGCATACCTCGACGGCGGTGTGCCCGCGGCCCGCCTGCGAGCCGCGCTGGCCGCGCAGACCCGGCGCGCACTGGTCCATCCGGTGTACTTCGGCTCCGCCATCACCGGCGCGGGCGTGCCGGAGCTGATCGCCGGCATCGAACACCTGCTGCCCACCGCCGACGGCGACCCCGCCGGCCCCCTGTCGGCCACGGTCTTCAAGGTCGAACGCGGCCCGGCGGGGGAGAAGGTGGCCTACGCCCGCGTCTTCTCGGGCACCTTGCACGTCCGCGACCGCATCCCGTTCGGCGAGGGCGCAGAGGAGGAGGCGGCCACCGCTGCCCCTGATCGGGACGCCGACGGCCGTACGGCGGCCCGGACCACCGGCGATCGCGAGCCGGGGCGCACCGCGGACGGCCGAGGGCAAGGCCTGGGGCGGGCCGCCGGCGGTCGGGGGGAGGGGCGTCCGGGGGGTGAGGGTGCCGATGGTCCGGTGGGAAGGCATGCCTGCGACGGGCCGGTCGAGGGCCGTCCCGGCGACGGCCGTAGACGTGCGGTTGCGCAGGTGGCCGGCGGTCGGCGGAGAGGCCGCCCGCAGGTCGGCGGTGCCGACGGCCCGGCGGCGGGCCGGGGTGCCCGGCGTCGTTCCGTGGGCCGCGTCACCGGGCTCAGCGTGTTCGACGGCGGCACCGATGTGCGCCGGGACAGCGCCGGTGCCGGGCGGATCGTCAAGGTGTGGGGACTCGGCGGGATCCGGATCGGCGACGCGCTCGGCCGGCCGAGGCCGGCGTACGTGCACCACTTCGCGCCGCCCACCCTGGAGACCGTCGTCGTCCCCGGCCCCGGCACGGACCGGCGCTCCCTGCACCTCGCCCTCACCCAGCTCGCCGAGCAGGACCCGCTCATCGCGGTACGGCACGACGACCTGCGCGGGGAGACCTCCGTGTCCCTGTACGGCGAGGTGCAGAAGGAGGTCATCCAGGCGACCCTCGCCGAGGAGTACGGCCTGGGCGTCACCTTCCGCGAGACGACGACCCTGTGCATCGAACGGCCGGCCGGCACCGGGCACGCCGTGGAGTTCAACAAGAAGGACGCCAACCCGTTCCTGGCCACCGTCGGCCTGCGCGTCGAGCCCGCACCGCCCGGCTCCGGCGTGCGGTTCCGGCTGGAGGTGGAGCTCGGCTCGATGCCGTACGCCTTCTTCAAGGCCGTCGAGGACACCGTCCGCGAGACGCTCGGCCAGGGACTGCACGGCTGGCAGGTCCCCGACTGCACGGTCACCATGACCCACTCCGGCTACTCGCCCCGGCAGAGCCACGCCCATCAGGGCTTCGACAAGAGCATGTCGAGCACCGGTTACGACTTCCGGGGCCTGACCCCGCTGGTCCTGTCCGAGGCGCTGCGCCGGGCCGGCACGCTGGTGCACGAGCCCCTGCACCGCTTCCGGCTCGAAGCCCCGGCCGACACACTCGGCGCGCTGCTCCCGGTGCTCGCCCGGCTCGGTGCCGTACCGGAGACCACCGCCGTACCGGAGTCCACCGCCGCACCCGGCACGGCCGTCGTGCTGGAGGGCACGGTGCCGGCTGCCCGGGTGCACGAGCTGGAGCAGCGGCTACCCGGTCTCACCCGGGGCGAGGGGGAGCTGGAGACGGCCTTCGACCACTACGCGCCGGTCGCCCGGGGCGCGGTTCCCGAGCGGCCGCGGACCGACCACAACCCGCTGAACCGGAAGGAGTACCTGCTGAACGTGGTGCGCAGGGTGGCCGACTGAGCCAAGTGAGCCGGCTGACAGTCAACTTACTTCCGAGTCAGGTGGTATTGACGCTGTCCGGACGGCGCCGGACTGTGGTGGACATGCCGAATATCCGGGTGCGTCTGCTGGTTGTCCTGGTCGTCCTCTGCGGATTCCCGACGGTGGCGGGCCTCCCGCCCGCCACCGCCACCCCGGCCCTCCTCGCCGCCACCCCGGCCCGCCCCGCCGACTCCCTCTGGTTCGACGGTGCCCCGCTCACCGTGCAGGGCGGCCGTTTCACCGACGGCCAGGGGCGTGAGATCGTCCTGCGCGGCTTCAACGTCTCCGGCGAGACCAAGCTGGAGGAGAACGGCGGCCTGCCCTTCGCCTCGGTCGCCGACGCCCGGAAGTCCGCGACCGCGCTGCGTGCCCTCGGCGGCGCGAACACGGTCCGCTTCCTGCTCTCCTGGGCGCACGCCGAACCCGCACACGGCCAGGTCGACACCGGCTACCTCGCCGCCGTCACCGAGCAGATGCGCGCCTTCCTGAACGCGGGCATCCGCGTCTTCCCCGACTTCCACCAGGACCTGTACTCCCGCCACCTCTTCACCGGCGGCAGCTGGTACACGGGTGACGGCTCCCCCAAGTGGGCGGTGAGTGCCGGCAGTTACCCGGCCGAGTCCTGCGGCATCTGTCTCTTCTGGGGCCAGAACATCACCCAGAACGCGGCCGTGCAGCAGGCGCAGCGAGACTTCTGGCACGATGCCCACGGCCTCCAGGACGCCTTTCTCGCCACCGCCCAGACGACCATGACCTATCTTCAACAGCACCTCAGCGCCGTGGAGTTCGCGGACATCGCCGGCTTCGACCCGTACAACGAGCCCTACGCGGGCTCCTACGACTCCGGGCAGACCTCCCGCACCTGGGAGAAGGACCTGCTGTGGCCGTTCTACGAGAAGTTCCGCGCCCGTATGGACGCCGCCGGCTGGCAGGACAAGCCCGCCTTCGTGGAGCCCAACCTCTTCTGGAACGCCGACATCTCCACCCAGAAGCAGGAGGGCGGCCTGCTGGACGCGGGCACGCTCGGCCAGGGGTATGTCTTCAACACCCACTTCTACGACCAGAAGGCGATCTCCGGCATCCTGATGTGGGGCAAGGCCGCCGACGGCCAGTACGCCTCCGACTTCGCCGCCGTCCGCGACCGCGCCGCGGCCGCCGGCACCGCCGCCGTGGTCAGCGAGTTCGGCCACCCCCTGTCCGGCACGGTGTCCGACAAGGCGCCGACCGTGCTCAAGGCCATGTACCAGGCCCTCGACTCCCGCCTGCCGGGCGCGAGTTGGTGGAGCGACCCGGCGGCCTCCGGCCCGGTGCTCTCCGGCACCCAGTGGCAGTGGGACCTGTACAACGGCCGGCACCACGAGCTGATGAACGGCAACCCCGGCAAGGTGCTCACCTCCAAAGACGCCTGGAACGACGAGGACCTGTCCGCCGTACGGCTGGACGACTCGGGCAACGCCGCCCTGCGCCAGGACGCCCGGCTGCTGGACCGCCTCTACCCGAGCGCCACGGCCGGCGCGCCCCTCGCCTTCACTTACGAGGACCGCTCCCGCGACGGCTCGACGACCCTCACCTGGAACCCGGTGCCGCGTTCTCTCCCGAACGTTTCCCGACTGGTGGGCTCCGGCCAGTACGGGCTGCTGGTCTGGCGCTCCGGCGACGGCAGCGCGCCCACCGAACTGCACCTGCCCGCTTCCTTCCCCACCGCGTCGACCACCGTCGTCTCCGACCTGGGCGCGACGTACGCCCCGCCCGCCTACAGCGCCTCCGCCCCGGTCGCCGTCGCTCCCGAGCCGGGCGGCACGGGCAGCCGCCGCCTGCTGCTCACCGACCAGGACTCCGGTGTCCGGCACTTCGCGCTGGTGACCAACGGGGCCACGGCGCCCTCGGCGGACCTGCTGGCCGCGGCCCGGTCCGAGCTGGCCGCGTGGGCGGCGGCGCACTTGTGAACAGGGCACCGCACAAGCCGTACGGCCCCCGGGAGGAGTGGGGTCACCCCGGAGGCCGTACGGCGCTCAACTCCGGGCGGGGCCTGTCCAGTCGGCCTGGACGTGCCCCAGCCGGACGCGCTGCGGATGGTCGCCCACCGGGACGGACAGCACCTTCTGTCCGGTGGCGAAGTCGAGGGCCGTGACCTGGTCGGCGCCGGCCTCGGAGATGACGCAGTCCCTGCCGTCGCCGCTCACGGTCGCCCAGTACGGCGTCGACGCGGTGATGAGCGGGCCGACGTCGAAGGACGCCCGGTCGACCACGGTCGCGTAGTCGTCCATCGTCCCGGCGACACACAGCTTGGTGCCCTCGGGGTTCATCGAGATGCCGTGGTGGCGCGAGTCCAGCAGCCAGGTGGTGCGGTCCGGGTTGGTCGCCGGGTTCTCCGGCAGTGTCTTCACCCGGGTGATCCTGTCCGCGGCGACGTCGTACTCCAGGAAGCCGTTGAAGAACGACACCTGGAAGTACAGCTTGGACCAGTCGGGCGTGAAGGCGGCGGGCCGGACGGCGTCGGAGAAGTCCTTCAGCCCGATCGCGTCCAGCCGCTGCCGCATGTCGATGGTCCTGACCTGCTTGAACGTGGTCGCGTCCACGACGGTGAGGTGCCGGTCGCCCTTGGTCCAGTCCCAGCCCGGGGCGTCGAGGGAGGTGGTCACCTCGCCGATGGACATGTTCCAGATGTACCTGCCGCCGTTCGTGAAGAAGTTCTCGTGCGGCTTGTCGCCGGTGCCGAACTCGCCCAGTTCCTTCCCCGTGTCGATGTCCAGCACCTGCACCTTGTTCGCGGTCGAGGCCGACACCGCGACCCGGCTGCCGTCGGGCGAGACCGCCATGTGGTCGGCGCGGTAACCGGCCACCGGAAAGCGCCAGTTGACCTTGTCGGTGGCCAGGTCGATGGAGACGACGTCGGCGAAGCTGGGCCGGGAGACGACCACGTACCTTCCGTCGGGCGTGGAGTACATGTCGTCCACGTACTGGTCGTGTCCCTCGCCGACCTCGTTGCGGACGGCCGTGTAGTAGATCCACTTGATCGGGTCGGCGTCGATCTCCGCCAGCCGCTCGGCCTTGTCCGGGATGACGTTGATCCGGCCGATCTTCGCGAAGTCGCCGGAGGAGCGGATGACGTCGGCGGTGCCGTCCCAGTTGTTGCCGACGAACAGCACCTCGCGCAGGCCGTCGGCCGTGCCGCCCGGGGCGGCGGAGGCGGCGGTGGCCGGGCCGGCGACGGTCAGGGCGAGGGCGGCGGCCACGGAGCACAGGTGCCTGGTTCTGGAGGCAGGCATGACTGCTCTCTTTCCTCGGAAGAGGGGCGGGGAATCTGAACACGTGCGCGTTCACAGTGAACTTACTGAAAAGTAAGGATCGAACCGTCTGCCGGACAAGATGTGTGCACGACAAGATTGGGGGAGCGGTCGGTGGACGGAGGGGGGACACGTGACGGGCAGGCTCAAGGCGCCGACGCGCCGCTACGGCGGCCGGTCCGCCGAGGAACGACAGGCCGAGCGGCGTCGCCGTTTCCTGCACGCGGCCCTGGAACTGTTCGGCGGCAGCCCGGGCTACCGGGGCACGACGATCGCCGCGCTGAGCCAGGCCGCCGGCCTGTCCACCCGCCAGTTCTACGAGGAGTTCCGCACCCTGGAGGACGTCCTCGCCGCGCTGCACCTGGAGGTCAACGGCTGGGCGGAACACGCGGTGCTGGACGCCCTCGCGACGGCGGACGGGCTGCCGCTGGCCGAGCGGGCCGCCGTGCTCTTCCGGGCCTACGCCCGCGACGTCACCTCCGACCCGCGCCGCGTCCGCATCGCCTTCATGGAGATCGTCGGCGTCAGCCCGCGCCTGGAGGAACAGCGCCTGGCCCGCCGGGCCCGCTGGATCGACCTGATCCGCGCCGAGGCGGACGCGGCCGTGCGGCGCGGAGAGGCGGCACCCCGCGACTACCGCCTCGCGGCGACAGCCTTCATCGGCAGTGTCAACGGCCTGCTGCACGACTGGAGCGCCGGCTGGGTGGACGCCACGCTGGACGAGGTGGTGGACGAACTGGTGCGGCTGCTGCTCGGCATGCTCCGGCCGGAGGGCTAGCGTCCCGCGACCGGCTGACCGGCGGCTTGCCGAGCCCATCGACGCAGGTCAGGGCGGTTCCGGGCGGCTCGGCGCGCGCGACGGGCCGGGAGCTGGTCTGCTGGGTGCGGGGGCGTGGTACCCGTGTCCCGGACATCCGGCCGACGCACGCCGACACCTACGGGAGAACCAGATGAGTACCTACCGAGTCGCACAGGTCACGGCCGCGGGCGGCCCGTTCGAGCTGGTCGAGCGGGAGGTGCCCGAGCCCGGTCCCGGTCAGGTGCGGATCGCCGTCGAGGCCTGCGGCATCTGCCACAGTGACGCGCTCTTCGTGAACGCCGCTCTGCCGGGCGTGACCTTCCCGGAGGTCCCCGGGCACGAGATCGCCGGGCGCGTGGAGGCGCTCGGCGAGGGCACGCGGGAAAAGGGCTGGCAGGTCGGCGACCGGGTGGCGGTCGGCTGGTTCGGCGGCAGCTGCGGCCACTGCACGCCCTGCCGCCGGGGCGACTTCATCGTGTGCCCGAACCTGACGGTGCCCGGCTGGGCCTACGACGGCGGCTTCAGTGAGAAGGTGCTCGCGCCGGTCGACGCCCTGGCCCGGATTCCCGACGCGCTGGCGGCGAGCGACGCCGGGCCCATGGCCTGCGCGGGCGTGACCGTCTTCAACGGGCTGCGGCGCAGCTCCGCCCGGTCCGGCGACCGGGTCGCGGTGCTCGGCCTCGGCGGGCTGGGACACCTAGGGGTGCAGTACGCGGTGGCGCTGGGCTACGAGACCGTGGGGATCGCCCGGGGCCCGGAGAAAGCCGACTTCGCCAAGCGGCTGGGCGCCCACCACTATGTCGACAGCACCTCCGGCACGCCGGTCGCCGAGGCCCTGCAGTCCCTCGGCGGTGCGAACGTCGTGCTGGCCACCGCCGGGAACTCCGGGGCCATCACGGCCACCGTGGACGGCCTGGCGCCGCGCGGCGAGTTGGTGGTCATCGGAGCGGACGTCGAGCCGATGGGCATCAACCCGGCCCAGCTGCTCATGGCAGGCCGGGTCGTACGCGGTCACCCGGCCGGCACCTCGCAGGACGTCGAGGACACCATGGCCTTCAGCGCCCTGCACGGAATCCGCCCGATGACCGAGACGGTCCCGCTGGGCGACGCGAACGCGGCCTATCAGAAGATGCTTGCCGGCAAGGCCCGCTTCCGCATGGTGCTGAGCAACGGCTGAGTCCGCACGCCGAAACCCCGTCCGCGATGCGTGGACGGGGCCGGTTGCGTGCCGCCTACACCTGGGCGCCGTAGGGGCGCTGCGGGGGGAGGGGCGGCTTCGCCGACACCTCGTGGCACTTGCAGCCGCACTTCTCGGTGTTGTTCGTGTGCGCCCCGAGTCGTGCCTTCTTCTCCGGGTCCTCGAAGCTGTCCGCGAGGGAGGCCCGAAGCCGGCGGAAGGTCTTGACGTAGGCGCCGTCGAACACCGTGTCCGCCCTGTTCGACTCGGTCAGTTTTTCCTTGATGACGGGGAAGGTGCACACGTACTCGGCTACGTGCGTGTACACCTGTTCGTCCAGCATCTTCAGCGCGACGTCCCGCCGCCCGTCCACTTCCTTGAGGAGCACGTTCCGGCCGGCGTGGAGCTGCTCGAAACGCCACAGCATCGCGAAGTACGCGCGCATGACCTCGCCGCGCTCTGCCCCGTCGGGGTTGATCTCGCGGTTCTGCCAGTGCAGCGACCCCAGGATGTGCCTGTCCTTGGACGCCGATGCGCTGATGAGTTCCGAATGAAGGCCGCGCACGATCTCGAGCCGGGCGTTCAGGCGTGATCTGCGCCAGACGAGAACAGTGACGACCACAGCCGCGACAGCAGCGACGCAGGACCCGACTGGGGCCGCGACCCGAAGCAGCTCACCCATCCGATTCCTCCCTTCTCTCCGGTGCGGCTGGTCAGGGCAGGTAGTGGATCTGTTCCCAGCGGGCGTTGCCCAGGGTTCGGGAGAAGTAGTCGTTGGGACGGCCTGTGGTCCCCGCTCCCGCCGTTGCCGAGGGCAGACGCGGGTCCCGTCGAAGGACGGCGCTGTATCCCTTGAAGACCGCCATCGACATGTGCAGGCAGTTGTTCGTGACGAAGTCGTAGCCCTTGCTGCGGATGGCCTTGTAGGCAGCCTGGGCGTTACGGGCGTTGCCGTCCCGGGTGTAGGTGCAGCGGTAGCGGGCGTAGCCCACGCTCGGGTTGAACGACGCCCGCACGTCCTTCCAGGCACCGCCGTGGATCCACGCTTCGTTCCGGTTGAACGAGCCCCAGATCCAGTGGTCGTTCTCCCCGCGCACCTTGACGGCCCAGGCGACATGGCCCGCCTTGGGCACGGCGGTCGGGGCGTTGAACATGCACACCCGGCCCCAGACGGCCGGCCCTGCCTGTGCGGGAGCAGGAGTCGCCACGACACCCCCTGTCAAGATCGCGACTGCTCCTGCCGTCGACACCGCCGCCTGCGTGAGGCGCCTGCGCATGCTGTTCATCGAACTTCCTTTCGCTCTGTCACCGGTCTCCGGCGCCCGATTGGCGGCCGGACGGCTCGGTGCCCGAAGCTTGGCCCGGCACTTGATGACCTGCACGCTTCGGCGGGCTGGTCATCGAACTGGTCATCAAGCTGTTGAGCGGAGGACTTGGATGGCGAGCGGACAGGGGCGTAAAGAGAGGCCGATCAACCCCGATGACGGCCCCGTGGAGTCTTTCGCCTCGCGGCTCCGGGAGTTGCGTAAGAAGTGCGGGAGCCCCACCTACAAGGAGATGCAGAGACACGCGCCGTACTCGTCCTCGGCTCTGTCCGGCGCGGCCGGCGGACAGGCACCGCCCTCTTTGGCGATCACGCTGGCGTATGTGCGCGCTTGCCTGGAGTACGCGAAGACCGGCAGCGACCAGGTGGCCGCCGCGATCGAGGAGTGGACCGTGCTGCGGCAGGAGCTTGAGGCCGAACTCAAGCCGCCCCCGGGGGCCGACAGTGCCCTTGACGAAGAGCCGGCCAGCGCCCCTCCCTCCGCGTCCTCCGCGCCCCGCGGCTTAAAGGTGCCCGGACGGCGCGGCCGTCAGGGTCTCGCCGTGACCGGCCTGTTGGTCCTGCTGGGCCTGGCTGTGTGGACCGGGAAGAACCTGGCTCGGCCGGGATCAGCGGAGGCCGGTTCCGCCTTTCCGGAGCGGTCCTCCGGCAGCTCGTCCTCCACCCAGGCGCGGGACGAGCAAGCCGGCCAGGTTCAGGTCGACCCCCTCGGGCCGCAGAGCCGTTGCAGTCCTGCCCGTTCCGGAAGCGCCGACGTGTCGCTGCGCGCGTGTGTGAGGGTCGAAGACGAGAGAGTGCTCTTCGCCCTCAAGGTCACCAATCTCGGACCGAAGCCCGTCGAGGTCACCGCGAGGCTGAGCTACGTCCGGGCCGGGCAGTATCACTCATGCCGGAAGGCCGACGGTCTGTGGCACGGCACCGTTCCCGCCCATGACAGCCACGTGACCGAACCGGCAGATTGCGCCGTCGACCGTACGCAAGCTGCCTATCAGGCCGACGGTCTCCTCGCGCTGGGTGACACGCAGAACTGGGTCGCACACCAGCTCTCACCCAACGCACACGCGTACCCGCATGATGTGCGGTGGCGCTGCAGGGGGGATGTCCCCTGCTGATCCCCGCCGCCGAGTGGGGAAGCCCTCGCGGAGCACCTCGTCTCACTGAGTTACGGGCAGGCACTCGGCGAGCAGGTCGACGATGTCGCGCCAGGCTCGCTGCGCGTGCTGCGGGTGGTAGCCGACGCCGGGGCGCACGGTGTGGTCGACCGGCGGGTGGTGGAAGGCGTGCAGGGCTCCGCCGTAGACCACGAGGCGCCAGTCGACGCCCGCCGCCTGCATCTCGGCGGTGAACGCGTCCCGTTGCGCGGGCGGCATGATCGGGTCTTCCGACCCCACCCCGGCCCACACCGGGCAGCGAATGCGCGCCGCCTCGCCCGGTCGGCCCGTGGTCAGTGCGTTGACTGTACCGATCGCGCGCAGGTTGACGCCGTCGCGCCCGAGCTCCAGCCCGATGGCGCCGCCGGTGCCGTAGCCGACGGCGGCGATCCGGTCGGGGTCGGTCCGCGGTTCGGCGCGCAACACGTCGAGCGCCGCGTGGCCGATGCCCCGCATCCGGTCGGGGTCGGCGAGCAGCGGCATGCAACGGGCCAGCATCTCCTCGGGGCCGCCCAGATAGCGCCCGCCGTGGAGGTCGAAGGCCAGCGCCACGTATCCCAGCTCGGCGAGCGCATCGGCTCGGCGGCGCTCGACGTCACTGAGCCCCGGGCCCTCCGGTCCGACCAGCACCGCGGGCCGGCGGTCGACACCGGCCGGGAGCGCGAGGTGCCCGGTCATCGTCAGGCCGTCGGCCGGGTACTCCACCGTGCGCGTCGTAATCGTCGTCATGGGACCGGACGGTAGTGATCGTCGAGCCCGGCCGGTCCGGGTTTCACCGCTGGCAGAACAGCGTGGGCGTGCCACTGAAATGCGGCGATGGCTGCGGACCGACCGCTTGGCCCCGAAGCCGACCCGGCCGGCGCGTCAGCCGCCGAGCCGGTCCAGGGCCGTCAGTATCGGGGCGGCGCCGTCCTCCTCGCGGATGCGTGCGCCCAGCGGTCGCGCCCGCTCCCGGTACGCCGGCTCACGGGTGGCCCGTACCAGGGCGGAGGCCAGGGCGTCCACGGTCATCCGGCGCAGCGGTACGACGTCGGGGGCGACCCCCAGGGCGACCAGCCGGGCGGACCAGAACCCGGCGTCGAACTGCACAGGAACCGGCACGGCCGGCACCCCGGCGCGCAGCCCCGCCGCCGTCGTCCCCGCACCCGCGTGATGGACCACGGCGGCCATCCGCGGGAAGAGCAGCGTGTGCGGCACGTCGCCGATGGTCAGCATGTCGTCGCCGTCCGCCGCGAGCCCGCCCCAGCCGCGCTGGACCACCCCGCGCAGCCCGGCCCGCCGCAGCGCCGCGACCACCTGGGCACTGAGCCGGCCGGCGTCCGGCACGGTGGCGCTGCCCAGGCCGACGAAGACCGGAGCCGGACCGGCGTCGATGAACTCCCGGATCCGGTCGGGCAGTTGCGCCTGGGTGTCGTACGGCCACCAGTAGCCGCTCACCGTGAGGCCCGGCCGCCAGTCACGGGGCCGGGGCACCACCAGGGGGCTGAAACCGTGGTGCACCGGCCAGTGCCGCCGCTCCCGGGCCCGCCGCGCCGCACCGGCCCGCAGCGGCGGCAGCCCGAGCCGGTCGCGCACCCGGGGTACGGTCGCGGCGAAGACATGCTCCACGGCGAGGCTCACCCCGTGTCCGGCGAGCCCATTGGTCGTCCCTCCCCACTGGCCGCCACCGAGCACGGCGGGCGCGAACTCCCGCGTGGGCGCGAGAGGTTGGAGATAGGCACCTATGCTCGGCACGCGCAGTCCCTCGGCGATCGCGTGCCCGAGCGGGGCCAGCGAGGAGGACAGCAACAGCACCTCGGCGTCCCGGGCCGCCGAGAGCAGGTCCTCGGTCATCCGCCCGACCAGCCGTCGCGCCAGGCCCACCACCCGCAGCAGCTTCCCGGCGCCGCTGGCACTGCGGTGCAGACCCCGGCCGCGCGGGGACTCCAGCTCCGCCCGCGGATCGACCGGCAGTGCGTGGAACCGTACACCGGAGCCCGCCACCAGCGGCTCGAAGCGGGCATGGGTGACCAGGGTGACCTCGTGCCCGGCCTGGGCCAGGCGATGGCCCAGCCCGGTGTAGGGGGCCACGTCACCCCGGGATCCCGCCGTCATGATCGCAACGCGCACAACGGCCAGTATGGCCCCGTTCCGCGCCGTACGCGGGCCCAACGACCCGTCTACCACGGCGGGTTCACGTCTGTCCCAGTCGCGTTGACTTCCCGCCGCCGGCTCCAGGGTCGGCCACGGCGTGTTCGGTGGACCGATCTGCATCCGAAATACCGATCGTAGCGGAGTCCGTTCCGCACGCGGAGGCGCCGATGCACCCCCACCCCGTCGCCCGGCCGGCCCCGGCCCGCGCCGCGACGGCCCCGCAAGGGCCTGAAGGCCGGCATCTCACCGACTCCGGCAGGAACGGGTGCGGCTCCTACTCGACCGGCCGCCCCGCCGCCCCCGACGCCGGCAGCGAGGGCCGCTACGACCAGGACATGCCCCAGGTCTCCACGTGGGGCTTCGACTTCGTCAAGGCCGACCGGTGCGGCGGCGACGCCGAGGGACCGGACGTAGGAGCTGTCGATCACCGGAATGGCGGTGCGACGCGGCACGCGACGAGGCTCGCTCCGGGCCCGGCCGGGGTGTGGTGGCGGCCTGCTGTATTGGCATCAGAGACGTCACCGGGTCGGGGGACTGCGCCGCCGTCCGCCGGGCGGGACATCCCGGTTAGGTGTGACTATCACCTCAGGTGACATGGCGACTCCAGACCGTCACCACAGCTGACAGGAGGACCAATCGATGAACCTTGCTCTCAGGCGCCTGCTCGGCGCCGCCGCCGCGGTGGCCACGGGCGCCACGGCTCTGCTCGGCACGGGCGTCGGCGCCGCCGGCGCCACGGACAGTGCGCACTGTGCCCGCGCCGAACGGCCCATATGGATCGACGATCCCAGCCGCAATGTGACCGGCCACGGCTGCAGCATGCCGGAGGACAAGCGCCGCTGGTACACCGTCGAGATCGACACCCTCGTACAGCCCCACTACAGGACGGAGTACCTGAACGAAAGGGCGGATCGGACCGAGACCCTGCATGACAGAACCATCAGATGCCTGGGCTACACCTCCAGCCACGACACGGTGAACTGGTTTGGCTGCGTGCCCGACTGACACACCCGCCGGCGGCTGAACTCGTTGCGTTCCCCGGCGGTGCCCGGGAAGGCCAGTTCGTTGCCCGAAGCGCCTGTTCTGCGAGGCAAGTCGAACTACCGCATATTGGAGCAGGTGGCCTCATTCGTCACCCAGGCGGCAGAGCTGACCGGGCAAGCGCTTTCTCGCATCGCCGCGAAAGCTGCTGAAGAACTCCCCGTCCTATTGGACCGGCCGGCTCCCAGCGGGGCGATCCCCGACACAGCGCCCGCACACGGCCGGCCGAGGACGCCGGGGGGCCGATCGGCGGTGTCTTCGGCACGGTGACGGACAGACATCCGGACGTCGGTGTCCGGTGACATCAGCCCGTCGAACTCCCGCTTGTACAGCTGCCTGGACAACACCTTCAGCCCGCATGCCGCCGCCGCGACCACGCTGGACGGCCGGCACGGGAAAACCCGACACCCTGGAAGTTCGGCGCCCTGCAGGAAGTGACGTGCCCAGGGCGCACAAGGGAGGCTGTATGTCGTTCCACGACCCGACAGTGCTCGACTGCCCCTTCGACTTCGCTCACGCGCTGGAGTTCGACCCCTCGCTGGCCTCGTTGGCGCAGCGCGGTCCGGTCAGCCGGATCCGATTGCCCTACGGCGAGGCCGAGGCGTGGCTGGTGACCAGCTTCGCCGGAGTCCGTCAGGTGACGTGCGATCCGAGGTTCAGCCGGGCGGCGATCATCGGACGCGACTATCCGAGGATGACGCCCGAGCCCATCGTCTCGCCGGAATCGATCAACGTGACGGATCCGCCGCACGTGACCCGGCTGCGGCACGTGGCCGCCCAGGCGTTCACCCGGGAGCGGGTGACCGGCATGCGGCCGGCCGTGGACCGGGTGGTGGCCGGGTTGCTCACAGCGATGGCCGAGGCGGGGCCCCCTGCGGATCTGGTGACCCGTCTGTCGGTTCCGCTGCCCCACCTGACGATCTGTGAGCTGCTCGGCGTCCCCGAGGCCGACCGCGAGCAGCTGCGTGCGTACACCATGCGGCTCCTGGCCACCTCTCCGGACGCTCAGCAGGACGCGGCCGAGGCCAAGGCCTGCCTGCGTACGTACTTCGCCGAACTGGTCCCGGCCCGGCGGAAGACGCCGGGCGAGGACCTGCTCAGCGCGATGGCCACCGCTCCGGTGCCGTCCGGCGAGGAGCCCCTGAGCGACGACGAGTTGGCGGTTCTCGCCGTGACGCTCATCCTCAGCGGCAACGACACCGCGACCTGCCAGATCAGCAACATCATCTACCTGCTGCTGATCCGGTCCGAAGAGCGGGCCGCGCTCGTGCGCGACCCCGACCGGTTCCCCGGCGCGCTGGAAGAGCTCCTGCGGTTCATCCCGTTCCGCAAGGGCGTGGGCATCCCACGGATCGCGCTGGAGGACGTGGAGGTCGAGGGAACCGCCATCAGCGCCGGCGACTACGTGCACGTGTCCTACCTGGCCGCCAACCGCGACCCGTCCGTCTTCCCCGACCCGCACACGCTCGACCTCGAACGGCCGGCGCATCCGCACATGACGTTCGGCTGGGGTGGGCACCACTGTCTTGCCGCACCGCTCGCGCGGGCGGAACTGGAGAGCGCGGTCACCGGCTTGCTTACCCGCTTCCCCCACTTGCGCCTCGACAGCGACCCCGACGACATCCGATGGGACACGGATACCATCCGCCGCTTCCCGCTGAGCCTGCCGGTCACCTGGTGAACCCCGGACGGGCCGACCGACCGACAGGCAGGCCGGCCCGTCTGAGGCGTACTCGGGTCCAGGGGCCGACTGTCGTCTTGGCGGCGTAGCGATGGCCGGCGCGGCTCCGCCGTCGGCCAGAT
Source organism: Streptomyces sp. NPDC007205 (assembly GCF_040634095.1). Classification (NCBI taxonomy): domain Bacteria; kingdom Bacillati; phylum Actinomycetota; class Actinomycetes; order Kitasatosporales; family Streptomycetaceae; genus Streptomyces; species Streptomyces sp. NPDC007205. The sequence continues at coordinate 372,595 of NZ_JBEYEW010000001.1, forward strand.
CGATGCCCCGTGTCCGCGCCCCGCCCACCGGTCACACTCGGACGACGCGATGAGCATCACGGAAGAAGGGTGTGACGATCCAGGCGGTGCTGGACACGAACGGAACATGAGCAACGACGAGATCTTCGCCGCTGCCTATCGCGAGCACTACTGGGCGGTCAGCCGTTATGTCGCGCGGCGACTGCCCGGGCGGGCCGACGAGGTGGAGGAAGTGGTGGCGGAGGTGTTCACGGTCGCCTGGCGACGGCGGCGCGACCTGCCGGACGCGCCGCTGCCCTGGTTGTACGGGGTGGCCCGCAACTGCCTGGCGAACGCGGTACGCGGCTACGGCCGCAGGCGACGGCTGGTGGACCGACTGGGCAACGACGAGGCCGCGCGCGGCCGGCACGTCGTGGACAGCCCCGATGCGGAGGGCCCCGGCGCCTGGGTGCACGAGGCGCTGGCCCGGCTGTCCCTGGCGGACCAGGAGGTGCTGCGCCTCACGGCATGGGAGGAACTCGGCACCGACGAGATCGCGGTCGTCCTGGGCTGCGGCACCCGGGCGGCAGCCATGCGTGTGCACCGGGCCCGCAACCGCCTCCGTGTCCAGATCGACCGGATACGCCCCGCATCGGAGGCCGACCGGCCACCGGTCGAGAGGCCGCTGCCGGCCGACGGACGACCCGACACCGTGCACGCCGAGACCACCGACCGTGCGACGCCCGCGCAGGAGCACGGTCACGGCCCGCGCCCGCCACGCGCGGCGAGCGTCCATGGCGCGTACCTCAGCAAGGACCACCGACATGCCTGACGACCTCGAACTCCTGCGTAGCGCCAATCCGGTACGGGCCGACGGCCCTCACTTCGGCGACGGACCGCTCGACCACCGCGCCGAGCGGCATCTCAAGCGGCTGCTGGGCGAGGAACGCCCACCGCGCCGCGTCCGGCTGCTTGCGCCGCTGCACGGTCGTACCCCACGCGCCCGGCTGGCCTGGAGCCTCGCCGCCACCGCCGTCGTCCTGGTGACCGCCCTCACGGCGCTGCTCGGCGGGGCGGGCACTCCGGCGGCCGTCGCCGCGCCGCGCCCGCTTGCCGTCCACGTTCACTCCACCCCCGTACCCCTGAAGGACATGACGGCCCTGGCCGACGCGGCTGCGGCGGACGGCTCGCCGGGCCTGCGCAAAGGGACGCATGTGCAGGTGTGGGCCCTCGGCATGAGCGACGACGAGCCGCCCGTCACACTCCCCGAGGAACGGGTGGTGCGCTGGCGGGCGGACGCCAGCCACACCGAACTCGTCGTGGCGACCGACCCGCGCACACCCGGCCGCCCGGTCCTCACCGACGAGGGCGACGAGCCACGCCTCGTGGCGGACGGCCATGTGCTCAGCCGGACCACCTACCCGCCGAGCTGGAGCGACGCCCCGCCCGAGGCACCCCCGCCGCACACCGCGGCGGCCCTGCGCGCCTACCTCACCGAAATCGCCCGCCCCGGGGTGAACCGCGGCACGGCCCCGCTGAGCACCGTCGAACTCTTCGACGCCGTCGCGGAAATGCTCGACAACTGGACCCTCGGTGCCCACGAGTCGGCCGCTCTCGTCCGGGTGTTCGCGCAGGCCCGCGGGCTGCGGCCGGCCGGGCAGGTGACCGACCGGCTCGGCCGCGCCGGCCAGGCCTACGTGTATGACGCCGGCACCGTCCGGCGCATGCTGATCCTGGAACCGCGCACCGGCGCTGTCCTCGGCATGGAGGCCACCTTCCGCAAGAACGACCCCGAGTACGGCGTGAAGGCCGGGGACGTCATGGGCTACAGCGCCTGGATGCGCTGACCTCAGGCGCCGAGCTGCCGGGCGGCGGCCTCGACGGTCTGCTCCAGCAGCGTGGCGATCGTCATGGGGCCGACACCGCCCGGCACCGGCGTGATCAGCGAGGCCCGTTCCACGGCGGAGTCGAAGTCGACGTCGCCGACGTTCCCCGGGTTGTAGCCGGCGTCGATCACCACGGCGCCCGGCTTGATGTCCTGCCCGCGGATCAGCCGCGGCCGGCCCACCGCGGCGACCACGACGTCCGCCTCCCGGACAGCCGCCGACAGGTCTGCCGTCCGCGAGTGGCAGTACGTCACGGTCGCATCCCGGGCCAGGAGCAGCATGCCCACCGGCTTGCCCAGGATCGCGCTGCGGCCCACGACCACGGCCCGCTTGCCGGCGGGATCGACGCCGTACTCGTCCAGCAGCCGCAGGATGCCGCCGGGCGTGCAGGACACGAAGCCCGGCAGGCCGAAGCTCATCGTGGCGAACGAGGCGAAGGTGACGCCGTCGACGTCCTTCTCCGGTGCGATCGCCTCGAACGCGGCCCGCTCGTCGATGTGCTCGCCGGCCGGGTGCTGGAGCAGGATGCCGTGCACGGCCGGGTCGGCCGACAACTCCCGCAGCGTGCCCACGAGTTCGCCGGTGGTTGTGGTGGCCGGCAGGGCCACGTGCCGGGACTCGATACCGGCCTTGCGGCAGCGGTTCTGCTTCATGCGGACGTAGGTCACGGACGCCGGGTCCTCACCGACGAGCACGGTCGCGAGACAGGGCGCGGTACCGGTCCGTGCCGTGAGGTCGGCGGCCTTCTTCGCGGTCTCCTCGACGATACGGCGGGCGAGGGCGGTGCCGTCCATGAGACGGGCCTGGGTCATGCTGCACACTCCTGAGCTGGATCGACTCTCTTGCCCAGGCGCGCGGCATCCAACACGGACCGCTCCCCGGTGGTACTCCACCTCAGCGCCAGTCACGGCCCGGGAACAGCGTAACCGAGCACCCCTGCGACCTGGATCACGCGTACACAGAACGGCGCGCACGGGCGGACCTGCCGCGGAAGCCGGTCCTGGCCCGCCCGCGCCCGGAAGGTCCAGCTCAGCTGTGAGGTGACCCGGACCCTGGCGAATCTCCTTCCGCCGCCCGTCGAGCCGGTGTGTGCGCCTACTCGTCTACTCGTCCCAGGCCTGGATGAGCAACTGGCTGGCTATCTTGCCGTCACGCAATGTGACCATCGACTCGGCGAGGACCCGGGTGCCGTCCCCGTACTGGCAGGACTCGGTGAACGCGGCGTGGTCGCCCTGCACCACGCACTGGTCCAGCTTGTGCGTCATGTCGCGGCTGTAGATGTCGTCCAGCAACTCGGCGATCTGACCCCGGCCGCGCAGCACGGTGGGGCGGCTGGGCTGGTGGTTGTGGTCGACGATGCGGATCTCGGCGTCGTCGGCGTAGAGCGACAGAAGGGTGTTCCCGGTGTTCCCTTCTATGCCCCGGCGCAGTGCCTCGGTGTCGAAGGCGGAACCTGTCGCGGCGGTGCCCATGGTGACCTCCTTCGGGCGCCCGCGGCCCGGCGGGGCGCGGACCACGCGGACCCCCACCCTTCGAGGCTCCTCCGGCCCGGCGGCCACGGCAAGCGCAGACCTATGCCTCCGCCCGGTCAGGAGCCTTGTGGGCCCGCGCTCGGTCCCGACCGCAGCAGCGCCCAGTCCCGGCACAGCGCGAAGGCCGCGGCCGTACCGTCCGTGAGGCAGTCCGTGAGCAGCCGGGTGAGCTGGTCCGCGGGGCCCAGTTCCAGCCAGGTGCGGACCCCGTCGCGGCGCAGCAGGCCGACGGTGTCCGCGAGGCGCAGCGGGGCGCGCCGCACCCAGAACTCCGGGTCGGCGGTCTCGGCACCCACGGGGCGGGCCGTGACGTCGCAGACCAGGGGGAGGCGCGGCACACGCGGGTGGAGCGTGGCGAGCGTACGGCCGTAGGCGGCGAGGACGCCGTCCGGCCGGGCGGCGCGCGGCCCCTGCACCGGCAGGCCGCCCAGCAGGCGGGAAAGGGCGCCGACCGCGTGACAGGCCTCCGCCAGGGAGAACACACCCGCGGCGTACGCGGCGGCCATCCGCCCGGACGCGTGCCCGAACACCACGTCCGGCCGGACGCCCCAGCTGTGCAGCAGCCGGTACTGCGCCGCCTGGATGGCGAAGACCGCCGGCCCCGCGAACGACTCCCGGTCCAGCAGCGCGGCCGTACGCGTGCCGTCGGCCGCGGACAGCACGCATTCCAGCGGGAGTTCGAGATACGGATCGAGGCGCGCGCAGATCTCGTCGAGGGCGTCGGCGAACACCGGGAACATGTCCCGGAGTTCACGCGCCGTACCGGGCCGCGAGGCGGCGCCGGCCGAGAACAGGAATGCGGTACGTCCAGTGCGGCCGTCGAGGGACATGCCCCCATTGAGGCACGCCCGGGTCCGGTGCACACACCAGGCAAACTCCCGCAGCCTGCAAAAAGATTGCCATCATAGAATGACGTTATTCGGTCAAATTCTTACGTAATTCGAATCGTTGCCGCGAAGTGAGGACCCGGTCCGTTCGTCCGGCGGCCGGAAAGATCCACGATCGCCGCCGTGGTCCGTCCCGCTGCCGTTCGGTCGCGCGTAGGGTCGGCGGGGAATGCAACCGAGGAAGGGGTCAGACCATGGCGCAGGAAGTGCGCGGCGTGATCGCACCGGGGAAGGACGAGCCCGTACGGGTCGAGACGATCGTGGTGCCGGATCCGGGACCCGGCGAGGCCGTGGTGCGCGTGCAGGCCTGCGGAGTCTGTCATACCGACCTGCACTACAAGCAGGGCGGCATCTCGGACGACTTCCCCTTCCTGCTCGGCCACGAGGCCGCCGGTGTCGTGGAGTCGGTCGGCGAGGATGTGACCGATGTGGCACCCGGAGACTTCGTCGTCCTCAACTGGCGTGCCGTGTGCGGGAACTGCCGGGCGTGTCTGCGCGGCCGGCCCTGGTACTGCTTCAACACCCACAACGCTCGGCAGAAGATGACCCTCGCCGCCACCGGGCAGGAGCTCTCCCCGGCCCTCGGCATCGGCGCGTTCGCCGAGAAGACCCTCGTCGCCGCCGGCCAGTGCACCAAGGTCGACCCGGCCGTCTCCCCGGCGGTCGCCGGCCTGCTGGGCTGCGGCGTGATGGCCGGCATCGGCGCGGCGATCAACACGGGGGGCGTCGGAAGGGGCGACTCCGTCGCGGTCATCGGATGCGGCGGCGTCGGCGACGCGGCCATCGCCGGATCGCACCTCGCCGGTGCGGCGAGGATCATCGCCGTGGACATCGACGACCGCAAGCTGGACAAGGCCCGCACCCTGGGCGCCACGCACACCGTCAACTCCAAGGAGAGCGACCCGGTCGAGGCGATCCGCGAGCTGACCGGCGGCTTCGGCGCCGACGTCGTCATCGAGGCCGTCGGCCGTCCGGAGACCTACCGGCAGGCCTTCTACGCCCGTGACCTCGCCGGCACCGTCGTCCTCGTCGGGGTTCCCACCCCCGAGATGAAACTCGAACTGCCCCTGCTGGACGTCTTCGGACGCGGCGGTGCCCTGAAGTCCAGCTGGTACGGCGACTGCCTGCCCTCCCGTGACTTCCCCATGCTGATCGACCTGCACCTGCAGGGCCGGCTGCCGCTCGACGCGTTCGTCACCGAGACCGTCCAACTGGACGAGGTGGAGAAGGCGTTCGAGCGGATGCACCACGGCGACGTGCTGCGTTCGGTGGTGGTGCTCTGATGACCGTACGCATCGAACGACTCGTCACCTCCGGGCAGTTCAGCCTCGACGGCGGCACCTGGGACGTCGAGAACAACGTGTGGATCGTCGGCGACGAACGGGAGGTGATCGTCATCGACGCCGCCCATGACGCCGAGGCCATCGCCCGCGCCGTCGACGACCGGCGGCTGATCGCCATCGTGTGCACGCACGCCCACAACGACCACGTCAACGCCGCACCGGCGCTCGCCGACCGCACCGGCGCCACCATCTGGCTGCACACCGACGACCTGCCACTGTGGAAACAGACCCACCCCGACCGCGACCCCGACCGGCATCTCCTCGACGGCCAGGTCATCGAGGCGGCCGGCGCCGACCTGACCGTGCTCCACACCCCCGGCCACGCCCCCGGCGCCGTCTGCCTGTACGACCCCGGGCTCGGCACCGTCTTCACCGGCGACACCCTCTTCCGGGGCGGCCCCGGCGCCACCGGACGCTCCTACTCCCACTTCCCGACGATCATCGACTCCATCCGCGGCCGGCTCCTCACCCTCCCCCCGGAGACCAAGGTCCTCACCGGGCACGGGGACGCCACCACCATCGGTGCCGAGGCGCCTCACCTGGAGGAATGGATCCGGCGCGGCCACTGAGAACGCGCCGGAAGTCCCGACAGGAGCGCGGTTCCGCGCGGCAGACCGATCAGCCGGTACCCGCGCAGGACCGCCGGCGGACGGCATCGGCGCGTTCGTACTCGACGAGCAGGGGTGTCCGGGCACGGCCGTGGCCTGGACGTCACCGGCGCCCGTCACTGGCGCCCTCGGCCAGGACCGCGACACCGTCTTCGGCGCCGGCCTCACCGGCGTACGGCTGTGCGCGGACGACCTCGGCTGGCCCTTCGGCTCGGGCGCGCCGCTGTACGGCCGCGGCCAGGACCTGCTGCTGGCCGCCTACGGCCGCGGACTCCCCGCCGGGCGGCTGCGCGGTGACGAAGTTCACCGTTTCGTCACAGCCTGACCGGAACCACAACCCCCACGCCTCCGCGCAGGTCTAGGAGTCCGGCATTGCGGGAATCGCGCAGGGAGGCACCCGGGGCAGGCCCCGGGCGACAAGGGGAGAAGAAGATGCGCATGGGGGATGTACGCGGACGAGGTGTCGCCGCGCTCGGCGTCACGGGACTGGTGGCGCCGCTCACGCTGGCCCTCACCGCGGCGGCACCGGCCCAGGCCGCGAGCTGCACCACGCAGGCGGGGCCGTACCAGAAGCAGGTGGAGAGGTTCCTCGGCCGGCCGGTCGACGGCAAGCAGTCCGCCGCCGACTGCACGGCCATCCAGGCCTTCCAGAACAGGCACGGCATCACGCCCGCCATCGGCTACGCCGGACCGGTCACCTGGGGCGTGGTGGACCTCATGAACAGGCAGAAGGCCGCCGGGAACAACCCCGGCAAGGACGGCGCGTGCCCGGTGAACAAGGGCCGGATCGCCTGCGTGAACCTCACACTCCAGCTCAGCTGGGTCCAGGACGGCAAGAAGCTCGTCTACGGCCCGGTTCCCGTGCGCACCGGCCGCAAGGGCTACACCACCCGCACCGGCCTGAAGAAGATCTACTGGCGGGACATCGACCACGTCTCGAACCTCTACGACGTGCCGATGCCCTACAGCCAGTTCTTCGACGGCGGCCAGGCCTTCCACTCGGTCAACCTGAGCATGTGGAACCCGCCGGGCTCGCACGGCTGCGTCAACATGACCACCAAGGACGCCAAGGCGTACTGGTCGCTGCTGAGGTCGGGCGACGACGTCTTCGTCTACGGCCGCAAGCCGGGCACCTGAGCAGTCAGGGTTGACAGATTGACGTGATGAGCAACACGGTCCGGAATGTCCGTATCGGGTGTCCTTGCTCACAGCGTCTTCACGTCGACCGGCATATGCTTCACAGCATGTCCACCACTCTTGAAGCCGCCACCGAGCGATCGGCCGCGGAGGTCAACGAGGAGATCAGGGCCCTGTGGCGCCGGTCGGGCGGGACACTGACCACCGAGCAGCGCACGGAGTACCAGCGCCTCGTGATGGAGTGGGCCGCCGCGACCCCGAGGTCGCACCGGGCGGCCTGACCGACCTCGCGCGGACCGCACCGAAATCCACCCAGGGCACCCGTGAGCACACGGGTGCCCTTCGCGTAGCACCCCCCGGGCTTTCCTCAGCCCCAGGTCGCCGAGTAGTACCGCTGATACGCCTTGCGGTCCTGCTCCGCCCGGATGTAGCGGGTCGCGACCAGCGCGATCAGACTGCCCGCGATCACCAGCAGCCCGGGACCGACGTTCCGGGTGTCCGTCAGCCGAGCCAGGAGCGTCTGCCCCGCCGTGCCCGTCACCGGTGCCGAGGAGCCGGGCGAGGCCGCGTTCGGTGCGACCGCGCCCTGTGCGGCCGGGGCGGACGGCGCGGGGGAGGAGGAGCCCTGCCGGGCGGCGCCGCCGGCGTTCTGCGCGGACACGATGAGCTTGACGTTCAGCGCCGCCATCGCCTTCGTCACCGGCTGGAAGAACGTCGTCCCGCCTGTCCTGCAGTCACCGCTGCCACCCGAGGTGACACCGAGCGCGATCCCGTCGGAGAACAGCGGTCCGCCGCTGTCGCCGGGCTCGGCGCACACATTGGTCTCGACGAGTCCGGTGACCGTGCCCTCGGGATAGTTGACGGTCGCGTTCAGCGCGGTGACCGTCCCGTCGTGCAGGCCGCTGGTGCTGCCGCTGCGGAACACCCGCTGTCCCACCGCCGCATCGGCGACACCCGTGATCCGCACCCCGTTGCCGCCGCCGATCGCGACGACGTCGGCGCCGTCCCCGGCCTTGCCGGAGGCGTACTGCACGAGCGAGAAGTCGGTGCCGGGGAAGGCGCTGCTCACCGTCCGGCCCAGCTGCTGGTTGCCCTGGTTGTCGGCGAACCAGGTGGATCCCGCGGGCCCGCAGTGACCGGCGGTGAGAATGAAGTCGCTCTGCCCGTTGGTCACATTGAACCCCGCCGAGCAGCGGCCACCGGTCGACAGGATCGGCTGCGCACCGTTCAGCCGTGTGGTGAACGTGCCCTTCATGCGCTCCATCCGCACGAAGCCGCCGATCCTCGCGGCGACGTGGCTCATCCGGGACCAGTCACCGGCGGACACCGTGCTGTCCGCGCGCACCACGACCCGGTTGGTGCGGTAGTCCACCGCCCACGCGGTACCCGCCACGCGCGGCGCCGCACGCAACGCGGCCGTGGCCGACTTCAGTTCGTTCATGCTGTGCGACACGACCTTCGCCGCTGCTCCCGCGCGCCGTACCTCCCGCGCCGCCGCCTCGTCGGTCACCGCCACGACCGGCCGGCCGTCGGCGCCGATCCAGTTGCCCGCCGTCCGCGCCGTGCCGAGCCGCGCCACCAGCGCGGCGCCGGGGTCCGCACCGCCGGTGACCGAGGCGAAGGGTCTGGCGGCGGCCGGAGGCGTCTCGCTCGCCATGGCCGCCTGGGCGACCATCGCTCCCCCCAGGAGGAGTCCGCCGACCGCCACCAGGCGTGTCACCCGCCTGACGATCCGTCGTCGTGCGTGCCGCATGCAGGGCTCCCGAAGCCGAACCGAACGCGCCCCGCCGGTCAACGGCGGCGCGAGGCCCTCGGGTCGTCGAGAGCCCGCACCTCCATACGCGGCCCGCGGCCGAGGCGTTCACCGCCGGCCGGGACGTCCACTGCCCGGACTTCAGTTCTTGCGGGCCACCCCGCCGAACATCGCGACCTCCTCCGGCTCGGCCCCGTGGTCGTGCTCGGGGCGCCAGCGCGAGCAGGACACGACACCCGGCTCCAGCAGCTCCAGACCGTCGAAGAACCGGGCCACGTCCTCGGGGGTGCGCTGGGTCAGCTTCGGTGTGCCGTGCTCGTTCCAGAACCTCACCGCCTCGTCCACGTCCGGCATCGACGGGTGGGTGACGGTGTGCGACAGCACCAGGTGACTTCCCGCCGGCAGCCGGTCCGTCAACTGCCGCACCAGACCGTACGGATCCTCGTCGTCGCCGATGAAGATGACCACACCGAGCAGCATCAGCGCCACCGGCTCACTGAAGTCCAGTGTCCTCGCAGCGTGTTCGAGGATCGCGTCGACGTTGCGCAGATCCTCGTCCAGATAGTCCGTACGGCCCTCAGGTGTGCTCGTCAGCAGGGCACGCGCATGGGCGAGGACCAGCGGGTCGTTGTCGACGTACACGATCCGCGACTCGGGCGCGACGCGCTGGGCGACCTCGTGCGTGTTGTCGGCGGTGGGCAGCCCGGTGCCGATGTCCAGGAACTGCCGGATGCCGGCCTCACCGGCCAGGTGGCGCACGGCCCGGCCGAGGAACAGCCGGTCGGCGCGCGCGTACTCGCCGATGCCCGGGTGCAGTTGGCGGATCTGGTCGCCGGCCGCGCGGTCGACCTCGTAGTTGTCCTTGCCGCCGAGCCAGTAGTTCCAGATCCGGGCGGTGTGCGGCTGGCTGGTGGTGATACGGGCACGCAGCGACACGGCCACGTCGTCGGTGGCTGCCGGGTTGTCGGTCACGTGGGTCAGCTCCTGGATGCGGATGAGATGCCTGACGAGGGATACACCGTGCAAGACGCAATCTAGACGCCCGAGTTGATCTCCGCCGCACGTCCCCGGATTTCCGCCCGTGCCCCCTGCCCCCGCAGCGCCTATCGTGAGCCCATGACCGGCATCCCGCACGACACTCCGGGCGAAGGCGACCCGCTGCGCGCCCTCGGCCTGGAGCAGCTGCGCCGTCGTACGAGCATGAAGTGGCGCACCTACCCCGAGGACGTGCTGCCGCTGTGGGTGGCCGAGATGGACGTACCGCTCGCCGAGCCCGTGGTCCGCGCCGTGAGCGACGCGCTCACCCTCGGCGACACCGGGTACCCGGCCGGCACCGCCTACGCCGAGGCGCTGGCCGCGTTCGCCGCCGCACGCTGGAACTGGGACGGGATGGCCGTCGAGCGCACCGCGATCGTTCCGGACGTGATGCTCGGCGTGGTCGAGATGATCAAACTGGTCACCGGGCCCGGCGATCCCGTGATCGTCAACCCGCCGGTGTATCCGCCGTTCTTCCAGTTCATCACCCACATGGACCGCCGGGTGGTCGAAGCCCCGCTCGGCGCCGGTCTGCGGATCGACCCGGCCGCGCTGGAGGAGGCGTTCCGGCGGGCGACCGCCGGTTCCGGCCGTGCCGCCTTCCTGCTGTGCAGCCCGCACAACCCCACCGGCACCGTCCACACCGCCGCCGAACTGACGGCCGTCGCCGCCCTCGCCGAACGGTACGGCGTCCGGGTGGTCGCGGACGAGATCCACGCCCCGCTCGTCACGCCCGGCGTCCCCTTCGTGCCGTACCTGAGCGTCCCCGGAGCCGAGAGCGGGCTGTCCCTGATGTCGGCCTCCAAGGGCTGGAACCTGGCCGGTCTCAAGGCCGCGCTCGCCCTCGCCGGCCCGAAGGCAGCCGCCGACCTCGCCCGGCTTCCCGAGGAGGTCGGCCACGGCCCCAGCCACATCGGCGTCATCGCCCACACGGCCGCCCTGCGCGAGGGCACCCGCTGGCTGGACGCCCTGCTGGCCGGGCTGCACGCCAACCGGAACCTGCTCGCCGCCCTGCTCACCGAGCACCTGCCCGCGATCCGCCCGCAGCCCGCCGAGGCCACCTTCCTGGCCTGGCTCGACTGCCGCGCCCTCGGCCTGGGCGACGACCCCGCACAGGTCTTCCTCGACCGCGGCCGGGTCGCCCTCAGCTCGGGCCCGCCCTTCGGCACCGGCGGCGCGGGGCACGTACGGCTGAACCTGGCCACCTCGCCTGAGATCCTCACCGAGGGCGTACGGCGCATGGCGGCGGCCCTGACGTGACCGGGCCGGTCCGGAACGCGCCGGCCTCCTAGACTGCCGGGCATGGACGACACGCGGCTGGACCGGCTCGGCTCCGGCAAGTACCTGCTGGTGACCAGTTACCGCAAGAACGGCACCCCGGTCGCCACCCCGGTGTGGGTGGTCCGCGACGGTGCCGGCCTCGGCGTGTGGACGGCCGCCGACAGCTTCAAGGTCAAGCGGATCCGGCGCCGCCCGGACGTCCTCGTCGGCCCCTGCGACCTGCGCGGCAACCCCACCGGCGACCAGCTGCCGGGCACCGCGGAGATCACGGACCCCGCCACCACGGCCCGCTACCGGGACCTCATCGCCCGCAAGTACGGCATCGTCGGCCGCCTCACGCTGCTCGGCAGCAGGCTGCGGCGCGGCCTGGACGGCACGGTCGGCATCCGGGTGACCCTCACCGAGTGAGGGCCACCCGCATCCGGCCCGCTACGACGCGTCCAGCACCGATCCGGACAGCACCAGCCCGTCGGGGCGCGGCTCACCGGTCTGCATGTCGACCTGCTGGAACCGCACCGACTCCGCCTGCTCCCTCACCCCGTCCGTGACCGTCGGCACGGTGATGTCCGCGCTCGTCCGCCCCGCCGGGATGCCGACCCACAGGGTGAGACCGCCGACCTTCGACAGCGGCCGCTCCGGGTCGGGCTTCGCCCCGGAGGTCTCCTGCAGCCAGCGCGCCGGGACGTCCTTCGTGGACAGCTCCGGCGCGGTGGCCGGCACCACCGCGAACATCGCGCTCATGTCGACGTCGACCGCCTGCGACAGGGACAGCCGCCACTTCAGGGACTGCCCCTCCGTGACCCGGCCGGCGACCGGCGTGACGGTCATCGCCGGAGCCGGGTCGTCGTCGTGGACGGTGATCCCGCCCCGGTAGGAGCCGACGACCGCACCGTGGACCGCCTTGACCAGGACGTCGTACGACACGTCCGTGCCGTAGCGCGTGTTGCCCTTCACCTCGACCGGTACGTCGATGTCGTGGCCGCCGGGGTGCACCGTCACCAGCCGGTCCTTCGCCTTCCCGGTGGCCGGGTCGACGACGTACACCCGGACCTGCCCGCTGCCGCGGCCCGACACCCGGACCGGAACGCGATAGGTGCGTACGCCCGAGTCGCCCTCGGCCACCGTGCGGCGGCCGACGTCCACACGGGGCAGCGCCGCCGCCCGCGCCGCGGGTGTCCCCGGCCGCCAGCGCCACGCGTCCATCAGCCAGGCCTGCCCGGACGCCGAACGCGCCGTCAGTTCCATCGACTTGACCGAGCCGAGCTTGAGTCCGGCGCGGGTGGCAGCCGTCAGCGGCACCCGGAACTCGCGCGCCCAGTAGGACGTCGTCCGCTCGCTGCCGGGCAGCCCGTCGGCGCTGATGCGGCCCAGCCTCGCCGTACGGCCGGAGGCGTCGGTGAGGGACACGTCCAGCCGCGTGCCCCGGGAGTTCGGCGGCACGAACAGCCGCAGCGCCAGCGCCTTGGCGCCGGACAGCGACAGGGGCCGCTTCAGGCTGACGCGTGCCGGGGCACCGGCGCGCGTCCAGCGCAGCGCGATCGCCTGCCGGCCGGTCTCCCGGTCGGTCTCCCACCGCGCGAAGTGCGGCGACGCGCCCTTGGCGCCCTGCCCCATGCAGGCCTTGGCCGGGCTGGGATCCACCGCGTCGCACAGCCGGGCGCCGGTCACCGTCAGCCCGCCGTCGGGAAGGAACCCGGCACCACGGCGCCCGCCCACCGCGTGGCTGAGCACCCGCGCCGGGTCCGCGGACGGGGCGCGCTTCCCGGAGCCGTCCAGCAGCGGCCGCACCCGGTCGTCGCCGGCGAGGAACAGCCGCGCGGCGGCCGCGATGTATGTCGAGCCGGCCCGGTGCTGCTGGTCGGCGGTGAGCCGGGTCGCCGCGTGCTTGCCGCAGACCGGGTCCGGGTGGTCCGGGTCGTCGGAGAAGTCGTCCTCGGCGGGCGCCGCGGCCTGGCCCGGCGTCCACTCGGAGTTGAAGAAGTTGTGGTCGGCGCCGATGACGTACACGGCACTGTGCAGCGCGCTGCCGTTGCTGACCGCGCGGGTGCCGTCGACGTAGACCTGGCCCTGCAGGTCGGAGACGTCACCGTCGCAGCCGGGCAGGATCGTCACGGACGGCACGTCGGGCACCGGGTTCTGACCGAAGACGGTGGGACCGATGAGGACCGTGCCTCGGATGGTCCAGCGGACCGGGCCGTGGTAGGCGTCCTGGTCGGCGGGCGGTGGATACAGACTGTCCAGGGCCGCCCGGTCGACGCCCTCGCCGCCCCGGGAGTGCCCGACGAGCAGCACGCGCGACAGGTCGGCGCGGGGCGAGAGGCGTACGGCCGGCGGGGCGGTCCCGGGGTGCGCGGCCCAGTCGGCCCAGCGCGCCAGGTGCAGCCGCACCAGCGAGGAACGGGCCTGCGCGCCGCTGTCCTCGGCGGCGTCGTCCTGGCCGTTGATCCCGTCGGCGGAGACCGAGACGGTCACATAGCCCTGGGAGGCGAGGAGTCTCTGGTCGCGCAGGTAACCGCGGTGGCTCGGCACGGGCTCCATGCCGGCCTTGCACGGCCAGTCGCCGGTGATCTCCTGGCCCTTGTAGCAGGTGAAGTGGCGGCCGTGCAGGAACAGCGCGAGCGGACGCCGGCCGGACGCGCCGACGGGGGCGACGACCACCCCGCGCATCTCCACCGGCGCCGAGAGGCCCGGCAGCTTCACCGGCTTCAGGCTGTACTCGCCGGTCCGGGTCCGGTACGGACCGGGCTTGCCGGGATCGACCTCGTTCGCGGGCAGCGGGGCCGGTGGCCGGGGCGCGGACGAGGCCCCGGGCGTGTCGTGCGCGCCGGTGGCGGTCCGCGCGTCCAACCGGCGTCCACCGGACCACACTTGCAGTCCCGCCGGCCCCCGCAGCCCCGTGGCCTGGCGGCCGTCCAGCGGCATCCGGAAGGTACGCCCGTCGGGGTCGGGCCGTGGCACTCCCCACAGCCGCCCGTCCGACCGGAATTCGACCCGGGCGTCACCCATCGGCACCGGCCGGTCCGACCGCCACACCAGCTGCGGCGCCGACCGGCCGCCGGCGATCCGCCACCCCGGTGGCAGCGTTCCGTCCTCCGAGGAGGTCAACGCGCCTGGTCCTGACGGTGGTTGAGCCTGGGCTACTGCCGCCCCTGGGGATGCCCCCGCCACCGCGAGCAACGCGGCGGCGGTCACCCATATGCGCCGGGCACGGACCACTGTTCCTCCTTCAGCCCCCGACCTCGGGCGTCCCGTCCGTCCCGGGAGCCCCTCGTCCCCGGAGGACGGAAGGGGCAGTCTGTGGGTTGCCTGTGAAGGACACGTGATCGATCACATCGGGCCACTACGCCAACGGCGGCCGGACTTGGTCCAGTTGCGCGGGAGGCCGCCCGGTGGCGATCTCGGCCGCGACCAGCCGGCCGATCGCCGGAGCCGGCGTGACGGCGGAGTGTGCGACCATCACGTGCACCGAGCCGATGCGCCACCTCGTGGGCGAGCGTGGCACCGATGTCCCTGCGGTCAGCGGCCCGGTCAGCGGCCCAGCAGCGGCCCACCGGCGGCCATCGGCCGCCCGGCGACCCGTGAGCCGATGACCCGGCATGCCTCCGCTCCGGCGAAGGCGGCCGGCAGGTGGGCGAGTGCCGTTTCCTCCGGCCGGCACGACGGTGGACGCCGGGAGGAACCCGGCCGGACAGCCCACGCCCGTCACCGGGTCCCCGGCGACCCGAGGGACACCCCGGACGCGCCGAGCACCACCAGACCGCCGCGCGCCGCGACCGCCCCGGCCAGGGCCTCGTTGGCCGTGACCGGACAACCCGGATCCGGTCCAGGCCCACTCCCGGACCCGCGCCTGCTGCGGCCGCCCTGTTCGGACCGGTGGACGGGGACGGCGACCGTGCCGACGGTCCGGTTTGCGTGCCGGCGGCCACCGAACGCGACGGGGCGCTCGCCCTCGCCCTCGCCCTCGCCGTCGGCCTCGGCGCCAACCGGGCGTTCGAGACCGGGCATCCGGTCGTCGTCAGGGAGGTGGTGCCGGGGCTCCGGCGCCGGTGACGGTATACGCCGCGGGGCCCGTGGTCAGGTCCAGGCGCTCCGGTACGACTCGTCCAGCAGCTGGAAGACCGGCTCGCCGCGCACCGGATCCTGGGCGGTGGACAGCCGGACCCGGTCTCCGCTGTGGATACCGACCGGCGGACCCATGACCCGGCCCCGTACGACGAACCCCTCGGCCATCTCTATCAGCGAGACATTGCGTGCCGCGGGCGTGTTGCGGTGCACCACGGTGGAGTGCCGGACCGTGCCGACGCCCTCGCTGCGCTCCGTGCGCAGCTCGCTGCCCTGGCACACCGGACACAGCAGGCGGTGGTACATCGCGGTGCCGCACCAGGTGCACCGCTGGAAGAGGATGGCGTCCTTGGAGTCCGCGGAGACGGGATCGAGAACTCCCGCCGCGGCGCCGGCCGCCGGATGCGAGGCGTTTGCTGAGTGGTGGTACACGCTGGTCAACTCCCTGCGCTCGGCCGGAATCCCGCGTGTCCGGGGCGCACCGGGCACACGCGTGCGCGGCAGCCGTGCCACCGTGCACGCCGACAGGGTATGGCACTCAGTGTCACTCGTAAAGGCACTCCGTACCCCTAATTCGCGGACGGATGCTCTCACGTGCGACCGAGTGCCGCCTCCAGCTCCTGGACCACCCGCCACAGCGGCGCGTCCCGGCGGCAGGCCAGCACCACCACGTCGTCGGGCCGGCCCTCCGGGTCGCCGCCCGGCAGCGGACCGATCACGGCGGGCCGTGCGGCGGGCCCGGGGGCGCCTCCGAACGCCTTCTGCACATACCCCAGCGCGTGGTCCACCGCCGCGCCCGCGTCGCCGAGGCCGTCCGAACGCAGCCAGGAGCGCAGGGCGTTGTTGTGCGCGGCGACGACCGCAGCCGCGACGACGTCGGCCCGCAGCATCCCGTCGGGCCGTCCGGCGAACCGCCCGCGCAGGTACTCGGCGAGCGCGCGCTCGTAGCGCCACACCACCGACAGCTCGTAGGCGCGCAGGCCCGGCACCTGCTTGGTGAGGCGGTAGCGCTGCACGGAGAACGAGGGGTTCTCCGCGTACATCCGCAGCACCAGGCGAGCCGCGTCGCACACCCGCCGCACCGGTTCGTGCTCCTCGCCGCCTGCGGCGAGGAAGGCGGTCATGTCGGCCAGGCAGCGCTCGTGGTCGGGGAAGACCACGTCCTCCTTGGAGGGGAAGTAGCGGAAGAACGAACGCCGGCCGACTCCGGCGAGGGCCACGATGTCGTCCACGGTGGTCTGCTCGTACCCGCGTTCCAGGAAGAGCTGGAAGGCCGCCGCGACGAGGGCCTCCCGCATCGGCGGCTTCGCGGCCGTCGCCGCGCTGCTGGAGCTCATGGAGGGGAACGTAGCACCCGGACCGGGATCATGACACTCAGTGCAGTCCGAGGGAGGCTGTGAGGGAACTGAGTGCTATGGAGGCGGGTACCGGCCAGGGCAGTCCCCGCTGCACGCCGTCGTAGCCGCGGCCGACTCCGTCCTCCACCACGTCACCAACGGCCCGCGCCGGCCGCACCGGACCCCGCCCGACCCCGCCGCCCGCCCTGCGCCGTAACCTTTCTCCACCGTGCCGGGACCGGCCCGTGCCGGCAGGCCCCGCCTCCGGGCGCCGGGCGACCGGCCGCCCCGACACCGGCGCACCGCCCGAGGAGATGCCCCATGCCCGCCGCCCGTCCCCGCCTGCTCTACGTCACCGACCTGGCGTACGAGGCCCGCGGGCGCCGCTACTGCGACGAGGACATCTTCCTCACCTCACGGCTCCGCGCCCGGTTCGACCTCGCCCTGTGCCATCCGCGGGACGCCGCGGCACTGATGGACGGCTTCGACGCCGTGGTCGTCCGCAACAGCGGGCCCGTCCTCGCCCATCAGCGCGCGTACGACGCCTTCCGTGCCCGAGCGCTCAGCACCGGCACGCGTGTGTACAACCCGCTCACCGGCAAGGCGGACATGGCCGGCAAGCAGTACCTGCTCGACCTGAGCGCCGCCGGTTTCCCCGTCATCCCGACGGTCGGCCGCGCCGAGGACCTGCACCTGCTGCCGGCCGCCGAGCGGTACGTCGTCAAGCCGGTGCTCGGCGCGGACTCCCTCGGCCTGCGGACCGCCACCGCCGGTCAGGTCGCCGCGCTCGCCACCGGCCAGGTGCTGATCCAGCCCTGCGTCGACTTCGTCCACGAAGTGTCCTTCTACTTCGTGGACGACGACTTCCAGTACGCCCTGTACGCCCCGGACCCGGAGCGCCGCTGGGAGCTGGAGCCCTATGCGGCCACCGCCGCCGACCTGGAGTTCGCCCGCCGCTTCGTCGACTGGAACGACCTCGGCACCGGCATCCAGCGCGTCGACGCCTGCCGCACCCGTGACGGCGGCCTCCTGCTGGTCGAACTGGAGGATCTGAACCCGTACTTGTCCCTCGATGCCCTGCCGGAGGAGGCCAGGGACGCCTTCGTCACCGCGTTCACGGCGTCCCTGGACCGGTTCGTGCAGGGAGCGCTCAGCCCAGCCCGACCGTGACCCGCTGGGTGGCGCCCGCGGTGGCCGTGAGATCGCCGAAGGCCAGTGTCAGCGAGGTGCCGGTGGCCGCCGAGGCGAGCGTGGCCGGCGCGGACGTCACAGCGGCGACCGCCCGCCGCCAGGTCAGGGTGAGGCTCGTGCGCATGCGCATCGGGTCGCTCACGGCGATCACGGCCGTGCCGTCCTGCCTCTCGCTGATCATCACGCAGCACGGATCGCTCGCGGTGAGCGTTCCCACCGTTCCGCCCAGCCAGAAGTTCACCCCGGTGAACCCGAGCGAGGTGACGGCCACCCCCTGCTGGTTGTTCGTGTTGGCCAGTACGGTCAGCCAGTTGGCGTCCGAGGCCCGCGCCTGCGTACGGGCCGCGGTGGCACCCGGCAGCAGGAGATAGGAGTACGACGCGTTCGCCGGGTCGGTGCCGTGATCGACGTACAGCGTCAGGTACGTGCGGTTCAGGACGGTGCCCGAACCGCCCTTGTTGATCGTGCCCCAGCTGCCGTCGCGGGCGTCGCGCAGCGCGCGCACCGTGGCCCCGCCCGGGAAGACACAGCCGCCGTGCCCGCCGATGTGCGCCCACTTCGCCCCGGTCAGCGTGGCCGACCAGGGGGAGGAGGCGGGCGCGGCCCTGCCGTCCACCGTGAACGGCGCGCCGCCGGCCGGGCCGAGGTTGCGGTTCTCGACCGTCGTCTCCACGGCCGTGCCGTCCGTGCACGTGATGCCCGCGCCCAGACAGACGACCGCGTCGTCCAGGAAGAACCACGACTTCTTCGCCACGAGCGTCGACTGCAGGCCCTTGAGGTACTGCCCGACCGCGGCCCGCCGCCCGTCCGTCGCCCCGCCCACCCAGCTCACGTCCGGCTTCGGGGCACCCCAGTCACCGCCCGCCGCGTCGGCCAGCGCCTTGCGCGAGACGGTCGTACCGGGCAGCCGGTAGGGGTCGACCGTGGGCCAGAAGGCGTCGCTGTACTGGCCGTTGCCGAAGGTGTCGCCCCACCAGTAGAGCATCCCGGAACCGGTGTGCCAGCCGCGCAGGTTCTCGCCGTTGCCGGTCTCGTAGTACGTGATCCTCCTGTCGGCCATGCTCAGCGCGGCCGCCCAGCCGGGCCTGCGGTGGGTCGCCCGCGCCATGGACGGAAACAGCCGGTGCCCGGTCGGCTCGGCCACCGCCGTCACCGACCCGTCGTCCTGCACTCCCTTGAGCCGGGCCAGATGCGGCAGGCTCAGCACCGGGTCGGCGAGCGGCGGGCTGTAGTGGTCGCGCCGCATCCAGCCCTTCACCAGAGCGCGCCAGCGGGCGTTCTCGGCCGCGCTCGCACCCTGCCCGAGCAGCACGATCGACCCGAGGACCGAATGACCGCGCACGTGATCGTCCTGCTGGATCTGCTTCGGGTCCGCCGCCGAGAGCCCACGGCTGACCGCCCGGCCCGCGACACCGTCCATGACCAGGCCGTTGTAGAGGAACGGCGCCCAGGCGTGCTCCACCGCGTCGAACACGATCTGCCGGCCGGGGTCCGTCACCTCCCAGCTGGAGCCCGCCAGCAGCGCGAACAGCAGCCCGAGACCGCCGAGCAGGACCGAGCCGTACGAGCCGGTGTACGGCACCGTCGTGTGCTGGACGAACGAGCCGTCGGCGTACAGCCCGTCGCCGGAGGTGACGTACGGGAACACGGGGGAGAGGGCGTCGCGGGCCAGCGCCACCTTCGCCGCGCTCGCCCCGACGACCCCGCGCAGCGCCAGCACCCGGCACAGATCGACGCGGTTCGCGCCCGTGCTGGTGCCGCTGTAGCTGCCCACCGCCGAGTCGGGCACGAAGTGGTCCACGGCGGCGAGACAGCCGGCGATCCGCGCGCCCTGCAGGGCGTCGTACATCAGCACGCACACGTCCAGCAGCGCCTGCGGGGCGCCGATCTGCCAGCTGTACCAGTTGCCGTACCAGGTCCGGCCCGCGTTGTAGACGTCGTCGTGCAGATGCTCCAGGCCCGTGAGGATCGCGTCCCGCAGTCCCGTGTCGCCGGTCAGGCCGGTGCCCGGCTGGCAGTAGGCCTGCGCGAGCGTGCTCAGCCGGGTGTAACTGGTGTTCATGTTCCCGGAGTGGCCGACCGACTCCGGGTCGGTGTCCGGATCCGGGTCGGCGTAGACCAGGTCGGGCCACAGGGAGCCGGCGGTGGGGGCCATCGTGGCCCGGTACCGGCTCGCCGTCGTCCCCAGGTCGGCGAGCCGGCTCCGGAACGGTTCGGTCAGGGCGCTGAACCCCTCACCGAGGATCAGGGTGCGCCACCTCGCGCGGAGCGTCGCGAACTCGTCCGACGCCGCGGAGGCCCGGGTGCCGAGACCCAGGGCGAGCGCACTTCCCGAGCAGACGGTCAGAAAACCACGGCGTGACCAAGGAGTCGTCATGACCGCGCTTTCTAGCACGCGCTTTCTCAACCGCTCAATAGTCCTTGCGGGCTTGAACGGGGTCGCCGCCCGGACCGTATCTCAGCACGGGGAGCTCGCAAGTCCCGCTCGTACGGGACGGAAGGAGAGCCAGGTGCCGACACCGCTCGATCCTGAACGGCCGCTTTCCGGACGGGTCCTGGAACCCGTCCGGGTGGTGCGGCTCCGCCGTTTCGACGCCCTCGCGGAGCTCATGCGCGAGATGGAGACCGCCCCGGCGCCGGCGGAGCACACCGACGAGGCCGAGACGCAGGAACTGCCGCCCGTACCGCCGGCCCCCATCCCTTCCGGTGCCGCGCGCCCGGCCCGCGGTCCGCGTCTGCCGGTCGTCGCCGGGGCCGTGGCAGCCGCCGCGCTCCTCGGCTTCGGCTGCGCCCTGCTGCTCCCCGCTCGCCACGAGGCCGCCGCGAGCGCGCGTCCGTCCCGGCCGGCGGCCACGGCGTCACCGCCCGCCACCACGCCGGCACCGGCCCCCACCCCCACCCCGACCCGCGCGCCCACCGCCACCACCGATCCCGACGGCCCCGGCACCCTCCGCCAGGGCGACACCGGCCCCGAGGTCACCGACCTGCAGCGGCGCCTGCTGCGCGTCCCGGACGTCTACCGCGACGGCTCGACCAGTGGCACCTATGACGCCACCCTCACCGCGGCCGTGGCCCGGTTCCAGCTCTGGTACGGCATCAGCGGCGACGAGACCGGCGTCTACGGCGACGACACGCGCCGCGCGCTTGAGTCACGGACCGGCCCCGGCGACGATGCGTGAGCGGCACGCGGGAACACCGGGTAGCGCGGGCCGCGCCCGGCCCTCGCCGCGTACGCCGAGGCCGGGCCGGAGCGGCGGACGGGAGCGCGGTGCCATGGCGGACGTGGACGGTACGACGGGCGGCAGGGCCGGCATGGACGGATTCTTCGGCCGGCTGAATCCCGACATGTGCGTGGTCACGGCCGTGGCCGACGGTGAGCGGGCCGGGTGTCTGGTCGGCTTCGCCTCACAGTGCTCCATCCGGCCGCCCCGGTTCGCCGTCTGGCTGTCCAAGGCCAACCACACCTACCGGGTCGCCCGGGCCGCGCAGCACCTCGCCGTCCACCTGCTCACCCGCGACCAGCGGGACCTCGCGGAACTCTTCGGCGGCGAGACCGGCGACGAGATCGACAAGTTCGCGCACCTGGACCTTGCCGAGGGGTACGGCGGCGCGGTGGTCCTGCGGGAGGCGGCGGCCTGGTTCGTGGGCACCATCCTGCACCGCACCGACGGCGGCGACCACGTCGGTTTCGTCCTCGACCCGGTGGAGTGGGGCGAGGGGCGGGACGGCCCGCTGCTGCGGCTGTCCGACGCGGCCGGTATCGACGCCGGTCACCCCGTGGACTGACCGGATTCGAACGGCGGGCAACACTTCGGGAAAGTCACCGATGGGAGCGGTGGCCCGGCCCCATCCTGGTCAGCCCGCGGCCGACGGTCGCGTGCTCCGCCGTACCACGACCGAAAGCCAGCGATGACCGGTTCCCGCATCCCGGGCCTGCTCGTGCCCGCCATCTTTCTGCTGGCGCTGGTCGTCGGCGTGTGCTGGTACTGGCGCCACCGGGACGACGACTGACCGGACGACGGACACCGCCCGCCACCCGAACACCGGCACCGGTCCCGTGACCGCCGCTACGCGTCCGTCTCCGGTGCCTCCGCCCCGTCGGCCACGCCCTCCAGCGGCATTCTGATGTCCAGCACGCACACGTCGTCCCGCCGCTCGTCCGCGAGCATCGTGGCGAGCAGCGAGTCCAGGGAGCCCGCCTCGCCGCAGCCATGGACGCGCACCGCCTCGGCCAGCCGTTCCAGGCCCGTGTCGAGGCCCTCGCCGGGGCGTTCGACCAGGCCGTCGGTGTACAGCAGCAGCCGGTCCCCTGGTTCCAGGTGGAGTTCCGCCGACTCGTAGGCGGGGGCCGCGGTCGCGCCGAGCAGCATGCCGCCGGGCCGGTCGAGGTAGCGCACCTCACCGTGGCGCACGAGCAGCGGCGGCAGATGGCCGGCCTGCGCCCAGGTGAGGACCTGCCGACGGGGGTTGTAGCGGGCGAGCACCAGCGTGGCGGTGCTCTGGCTGTCGCGGGAGTGCAGCAGCAGGTAGTTGAGCCGGGCCAGTGCCCCCGTCAGCGAGGAGCCGGTGGTGACCATGCCCTTCGCGATAAATCTGAGCTGGGCCATCGTGGCCACCGCGCCGATGCCGTGGCCCGCCACGTCGCCGACCACGAACAGCGCGTCGTCGTCGGGCAGTTCGATGGCGCTGAACCAGTCGCCGCCGACGTGGATGCCGGACTGCGCGGGCAGGTACGCCACCTCGATGCGCAGCCCGGCCAGCCGCACCGGCTTGCTCGGCAGTGGCAGCAGGGCGTGCTGCAGCCGGGCGGCCAGGGCCCGTTCGGCCTGCAGGATCCCGCGCTGCAGCAGCATCGCCCGCTCGCTCTCCACCAGCGCCAGTTCCGCGCTGCGCTGCGGGGTGAGGTCCTGGACGAAGCCGTGCACCTCGACCGTGGTGCCGTCCGGCGCGGTGACGGCCTCCGCGACCAGCCGCAGATGCCGGACACCCCCGGGTGCGTCCATGCGGAACGGCACATCGAGCGACCGCGCGTGGCGGAGCAGTTCGGCGATCGCGTGGGCGAGCGGGCCCGCGTCCTCCGGCAGGGCCAGGTCCGGCAGCTGTTCGAGACCGAGCGGCTGCCGCTCGGGGGCCCGGCCGAGGACGGCGTAGGTCTGCTCGGACCAGGAGATCTCCTGGGTGATCAGGTTCCAGTTGGCCCAGCCGAGGTTGCCGAGCCGCTGCACGTCGGACAGGCGCTGCTCCTGCCGGTCCGCGCGGTCGTGCCGCAGCCAGGTGACCAGCAGGCCCCCGCCCAGCGGCGCGGCCCGCACCGAGTAGATGGCGGTCACGGGTACGTCGCCGACCACGTCCTGGTAGACGAACGGCTCGCTCTCGAACGGCACGCCCGTCCGCAGGGTCTCGAGATAGCCGTGCCACAGCGGCTCGCCCGCGACGGACGGGTAGCTCTCCAGGACGTGCCTGCCGACCATCTGCCGGCCGGTCCGGCCGAACACGTCGACCGCCTCCGGGGTGGCGGCCTCGATCCGGTAGTCCTCCACCTCGCCGGTGGCGGCGCGCAGCGGCAGCAGCAGGATCGCCGCGCCCGGCAGCGCGTCGAACACCGCCTGCACGGTCTGGGCGAGACCGTCGCCGGCGTGTTCCTGGGGGGCGTCGAGGGCGCGCAGCCGGCCCGCGCACAGCCGGGCCACGGCCCGCAGCAGCTCGCGTTCCCGCGCTGCGAACGGCCCGCCGCGCCGGCGCAGCACGCCGAGGGCCGCATACGCGGTGTTCCCGGCGGGCACCGGCAGCCAGGCCCGGCTCGGCCAGCGCTCCGGCGACCCCCCGATCAGCAGGAGCCGGTCGCCCTCCGCGGCGAGGTCCTCCAGCCAGCGGGGCTCACCGCACCGCAGGGCGTCGAGCGGGACCACACCGGTCACCGGGGGCACGTACCGCCACTGCGCGGCGAGGGTCGCGTCGATTCCGGCGTGGCCGATCAGTTCGAGGCCGCCCTCGGGCAGCCGCTCGTACAGCATCACGGCGTCGGCGTCCGTCTCGGGTGCCACATGGTCCAGCAGGCACTGGGCCAGCTCGTGCGGGGTGCCGGACCGGACCAGGTCCCGGCCGATGCGCCCGAGTATCTTCGCCAGGTCCGCCGTGCCGGTGGGCGCGACCTCCCGGGCGCCGGCGGCCGGCGGTGCGGTGGGGCCCGGTGGTGGGGCGAGCGGCTGTTCCTTCGGGGGCAGCAGGGCGCCCAGGGTGAGCCAGCACTGTTCCAGGAGCGTGCGGTGGCCGTCCTCGGCGCGCCGCAGCAGCTCCTCGTGCGCGGCTTCCGCGGTACACCCGGTGACGGCCATCAGCACGCCCTTGGCCCGCTCCAGGACCGCCGATGCGGCGGCCAGGTCCCGGAGCCGTTCCATCTCCGCGCGCTGCCGGGCCACGACCTTGGCCAGCGCCGCCGGATCGGCACCGGTGGGGTCAAGCGGGTGCACGGGCTCGCTCGTCACGCGACGAGCATGGCACATTCGGGCCCCTTCGATCACTCGTCTGCCGGGTCCGGATTCACATGAGCTTGACACGGGCTTCGTGCAACGGGTCATACGGGGCTGCCGCCGGGCGGCACCCGGAGGCCGTTCACACGAAAGTGGGTAAACCGTTTACGTGCCGTTGACCGACGGAGTCCGCACGGACCGCGGATCAGCGCCCCGTCCCCCTTGTGGCCAGTGCCTCGCTGACCGCGCGGACGCTGCGGGCGATGTGCTGGAGCTGCAGGACCTCGGCGGCGTACAGCTTGATCGTGTGCTCGATGACCGACTCGGGCAGTCCGAGCATGGGCAGCTCGGCCCGTGCGGTCTGCAGCGCGGTCCGGGCCACCCGGATCTCCTGCTGGACCTGCAACTGGGCGTGCCGGGCGAGCAGGACGGGGTGGCGGATGAGGGCCGGATAGCTGGCGTAGCGCGCGGGGATCAGCTCGCGCAGCCACTTGGCCGCCGAGCGCTCCCAGTCGTACGAGCCCGGCGTCTTGACCTGACAGGGCCAGTCGTGGCTGATACGGGTGCTGGTCAGAGGCATGATCATCGCTTCCGGTGGGCGGCGTCGTGAGGGTGGTCCGACGGGTGCGGGGCGGCCCCGGCCTAGGGGATGGCCGGGGCCGCCACGGGCGCGTCGCGCAGACGACACGCCCCGGTACACCCCTGGCGCCGACGTGGGTAGGAGACGGCGGCTGGGGGTGTCCGTGCGGGGGCCCCGGGTGCCGGGAACCGGCGCTGCGTGGGGACGTGCGTGCGCATGGGCGGTCCGTCGGCTTTCTCGGGGCGGTGGGCAAGCGGTGAGTCCGCTGGTGAAGTATTTATATATGCCGTTCGCTTTGCAAGACGTATGAAAACATTCATGCGTGATTTGTCGTGGAAGATCCCCGTCCATGGCAGGAGGACCGCAGGATCTTCACCGCATCCGGCGCACGGGCGCACGAACTGCCGGGGTCAGTCCTTCATGAAGAACTGGTGCTGGTCGGAGAGCTGCTCGTACTTCTCCAGGCGGGCCTGGGTGCGCTCCGGGTCGGCGTCGGTCATGGCCTGCAGCAGTGCGGCCGCCATCATGCCCGGCGCGGCGTAGGAGTCGAACACCAGCCGGGAGCCGGTGCCGGTGGCGAAGGTGACGTCGGCCTCGTCGGCCAGCGGTCCGAGCGCCAGGTCGGTCACCAGGGCGACCTTCAGACCGGCGCCGCGCGCCACGCGGACCGCCTGGAGCGTCTCCTGGGAGTGCCGGGGCATGGCGAAGGCCAGCACCCAGGTGCCGCCGGCCTCGCGGCACTGCAGCAGCGCGTCGTAGGCCACGCTGCCGCCCCGGGTGACCAGCCGCACGTCGGGGTGGATCCGGCGGGCGGCGTAACCGAAGTACTCGGCCAGCGACTCCGAGATACGCAGGCCCAGCACGGTCAGCGGGGTGGAGCGGGACAGTTCGCGGCCGACCCGGATGACCCGGTCCGGGTCGGCGAAGTCCCGCCGCAGGTTCTCCAGGTTCTCGATCTCGGCGTCGACGGCCGCCTGCAGTTCGTTGGCCCGGTCCTCCTCGCCCGGCCCGCCGGCCAGGGTGCTCAGCGCGATCGCCTGAAGCTTCTCGCGCAGCGCGGGATAACCGCTGAAGCCGACGGCGGCGGCGAAGCGGGTGACGGAGGGCTGGCTGACCCCGACCCGGTCGGCCAGCTCGGTGATGGACAGGAACGCGGCCTCGGTGATGTGCTCGATCAGGTACTGGGCGATGCGCCGCTGCCCCGGCGACAGACGCGGGCCGTCGAACAGTTCCCGCAACCGGGAGGTCGGTGCGGCCTCGGTCTCGGGCACGGCCTTGCCCGAGGTGATCGCTGACGCCTGCGCGCGGGCCTGCTGCGGCGAGGGCACCGGTCCGCCTCCTTTGTCTGCCACAAGCACTCAACATAGCTCACCGACCGTGGTGAACAGGGGCTTGAGCAGGAGGTTTCAGCGCCGGAAGAGGCTGATCGAATGCCCCACCTCACCGGCCGGCCTGCTGCTTGCGACCAGCTCGGCGAGCCGTCCGCGCGCCTTGGCGAGCGCGGAGTCCGACACCACCAGCAGCCCGTGCACCCGCTGCGGCGCTACGGTGCGCGGATCGGCGGCGTGGATGCCGTAGTACGACGGCACACCGCTGCCCTTGTACACCAGCCACACCCGCTCGCCCGGATGCCGCTGCCGGAGCCGCTCGGCGAGCCGGCCCAGATCCTGTCCCCAGTCGACGTTGGAGTCGTGCAGCAGCCGATGGGTGTTCGCCGGGCCGCCGAACGCCTCGTTGGAGTACGGCAGGTAGTACGGGAACGTCCGCGCCGAACTCACGGCCGTGAACAGCGCCAGCGCGGCTGTCGCGGCTGCCGTCCACCGCCGGCCGGGCCGCGGCAGACAGGCCGCCGCCACCGCGAGGAACACCGGTACGAACAGCGCGTACCTCGTGCCGAAGTCCCGCGACCCCGTCATGGCCGCCGAGAGCAACACCCCGGGCGGCAGCAGCAGATACGGCGCGGAGGGCCGCAGCCGCCGCAGTGCCACGACCGTCACGGCTCCGGCCACGCCCAGCGCCAGCAGCCCGAGCGGCGTCTTCACCAGCAGGGCGGCCGGCAGGTAGTACCAGAGCGCGCCGGTGTACAGGTGCCCGAACAGATAGCCCTGCCACGGCTGGTACTCCAGCCCGAACTGCACCCGCATCCCCGCCCGGTACGCGCCCGGCACCGGCAGCAGGTCCACCAGACGCCCGCGCAGCCCGTGCACGACCGGTACGGGCTCGGCGGGCGTGAACCGCAGACGCGGATCGACGGCCAGATACGCGGCCCAGACGACACCGACCGCCACCAGCAGCACGACACCCGCCCCGGCGAGCGCGGACAGCGCTTTCCGCCGCCGCCCGCCGGAGATCGCCCAGGGCGCTCTCCGATACCGCCCGCCCGCGATCGCGGACAGCGCTTTCCGGCACCGCCCGCCGCCCGGCCCCGCAAGCACGAGCGGGACCTCGGCTCCCTCCTCCCGGCGGCGCGGGGAGGTGCGCCGGCGAGCCTCGCGTGCTGCCGCGAGCGCGGACCGCACACCGCGTCCCGGGCCCCTGCTCGCCCCCGGTCCACCCCTCGGCGACACCTCGCGGCTCCGGCCCGCGGCGAGGGTGGACAGCGCGGCCAGGCCCATCACCACCGGTACCGCCAGCAGTGCGCTCATCTTGGTGGCGACGGCCGCACCGAGCGCCGCGCCGGCGAGCGGCAGGTACGGCAGGGGCCGCCGCCGGGCCCGCCACACCAGCCAGACCGACGTCAGGACGAACCCGGCCATCGGCACGTCCAGCGTGGCCAGCGAGCCGTGCGCGATCAGGTCCGGTGAGAAGGCGTACAGCGCGAGCGCCACCACACCGCCCGCCGTGCCCGTCAGCTCACGGGCGAACGCGAACACGACCAGCCCGAACAGCAGCGTCAGCACGATCACCGGCAGCCGGGACCAGAGCATCAGCCGCCAGGGGTCGTTGCCGGACTCGTACAGCAGATGCCGGCCCACGTCCCCTTGGGTGCCGGTGTACGACGGGTCGTAGTGCGGGCCGGCCACCGCCACACCGGCCGCGATCAGCAGCTTGCCGAGCGGCGGATGCTCGGGGTTGTAGCGGATCCGGTGCTCACGCAGATAGTCGGTGGCCGTCGCGACGTACACCGGCTCGTCGATCGTCGGGGTCTGCTGGACGGCCGTGGTGACCATCGCCGCGGCCATCTGCGCGAGCAGCAGCGCGGCCAGCAGCGGCACCAGCCACCGCCGGTGGCGGCGCAGCCGGGCGTACGGGCGGCCGGGGGACGGCTGGGACGACCCCTCGGCCGGGGCTTCCCGGGTGAGAACCAGGTGCTGTGTGTGCGCCATCATCCGCCCCGCGGTGGCACCGGCCGAGGGGTGGCGGGAACGGCAGCGGGCCGGATCATGGCCCTACTGTCGCACCGCTCCCGCCGCCGCAGGCGTCACCGCTCCACCAGTCGTACCGACAGACGTTCTGCCGTGTACACGGGTACGGCCCGCAGCCGGCCGAAGTTCACCTCGGTGACGGAAGGCGTTGGTGTGACCTGAATATCCAGGAACGCGGGGCGCACGAGGCACGGAGACGCGCCCTCCGGAGGCGCTCAGGCGAGCGGTACCACCAAGTCCGCCCGCCCCCGCGTCGTCGCCACCAGCTCGGCGTTGCGCTGGTCCGTGGCCCGTACCCAGGCCACGGCCGTCTCGTGGTCCTTGCCGAACTCCTCGTGCCGTGCGACCAGTCGGCGGATCCGCTCGTCCTCGTCCGTCTCGCAGAACCACACCTCGTCCAGACACGGCCGTACCCGCGCCCAGGAACCCTCCGTCAGCAGAAGGTAGTTCCCCTCGGTCACCACCAGCCGGGCCGTCGGCGGCACCGGGATGGCGCCCGCGATCGGCTGCTCCAGCACCCGCTCGAAACCGGGCGCGTACACCACGTCGTCGGCGTCCTCCCGCAGCCGCCGCAACAGCGCCGCGTACCCGGCCGCGTCGAACGTGTCCGGCGCCCCCTTGCGAGCCCGGCGGCCGAGCCGGTCCAGCTCGGCGTCGGCGAGGTGGAAGCCGTCCATGGGGACATGCGCCGCGTACGGCGGCCCGTCGGCGTTCAGGGCGCGCACCAGATGCTCGGCGAGGGTGGTCTTGCCCGAACCGGGGCTGCCCGCGATGCCGAGCAGGGCGCGCCGGCCGTCCCGGGGGAGTGCGCGGGCACGGGCGAGGAGATCGTCGAAGGTCAGCGGCACACAGCAGAGTGTGTCACCAGGAGTTCGCGCACTGTGTGGCGTGCGCCACTCACTGGACGGCGCCCCATGGGGAACAGTGCAGGGTATGACTCAGCTCGGTCTTCCCGACGGAATCCAGGCCTGTCTCTTCGACCTCGACGGGGTCGTCACCAAGACCGCCGTCGTGCACGCCGCCGCCTGGAAGGAGACGTTCGACGCGTTCCTGCGGGACTACGAGGGGGAGCGGGGGCGGCCCTTCGACCCGGTCACCGACTACGACGAGTACGTCGACGGCCGCCCCCGCGCCGACGGCGTCCGCGCCTTCCTCGACTCGCGCGGCATCCACCTGCCCGAGGGCACCCCCGGGGACCCACCGGACACGCGCACCGTGCACGGCCTCGGCAACCGCAAGAACGGCCTGTTGCTGGAGAAGATCCGCACCGGCGGCGTCGAGGCCTACGAGGGCACCCTGCGCTATCTGGCGGCGGTCCGCGCCGGGGGGCTGCGCACGGCGATCGTCTCCTCCAGCGCCAACTGCCAGGACGTGCTGCGGTCCGTCGGCGCCGAGCACTTCTTCGACGTACGGATCGACGGCGTGGTCGCCGCCGAACGGCATCTGCCGGGCAAGCCGCACCCCGACACCTTCCTCGCCGCCGCCCACGACCTGGGCGTCGAGCCGCAGCACGCGGCCGTCTTCGAGGACGCCCTGGCCGGCATGGACGCGGGCCGCGCGGGCGGCTTCGGATACGTCGTCGGCGTGGACCGGGTCGGGCAGACCGACGCGCTGTACGCCCACGGCGCGAGCGTCGTCGTCAAGGATCTCGCCGAGCTGGGAGGCAAGCAGTGATCACCGACCGGTCGTACGCCGTCGAGCCGTGGGCCGTCCGCGAGACCGCCCTCGACCTCGGCGTCCTCGCCCAGAGCGAGTCGGTGTTCGCACTGGCCAACGGCCATGTCGGCTGGCGCGGCAACCTCGACGAGGGGGAACCGCACGGCCTGCCCGGCAGCTACCTCAACGGTGTCCACGAGGTGCATCCGCTGCCGTACGCGGAGGCGGGCTACGGCTATCCGGAGTCGGGCCAGACGGTCATCAACGTCACCAACGGCAAGATCGTCCGGCTGCTCGTGGACGACGAACCGTTCGACCTGCGCTACGGCCGGCTCGTCGCCCACGAGCGGGTCCTCGACCTGCGCCGCGGGGTCCTGGAGCGGACCTGCGAGTGGACCTCCCCGGCGGGCTCCACGGTCCGGGTCCGCTCGACCCGGCTGGTGTCGCTGACCCAGCGCGCGGTGGCCGCGATCGCCTATGAGGTGGAGGCCGTCGGCGGCCGCAGCCGGGTGGTGATCCAGTCCGAGCTGGTCGCCAACGAGTCCCTGCCCGAGTCCGACGGCGACCCGCGCGCGGCCATGGCGCTGCAGTCGCCGCTGGAGCAGGAGGACCACTTCGCCTCCGGCAGCCGGCTGCGGCTGGTGCACCGCACCCGGCGCAGCGGCCTGAGGGTGGCCGTGGCCGCCGACCACGTCGTCAGCGGCCCGGAGCGCACCACCACCCGCAGTGAGAGCGGCGGCGACGTGGCCCGGCTGACCGTCACCTCGGTGCTGGAACCCGGGCAGACGCTGCGGGTCGAGAAGCTGGTCGCCCACGGCTGGTCCGGCGCCCGTTCGCTGCCCGCGATGGCCGACCAGGTCGACGCCGCGCTCGCCGCCGCCGCGCACGACGGCTGGCAGGGCCTGCTGGCGGACCAGCGGGCCTGCCTGGACGACTTCTGGGCCCGCGCCGACGTCGAGGTGGAGGGCGACGGGGAGGTCCAGCAGGCCGTCCGCTTCGCGCTGTTCCACGTGCTGCAGGCAGGGGCGCGCGCCGAGCAGCGCGCGATACCCGCCAAAGGCCTGACCGGCTCCGGCTACGACGGGCACGCCTTCTGGGACACCGAGATGTTCGTGCTGCCAGTGCTCATCCACACCGCACCCGCGGCCGTCGCCGAGGCGCTGCGCTGGCGGTACAACACCCTCGACGAGGCCCGTGAGCGCGCCGCCCAACTGGGCCTCGGCGGCGCCGCGTTCCCCTGGCGGACCATCGCGGGACCGGAGGGCTCGGCGTACTGGCCGGCCGGCACCGCCGCCTTCCATGTGAACGCCGGCATAGCCGACGCCGTGGTCCGCTACGCCGAGGCCACCGGCGACACCGTCTTCGAGCGCGAGGTGGGCGTGGAGCTGCTGGTGGAGACGGCCCGGCTGTGGCGTTCGCTGGGCCACCACGACACCCGCGGCGTCTTCCACGTCGACGGCGTCACCGGC
The DNA here is from genome assembly GCF_040634095.1 of Streptomyces sp. NPDC007205. Taxonomy (NCBI): domain Bacteria; kingdom Bacillati; phylum Actinomycetota; class Actinomycetes; order Kitasatosporales; family Streptomycetaceae; genus Streptomyces; species Streptomyces sp. NPDC007205. The sequence continues at coordinate 404,145 of NZ_JBEYEW010000001.1, forward strand.
CCCGACGAGTACAGCGCGGTCGCCGACGACAACACGTACACCAACCTCATGGCCCGGCAGAACCTGCTCGCCGCGGCCGACGCCGCCGAACGGCACCCGCGCGAGGCGGCCCGGCTCGGCGTGGACGAGGAGGAGACCGCGTCCTGGCGGGATGCCGCGGAGGCCATGCACATCCCGTACAACGACGAACTGCGCGTCCATGAACAGCACGCCGGGTTCACCCGCTACCAGCGCTGGGACTTCGCCGGCACCCGCGCCGACCAGTACCCGCTGCTGCTGCACTTCCCCTACTTCGACCTCTACCGCAAGCAGGTCGTCAAGCAGGCCGACCTGATCCTGGCCCTGTACACGTGCGGCGACTTCTTCGAGAAGGAGTACGGGGAGGACGGCGCGGAGGGCGCGGAGCAGGTCGCCCGGAACTTCGCCTACTACGAGCCGCTGACCGTCCGGGACTCGTCCCTGTCGGCCTGCTGCCAGGCTGTCATCGCCGCCCAGGTGGGCCATCTGGACCTCGCCTACGCCTACACCAGCGAGGCGGCGCTGATGGATCTGCAGGACCTGGAGCACAACACCCGTGACGGGCTGCACATCGCCTCGCTCGCCGGTACCTGGATGGCGCTGGTGGCGGGTTTCGGCGGGATGCGGCGCGACGGCGAGCGGCTGCGGTTCGCGCCGCGCCTGCCCGAGCGGCTGAGCCGGCTCGCCTTCAACGTGGAGTTCCGCGGCCGGCGGCTGCGGGTGGAGATCGGCGCGGACAAGGCGACGTACGCGCTGCTGGACGGGCCGCCGTTGAGCCTGCGGCATCATGGCGAGCCGCTCACCGTGAGCACGGACGGGCCGGCGGTGCGGGCCGTACCACCGGTGGTCCGCCGCCCGACGCCGGAGCAGCCGCCGCATCGCGCCCCGAACGGGGGCTGAGCCAGGCGCTCGACGCCCCACGCTCCCCGAGCAGGGTGATGGCCGAACTCACCCCATCCGGCAGCGGGTTGGCCGCCGTCACCAGCGGTCCGAACGGCCCGGGATCGCGAACGCCTTTTTCGGCGGCGTCGGCGATCGGCTCGCCCGCCGGGTGCGCGGTGCGGGCGTGCGGCCCGCCGCAGCAGAGGGCGATCGGCACCGGCGCGAGACACGCGGCGAGCCCGATCGCCTCGGGCACCCGGTCGGTGAGCGGGCGCCCGTCCTCGCGGGGAGCACGCGCGGCGCGCGCGGGAGCGACCCGCAGGGACAGCACCGGCGGGCCGTACCCGTCGAACGTCAGACGCCGCCTCCGGCGAGCAGCTCGCGCAGCGCCCGCTCCTCCTCGGGACTCAGGCCGGTGACGAACTGCCGGAGCGCGGCGATCGGGTCCGGGCCCCGGTCCAGGGCCTCGTGCATCGCCTCGGCGGTCAGCTCGGCCGCGTTCTTCGCCGGACGGTACGCGCCGCGCCGCCCGTCGGCGTCCCGCAGCACCAGCCCCTTGTCGTAGAGGCGTTTGAGGATCGTGTGCACGGTGTTGTAGGCGAGTGCGCCGTCGATCCCGGCCTGGATCTCCGCCGGGGTCAACGGCCGCTCGGTGGCCCAGAGCGCGGCGAGCACCTCGTTCTCCAGCGCACCGGCGCTGCGCCGCTCCGCCCTGCCGCGGGACCCTGTGCCAGCCATGCCCCAACCTTACAGCGCGTAGTGCCGTCGGCCGGATGGCGTCGTCTGCCCGGCTTACCCCTCGGTTTTGGGATAGTTTGGCGGTGTTTTCCCTGCGGAGTGACAGAGTTCCGCACGCCGAGGGACAGGGGTGAAGATGGCCGGCAGCGCGCACGCCACACTCGGGGGGCTGCGGCGCGAGCGCTCGCACCGTACGTCCGGCGGCGCCCGGCGGACGCGGTGCACGGGTGCGCTCGCGGCCGTGGCGGCGGCCTTCACCCTGGCCCAACTGCTCCTCGTCCGGCCCGGTATGGGCCTCGGCTGGGACGAGACGGTCTACGTCAGCCAGGTCGGCGCACACGCCCCCGCTGCCTTCTTCAGCGCACCCCGCGCCCGGGGTGTCTCCCTGCTCGTCGCGCCCGTCGCCTCCTGGTCGTCCTCGACGCCCCTGCTGCGGATCTACCTCGCGGTGCTGTCCGGGCTCGCGCTGTTCCTGGCCCTGCGCGCCTGGCGCGGCCTGTTCCCGGCCCGCGTCCTCGCCCTCGCCGGCGCCCTGTTCGCCTCCCTGTGGGTGACCCTGTTCTACGGCCCGCAGGCCATGCCCAACTACTGGGTGGCCGTGGGTGCCCTGGCCGCCGTCGCCTGCTTCCTGCGTGCCCGCGCGGGCCAGGGGCGTTCCCCGTACTGGGGCCTGGCGGCGAGTGCCGCGCTCATGGCCTGGATGCGGCCCATGGACGCCGTCTGGGCGGTGCTGCCGCTGCTCGCCCTCGGCCTCGCCCGCCGCCACTGGCGGCCACTCGCGGTACTGCTCGCCGGACTCGCGGCCGGTGCCGCCGAGTGGATCATCGAGGCCTATGTCGGCTACGGCGGCCTGCTGCGCCGCCTGGCCGACGCCTCGGCGATCCAGGGCGGCCTGGGGGCGCACTTCGCCGTCATCGACCAGCTGCGCAGCCTCGGCGGCCGGACCCTGTGCCGGCCCTGCACCGGCGACCTGCCCCACCCGGTGGTCGTCGTCTGGTGGTTCGTCCTGCCCCTGCTCGCCGTGCTCGGGCTCACCGTCGCCGTCCGCGCCCGGCGTACGGCGGCCACGCTGCTGCCGTTCGCCTGTGCGGCGACCGCCGCGTTCCCCTACCTGTTCCTCATCGACTACGCGGCCCCGCGCTTCCTGCTGCCCGCCTACGCCATGCTGGCGCTGCCGGTCGCCGACGCTCTGGCCCACCTGGTCAGCGCACCGCGCCGGCCCTGGCGTCCGGTCGTCGCCACGCTTGTCGCCCTGGGGCTCGCCGTCCACCTCACCGTGCAACTGGCCGTCCTGGCGCACACGGTGGACACCACCACCGCGCAGCACCGCGGCTGGTCCCGCACGGCCGCCGCTCTGCACCGGCTCGGTGTCCGCCCGCCCTGTCTGCTCACCGGGAACGAGGCCATTCCGATCGCGTTCTACGCCGGCTGCGCCTCGGCCGCGACGAGCGGGCACAACGCCAACACCACCGAGAACGGCATCGCCGGCACCGCCCGGAGGATCCCGGTCGCCGCACTGGTGCCCGCCGGCTCCGGGCCGCCCGGGTACGCCCGCGACTGGCCGGCCGAGCCCTTCGACGGCGGGCGTCTGTACTTCACCGTGCCGGAGAGCGGCCGATGACCTCACCGGCGCACCTCGCCGTCTCCTTCGGCCGGCGTCGCGCCTGCTGGCACGCGGGCGTGCTGCTCGCCGTCCTGCTCGGCGGGCTGTACCTGGTCCGCCGGCACTGGCCCGCACTCGAGAACGGGGCCTGGCGGCTGGCCGGCGCCGACCGGGGCTGGCTGCTGGCCGGTGCGGCGGCGGCCGTCGGAACCTGGGCGGCCTCGGCACTCGCCCAGCAGGGCGCGGTCGTACGCCGGCTGCCCCGAGGCCGGCTGGTCGCCGCCCAGTTCGCCGCCTCCGCCGCGGGACACCTGCTGCCCGCCGGGCTCGGTGCGGGGGCGGTCAACCTGCGGTTCCTGATGCGCTGCGGACTGCCCGCGGGCCGCGCGGCCAGCGCCCTCGTCGTCAAGGCCACCGCCGGGGCCACCGGCCGCCTGGCGCTGATCGCCGTGCTCACCCCGGCCTGCCCGGGCCTGCTGCGCCTGTTGCGTCTGCTGCGCATCAGCCCCACCGCCCTCGCCGTCACCGTCGGCGTCCTCGTCCTGCTCGCGGCCCTGCCGGCGAGCCCCTGGTGGGGACGCTGCCGACGGGGCCTGTCGGCCGTCCTGGCCGACATCCGTGCCGTGCACATCAGCCCCGTACGAGCCGCGGCCCTGTGGGGCGGCTCCCTCGCCTTCGCCGCGCTGCACTGTCTGGTCCTCATCGCCGTCACCCGGGCGGTCGCACTGCCGCTGCCCCCGCTTCAGGTGGCCCTGCTGTACCTCGCCGCGAGCAGCGCCGCCGCACTGCTGCCCACCCCGGGCGGCCTGGGTTCCCTCGACGCGGCGCTCGCCCTCGCCCTCACCGTCTCCGGCGCCCCCACGGTGGCCGCCGCCTCCGCCGTGCTCGGCTACCGGCTGCTGACCGCGTGGTTGCCGCTGCTGCCGGGACTGTGCGTGCTGGGGGTGCTGGTGCGGCGCAAGGCCCTGTGAGCCACGGCGAGTTTCCCGCGCGCCCGCCGCAGGCAGGAGTCGATGTCACGTGCCGTCACACGAGGGGGAGGAACATGCTGGGGAACGACACCGCAGGGCTGCCGGGCGAGGCGTTCTTCACGCCGGGGACGTCTTCCTTCGCCGAGTTCCTGGCCGCGCACCGGCCCGGGCTGCTGCCCACCGCGCGCTCGCTGCCCGACGGCGTACGCATGGCCCCCGACCGGTTCCCGCACGGCACCACCGTGCCCGCCCTCACCTACCGCGACGGTGTGCGCTCATAGCCGGCGACCGCCGGGCCACCATGGGCAACCTCATCGCCCAGCGCGACCTGGAGAAGGTGCATCCCGCCGACGACTTCACGGCCGTCGCCTTCGCCGTCGACATGGTGCGGCTCCGAGAAGCTGTACCGGCCCGGCCTCACCCGCCGCGAGGCCGCCCTCGCCGCGCTCCAGGCGCTGTACGACGACTCGGCCACCGGCGGACCCGACCTGAACCGCCGCATCTTCCCCGTTACATCAGAGACCTCTGCGACCACGGTCGCCGTCACCGGCGCCGGCACGCCGGGCCGTCGCACGCGCTGGAACAAGGTGCCCGAGGTCACCGTCTACTTCTGGGTGATCAAGGTGCTGTGCTCCTGATCGTGACCCGCAAGGACGTCACCGACGAGGGGCCGGACCGGCGGACGCGCTGACGGCGGTCATCCGGCGGGCACGGTGACCACGAACCGCGCCCCGGTCCCGTGCCCGGGGTCGTGGCACACCTCGCCGCCCGCGGAGCGGGCCAGGCGCCGCGCGAGCGGCAGCCCGAGGCCCGCCCCGCCGTGCCCGTCCCCGGGATCGGCCCGCCTGCCGGGCTGGAACAGCTGGTCCGTGAAGGAGCCGGGCACGCCCGGGCCGTCGTCGGTGACGTCGATCCGTACACCGGCGTCCGTCCGGCACGCGGTGAGCGTGACCGTCGTACGGGCATAGCGCACGGCGTTGGCCAGCAGAGGGCTGACCATCCGTTCGAGAAGCGCGGGCTGGACCCCGGCCGTGAGCGGCGCGGGTGCGCCCGCGACGACGATCCGCACCGCATCCGGGGCGTCCTGGGCTGCGGACAGGTGGTGCAGCACCGCCGGTACGTCGGCGGTGCCGGGTGCCGTCGGAACCCCCTCGCGGGCTTCGTCGAGCAGGGTGTCGCAGATGGTGCGCATCGACTGCGCGGCCTCGGCCATGACCTCGTGCGAGGCCCGGGTCTCGGCGGCGGACCGCGGTCGGGAGCACCACCAGTCCAGCTCGGCGACGATCCGGCTGAGCGGGGTGCGCAGCTCGTGCGACAGCTCGCCGGTCAGCTGCCGCTCGTGCCGCAGCACCGCCCGGATCCGGTCCAGCAGGGCGTCCAACGAGGCGCCGAGCGCGGCCAGTTCGGCCGGCCGGCCGCGGCCCGTGAACCGCTCCTCGGAGCCCACGGCACTCCACTGCGTCGCCTGCTCCGTCATCGCGCGCACCGGACGCAGCGCCCGCCCCACCGCGAGCCGGGTGAGCGCATAGGTGCAGGCGAGCATCACCGCGTCCAGCGCGAACGAGCCCAGCAGCAGTGTTTCGGCCGAGTTCCGGTACGGCGCGAGGTCCAGCGCCGTGACGACGGTGGCCCGCGACCCGGCACCGGGTACCGGCTCCGCGCACAGCCGTACCGTGTCGGGGCCGTGCACCACGGCACAGCCCCGTCGGCCGCGGCCGGCCAGGGCACCGGCGGCGCGGGTGAGCGCGCCGCCCCCGGACGGAGGCTGTTCCAGCAGCCGGCCGCCCGCGTAGATCCACGCGTTGGTGTCCAGCAGCCGGTCACCGGAGGTCTCCAGCACCCGCACCCGGCCGTGGCGGGTGTCGACCGTCGTGGCGACGGCCGCGGCGCGGGTGCGCAGCTCGTCGTCCGCCTCCCGCTGGAGGCGGTGGCGGACCACCGTGTTGAACACCACGGTGAGGATCACCATCAGCAGCGCGGCGGTGGTCAGCGCGACCAGGGAGAGCCGGCCGCGCAGGGTGCGGGGCGCGAGAAGGGCGGCAGGACGGGTGCGGGGCAGCGGCGGCCTCCCGGGTCCGGGCAGCGGCCGGGTGTGGTCGGTGAAGGTCATGTCAGGCGGTGGCCGATCCCGCGTGCCGTGGCGATCGTCCGTTCGCTTCCCGCCGTGCGCAGCTTACGGCGCAGCCGGGTCAGGTACTGGTCCAGCGTGTTGTCGCTGACCTGCGCTCCCTCGGGCCAGCCCGCGCGCAGCAGATCGCGGCGCCGTACCAGATCCCCGCCGGCCGCGGTGAGCGCCGCCAGCAGCCGGAACTCGGTCGGGGTGAGGTCGATGCGCCTGCCGTGCACGGTGGCGCCGTGCCGGACGGCGTCCAGCACCAGTCCGCCCGCTGCGACGGAGGCGGCGGAGGCGGCAGGAGCGGTCCGGCGCAGGGCGGCGCGCAGCCGGGCGGCCAGCTCGGCTAGGTGGAAGGGCTTGGGGAGATAGTCGTCGCCGCCGGCCGAGAAGCCCGACAGCCGGTCCGTGAGTCCCTGCCGCGCGGTCAGGAAGACGACCGGGGCGAGGAAGCCGCCCGCGCGCATCGCCTGGCAGACATCGCGGCCGTCGGCGTCGGGCAGTCCGACGTCCAGTACGACCGCGGACACGTCCGGTGTCGCCAGCCGCAGGGCGGTGGCGCCGTCGCCGGCGCAGACCGTGTCGAATTCCTCGTCGTGCAGTCCACGGCGGAGCACGTCACGCAGGGCGTGATCGTCCTCGACGATGAGGATCCTGGGGCGCATGTCTCTCCACCGGCCCGTCGGCCGTATCGCTCGGGTGGGACGTGCCGTGCTCGGGGGCACGGGGGATGTATCGCTCGGCCGGCCACCGGGCCGCCGCGCAGACGAGAACGCCGAGCCAGCCGACGGCGAACAGCCAGCCGCCGACCACGTCGGTGAACCAGTGCACACCGAGGTAGACCCGGGTCAGCCCGACGCCCGCTCCCCAGCAGGCGACCAGCGGACACAGGAGGATACGGCCGCGCGGGGCGCGCAGGCACAGGGCGAGGATCAGCAGTCCGGCCGTCAGGGCGGCCGTGGTGGTGTGACCGGAGGGGAACGACCAGCCGGAGGCGTGGGTCCGCCAGTCCCGGCTCGGCGGCCGGGCCCGTGCGACCAGGTCCATCACGCCGTACCGGACCGCCTGGCCCGCGCCGAGGCAGAGGGCGCCGAGCGGCACGGTCACCAGCCGCTGCCGCGCGGAGCGGCCCGCGATCAGCCCCGCCAGGACCACCAGGACGTACGGCACGGCCCCGGTGCCGGTGGCGGTCAGCGCACGCCCCACGGCCACCGCCCCCGGCGGGCGGTGCCCGACGGACCAGGACAGCAGTGCCCGGTCCGGATACAGCGGGCCGCCCTGATGGCTCACCACCAGCGCGGTCAGCACCGCGAACGCCATCCAGGCGCCGAGGGCCGCCGTGCCGGCCGCGTCCGCGAGCCTGCCGGGCCTCATGCCGGTCCCGACACCAGCAGCGGACGCAGCCAGGTGCCCGAGAGCCGGTCCGCGAGACCCGTCGGCCACCGCCCCAGGACGGTCATCGCGAGGTGACCCGCCAGCCCGCCGAGCGCCGCCCCCGCGACGACGTCGTGCGGATAGTGCACCCCGACCCACACCCGGGAGGCTGCCATGGCGACCGCGCACACCGATGCCACTGTGCCCAGGCGCCGGGAGACGAAGAACAGGGCGACCGCGGCGGCGAACGCTATCGCGGTGTGGTTGCTGGGGAACGACCAGTCGCCCCGCGCGGGACACGCCTCCAGCGTGCGGAAGGCCAGCCGGCGGCACGGCCGGTCCTCGGCCACCAGCGGCTTGACGGCGCTGTTCACCCCGAACGCCACCACCACCGCCAACGGCACCGTGAACGCCGTCAGCGCCGCGGCCGCCCCGTCCCGGCGGGCCCGCCACCAGCCCACCACCATGAGCAGCGCGAACACCGCGAGACCGTACGCCGACCAGACGGAGACCGTGTCGTCCAGCCAGGCGGGGGAGCGGTGGGCGAGATCCACCACGTCGGTGTAGAGCGACCCGTCGACCGACGAGCCCGACAGGGCGTACGTCATCCGCGAGCCTCCTCCTTGGCCGCCCTGCGGGAGCGCAGCACCTCGGCGGCGACCGGGAGCAGGGACACGAGGACGATCAGTGCGATCACCGGCAGCAGGTACTTGTCGATGTTCGGGACCGAGGAGCCGAGCGCGTATCCGGCGAGCGTCAGGCCGAGGCTCCAGACGAGCCCGCCCGCCACCTGCCAGAGAGTGAAGGTCCGCGCCGGGACGCCGAGCGCGCCCGCCATCGGGTTCAGCACCGTGCGCACCACCGGGACGAACCGGGCCAGCACGATCGCCTTCGCGTGGCCGTACCGCTCCAGCAGTTCCTCGGCCCGGCGCGCGCCCTCGCGCAGCTTCGCCGACCGGCTGCGGGCCAGCAGCGCGCCGCCCGCCTTACGGCCGAGCAGGAATCCGCACTGCGAACCGGCCAGGGCGCCCACGGCCGCCGCGACGAGCAGCGGCCCGAGCGACAGGTGCAACCCCTGGTCGGACGCTCCCGTGCAGAGCAGCCCCGCCGTGAACAGGAGGGAGTCTCCGGGCAGGAAGAACCCGATCAGCAGGCCCGTCTCCGCGAAGAGCACCACGCCGACGCCGAGCACGCCGAAGGCGGCGAGCAGGGAGTGGGCGTCGAGCACGTTGACCGCGAGCTGCGACGCCAGGTGGGGGGAAGCGGTCATCGCCGTACGCCCTTTCCTTCGACTGCGACAAGATACGACTACACATTTGTAGACGTTGTACCGGGCTACAGACGAACCGAGAGTGGCGATAGTCCCCGGCCTTTGCCTGTCCATTGCCGCTTTATGACCGGCTGACTACACGGCCGTCGTCATGATGGTCCGCGAAGGTAAGGTATGCCTTCACTAAGTGCCAGGGAGGGCAGCAGGGCATGTGGGACGACGCGTTTCCGAGTTTCCTGATCGGACTCAGGGAGGGACTCGAAGCCGGACTGATCGTCTCCATCCTGGTCGCCACCCTGGTGAGGGCCGAGGCGCGCTCCCGGCTGCCCCAGGTGTGGACCGGTGTGCTGGCCGCCGTCGCCGTGGCGATGAGCTTCGGCGCGGTGCTCACCTTCACCGCCGCGTCCATGCCGCAGACCGCCCAGGAGGCGTTCGGCGGCACCCTCAGTGTGATCGCCGTCGCGTTCGTCACCGCCATGGTGTTCTGGATGCGCCGCTCGGCCCGCAACCTCTCCGGCGAGCTGAAGCAGAAGGTGACCGGCGCCCTCGCCATGGGCTCCGGCATGCTGATCCTCACCTCCTTCCTCGCGGTCGGCCGAGAGGGCCTGGAGACGGCCCTGTTCCTGTGGACCACCGCGCAGGCGGCCGGCGAGTCGGCAGGACCGCTGACCGGAGCCGGCATCGGCCTCGTCCTCGCGGCGGGCCTGTGCTGGGGCCTGTACCGGCGCGTCCTGAAGATCAACCTGACGAAGTTCTTCACCGCCACCGGCGTCGTCCTGATCGTCATCGCCGCCGGCGTCCTCGGCTACGGCCTGCGCGACCTCCAGGAGGGCGGCGTGCTGCCCGGCAGGACCGCCTACGCGGTCGACCTCGCGAGCAGCGTCGACGCCGGCTCCTGGTACAGCACCCTCGTCCAGGGCGTCCTCAACCTCACCCCGACCATGACCTGGCTGCAGGTGGTGGCCTACGTCGCCTACCTGGCCGTCGTGATGACCCTGTTCGTGCGCGGCGTACGGGCCACGGCCCCGAAGCCGGCGAAGGAACACGCCGAGCGGGAGCCGGAGGCCGCCCGGTCCGAGCGGCGCCGGCCGGCCTGGGTGGTGCCGGCCGCCGTGGTCGCCGTACCGGCCGTGATCGCCGGACTCGTCGTCGTCCTCGCCCGCCCCAAGCCCGCCGGCGACCAGACGGTCGCCGTCTCCGAGACCGAGTGCGGCAAGGGCTTCACCGCGCCCAAGCCGGGCCGGCAGACCTTCCAGATGCACAACACCGGCGGCAAGACCTCCGAGGTGTACCTGGTCGACCCGTCCAGCAACGCCGTCTACGGCGAGATCGAGGGCCTGGCCCCGGGCACCACCCGTGACCTCGTCGCCACCGTCGCCGGCGGCACCTACGCCTGGCGCTGCGTCCCGACCGGCGGCAAGGCCGTCACCTCCGAGTCGGTCACCGTGAGCGGCGGCGGCGCGGGCAAGCCGGTCGTCCCCGTCTCCGAGCAGGACCTCGCCGCACCCCTGAAGGCGTACAAGACGTACGTCGAGCAGGGCCTGAGCACCCTCGTCACCCAGACGCACACCCTCGACGACGACATCGAGCACGGGCACCTGGACAAGGCCCGCACCGACTGGCTCACCGCCCACCGCACCTACGCCTCCCTCGGCGCCGCCTACGGCACCTTCGAGGACTACGACAAGAAGATCGACGGCCGCGCCGACGGGCTCCCGGACGGCGAGCGGGACGAGGACTTCACCGGCTTCCTGCGCATCGAGTACGGCCTGTGGCACGGACAGTCCGCCAAGGACCTGACCGCCCCCGCCCGGCAGCTCGCCGCCGACGCCGCAGGGCTGCGCACGGCCTTCCCGAGCCAGGACTTCGACCCCGGCGACCTGCCGCTGCGCGCGCACGAGATCCTGGAGAACACCCTCCAGTTCGAGCTGACCGGCGACACCGACGAGGGCAGCGGCACCGGCCTCGCCACCGCCGACGCCAACCTCGCCGGCACCCGTGAACTGCTCACCGTCCTCAAGCCGCTGCTCACCACCCGCGCACCCCGGGTGCTCCCGACGGTCGACACGGACATCGCCCGCCTGCAGAAGCTCCTGGACGCCGCCCACCACGGCACCGAATGGACCCCCGTCGACAGGCTCGCCGCCGCCGACAAGCAGCACCTCGACGGTGCCACCGGGCAGCTGCTGGAAGACCTCGCCCCGATCCCGGACCTCCTCGAGATCCGGAAGTCCGCCTGATGACCACCGCGCACCCGCACCCCGAGCACCCCGAAGGGAACCCGTCGATGCCGACCGCCGACACGCCGACCTGCCCCGCAGGCCCCGCCCGCCGCTCCTTCGTGCGGACCGCCCTGGGCGCCGGTGCCGCCGGAGCGGTCCTGGCCGGCGGCGGCTTCGCCCTCGGCGAGAGCGGCGGCACGGCCCAGGCCGGGACCACCCACGCGGACAGCGGCGCCAAGGTCCCCTTCCACGGCGCCCACCAGGCCGGGATCATCACCCCGGCACCCGCCGCAGCCACCTTCGTGTCCCTCGACGTCATCGCCGACGACCGCAAGGGCCTCACCGACCTGCTGAGGACCATCACCGAGCGGGCCCGCTTCCTCACCTCCGGCGGCGCACCCACCGACCTGGGCGTCGGCGCGCCGCCCTCCGACAACGGCATCCTCGGCCCCGAGGTCCCCTCGGACGACCTCACCGTGACCGTCGGCGTCGGCGCCTCCCTCTTCGACGACCGCTACGGCCTCGCCAAGGCCAGGCCCGCCCGGCTCACCCCGATGCGGACCTTCCCCAACGACAACCTGAACGCCGCCGAGTGCCACGGCGACCTCTCCCTGCAGATCTGCGCCCAGAGCCAGGACACCGTGCTGCACGCCCTGCGCGACATAGCCCGGCACACCCGGGGCGCCATGCAGATCAAGTGGCGCATCGACGGCTTCCAGAACGCCCCGCGCCCCACCGGTGCCCAGCGCAACCTGCTCGGCTTCAAGGACGGCATCGCCAACCCCGACGTCACCTCCGCCCGCGAGACGGACAAGCTGATCTGGGTCGGCGACGGCCAGGGCGAGCCGGCCTGGACCAAGGGCGGCAGCTACCAGGTCATCCGGATCATCCGGATGCTGGTCGAGTTCTGGGACCGGGTCTCGCTCACCGAGCAGGAGAAGATGTTCGGCCGCCGCAAGGACACCGGCGCGCCGCTCGACGGCGCCCTGGAGACCGACATCCCCAACTACGCCAAGGATCCGCACGGCACCGCGATCCCGCTCGACTCCCACATCCGCCTCGCCAACCCGCGCAAGGCGCAGACCGACGGCTCCCGCATCCTGCGCCGCGGCTACAACTACGACCGGGGCGTGGACAACGTCGGCAACCTCGACATGGGCCTGGTCTTCTGCTGCTACAACCAGGACGTCAAGCGCCAGTTCGAGGCCGTGCAGACCCGGCTGATCGACGAGCCCCTGGTCGACTACATCTCCCCGACGGGCGGCGGCTACTTCTTCGCCCTCCCCGGCGTCCGGGACACCGGGGACTGGCTGGGCCGGGGCATGCTCTCCGCCTGACGCCGGCTCGATCGCGCGCCGGCGGGGTTAACGGCCCGGCTGCGGGAAACGCGGACGAGGACCGCCCGCGAGCCCCGGAGGAGGCGACCATGAGCGACCGGCAGCCCGAACAGACCCCGATGGCGGACGACGCCTACCAGCCCACCGGCACCAACGAGGAACAGGAGGACGCCGGCCCCCTGGACCTCCAGGACGCCCTTGACGAGCGCACCTACGACGACGTCCTCGACGAGGGCTACTCCCCGCCCGAACGCCCCCTCGGCGTCACCAAGCACGGCACCACCGCCGCCGAGCAGCACTCCGGGGAGACCCTGGACGAACGGCTCGCCCAGGAGGTGCCGGACGCCCAGCCGGCAGCCGGCGACGAGATCGGCGACCTGCCCGGTGGCGAGGGGGAGCCCGTCGACCCCGAGGCCGGCGGGTCCCGCGCCGGCCGCCTGGTCGCCCCCGACGAGGGCGCCCACCCCGAGACCGTCAAGGAGGAGGTCGCGAGGGACGTGGGCATCGACGGGGGAGCGGCGGGCGCCGAAGAGGCGGCCGTACATGTGGTGGAGGAAGAAACCTGAGTTTCCGCCCGGGGGCAGTTGCCGGCCGGGGCAGTGGTCCCACCCAGAGGCGCGGAGCCGTATGTCGAGTACGGCCCCGCGCCCCTTGAGGCCGGCTGTTCTGCCCCCGTTTGATGAGTTCCCTCTGTATTCCCCGGACCGCCCTACGGCAGCAGCCTCTCGATGGCTGTCGGGCCCTCCTTCTCCATCTTGCGGCGTGCCCAGGCGAGGTTCCTCGGATTGACGTCCCTGCCCGCCGCCATCACCAGGTCCTCCAGGGTGATGTCCCGGGAGGGAGCGGAGTGGAGCAGGGCGTCCGGGGTGCAGTGGTCGTCGGACGACCGGGACTCGTCAGGTGCGGATGTCGACATGATGCCTCCTCCTCGGTCCGGATGACCGCATCCGTGCCGGTGCCGCCGAACGGGGCACACTCTCACCATTGCCCGCATCCGCGCACCCTGCATCTTCAGGCGCCCGGGAAGCAGGTGAGGAGCGCCTTCCCAGCCCACCGCGAAGCACTCGCTCCTAAGCTGGAAAACATCTCGCACCGCTCACCGGGAGGCCGCCGATGGCCGAGACCCCGTTTCCCGAGGACTTCCGCACCAGCCCCCGCTATCTGCCGATCGCCGAGCACGGACTCATCGGTGATCTGCGCAGTGTGGCCCTGGTCGGTACGAACGGCACGATCGACTGGTACTGCTGTCCGTCCTTCGACGCTCCCAGCATCTTCGCGGCGATCCTCGACGCCGAGCGCGGCGGCTGCTTCGAGCTGGCCGCCACCGTACCCGCGCGCACCAAGCAGTTCTACTTCCCCGACACCAACGTACTGATCACCCGGTTCTTCACCGAGGACGGCGTGGGCGAGGTGCAGGACTTCATGCCGGTGACCTCCGACAGCGTGGCCGGCACGGGCGAGGCGGGGCGGCACCGGCTGATCCGGCGCGTGGTCTGCGTCCGCGGCACCGTGCCGTTCCGGGCGCTGGTCGCCCCCCGTTTCGGCTACGGAGCCGTCCCGCACACCCTGAGCACCGTCGCCGGCACCGTCGTCTTCGAGTCCGCCGAGCGGTCCCTCGCGCTCACCTCCACGGTCGTCCTGGAGTGCGACGCCCGGGACGCGCGCGCCGACTTCAAGCTCGCCGAGGGCGAGACCGCGGTGTTCGCACTGGACCAGCTCGGCGCCGCGGTGTCCCCCCGCGGCTGCGCCCACGCAGAGGCCGAGTCCGAGTTCAACGCCACGGTCACCTACTGGCGCCGCTGGCTGCACCAGTCCCGCTACCGGGGCCGCTGGCGCGAGATGGTGCACCGCTCCGCGCTCACCCTGAAGCTGCTCACCTACGCCCCCACCGGCGCCATCGTCGCCGCCCCCACCACCAGCCTGCCCGAGCAGCTCGGCGGCGAGCGCAACTGGGACTACCGGTATGTGTGGGTGCGCGACGCCGCCTTCGCCGTCTACGCGCTGCTGCGGCTCGGCTTCGCCGGCGAGGCCGAGGCCTTCATGCGGTTCCTCACGACGAACATCACGCCCTGCTACGGCTCCGCCGCAGCCCCGCTGCAGATCATGTACGGCATCGACGGCCGCTCCGATCTGCCCGAGCGCGTGCTGCCGCATCTGGAGGGCCATCTCGGCTCCGCCCCGGTCCGGGTCGGCAACGCCGCCGCCGGCCAGCTCCAGCTGGACATCTACGGCGCCCTGATCGACTCGATCTACCTGTACGACAAGTGGGCCCAGCCGATCTCCAGCGGCCAGTGGGACGACGTGTGCGACCTGGTCGACTGGGTGTGCGACCACTGGGACCAGCCCGACGAGGGCGTGTGGGAGACCCGCGGCGGCCGCAAGAACTTCACGTACTCGCGGCTGATGTGCTGGGTCGCGATCGAGCGCGCCATCCGCCTCGCCAACCGGCGCGGACTGCCCGCCGAGCTGCCCCGCTGGCGGCAGGCCCGCGACACGATCTACCGGCGGATCATGGACCGCGGCTGGTCGGAGCGGCGCGGCGCCTTCGTGCAGTACGAGGGCGGCGACGTGCTGGACGCCTCCCTGCTGATGATGCCGCTCGCCAAGTTCATCGCCCCCACCGACCCCAAGTGGCTGTCCACCCTGGACGCCCTCACCGAGGACCTGGTCTCCGACTCCCTCGTCTACCGCTACGACCCGCAGGCCAGCCCCGACGGACTGCGCGGCGACGAGGGCACCTTCTCCATCTGCTCCTTCTGGTACGTCGAGGCCCTGGTGCGGGCCGGGCGGCTCGACGAAGCCCGGCTGGCCTTCGAGAAGATGCTCACCTACGCCAACCACCTCGGCCTGTACGCGGAGGAGATCGGCCGCACCGGCGAGCAACGGGGCAACTTCCCCCAGGCGTTCACCCATCTGTCCCTGATCAGCGCCGCGTTCAACCTCGACCGCGCCCTCGGCTGACTCGGCTGTGTACCGTCAGGTCGCTCGGGTACCCGGTGCGTGCCAAGGACTACATCCACACAGGGTCCGCAGAAGGAGGAGGCCCGATGACCAGCACCAGCGAGACCGGTGGCGTCACCGGCACGCGCGACAAGAACTACGACCTGATCTGGTACGTCGAGGCGTGCCTGGACAACGCCCTGCGCCTGGAGACGTACATCCAGGACGCCGAACGGGAGCATGACAACGAGCTCGTGGACCTGTTCCACAAGGCACAGGCCGACAGCCGCAAGGGCGCCGAGATGGGGAAGCAGCTGCTGCGCTCGCGGTTGAGCGCCTGACCGCCTCCTCCGCTCAGGCGAACCGAGAACTCGGAACGGGTCCGGCGGAGCGACACGCGCCCTGCGCGCCGTCGCCCCCGGACCCTCACCGTCAGGGCAGGGGCTGTTCCGCCCAGATGATCTTGCCGTCCGGGGTGTACCGGGTGCCCCAGCGCTCGGCGAGCTGCGCGACCAGGAACAGGCCCCGGCCGCCCTCGTCGGTGCTCGCCGCGTACCGCAGATGCGGTGAGGTCGTGCTCCGGTCGGAGACCTCGCAGATCAGCGTCCGCTCGCGCAGCAGCCGTACACCGATCGGGCCGCGCGCGTAGCGGATGGCGTTGGTGACCAGCTCGCTCAGGATCAGCTCCGTCGTGAAGTCCAGCTCCGTCAGACCCCATTCGGCGAGCCGCCGTGTCACCGACGACCGGACCTCAGACACCGCCGCCGGCTCGGACGGCACCTGCCACTCGGCGACCCGGTCGGCGCCCAGCACCCGGGTACGGGCGACGATCAGCGCGACGTCGTCGCTCGGCCGGGCCGGCAGCCGGTCCAGCACGGCGCGGCAGGTCTCCTCCGGCGAGCCGCCCGGCGTGCCGCGCAGGGCGTCGCTCAGCAGATCGAGCCCCACGTCGATGTCCCGCTCGCGGTCCTCCACCAGCCCGTCCGTGTACAGCACCAGCCTGCTGCCCTCGGCCAGCTCCAGTTCGGCGGTCTCGAACGGCAGCCCGCCCAGCCCCAGCGGCGGCCCCGCCGGCACCTCGGGGAACTCCACCCGGCCGTCGGGGTGCACCAGCGCGGGCGGCGGATGGCCGGCCCGGGCCAGGGTGCAGACCCGCGCGACCGGGTCGTAGACCGCGTACAGACAGGTCGCGCCGGTGATCGCGGCGGCGCCGTCCGCGGCGGTCTCGTCCTGGTCGATGCGGCCGACCAGCTCGTCCAGCAGCCCGAGGAGTTCGTCGGGCGGCAGGTCCAGCGCGGAGAAGTTGTGCACCGCCGTCCGCAGCCGGCCCATGGTGGCCGCCGCGTGCAGCCCGTGTCCCACCACGTCCCCCACCACCAGCGCGACCCGCGCACCGGACAACGGCAGCACGTCGAACCAGTCGCCGCCCACCCCGGCCTGCGCCGGCAGATAACGGTAGGCGATCTCCAGCGCGCCCTGCTCGGGCAGGCTGCGCGGCAGCAGACTGCGCTGCAGGGTGACCGCCATGCTGTGCTCGCGCGTGTACCGGCGGGCATTGTCGATGGACACCGCCGCCCGCGCGACCAGTTCCTCGGCGAGGGCCAGCTCCTCGGCGTCGAACGGCTGCGGCTTCTCCGCCCGCCAGAAGTTCGCCACGCCCAGCACCAGACTGCCCGCCCGCAGCGGCACCGTGATCAGCGAGTGGATGCCGTACGCCAGGACCTGGTCGGTGCGCTCCAGGTCCTGCGCGCGCCAGCCGGGCGCCTCGCGCAGCCGGGGCACCAGCACCGACTGTCCGGTGGTCAGGCTGCGCGCCTGCGGCGAGGTGGCCACGAACCGGATCCGCTCGCCGACCGGGTACAGGGGCTCGTCCTTGCGGATCCCGGCGCACGCGGCGCGGCGCAGCGCCGTGCCCGGCCTCGGCTCCTCACCCTGCAGCACCGCGTCGAACAGGTCGACGGTCGCGAAGTCCGCGAACCGGGGCACCGCCAGCTCGGCCAGCTCCTCGGCGGTACGGCCCACGTCCAGGCTGGTGCCGATGCCCACCCCGGCGTCGTACAGCATGTTCAGCCGTTCCCGTGCCACCTCCGCACGGCCGGACAGGGCGCGCAGTTCGGTGGAGTCGCGCAGGGTGGTCACACTGCCGGCCGGGCCGCCGCGCAGGTCGGTGGGGCGCTGGTTGATGGCCAGCAGCCGGTCCTTGACCAGGTGTACCTCGTCCGTGGCCACCCGGCCCGAGGCCAGCAGCGCCGCCGTCTCCTTGTCCAGCCCCAGTTCCAGCACGCTGCGCAGCTCGGCATCCTCGGGCAGGTCCAGCAGCCGGTGCGCCTCGTCGTTCGCGAGCAGCAGCCGGCCGTCGCCGCCGACGATCAGCACACCCTCCCGCACCGCGTGCAGCACCGCGTCGTGGTGCTCGTACATCCGCGTCATCTCGTACGGTCCGAGGCCGTGCGTCTGGCGCAGCAGCCGTCTGCTGACCAGGGCCGTGCCCGCGGTGGCCAGCGCGAGCGCCGCCGCTGCCGCCGCGAGCAGCAGGGGCAGCTGCTGGGCGGCGGCCCCGCCCACGTGCGCGGTGGTGATCCCGGCCGACACCAGGCCCACCACCGTGCCGCCCGCGTCCTTCACCGGTACCACGACCTGCACCAGCGGGCCTATCGTGCCGTTGACGTGCTCGGTGACCGTGCCCCCGGCCACCGCCGGAGCGATCGTGCCGACGAACTTCTTGCCGATGCGGTCGGGCTTGGGGTGCGTGTAACGGATGCCGTCGGTGTTCATCACGACGATGAAGTCCACGCCGGTGGCCGTGCGGGCCGCCTCCGCGCGCGGCTGCAGCACGGCCGTGGGATCGGGCGAGCGCAGCGCGGCGACCGTGCCGGGCGCGTTCGCGAACGTCTCGGCGACGGCGAGCGACCGGTTCCGCGCCTCCAGATCCGTGTCGTGCCGCACCTGCAGCACCTGCGCCACCACTGCCGAGACGACCAGCAGCAGCACGATCACCACTTGCAGGACGAACACCTGTCCGGCGACGCTGCGCCCGGTCACCGCCGACCGGAGCATCCCGGGCCGGCTGCCGTCCCCGGCCGGGCCGTCGGGCCGCGGGTCCTGCGGTGCGCGCGGGTGCCCGAAAGGACGGGGCGGCCGAGTCGCAGGCCTGCCGGGCAGTCGCACCATGTGCCCATGTCTACACTGCCCGGCGCCGTCAGGCGAGACTGCGGTCCACCCGCCGATGGGCGCGGCCCGATCCGGTGGGTCATCGCTGACGCGGGGGAGCCGAACGGCGGGCGGCGAGCAGCAGCGCCACGTCGTCGGGGCGGTCGGTGGCATGCCGGGCGGTGGCCGTGAGCCGGTCGGCGACCCCGGCCAGCGCCCGGCCGCCCCGCCGCCCGGCCGCGGCCCCGGCCCGGTTCAGCGCCAGCCGCAGCGCCGTGATGCCGTCGTCGATGTCCGCGCCCGGCCGCTCCACCAGCCCGTCCGTGTACAGGGCGAGGATCGCGTCCGGCTCCACCACCAGCTCGGTCACCGG
Organism: Streptomyces sp. NPDC007205; assembly: GCF_040634095.1. Taxonomy (NCBI): domain Bacteria; kingdom Bacillati; phylum Actinomycetota; class Actinomycetes; order Kitasatosporales; family Streptomycetaceae; genus Streptomyces; species Streptomyces sp. NPDC007205. The sequence continues at coordinate 423,136 of NZ_JBEYEW010000001.1, forward strand.
GTACCGGGCCCGCGGGTCCACACCGAGGACCACACCGCCCGGGATGTCCAGCACCCGGGCCGGTCCGCCGGGCGGGCGCAGCAGCGGCGGCGGATGGCCCGCCCGTGCGATCCGGGCCCGGCCGGTGGCGGGGTCCAGCCGCAGATAGCAGCAGCTGGCGAACTGACCGGGGTCGAGGTCGATCAGCAGGTGATTGGTGCCGCTCAGCACCTCGTCGGGCGGCCGGTCGCCCAGCGCGAACGCGCGCACCGCGCTGCGCAGCTGCCCCATCGTGGCCGCTGCCTGCACCCCGTGCCCCTGCACATCACCGATCACCAGCGCGAGCCCGTCACCGGCCTCGACCACGTCGTACCAGTCGCCGCCCACGTCCATGCCCTGTGTGCCGGGCAGATACCGGCCCGCGGTCTCCACCTGCGGATGCGCCGACAGCCGGCGGGGCAGCAGAGCCTGCTGCAGGCCGCGGGCGAGGGCCGCCTCGCTGTCGTAGCGCTGTGCCCGCTCCATGGCGTGCGCGATCAGCCCGGCGAGCGCGGTGAGGACCGTACGCTCCTCGGTGCTGAAGCTGCGCTGCCGTTCGAAACCGAGGATGCAGGAGCCGACCGGCCGGCCGGACGCGATCAGCGGCAGGAAGGCGCGGGCGCCCTCGTCGGCGTCCAGCGGGATGCCCGGGTAGGCGGCCGCGATCTGCTGCATCGACTCGAAGAACAGCGGCCGGCCCGTGGTGAGGGTCTCCACGCCCGGCACGCGCGCGTCCAGTCCGATTCCCTCGAACGAGGCCAGGAATCCCTGCGGGAAGCCGGTCTCCCAGGCGAGGTACAGATGCCGCTCCTGCAGCAGGTAGATGGCGAGGTGCCGGCCGCCGAACGCGGGCAGCAGCTCCTGCATCACCACGGCCGACACCTGCCGGGCGGTCACCGCGTCCGTCAGCGCGATGGCCAGGGCGATCGGCCGGTACAGCGGGGCCATCGAGTGGTCGGCCGCCGATGCGTCCTCCGGGACATGCTCCTCGACGACCGGTTCGACCGGTGTGTCCATGCGGCTGGCCGGGACGAGCGTGCAGGTCAGCAGGTCTTCACCGGGATGCACCGACACGGCGAGCCAGTCGCCCGCCCCCGGTTCGGCGCGGTCGCCGGCCGGTCGGCGCGCATGGAAGTGCACGGGCTCCATGGCCAGCAGGACGCCGCGCAGATGGTCGTCGTACGGCGGACCGGCCAGCCACGGCATCGCCTCCCACAGCGGCTGCCCGAGCAGCCACGCGCGCTCCCGGCCGGCGAGCCGGGCCGCGGCCTGGTTGGCGTACACGATCAGACCCACCCGGTCCAGGCAGAACACGCCCTGCGGCAGCAGGTCGGCCGCGCCCTCCGCGGAGGCGGCGGGACCGGGCTCGAACACCATCCCGCCGACCCGCTCCGCCGGCCCTTCCCCGGCGGCCGGCCACAGGTGCAGCAGCCGCGGTGTGCCGTCCCGCCCCCGCAGGCACAGGGGCGCGGCGGGCGGCTTCCCGGCGGCGGTGTCGCGCAGCGCGGCCAGGATCCGGTGCGCGTCGTGCGGGGCCACGGCGTCCGCGAGTGCCTCGTCACTTGCCACGACGGCACCGGGGCGCAGGCCGAGGAGGCCGTACAACCGCTCGTCCGCGCGTACCGCGCAGCTCCCGGGATCCCATTCGAACCGCGCCAGGACCGCCTGCGCGGGCCGGCTCGGGGGCGGCCGTACGCACAGCGGCTCACCGTCCCAGACGACCGCGCCGGCGTCCCCGTCGGCGAGTGCGAGCAGCTCGGCGCCCAGTCCTTCGGCCAGCCGGGCGAGCAGCTCGGGGTCCAGCAGCTCGTCCGCCGTGTCCGCGACCGCAGGGCGCAGCACCGTGAGCACGCCGAGCGGTTCGCTCCCGCCCGGCACCGGGACGTGCACCGACCCGAACGGGAAGGGCAGACCCGCGGCGAACTGCGGATACCGGCGCACCGTCTCGGCGGCGTTCGGCAGCACCACCTGCACGCCGAGGCGATAGGCGTCGGCGACGGGGAAGGGACGGCCGACGTGCAGCCGCCACCAGGGGCGGAACAGCGGACCGGGCAGTCCCGTGAGCACCGCCAGACGCAGCAGGCCGGGGGTGCCGGACCGCAGATACACACCCGCCACCCGGCCGCCGGCCGCGCCGAGCGCGCCGGTCGAGGCCTCGGCCAGCAGCGCGGCCAGCCGGGTCCGCGTGCGGACCACCTGCTCGCCACCGCTCCCAGCCATCGCCCTGCCTCGTCCCGTGCGCCTTCGGGTGGATGACACAGCAAGAATGCGCCTGGAGGACCGCGCGACGCACCTGGGAGGGAGCGGTGAACCGGGGGAGGGAGCGGTGAACCGGGGGAGCGCGCCGCTCGCCGGACCGTCTCACACCAGTGCCTCACCGGAGTGGCGGGCCCGCCGACCGGCTCCTAGTAATGGACTGCGTAATGCCGCGGCCGTGTGCGGGGGCGCAGCCGCGCCCGCACCCTGCGACTGGAGCCGAGATGACGACCCGCTCTCCGTCCCCCCGTCCCGAGGACGCCGCCCTCATACCCTCCGTGCCGGTCCTCACCCCGTCCCCCCAGCTCCTGACGTGGCCGGCAACGCCCCCGGAGCCGATCCCCCCATCCCCCGACGAGAGTCCTCCCGACGGCCCCCGCGAGCTGTCCGCCGGCACCGCGCCCGCCGGCACCGCGCCCGCTGACACCCCGCACGACGACGCGCCGCGCCGTGGTGATCTTCCGTACGACGACCCGTTGCAGGGCCTGGTCCGCGCGGCCGTCGCCGACCGCCCGCTCGAGGACGTCGTCCGGCTCGTCACGCTGCTGGAGAACTCGCCCGAGCACCCCCGGGCCACAGCCGACGCGCTGCGCGCCATCGGAGTCGACCGGCCCGTGGAGGACCTCGCCCGCCTGGTGGCACTCCTGACCGAGCCGCCGCGGGACACCGACAGCGCCGACGAGGTGATCCGCGCCGCCGCCGCACGCCGGCCCCTGGACGAGGTCGCGCGGCTCGTGCAGCTGCTGCACCGCGCATCCGTCCAACCCCACTGCGGTCAGGCAGCGCTGCGGGCCGCGGCCGCCAACCGGCCCGTCGAGGAACTCGCCGAGCTGATCGCCCGGCTGGCCGCGGACCGCCCCGGCCAAGAGACTCTCCTGTTCCAGACCCCGCTGCCCGAGACACCACTGCCCGACGCCCCGCTGCCCGGCACCTCGCTGCGTGAGACGCCGATTCCCGAGCCGTCGCCCTCCGATCCCGCCGCCCTCGCGTCCGCCGAACCGGCGTCGGCCGAACCCGTGGCCGCCGAACCGGTGGCCGCGCCCGACGACACGGCCGCGGCCACCGGCGCGAGGGGCGGGCCGGGGACGGACCGGCCGGTGAAGGGCGGGCCCGCCAACGGCCGGCCGGTGCAGCTTCGCCCGGCGAAGGGCCGGGACCTGGACGCCTGGAGCGCCGTGGCTCCCCCATGGGGTGTCCGTGGCGCCGCGCTGCTGGTCTTCCTGTGCGGAGTGGCCCACGTCCCGCGCTCCTGGCCCGGACCGTCCCACGGTGTCCTCCCGGCCGCCGTCCTCGCCTCTGTCCTGTGCGTCCTGCTGGCCCTCGCGCTGCCCGCCCGGTCGCCGCAGACCCGGCTCGTCACGGCGACCGCCGCGCTCGGTGTCACGGCGGCGCTCGCCGCCGGACAGGTGCTCGGCAGGTGGTCCGGCGGGCCCGATCCGTCCCGGCCCTGGGAGGCGACCCTGGCCCCGCCGTGGCTCGCCGACACGGCGGCAGCGGTGGCCGCGCTCGCGGCCTTGGCGGTGCTGCTGGGCACCCTGGTAGCGGGCAACACCCGCCGTGCGGGCGCGGGCTGACTCAGACCGCCGGGCCGTACCGGTCCGGTACGGCCCGGCACCACGCTGCGGGCGTCCATCGGACCCAGCACCGAACGACCGTCCACCGGACCCAGCACCGGACGACCGTCCACCCGGGCGGCCGCCATGGCGAACGGAAAGGCGTCCGCCTCCAGGCACATCGCCACATCCTCGGCGTGGACACCGGCCCAGCCCCGCCGCACGCCGTCCGCGAGGCGCGCGGCGACGTCCGACCGCCGGGCCCGCTCGAGACAGATGGCCGGCCCACCGCAGCCCCTCCGCGGTCGCGCCGGACACCATGGAGGCCCACGGCGGCTGTTCAGGGCTCGGTCGGACCGGGCGGCAGCGGCCGGGCGGCGCGCAGGCTGCGCAGCGCCAGCAGCAGGACGGCGATGTCGTCCAGGTAGACGGGGTCGGGCAGCAGGTCGGTGGGGAGCAGCAGATAGGCGACCGCGCCCCAGAACACCCAGCGCGGTCCCGTCGGGAGCCCGGCCCGCCGCAGCGTCCGCCGGGCGCGCACCAGCCGTACGAGCAGTCCGAGGGCGACGACGAACAGCACGGCCGCGACGACGGCGCCGATCACCAGCAGGGTGGTGGCGGAATCCATCCGGCCTCCTCCTTCCGGCTCCGAAGAGACGGCTGCGACGACTTACGGCTCCTACGGAGAGGGTGTACGCCGGCTGCCGACCCCAAACCGTGCCGTGCCAGGGGAGCCCGGGCGTCGTCCTGACCGTCCCCCTGGCAGCCGCCGGTCGGCGTGAGCGACGGTCACGACCGCCGCTCCGTTCCGTCGGCGGTCTCCGTGCCGCCGCTCTCCGCCGAGGGCCCGGCCGGCACCGGGGCCTCCACGGCGCGGTGGCTCGCCGAGTCCTCGGCGGGGCCCTGGGGGGCCGACGGCGGCAGACGGCGGGCCTTGGCCGCGGACTTCAGCCGCTCGAACGTCCGCGTCAGCGGCTGCAGCGCGCCCGGCGTCCGGGACTCGGGCCGCTGCTGCTGCGGCAGGGCGGGGGCGGGGACGTCACGGTAGGCGGCGAGGGCCTCCAGGGCCTGCTCGGCGGCCTCCTTGTACAGGTCCCGGGACTTCGTCATCGCCTCCAGCGCCTCGGCGTACACGGCGACCAGCCGCCGCTCACGCTCCAGCTCCTCCTGGAGTGTCAGCAGGGTCCAGTTCTCCCGCAGATCGGTCAGCGCCTCCTCCACCCCGCCCGGCAGCGGCCGGGGCAGAGCGACGAAGTGCCGCAGCGCCGCGACGAGTTCGGCCGGCTCGGAACCGTCCAGGAAGACGCTGCGCACGCGGTGCTCGCGGCCGTCGTAGCCCTCCGGAGCCGGATCCGGAGGCAGCAGCACGGCGCCGCCGCGCGGCACCTCGACGCCGAGGTCCTTCAGCGCCCAGTTGACGGCACGGAACTGGTGCGGCGCGGCCCGGTGCTCGACGACCCGGTGCCGGAGGCCCGGCGGCAGCAGCCGGGCCAACGGCAGGCGGCCCTGCTCGTCCGGGGTCATCGCCTCGTGCACGACGACGTTGACGCACCACGCCTCGCGCGCCGCTTCCCGCAGTCTGCGCCGCATCTCCTTGTCGTCCCCGGGCAGCGCGTTGACCTGCTGGAAGCGCACCCCGGCGAGCGCGGCGTGATGGTCCCAGGAGCCGTCCTCGCCGGCACCGTCGGCGGGCCAGAACAGCGTCGCCGGTGAGGGCCACGCCTCGTCCCACGGGCGCTCGGCCTCCGCGACGAGCCGCCACTCGTGTCCCTGGGGCCGGCCCTCGCGCGCCACAAGGGTGAGCCGGGCCCGCACGGTGACCGTGCCGCCGGCCCGCCAGCGCGCCTCGAAGATCCGCCGGTCCGAGTCCTGGACCACGGGGGATGCGGCTGCCGGGGATTCGCCTGCGGGGGGTTCGGCGAAGTCGTCGATGTCCCCGTTCTCCTTGTGCCGGCGCAGGGTGCGGCGGACGACCTCCTCGGGGGCGGGACCGGTGTGGCGACCGCGGGCCGCCCAGAGGGTCTGCGGGATGGTGGCGCGGTCGGTGGCGGAGTTCGACATGAGCCAATCTGCTGATGGGGGCGGGTGCGTATCCCAGTATCACCGCTCGCCCGTGCGTCACGTCGTCCGGGGCCGGGAGACGGCGCGTGGCGGACTTCGCGCGCCCTCGCGCGCGGGACGCGCGCCGTACACACGGGGCGCGTGGGGCATGCGTCGGCCGGCCGTCGTTCACACGTGGTCGTGCCGTCGTACGGCGCCCAGAATGGTCCGGCGAACGGGGCCCGCCCGTCCATCCGCTCAGGGGCGGACCCCGTTCTACTGAGTGCTGGACCGGCTCACCGACGGCGGCGTCGCGGCCCTGGACGCGGAGGCCGAGCGGACGGCCGCCGGGGCCGGTGCGGCCGTCCGCCCTGCCGCCGAAGGCCCGGCCGGGTCCGAACCCCCCACCGCACCCGGACTCGCGTGAGGTTACGCATGACCACGCTGCTGGAGGCCCGCTACCTCGCGAGCCCTGCGGAATCCCGGACCTACGCCCCGCTCTCCCGCAGCATGTCCTCACGCTCGACGAGCTTCACGCGCTCGCGGCCCTGCGGCTCGCCCAGGGCCCGCTCGGCGGCGTCCAGCTTGTACCAGCCCTCCCAGGTGGTGAAGCGGACCTCGCGCTCGGCGAGGAAGGCGTCCACGGCCTCCGGGCCGGGCGAGGCGGGGGTGTGCAGCCGGCCGTTCGCGTAGTCGTCCAGCAGGTTGGCGACGGTCTCGTTGGCGTCACCCTTGGTGTGGCCGATCAGACCGATGGGGCCGCGCCGGATCCAGCCGGTGACGTAGGTGGACTGCAGCGGGGTGCCGCCCTCCTCGATGACCCGGCCGCCCTCGTCCGGGACCGTGCCCGTCCCGAGGTCCCAGGGCAGCTTGGGCAGCTTCTCGGAGAGGTAGCCGACCGCGCGGTAGACCGCCGTGACGTCCCAGTCCTTGAACTCACCGGTGCCCTTGACGTTGCCGGTGCCGTCCAGGGCGGTGCGCTCGGTGCGCAGGCCGACGACCTTGCCGTCCTCGCCGAGGATCTCCGCCGGGGACTCGAAGAAGTGCAGGAAGAGCTTGTGCGGCCGGTCGCCGACGTCCCGGATCGCCCAGTTCTCCAGCGTCTTGGCGACCATGTCGGCCTGCTTGTTGCCGCGCCGGGTCTCGATCGAGCCCTCGTCGTAGTCGATGTCCTCGGGGTCGACGATGACCTCGATGTTCGGCGAGTGGTCCAGCTCGCGCAGTTCCATCGGGCTGAACTTCGCCTGGGCGGGGCCGCGGCGGCCGAAGACGTGGATCTCCACGGCCTTGTTGGCCTTCAGGCCGTCGTAGACGTTCGGCGGGATCTCGGTCGGCAGCAGTTCGTCCGCGGTCTTGGCGAGGATGCGGGCCACGTCGAGCGCGACGTTGCCGACGCCGAGCACGGCGACCTTCTCGGCCTCCAGCGGCCAGGTGCGCGGGACGTCCGGGTGGCCGTCGTACCAGGAGACGAAGTCGGCGGCGCCGTGGGAGCCGTCCAGGTCGATGCCGGGTATGGACAGCTCGCGGTCGGCCATCGCGCCGGTGGAGAAGATCACCGCGTCGTAGAAGGCGCGCAGGTCGTCCAGGCCGATGTCGGTCGGGTAGTCGACGTTGCCGAACAGGCGGACCTGCGGCTTGTCGAGCACCTGGTGCAGGGCGGTGATGATGCCCTTGATGCGCGGGTGGTCGGGGGCGACGCCGTACCGGATCAGGCCGAACGGGGCGGGCATCCGCTCGAAGAGGTCGATGGACACACCGGGGTCGGCGGCCACCTCGGACTTGAGCAGGGCGTCGGCGGCGTAGATCCCGGCGGGGCCGGCTCCGACGATGGCTACCCGCAGGGGGCGCGGCATGATCAGGTTCCCTTCGAGCGTGAACGGCGACTCGATCAAGTAGCCTAAACTAAGGCAGACCTAAGTCGGTACGCGGGTCCGGTCTATGACCTCATAAGGTGATCTTATGGCTTGTCCAGTGCCGCCTTATGGCCCGGGGCCCCTTCGAGCGGCATGGCGGGCGCGGACGGACATGCGGGGAGGCCTGGCGGTGACGGCGTCCGGAACGTGGCCGACGCGCACATCGCCGCCGCCGAGACGATGACGTCGTTCCACGAGATGGCCCGCATCATCCTCACCCGCCGTCCCCGCGGCCCGCGGCTGCCCCGCACCGGGCTCCCGCGCACACCGGTGCCGCAGCCGACCCCTGTTCCGGCCCGTGGGCCGGTCAGGCGGGCCGCACGATCCGGTGGATCGCCGACTCGCCGGCGCCGTAGATCGACTCCTCCCGTATCGACGATCCCGGGCCCGGCGCGTGCACCATCATGCCGTCGCCGACATGGAGACCCACGTGCCGGTCGCCGTCGAAGAAGAAGACCAGATCACCGGGCTCGATCCTGGCGAGGGTGACCGGGTCACCGGCGAGCGCCTGCTGGTGCGCGGCCCGCGGCAGCGTGACCCCGGCGGCCCTCCAGGCGGCCTGGGTGAGACTGGAGCAGTCGTACGAGTCCGGCCCCGTCGCACCCCACACACACGGCTTCCCGATCTGCGCCCGGGCGAACGCGATGGCTTTGGCGGCCCGCACGGCCCGGGGTGACTCGGGGAGGGGCGCGAAGGAGCCGGTACCGGTCGCGGAGGTCCCGGTGGTGGACCACATGGACCAGGTGTCCTCGGCCGGCATCGCGGTCACCGCCCCGCCTGGTGACTCCCACTGCGGCTGCTGCCACTGACCGGTTCCGGGGTCCGAGAGGGGCTGCGCGGGCGGCGCGGTCTCGACGGGCGTGGCAGCGAGGGCGTTTGGCGGTGCGGGCGAGACGGAAGCGGGCGGCTCGGCCGCGAGGGGCGCGAGCGGTGCGGCCGAGACCGGTGCTGCCGGTGTGGGTGTCATGGGCGTCGGCGGTGCGGCCGTAACCGGCGGGGGCGGTGCGACCGAAACGGCAGCGGGCGGTGCGGCGGTGGCGGGCGTGGGCGGCACGGTCGTAGCGGACGCGGGGGATACGGCCAGGGAACCGACGAGTCGGGCGGCGTACCGGGAGATCACGTCGCTGGCGGCGGCGAGCTTGCGCTGGTTGCCGGCCTTGGACGCGGCGGGGGAGGGGCGGCCCGGCGCGGCGGGGCCGGGGAGCGTCCAGGGTTCCTGGGCCGGGACGCCCCGGGGCGCGGACAGCCCGGTCACCGGGAAGGCCGCCGTCTCGACGGGCCCTGGGCCGGCCGGTTCCACCGGAAGACCGAGCCCGGGAATCCCCGGCATCCCTCGCGGCGCATCGAGGTCGGCCGGCACTGACTGCGCTTCCGCACCCACCAGGGCCGCGGGGCCCGGCGGCGTCACCCCGGCCACGCCCGGTAGTTCGGGACGGCGAGGGGCGGGCAGGGCCGCGCGTCCGCCCTCTCGCGCGGTCAGGGCCAGTTGCTCGGGGTCCGGCGCCGGGCCGGCCGTCAGCTCGGCCACCGCGCGGTCGGCGGCCCGCTCCAGGGCCTCGGGCGGCCGAGCCGACAGGCCCGTTCCCAGTGCGTCCGGTGTGCCGTCCGGAAGACCGCCGCCCCTGCGCTCCCGGGAACGCGCACCAGCCGGGCCGGCGGGAAGCCGGTCGGCGGGCAGTACGGCGGGGACGGTCGGCCCGAACCTGGCACGTGCCAGGTCGAACCACGGCCGGGCGACCTCGTCGAGGGCGGGATCCGGCTGCCGCCCCGACCGTTTGGCCAGCGGAACGCCCCGCGAGCGCGTCACCGAGGCCATGGCCCGGGTCGCGTTGTAGTTCCCGGTCGCGTTCTCGGCCTGGTCGTAGAGGGAGTTGATCCGCTGCCGGACCTCGTCCCGCTGCGGAACCTCGTCGCGGCTCTCCGGCGCCATGGAAGACATGCTCCTTCCTTGCCCCGCAGGGCAGTTGGGCCGTCTCGTCCGGCTCCGTCGAGCGCCGGGCGGCCTCGCGTCAACCTAGCCAACGTGTGTACCTCGTGTGAAGGTTGAGGCGTGGAATGTCCGATACGTATTTGTGATGTTCGCGGTGACGTTCGGAGGGGAAGGGGAGGTGCCCGCAATTTCCTGTGAGGTACTGGTGAATTCGCGAGGCCGTTGAACACGACGCCGCCGTTCTGCGTATGAGGCCGGGGAGCTCCATGCCCGACCGGCGCACACACCACACAGGGGACGACCTTGGTACGCAACACTCGCAGACGCCCGACCGGCGCACGACGCGCGACCTTCGCAGCGGTCGCCCTGATGCTGGGCGGAGGCGGCCTCGTCGCGGCGAATGTCTACGCCTCGGCGACCGAGGGCTGGGGCGACGGATCCGGCGCGAACGGAACCGGCCACGTCCTGTCCGCGGGCATGGCGACGATCTACTGCCCCGATGTCGGCAGCCGGCTGACCGCCGTACCGGACGCGGCCCGTCCCGACGTGGACCATGAACTCGCCCTGCTGGACCGGCAGACGGCGGCGGCGTACCGGCAGCTTCAGCAGCAGTCGGGGCAGTTCACCGGGCAGGCCACGGGGCAGGCGTCGGGTCAGGCGTCGGGCCAAGCCTCGGGTCAGGCGTCGGGTCAGGCCTCCGGTTCGATCGAGGACACGATCATGAACCCGCTGAAGGAGCAGCGGGCCGCGGCGATCGGACGGATCGCCGACGCCATCGACCGGGTGGGGGAGCGCCCGCAGGGTCTGGACGCCCTGGCCGCCTGCACCCTGCGCCCCGCCGGCGGCGCGGGTGACGGCGCTCAGCCGACCGCCACCCCGACCGGGGGCGCCCAGCAGACCGGAGCCGGCCAGGGCGGCAACGGACCGGTCGTCTCCGACTACGCGGACATCACCTCCGCAGAGCCCGACATGCCGACCCCGCCCCAGCAGGCCGACGCCTCGCGCGGCACCTTCTCCTCCGACTGCGGCGTCAACGCGAACGGCCTGTTCAACTCCGACAACGTCATCGTCGCTCCCGGCGTCTCCAACGGCGCCCACCACTTCCACGACTACGTCGGCAACCAGGGCAACAACGCCTTCGCCAGCGACGACGACCTGGCGAAGGCCGGGACGAGCTGTGCCGACCAGGGTGACAGGTCCACGTACTACTGGCCGGTGCTGCGCCTGCAGAACGGCACTCAGGAACGCGACGCCGGGTCCCCGGGCGGCGGCACGGAGGGCAACGCGGGCCGGATCGTCACGCCCAAGCAGGTCACGCTGACGTTCGTGGGCAACCCGCGCGGCAAGGTCACCGCCATGCCGCGGTTCCTGCGCATCATCACCGGCGACGCCAAGGCCTTCGTCAACGGGCCCGGTAACGCCAACGCGTCCTGGAGCTGCACCGGTTACGAGAGCCGGCAGCTGAAGGACAAGTACCCGCTGTGTCCGCCGGGCAGCGACGTGGTGCGCACCTTCCGGTTCCAGAGCTGCTGGGACGGCCGCAACATCGACAGTGCCAACCACCGCACCCATGTGGCCTTCACCGCCCCCGACGGCTCCTGTCCGGCCGGCTTCCGCGCCATTCCGCAGCTGGTGCAGCGCATCGTCTACGACGTCAAGGCACCGAGCCTCCAGGACGGCGGCCGTACGGTGCCGCTCTTCGCGGTCGACTCCTTCCCCGAGCAGCTGCACAAGCCCGTCACCGATCACGGCGACTTCATCAACGTCTTCGACGAGGAACTGATGCGTGCGATGGTCGACTGCATCAACTCCGGCCGTACCTGCGGCCACGGCGGCGACGGCTCCGGTACGACGCCGGCACCCACGGCGAGTTCCGGCTCCGGTGCCACGGCCGCCCCGAGCGGTGGCGCTACGGCCGCCCCGGGCGACGGTGCTACGGCCGCCCCGGGTGACGGTGCTACGGCTGCCCCGAGCGGCGGTGCGACGGAGCAGCCCGGCGGCACCGCCACCTCCGCACCGGCATCCTCGGCGGCCCAGCCCGCCGAGCAGCCGAGGACCGACGCGACGACCACACCGCACCGCTCCACCCGGCAGGAACAGCCCACCAAGCCGGGTCAGCCCACCAAGGGGGACCGGTCCGCCCGACAGGACCACCGCTCCCAGCAGAACGGCGGCACCACGCAGCACATCCCCTCCAAGCAGGGCAGCTCCACCGAGCCGGCACCGACCATGCCCGTCCAGCCCACGCCCGTCCAGCCCACGCCCGTCCAGTCCCCGCCCACCCAGTCCGCGCCCGCACAGGCCACCCCGGCCGGACAGGTTCCGCCCGCCTCCGCGCAGCCGCAGCCCCAACCGCAGGGCAGGCAGGGCGTTCTCGCGGAGACCGGGGTGCATGTGTGGCCCGCGGCCCTCGGCGCCCTGCTCGCCCTCTCGGGCCTGATCATGCTGCTCCGGGCCAGGCGCCTGCGCCACTGACCGCCGCCGTCAGCACCGTCGCCCGGCGGGTGTCATCAGGCCGGCTTGAGTGTCTGCTTGGCGAGTTCGTACGCGGGCCGCATCGCGTCGTGCTCCTCGCTGTCCATGCCACCGAGGTGCAGGACGACCGGACCGTCGGGCGTGCTGACGGCGAGGGCGGTCTCCTTCTTCGTCTCTTCCAGCAGCTTGCTGGTGTAGAGGTACTCCACCTCCACGCCGTCCAGTCCGCCGCCGGTCTTGACGGAGTGGTACTTCTCCTTGCTGACGTTGTTCTCCGCGGCGACGAACCGGCGCAGCACGCTGCCCGCGTCGGCGTCCCCGGGCTTGCCGGTCCACACGCGCAGGAAGCCGATGTGGCCCGCCGGCTTGGCGTCGATCTCGCAGGCCGTGGTGACCGGTCCCTGGCGCAGGAAGGCGTCGGCCAGCGCTCCGTTCAGGTCGCCGTCGGAGCCCTTCGAGGACTTTGAGGACTTCGACAGCTCCTTCTCGGCGTCGATCGGCTTGGCCTTCCAGCCCTGGGCGATGTCGAAACGGACGGGCAGTTCGCAGCTCGAACCGGCCGCGCCGATCGAACCGCCGCTCGCCGTCGCCGCCCCCTTGGCCCCCTCGCCCCTGGTCCCTCCGCTCGTCGCGCCCTCGCTCCGGTCGCTCGGCGACGCGCCGGAAGCGCTCTTCCCGGCACCGTCCGCCGACTCCGCGCACCCGCCGAGCACCGCCGCCAGCGCGACCGCCACGACCACTCTGCCCCGCACGGACCCCACCCCGACCTGCACGTCCCTCTCCCCCCTGTTCAGGAGGCGTCACTGTAACCGAGGGCACTGACAACGCCGAACGCCGTTTCCCGCACCGGCCGGCCCCCTCAGTCGGTGACGAGTGCCTTGCAGTAGACCGTGGAGCTGCGCCGGACCGTCATGCCGAGGCGCTCGTAGAGCGAAAGCGCGCCGGTGCCGGAGTGTGTCCACAGGGTGCAGGCCGGCCTGCCCCGCTGGTGGAAGGTGCGGAACGCCTCCCACAGCAGCGTGCGGGCGATGCCCCGGCCGCGGTGGTCGTGCCGTACCGCGACCCGCTCGACGTACCCCTCGTCATGGCCCGGCGCGTCCAGGGACAGCACCGCCCCGACCATCTGGTCACCGGCGAGGGCCACCGGTGAGGCCGCCGGCAGGAACGTGACGCGTTCGACGGTGTGCCGGGCCCACTCCGCGTAGCTCTTCCGCCGAGGCTGCCACTCGTCGAACGCGTCCTCGGTGAGCCGGTACGCGGCCTGCTCGTCGCCGTGCCGGAACGGTCGTACGGTGATGCCCGCCGGTGGATCGGGCACCTCCGGCTCGTCCGGCAGCGCGATCTCCAGCAGCCATTCCATGACCAGCCGGGAGTACCCGCAGGCCCGCAGGAGCGCGGCGGCGGCGCGATCGGTGTCGGAGACGGTCTGTGCGATCCGGTCACTGCCCTGTTCCCGGGCCCGGGTCTCGGCCCAGGCGAGCAGCACACCGCCGAGGCCCCGCCCCTGGTGAGCGGGATGCACCTGGACCCTGGCCCGCTGCCCCCGCACCCAGCCGAAGCCGGCGGCCCCGCCCGCGCCGTCGTACACGATCAGCGTGTCGGACTCCGGCCGCACACCGGGCAGGGTGAGTTCTGCGGAGATCCGGTCGGCGCCGGTCACGGCGCGGCCGTCCCGCTCCCGCTCGCACGCGGCGGCCAGACGGTGGATCGCGTCCGCGTCAGCGAGGACGGCCGGCCGGCACCGGTAGCCGCCCGGCAGCCGCTCCGGGAGAGGACCGGACATGAGCGCGTCCGTACCGGTCACGGCAGCCCCTCCCGTCCTTCCCGTGCACAGCCTCTACCCCGCCGCGCCGCCTGCCATGCTCCGGTTTGCGAAGCGGCACGGGCGCACGGCAGGGTGCGGGTGTGCCTACCTTGCTGATCGTCCATCACACCCCGTCGCCGCACTGCCAGGCGCTGTTCGAGGCCGTCGTCTCCGGTGCCACCACACCGGAGATCGAGGGCGTCCGGGTCGTCCGGCGGGCGGCCCTGTCCGCGACCGCCTCCGACGTCCTGGAAGCCGACGGCTATCTGCTCGGCACCCCGGCGAACCTGGGCTACATGTCCGGCGCGCTGAAGCATTTCTTCGACCAGATCTACTACCCCTGCCTGGACGAGACCCGGGGCAGGCCGTTCGGTTACTACGTCCACGGCGGCAATGACGTCACCGGTGCCGTCCGCGCCATCGAGGCCGTCACCACCGGCCTCGGCTGGCGCCGCGCGGCCGACGCGGTGACCGTCACCGGCGAGCCCGGCAAGGCCGGCACGCAGGCGTGCTGGGAGCTGGGGGCGACGGTCGCGGCGGGTCTGATGCCGCAGGCGTGAGGGCCGGACGGGCCCGTCAGCATCCTCTGCCCGGACGGATGAAGGTGCGGGCCGGTGGCGCCGGCCGGTGAGGGGACGGGGGTCGCGTCCCTCCGGCGCGGCGCCGAAGCCGTCGTACGACGCGGCACAACGGCGCGCGCGTGCCCAGGCGTTGGAGCTCCGCGCGCGAGTTCACTCAGGGTTTGCGGGCGACCCCGACGTACACCGGCTGCTCCCCGAGGACCCGCATTCCCGGCTCCGGGTGCCAGTGCGGGGCGGGCACGATCCCCGGCTCGTACAGCTCCAGGCCGTCGAAGAAGCGGGTCACCTCGGCGAGCGAGCGTGCCTGGACCGGGGTGCCGCCGGCGCGGTAGACCGCCTCGACCCGCTCCCGGACCTCCGGGTCGATCTCGCCGCTGCCGTGGGACAGCACCAGGTGGCTGCCGGACGGCAGGGGGTCCAGCAGCGTACGGACGACGCCGTGCGGGTCCTGCTCGTCGGTGACGAACGGCAGCAGCGCGATCAGTGACACGCCGACGGGCCGGGTGAGGTCCAGATGCTCGCGGGCGTACTCCACGATCCGCTCCGGTTCCCGGACGTCGGCGTGCACATAGGCGGTACGGCCCTCGGGTGTGCCGTGGAGCAGGGCTTCGGCGTGCCGCAGCACGATCGGGTCGTTGTCCGCGTAGACCACGCGGGCGCTCGGCGTGACGGTCTGGACGATCTGGTGCAGGTTCGGCTCGGTGGGGATCCCGGTGCCCACGTCCAGGAACTGGTCGATGCCCTGGCGGGCGACGAAGCGGACGGCCCGGTGCATGAACTCGCGGTTGGCCCAGGCCGTGTCCTTGACACCCGGGAACAACTCCAGCACCCGCTGCGCGGCTTCGGCGTCGACGGGGTAGTGGTCCTTGCCGTCCAGGTACCAGTCGTACATCCGGGCGGAGTGCGGCTTGCCGGTGTCGATGCGCTCCGGGCTGAATCCGGTGTCTGTCACGTCGGCTCTCCATGAAAGTGGGGGGTGGATGGCTCGCGACGCCGGACGGGCGGGCGAGCGCGTGGTCAGCGGGTGGTCAGCGGCAGCGGGAGGCCGCCGTGCTGTCGTGGCGGTGCCAGACGGCGTCGATCACACGGCCGTCGGGCAGGGTGTGCCGGGGCGGTCCCTCGTCCGCCACGAAGCCGGCGCGGGCCAGGGCCCGTCGGCTCGCGGTGTTCCCGGGCTCCGCGCCCGCCCGGACCGTGGTCAGTCCGGCATGAGTGTGGGCGAGCGCCGCGCCGGCGCGGAACAGCTCCGCGCCCAGGCCCTGGCCGCGGCAGGCCGGCGCCAGCCAGCCGCCCATCTCGCCCGTGCGGTGCTCCAGTTCGAGAGCACCGGCATAGGCGAGGTCGGATCGGCGCACACAGACCAGGAGCAGCGGATCGTCCGGGCCGGGTACGTACGGCTGCGCCAGCCTCGGGGGCACCCGGCGGCCGTCGTCGCCCGCCGGCCGCCAGGCGAGCAGGGCCCTGCGGGTCCCGGGATCCGGGAGGACCTGGTCCGCCTGCGTGCCGAGCCAGCGCTGTGCCTCGGCGTCGGCGCTGGCGGCGAGCGCCGCCGCCACGTCGAGCCGGGTCCGGGGTGTGAACAGCAACAGCCGTTCGGTGGCCAGGGCGTGCCGGCCGCATTCGGGCTCGCACCGCCCGGGCGCGGGCAGCCCGGATGAGGCCCGCCTCCGGCGGATCACCGACCAGACCATGCACACTCCCGACGGAACGCTCCGCGTGGCGGACCCGGAACCCGCACGGCCCCGAGCCCCTACGGATGCGGACGCCCCGCACCGGCGGTGAATTTACCGGGCTTCGGGGGTGGGCGGGGCAGGGGCGGGTGTGTTTCGGCCCCAGGGCGGCGGTGTCGGGGTGGTGGGCAAGGTCGTGCGCGGCGCCCATGTCCACAGCCCTTCTCCCGCAGGGGTGTTGAGATGGGCGGGGCTGGGTGGAGCGCCCTGACGTGTGGGGCGTTCGGGTTCAGCCGGCGTGTTCCTGGGAGCCGGGCTTGGGGCGGGTGCGGGTCCAGGAGGGGTCGGCGGACGGGGTGGGCGAGGGTGCGGTGTGGCGCATGGGAATCCTTGGGACGAGTGGGGGACGGTCCGGGACGGGCGTGGGGTCAGTCGTGGTCGGACGGTAGCTCCGCCCAGACGACTCGGGCGGGCCGGCCGGACAGCGGCGTCACGCCCCAGTCGAGGCTCAGTGCGCCGACCAGCAGCAGTCCGCGCCCGTGCTGGTCGTCGGGTCCGGGGCGGCGCACCACCGGTAGCGCGGGGCCGCCTTCCCAGTCCTCGACCTCGATCCGTATCCGGGCCGCCGTACCGTGCAGCCGGCAGGAGATCCGCTGACCGGCCGTGTGCACCAGGGCGTTCGTGACCAGCTCCGAGGTCACCAGGACCGCGTCATCCCGGAGGTCTCCGGGCAGGTCCCAGGCCGTCAGCAGATCCTGCACGACACGGCGGGCCGTGCCGACGGCCGCCGGCTGGGCCGGGAGGTCGAAGGCGGCGGTGCAGCGGGACAGCGGGGCCCTGGAGGCGAGCCGGTCGGGGCCGAGGGGCCCAGGGAGTCGACCGAGGCGCTCGCCTCCGGGCGGTCTGTGGACACCGGCCGGGGCCGGCGGCCGGTGCGGAAGTCCCACGGCGTCCGCCGCGGGGAGCGGGTGATCCCCGGTGTCCGGGGCCCGTCGCGGCGCGGCAACCGCCGCGTCCGCCCGCCGGCCCCGCTGTTCCGCACGGTCCGGACCCCGACGCGGCCACCGGCCGCCGGTGTCCGGAACGGGATCTGGCCGACCGACGCTGTCCGGCGCCCGGTGTGTCGCGTCGGCGCCGTCCGCAACGGAGCGTGCCCTGTCGCCCCTTGGTGGAGTCTCGTGCGCCGGGCCGGCCGTGTCCGCAACGGCGTGTGCCCTGTTGAGGGAGTCCGGAGTGTGGTGTGGCCGGTCGGCGGTGTCAGGGCTGTGGTGCGGGGCGTCGGGCGTGGCCGGGAGCCGGTGTACCGGGTCGGTGACGTTCCGGGCCCGGTGGGTCTGCTGCGCGTCGGCAGGGTCCCGGTGCGGGTGCTTCATGAATTCCGGGGGCGGGATGTGGACCGGGCTGGCCGTGAGCCGGTGCTGGGGGTGTACCGGGGGCAGGCGCAGCGGGCTTGACGCCAGGGGCGGTCTCCGGTCCCCGGGTGGTCGGTGGAGCCGTGGGGGGAGGGAGGGCGGAGCCATCGCCGTACGCCTTTCGTCCGGCTTCGCGTGGGGGTGTCGGACCTGTGGCCGGCCGTTCGCACAGCAGACGACACACCGCCTCCCACGAGGCCGTGGTGCGGCCCGGTCTCCCCAACCCGGCCGCGCCGCCCGCTCCTTGGTCAGCCGGAGCAGTGAGTCCACTGTGGCACCCGCCAACAACACTCCGCAACCGGCAAGTTGAAATTTGCAAGTAGCCAAGTGCATGCTGCTTCGGCCAGAACGTGATCGAATGGGTCGGGGAAGCGATCGTGTGCGACGGTGTCCCTGTGACCTGCTGAGGGGGTGTGGGGCGTGACCGAGGAGACCGACTGGGGCGGCGCCCCCTCCGTCCTGCGCATGATCCTGGGCCGGCAGCTGGAGGACCTGCGCACCCGGGCCGGCCTCGGCTACGCACAGGCGGGCGCCGCCATCGGGGTCAGCCACTCCACGATCCGCCGTATGGAGGCCGCCAAGGTGGCCCGGCTGCGGCTCGCGGACGTCGAGAAGCTGCTCCAGGTCTACGGCGTCACCGACCAGGACGAGATCGACACCTTCCTGCAGTCCGTGCGCGAGGCCAACAAGCGCGGCTGGTGGCACACCTACCGCGATGTGATGCCCGACTGGTTCGCCGCCTATCTCAGCCTGGAACAGGCCGCGTTGCAGATCCGCGCGTACGAGAACCAGTTCGTGCACGGCCTGCTGCAGACCGAGGACTACGCCCGCGCCCTGCTCGCCGCGGACCATCCGCACGCCTCCGCGGAGGCCACCGAACGCCGGGTCGCACTGCGCATGCGCCGCCAGGAGCTGCTGGCCCGCGAGGCGCCGCCGCGGGTGTGGGTGCTGATGGACGAGACCGTGCTGCGCTGGCCGGTCGGCGGACCGCAGGTGATGCGCGCGCAGATCGACCACCTCGTCGAGGTCAACCGGCTGCCCCACGTCACCCTGCAGCTCATGCCGTTCGCCAACGGCCCGCACCCGGCGCTTCGGGCGGGCGCCTACCACCTCTTCCGCTTCCGGGCCCGCGAACTGCCCGACATCGTCTACCTCAACGGTCTGGTCGGGGCCGTCTACCTCGACAAGGCCGACGACGTGGTGGTGTACCGGGAGGCGCTGGACCGGCTCGGCGCCCAGGCCGCGCCCGCCAGGAAGACGGAGGCCCTGCTCGGCGCGATCCGCAAGGAGCTGTGACACACCCACCTGTGCCTACGCAAGCCCCCACCCTCCGACCCGAATGGGAGACAAGGCGTTGCCCGACAACGGATGGCCGGCCGACCGGATCGACACCGAGAACGCCCACTCGGCCCGCATCTACGACTACATCCTCGGCGGCAAGGACTACTACCCCGCCGACAAGGAGGCGGGTGACGCCATGGCCCGGGAGTGGCCCGCGCTCCCGGTCCACATGCGCGCCAACCGCGACTGGATGAACCGCGCCGTGCGCTGGCTGGCCGAGGAGGCGGGCATGCGCCAGTTCCTGGACATCGGCACCGGCATCCCGACCTCCCCCAACCTGCACGAGATCGCCCAGGCCGTGGCCCCCGAGTCCCGGGTCGTCTACGTCGACAACGACCCGATCGTCCTCACCCTCTCCCAGGGCCTGCTCGCCAGCGCGCCCGAGGGCCGGACGTCGTACATCGAGGCCGACTTCCGCGACCCGGCGGCCATCCTGGACGCCCCGGAGCTGCGCGAGACGCTGGACCTGGACAAGCCGGTCGCGCTCACGGTCATCGCCATCGTCCACTTCATGCTCGACGAGGACGACGCGGTCGGTGTCGTACGCCGGCTGCTGGAGCCGCTGCCGTCCGGCAGCCACCTCGCGATGTCCATCGGCACCGCCGAGTTCGCCCCCGAGGAGGTGGGCCGGGTCGCCCGCGAGTACGCGGCCCGCAACATGCCGATGCGGCTGCGCACCCTCGACGAGGCCCACGCGTTCTTCGAGGGGCTGGATCTGGCCGAACCGGGCATCGTCCAGGTGCACAAGTGGCACCCCGACGGCACCGGCGAAAAGGGTATCCGCGACGAGGACATCGCGATGTACGGAGCCGTCGCCCGCAAGCCCTGACCAGCCATCGGGCAAGCCCTGCCAGGGCGACCGGCAGGCCCCGACAGACCAGGGGCCGGGGTCCGCACCCACCTCCCGGACCCCGGCCCCGCCTCCGCGCGCACGGCGGGACGGGCGGCCCCCCGGCCGGTGGCGTGCGCGGCACCCTGACGCGCGCAACTCCCGCCCGCCCGAGGCGGAATGACCGAAAGGGCGCGGAAACCCGACCGGAATCCGGCACAACCTTCCGGCTGCCTCATGTTCCGTGACGGGAGTGGGAAAAATGCCGGGAGAAGCGGAACCGGTGCGAGGGAAATGAGGTCTTAAAGTCCGTCGACGGCCGGGATCAGCCCGGACGTACGAAACCGGGGGAATCACACACATGTCCGTTCACAGCCGCAAGACCCTCCTCACCGCAGTGGCCCTCGCCGGAGGCCTCACCCTGGCCGCCGTGGCGCCCGCACTCGCGGGCACCGGCGCGAACCACACCCACCGCGCCGCCGCCGTGTCCTCCGGCCAGGGCGACCCGCGCAACGTCACCCAGCACGTGGCCGACTTCTACGGCGCCTACATCGACGCCGTCTGGTCCACCGACGACAAGTCCGCGGGCGACGCCGCCAAGGCGCTGCGGGCCTTCTACCTCTCCGCCGCCGCGCAGAAGAACGTGGCGGCCTTCGAGAAGAAGGAGCACGCCGACGGCATCCTCTTCGCGCAGAACGTGCCGGTGAAGTGGAAGGTGACCTACACCGGTTCCGGTGCCGGCCACGCCACCAGCCGGGTCACGCTCACCTGGAGCGACGGGCCGCACGCCGAGGTCAGCACCATCGACGTGCAGTCCGACCTGAAGACCCTCAAGATCACCGGCCTCAAGTCGGTCCGCTGACCGGGGGCGTGCGGTCCCACCCCGCCCCACTCGGGGCGGGACTCACGCCTGCCGTGACAGTCCGGGTTCGCGGCGGATACCGCATGCCGGTCGTGCTCAGCCGTGCCGGAAGGCGTCCGTGCCGGAGACCCGGCCGTGGTGGCGGCGCCGGTCCACGGCCGTGCGGTGCAGCGCGATGAGCGCGGCGTCGTCGTCCAGCCGGCCCCCGGCGTGGACGAGCAGGTCGCGCCGCAGATGGTGCATCAGCGCCTCGGGGCTGTCGTCGGTCCAGCGCACGGCCCGCTCGGAGAGCGGATAGAACCGGCCCCGCGCGTCCCTGGCCTCCACCACGCCGTCGGTGTAGAGGAGCAGGGTGTCACCCGGCTCGAAGGAGAACACGTCCAGGGTGTGCTCGCTGCCGCCCTGCACCCCGAGCGGCGGTGACGGGTGCAGGCTCGGGACGGTGACGGAGTGGCCGGGACTCAGCAGCAGCGGCGGCGGATGGCCGCAGCTGGTCATCCGCGTGACCGGATCCCGGTCCGGGATCTCCACCAGCAGCGCGGTGGCGAACCGCTCGCCCGCCTCCTCCGGCGGCTCCAGGTCCGCGGCGTGCCGGGCGATGCTCTGCTCCAGGACGGCCGCCAGCTCTGCCAGCGGGATGTGCCGGTGCGCGCTCTCCCGGAACGCCCCGAGCAGCAGGGCGGCCTCGCCGATGGCGGCCAGACCCTTGCCGCGGACGTCGCCGATCAGGACGCGTACCCCGCCGTCGCACCGGGTCGCCGCGTACAGGTCGCCACCGATCTGTGCCTCGTCCTCGGCGGCCAGATACAGCGAGGCGATCCGCAGTGGCCCGATCTGCTCGGGCAGCGGCCACATCAGCACGTGCTGGGCGGCCTCGGCGACCGTGCGGACCTGGGCCAGCTGGGCCTGCCGACGCTCACGCAGCGCGCTGTAGAGCACCACCAGCACCGAGAGCACGGCGAGGGTGATGATCTGCACGATGTGGTTCGTGGTGCCGATGCCGCCGTGGGTGACCGCGATGATGAGCTGGGCGGCCAGTGCGAGCGCCCCGATGGCCGCGGTGGTCCGCGGACCGGCGATGGAGGGCGTCAGCGCCGGTGCGATCACCAGGGCCGGCCCCAGGTGGACGCTGTAGGGGGTCTGCGTGTCCACGACCGTGATCACCACGATGAGCGCGATCGGGAGCAACAGGAGCGGGTGCGCCGACTGCCACGGCTGCCGCGAAGCCACCCTGAGCCGGGGTTTCATTCCTACAGCGTGCTCCCGGCCCGGACCTGACGCATGTCGCACGGGAAGGCGTCCGCTCCCTGCGCTTCCGCTGCGGCCTCCCCAACCGCCTGGTGGTGCGCCGTGTCGCTGCGGTCGCGCCGGGTACCCGTACGACCCCGGGGCCGGACCGGCCGCCCCGGGGGCGCCGGGTGCCGTGAAGGAGAGGTCATGACACACAACCGGGAGGACGCCGCGCCCCTCCGGCGACCGGAGGTCACCGAACTGCACCTCGCGCAGGAGGGACCGGAACGGTCTGCCGCCTCCGCACCGGGACAGCCCGACCTGCCGCACGACCGCAGCCAGGCGATCCTGGAGGCCGCCAAGGAGATCGGCGCCCTGTTCAAACGCGCCGGCCACCCCTTCGCGCTCGCCGGGAGCGTCGCCGTCTACGCCCACGGCGGCAGCCGCTACCTCCAGCACGACGCCGACTTCTGCGTCCTGCCCGACGACGCCGAGACGGTCGCCGCCACCCTGCGCGAGGCCGGCCTCGCCGTCCGCACCCCGCCCGAGGACTGGCTGCTGAAGACCACCTGCCGGGGGCAGAACGTCGACATCATCTTCGCCCTCGCGCACCAGCCCGTCACCAAGGACCTGCTCGAGCGTGCGCATGTCCTGCCGGTCGACTCGGTCCTGATGCCCGTCCTGGCCCCGACCGACCTGATCCGCAGCCTGCTCAGCGCCTTCTCCGAGCACTACTGCGACTTCGGGGCCGTACTGCCGGTCGCCCGGGCCGTCCGCGAGAAGGTCGACTGGAAGGAGGTCCGGGCGACCTGCGGCGACGAGCCCATGCCGGCCGCCTTCCTCTTCCTCCTCGAACGGCTGCACGTGATCGACCCCCAGGAGGGGCAGTCATGACCGACACCAGCCCGCCGCCCCCGCCGACGGCCGGCAACCTGGACTACCGCGTCGCCCACCTCGCCGAGCACCTGGCCGCCGGACCGCTCGGGGAACTCGGCGTACGACTGGAGATGCGCGGCGACGCCGTCCTGCTCACCGGCACCGTGCCGTCCGCCCAGTGCCGGGACGACATCTGCCACCTGGCCCGGGAGGAACTGGCGGGGCATCCCGTCCACTGCGACATCCTCGTCGCCGGGACCTCCTCGCCCGACCACGGAGAGGACCTGACATGATCCGCGTCGCGGCGGTCGGGGATATCCACATGGGCCCCGAGAGCCAGGGCACGCTGCGCCCCTCCTTCGAGACGCTGCCCGAGTGCGCCGACGTCCTGCTGCTCGCCGGCGACCTCACCCGGCACGGCACCCCGGAGGAGGCCGCGGTCGTCGCACGGGAGATCAAGGATCTCGGGGTGCCGGTC
The DNA here is from genome assembly GCF_040634095.1 of Streptomyces sp. NPDC007205. Lineage (NCBI taxonomy): Bacteria > Bacillati > Actinomycetota > Actinomycetes > Kitasatosporales > Streptomycetaceae > Streptomyces > Streptomyces sp. NPDC007205. Next base: position 446,404 of record NZ_JBEYEW010000001.1, read on the forward strand.
GTCGCCGTACTCGGCAACCACGACCACCACGACGAGCGGCCCGAGGAGGTCACCACCATCCTGCGGGACGCCGGCGCCCATGTCCTGGAGGGGGAGGCCACCGTCGTCAGCGGCGCGGGCGGGAGCCGGATCGGGGTCGCCGGGACGAAGGGCTTCGGCGGTGGCTTCGTCGGACGCTGTGCCGGGGAGTTCGGCGAACCGCTCATGAAGGAGTTCGTCCGCTACAGCCGCCGGTGCGCCGACGGTCTGCACACCGCCCTGAAGGAGCTGGCCGACTGCGACGTGCGGATCGCCCTGACCCACTTCGCGCCCGTGCCGGACACGCTCGCCGGCGAGCCGCCGGAGATCTACCCCTTCCTCGGCAGCTATCTGCTCGCGGAGGCGATCGACACCGGCGGCGCCGACCTCGCCGTGCACGGCCACGCACACGCAGGCTCCGAACACGGCATGACCAGTGGCGGCGTCCGGGTGCGGAACGTGGCCCAGCCGGTCATCGGACAGGCCTTCCACGTGTACCACCTGCCGGGCGGGGAGCAGCACACGCAGGAGTGAGCCCTTCCTCGCTCGGGCCGGGCGTCAGGCGGCCGTGCCCAGGGCCGCGCGGCCGGTCATGTCGCCGTCCTTCGCGGTCACGGTCACCGGCATCAGCCCGCCGCGCCGCCGGACCAGCAGGCCCGCGCCGATCGACCCGGCGATCAGCAGACCGCCGGCGACCAGGGCGCCGCGCGCACCGGCCCACTCCATGAGCAGGCCCAGCAGCGGCGGCCCACCGAGGCCCCACACCGTGCCGACGCTGCTCCACACCCCGAGCACCCGGCCGCGCAGATGGGCGGGAGGGTCGGTCTGCAGGACCGCCGTACCGGCGGTGTCGGAGACGGACTCCACCACGGCCATGGGCAGCACCAGCACCATCAGCACGGCCAGCGACGGCGACAGGCCGGCGACGACCTGGAGGAGAGCGCCGACGGCCGCCAGCAGACCCACGGTCCGCACCGAGGGCTTACGCAGCCGGGCGCCGAGCACCGCACCGATGATGCCGCCGACCGCCAGCACCGTGGAGACGGTGCCGAAGGACGCGGCACCGCCCGCGAGCGGTCCGGTGACGAGGACGGCGAGCGTGAGGCCGTAATTGCGGCCGAAGACCGAGCTGATCCCGGTGATCCCGGCGAGGGCCACCAGCCGGGGCCGGCGCACGAAGAACTTCAGCCCCTCACGCACGCTCATCTCCACGGGCGGCGGAACGGCCCGTGCCTCGCCCGCCGGCTCGGCCACGGCCCCGTGCACCGGCCGCAGGAACGGCACGACGGACGCCACGAACAGGAACGACAGCCCGTTGGCGGCGTACGCGGAGGCCGTGCCGAGGAAACCGACGGTCACACCGGCGAGCGCGGTGCCGGCCAGCCGGCCCGCGCTGTGCACGAGGGCGCCCACACCGATCGCCGACGGCACGTCCTCCCTCGGCACGAGATCGTTGCCGAGCAGCGCACAGGCCGGCCCGTCGACGGTGGCGATGATGCCGGTCACGGCGGCCAGCACCAGCAGGACCGGCATGTCGATCCGGTCCAGCGCCACCAGCAGCGCCGTGGTGAACGCGACCGCGCCGAGCAGCGCCTGGCTCACCGCGACGGTCAGCTTCCGGGGCCAGCGGTCCACGGCCGCGCCGCCCAGCAGGCTCACGAACAGCGCCGGGGCCGCCTGTACGGAGATCGACAGGCCGGTCGCCGCGGCGGAACCGGTGATCTGCAGCACGAGCAGGTTCTGCACGGTGAGCTGCATCCAGGTGCCGGCGTTCGAGACGAAGTTCGCGGCCGACCACCAGCGCATGCCGCGATGGCGCAAGGAACGCCAGGGCGAACGCGAGGCGGGAGCGGAGCAGGGCACGGACGTGGGCAGGGCAGGAGCAGAGGGCACGGCGGGGTACTCGACAACCAGGGAGGGGAGAGGGACCGGCGGAACCCGTCGGGCCGGCTGCGTTGCGCGGCCGGGCCATCCCCGGTCAGGGCGCCGACCATGCTGGCAGACGGGAGGGCACAGTGGTCGCCACGGCACTCGCCGCTGCGGCGCCGCGAGCCCCAAACCCCCTCATTCGTAGAGCTGTTGGGCCTCGCGTGTGCTTCCTCACAGGCCCCGGTGGAAGGAGGCGGGCATACGTGACGCGCCTCACCGCCGCTCGCTGCGTGACCGTGCTGCGGCGGTGGCGGGGCTGGGCCGCCGGGTGTGCCGCTTCCGATCCTTCGGCAGGCGCGGTGCGTTCTTCGTCACCGCGGTCCGCGTCCGCGTCCGCGACCGTGCCCGCCGCGATGCCGGGAGCACCCGCTGAGACGCTCAGCGATTGACGGCCCGCATCCCCGCCTCGTCGTACCGCTCGCCCGCCGCCGCGGGCAACTCCGCGTCGATGCGGGCCAGGTCCTCCTTGGTCAGCTGGACGGCGACCGCGGCGGCGTTCTGCTCCAGGTAGGTGCGGCGCTTGGTGCCCGGGATCGGGACCAGGTCCTCGCCCTGGGCCAGGACCCAGGCGATGGCCAGCTGGGCCGGGGTCACGTCCTTCTCGGCGGCGATCTCCTTCACCTTCGCGGCCAGCCGCAGGTTGGCCTCCAGGTTGGCGTCCGTGAAGCGCGGGTTGGCGCGGCGGAAGTCGTTCTCGTCCAGCTCGTCCGGCGAGCTGAAGCGGCCCGCGAGGAAGCCGCGGCCGAGCGGGGAGTACGGCACGAAGCCGATGCCCAGCTCCCGGCACGCGGGCAGCACCTCGGCCTCCACGTCCCGCGTCCACAGCGAGTACTCGCTCTGCATCGCGGTGACCGGGTGTACGGCGTGCGCCCGGCGGATGGTCTCCGCGCTCGCCTCGCTCAGCCCGATGTACCGCACCTTGCCCTCGGCGACCAGCTCGCCCAGCGCGCCGACCGTCTCCTCGATGGGCACGTTCGGGTCGACCCGGTGCTGGTAGTACAGGTCGATGTGGTCGGTGCCCAGCCGCTCCAGCGAGCCGTGCACCGAGCTGCGCACGTGCTCGGCCGAGCCGTCCTGCCGGCCGATCGTGCTCATGTCGCCGGGTACCGCGTCGTCCATGCGGTAGTTGAACTTGGTCGCGATCACGTACTCGTCGCGATGTCCCCGTATCGCCTCGCCGACCAGCGACTCGTTGGTCAGCGGGCCGTACACCTGGGCCGTGTCGAGGAAGGTGACGCCCAGTTCCAGGGCCCGCCGGATGGTCGCGATGCCCTCCTCCTGGTCGGCGGAGCCGTAGAAGGCGGACATCCCCATGCATCCGAGGCCGATGGCCGATACCTGGAGGTCCCGCAGACTGCGCTTCTGCATGTGATGTTCCAGCCTTTCCTGCACACTCGATCGCCGTTCCGTACGGCACGGGGCCCTGGTCGGCCCTGGTTCCATCTAGCGACGGATCGCGGCACCCGGCATCTCGTGGGGGGAGCCGGGTTCGGGCACGTGCCGGACGTCCGCGACGCTACGAGTTGGAGCGCTCTCGAAGTCAAGGCGCGCTGCGGGCTGGGCCATGCATCCAGCCGTACGGGCAGCTCGAACGGGTCGTTGGTCGGGAAGAGGACGACTCGGGCGGCCCGGCCAGCGCATCCTGCCGAGTGGCGCAGGAGCCTTGTTACGGAGGACGGGTCCGCGGGAGCGGAGGTTGCCTCGCGGCGCCGGATTCACGGCCGCACGGGCCTGTGGGTCTTCCCACACCCGCGCGTCCCCCTAACGGATCTTGACGCCCGTCTTCCGGCTCGCTGAACTGTCACCGATCAGGTCGAATGTCGGTAAAACGCCGCACGGTCTGACCGCCGGAAGCGGGGTGAAGGGGGCGAGGGACATGACGGGGGAGCCGAAGGCGATGGGCTGCCGTGCCTCATGACCACTGAAGGGCGCGTCGACCGGTGCCGCTTACTGCTCGCACGGCTCGTCCGGTTCACCGGGCGGACGGTGCGGGCCGAGTGGCACGCCATCGTCGTCGACCCGGTGCACCGCCTCACGCGGCGCGGACTGTCCGCCCTCCTGCTGGGCTTCGCCGCCGCGTTCGGTGTGATCTTCTTCCACGACATCGCCCAGCACCCGCTCGGCCGGCTGTGGGTCCAGCGGCTCGGGGGCGTCACCGGTGACCTCCCGCTGTGGCTGGCGCTGCTGCGCACACCCGTGTCGCTGTACGTCCCCGCGCTCGACCTGCCCGTGTGGGCGGGCATCACCTCGCTGTTCCTCGCCTTCGCACTCGCCGAACTGGTCCTGGGCCGGGCCCGGACCCTGGCGATCGCCTACGTCACCACCCTGGCCGGCACGCTCGTCGCCCGCGTGATGATCGCGCTGGGCCCCGGCTGGTGGGGTTTCGGCCTGCCGCACGCGTACGGGCAGGTGCTGGACACCGGACCCTCCGCGGCAGTCGTCGGTCTGTTCACCTATCTCTCGGTGATCAGACGCGCGCCCGTGGTGTTCACCCTGACGGGCGGCTCGATGGTCTGGGAGTCCCTCGCCGTGCCCAACCTGGCCGGGCGCGAGCACCTGGTCGCGGTGGGCTCGGCGATCGTCCTCGGCCTCCTGCACGGCCGCCGCGCAGGCCTGCGTGCGCGCGTACGGCCCCTGCTGCCCACGCGCCACCACGCCCCCGCACCCGCGGAGACCCACCACCGCACCCCCGCTCCCGCCGGGAACGGGCACCGCGACTCCGCTCCCGCGGAGACCCGTCACCGCACCCCCGCTCCCGCCGGGACCGGGCACCGCGACCCCGTCCCCGTGGAGACCCGGCACCGCGACCCCGTCCCCGCGGAGACCCCGCACTTCGACCCGGCTCCCGCGGAGACCCACCACCGCACCCCCGCTCCCGCCGGGACCCGGCACCGCGACCCCGTCCCCGCGGAGACCCGGCACCGCGACCCCGTGCCCGCGGAGACGGTCGCCGAGCATCCGCACGACGCGGCGATGACATCCCTGGAATGCTGAGGCCAGAGCGCGCGAGTGTGGCGCCGCCCACCCCGGTGATGTGATGGTTTTCGCACGTCGAGAGGCGCGGGCACCCCCTAGGGTGTGCCGCGAGGTACGGCAGGGCGTGGCTGACACCATGGTGTTCGTCGCCGGCAGGCAGCTGAAGGGAATCCAGGATGTTCCGCAAGGTGCTGGTCGCCAACCGTGGAGAGATCGCGATCCGCGCGTTCCGGGCGGGCTACGAACTCGGCGCGCGCACCGTCGCCGTGTTCCCGCACGAGGACCGCAACTCGCTGCACCGGCTCAAGGCCGACGAGGCGTACGAGATCGGCGAGCCGGGTCATCCGGTGCGGGCCTATCTCTCCGTCGAGGAGATCGTGGCCGCCGCCCGCCGGGCCGGCGCCGACGCCGTCTACCCGGGCTACGGCTTCCTGTCCGAGAACCCGGAACTGGCCCGCGCCTGCGAGGAGGCGGGCATCACCTTCGTCGGCCCGAGCGCGGCCACGCTGGAGCTGACCGGCAACAAGGCCCGCGCGGTCGCCGCCGCCCGGGCGGCCGGCGTACCCGTGCTGGGGTCCTCCCAGCCCTCCAATGACGTGGACGAACTGGTGCGGGCCGCCGAGGAGATCGGCTTCCCCGTCTTCGTCAAGGCGGTCGCGGGCGGCGGCGGGCGCGGCATGCGCCGCGTCGAGGACCCCGCCCAGCTGCGCGAGTCCATCGAGGCCGCCTCCCGCGAGGCCGCCTCCGCGTTCGGCGACCCGACCGTCTTCCTGGAGAAGGCCGTCGTGGACCCCCGCCACATCGAGGTGCAGATCCTCGCCGACGGCGAGGGCAACGTCATCCACCTCTTCGAGCGCGACTGCTCGCTCCAGCGCCGCCACCAGAAGGTCATCGAGCTGGCCCCCGCACCCAACCTCGACCCCGGACTGCGGGACCGTATCTGCGGCGACGCCGTCCGCTTCGCCCGCGAGATCGGCTACCGCAACGCGGGCACCGTCGAGTTCCTCCTCGACCGCGACGGCAACCACGTCTTCATCGAGATGAACCCGCGCATCCAGGTCGAGCACACCGTGACCGAGGAGGTCACGGACGTCGACCTCGTCCAGGCCCAGCTGCGCATCGCCTCCGGCGAGACCCTCGCCGACCTCGGCCTCGCCCAGGACACCATCACCCTGCGCGGCGCCGCCCTCCAGTGCCGTATCACCACCGAGGACCCCGCCAACGGTTTCCGCCCGGACACCGGCCGGATCAGCGCCTACCGCTCCCCGGGCGGCTCCGGCATCCGTCTGGACGGCGGCACCACCCACGCCGGTACGGAGATCAGCGCGCACTTCGACTCGATGCTGGTCAAGCTCACCTGCCGGGGCCGCGACTTCAAGGCGGCCGTCGGCCGCGCCCGGCGTGCCGTGGCCGAGTTCCGCATCCGGGGCGTGGCCACCAACATCCCGTTCCTCCAGGCCGTCCTGGACGACCCCGACTTCCAGGCGGGCCGGGTCACCACCTCCTTCATCGAGCAGCGCCCGCACCTGCTCACCGCCCGCTCCTCCGCGGACCGTGGCACCAAGCTGCTCACCTACCTCGCCGACGTGACCGTCAACAAGCCGCACGGCGAACGGCCCGACCTGCTCGACCCCGTCACCAAGCTGCCGCCGCTGCCGGCCGGCGAGCCCCCCGCCGGCTCCCGCCAGCGGCTGGTCGACCTCGGCCCCGAGGGCTTCGCCCGCCATCTGCGCGAGTCGCCGGCCGTCGGCGTCACCGACACCACCTTCCGCGACGCACACCAGTCCCTGCTCGCCACCCGCGTGCGCACCAAGGACCTCCTCGCCGTCGCCCCGGTCGTCGCCCGCACCCTGCCGCAGCTGCTGTCCCTGGAGTGCTGGGGCGGCGCCACCTACGACGTGGCGCTGCGCTTCCTCGCCGAGGACCCGTGGGAGCGGCTGGCCGCTCTGCGCGAGGCCGTGCCCAACATCTGCCTGCAGATGCTGCTGCGCGGCCGCAACACCGTCGGCTACACCCCGTACCCCACCGAGGTCACCGACGCCTTCGTGCAGGAGGCCGCCGCCACCGGCATCGACATCTTCCGCATCTTCGACGCCCTCAACGACGTCGGCCAGATGCGCCCCGCCATCGACGCCGTACGCGAGACCGGGACGGCGATCGCCGAGGTCGCCCTCTGCTACACCGGCGACCTGGGCGACCCCGCCGAGCGGCTCTACACCCTCGACTACTACCTGCGCCTGGCCGAGCAGATCGTCGACGCCGGTGCCCATGTGCTGGCGGTCAAGGACATGGCCGGCCTGCTGCGTGCCCCGGCCGCCGCAAAGCTCGTCTCGGCCCTGCGCCGCGAGTTCGACCTGCCCGTGCATCTGCACACGCACGACACGGCCGGCGGCCAGCTCGCCACCTACCTCGCCGCGATCCAGGCGGGCGCCGACGCGGTGGACGGCGCGGTGGCCTCCATGGCCGGTACGACCTCGCAGCCGTCGCTGTCCGCGCTGGTCGCCGCCACCGACCACTCCGACCGGCCCACCGGCCTCGACCTGGGGGCCGTCGGCGACCTGGAGCCGTACTGGGAGAGCGTCCGGAAGATCTACGCCCCGTTCGAGGCGGGCCTCGCCTCCCCGACCGGCCGCGTCTACCACCACGAGATCCCCGGCGGCCAGCTGTCCAACCTGCGCACCCAGGCCGTCGCCCTCGGCCTCGGCGACCGCTTCGAGGACATCGAGGCCATGTACGCCGCCGCCGACCGCATCCTCGGCCGCCTGGTCAAGGTCACCCCGTCCTCCAAGGTCGTCGGCGACCTCGCCCTGCACCTGGTCGGCGCCGGCGTCTCCCCGAAGGCCTTCGAGGAGACCCCGGACAGGTTCGACATCCCGGACTCGGTGATCGGCTTCCTGCGCGGCGAGCTCGGCACCCCGCCCGGAGGCTGGCCCGAGCCGTTCCGCACCAAGGCCCTGCAGGGCCGGGCGGCGCCCAAGCCCGCGCCCGGGCTGTCCGCGGAGGACCGCGAGGGCCTGGCCAAGGACCGCCGCGCCACCCTCAACCGGCTGCTGTTCCCCGGCCCCACGCGGGAGTTCGAGACGCACCGGCAGGCCTTCGGTGACACCAGCGTCCTGGACAGCAAGGCGTTCTTCTACGGACTGCGTCAGGCCAAGGAGTACGCCGTCGACCTGGAGCCCGGTGTCCGGCTGCTGATCGAGCTGCAGGCGGTCGGCGAGGCCGACGAGCGCGGTATGCGCACCGTGATGTCCTCGCTCAACGGACAGCTGCGCCCGATCCAGGTCCGCGACCGCGCCGCCGCCTCGGACGTGCCGGTGACCGAGAAGGCCGACCGCGCCAACCCCGGCCATGTCGCGGCGCCGTTCGCCGGGGTGGTGACGCTGGCGGTGGCCGAGGGCGACGAGGTCGCGGCCGGTGCCACCGTCGCGACCATCGAGGCGATGAAGATGGAGGCCACCATCACCGCGCCGAAGGCGGGCCGGGTCTCGCGCCTCGCCATCAACCGGATCCAGCAGGTGGAGGGCGGCGACCTGCTGGTCGAGCTGGCCTGAGCCGCGACCGCCCGGCACACACGAAAAGGCCCCGTGGCACCGGGAAGGTGCCGCGGGGCCGACGCCGAGGGCGAGGAGAGCGAAGGGACCAGCGCGTCGAACCCCTTACCGTCCCACCACGACGGCAGGGTCAGCAGGTCGACCACCCCGCTGACCAGCTGATTCAGCAGAGGGGTACGAGCCGCCGCACCGCAATTCACCGGGCCTCCGCCCGCTGCCGCCGGAGCGGTTCAGTCCCAGAGTGGGTAGGTCATGACCTGCAGGAAGGCGTCCGGCCGGGCGCCGGCGTAGGTGAGGCTCATCCGCGTGAAGTGCTGTACGGACGGGTGCTTCTTCCAGGACGTGGGCTCGTCCAGGCGGACGGTCACCCGGTAGCCGTGGAAGCGACCGGCCGCGCAGTACGGCTTGCAGTCGTTGACCACGTTCACACCGGTGGCCGTCGCCCCGTGCGGGCCCCACTGCGTCCAGTGGAGCCCCAGGAGGCGGCTGTTGCCGTCGCCGCAGGCCAGGATGAAGTCGGCCGGCCGGACGTTCTGGTGCCAGGTGCAGTCGACGAGCACGGGGCGCGGGGGATCGACCCGCCCGGCCGCGGCCGGCGGACTCGCCGAAGCCGTGGTCATGGCCGCCGTCAGCAGGGCGCCCGCCGCGAGGGTGACCGCCGTTCCCATCACTGATCCGCGCATGGTCGCTCCCACCCGTCGTACCGTGTCCGACCGCGTGCACCCGACGCTACGACCGTACGGCCGATTGCACCAGTCGCGCAGGTCGGGCCGGGTATGGCCGGGTTCAGCCGTGGGTGACGGTCAGGCCGTAGAACGCGACGCGGGCGCCGTTCGTGGTGCTGTCCGAGGAGGACTGGTTGTAGGAGCCGGCCTTGAAGTACTGCTTGTACCGCTGGAACGACGACGGGATGCCGTAGTGGGTGGTGGCGCCGTTGACGGTGAGGTCGATGGTGTTGCCACCGGAGACGGCGACGGTGTAGCTCCAGGTCCTGCCCACCGGGACGTGCCCCACGGCGTGCGCGGTCTGCCCGCCGGACGGCGAGTTCTCCGTGCCGAGGACGATGTCGCCGTTCGCGTGGTAGTACAGCTCCAGCAGCGGCTTGGTGGAGGAGCCGCCGGTGCCGAGGTGGATCTGCCCGACGCACACGTTCTGCGTCACGGACACCACCCGCAGGGTCGCGCTCATCCGGTGCGCGCCGGACAGCGCCCAGTCGGCGGGGCTGCCGTCGCGGTTCATCTCGCGCAGCTCGGAGCGGGCGTAGTTCGAGTTCGGCGTCGTCACCCCCTTCTCGGGCGCCCAGAAGGTCATCGCCCCGTCGCGGGTGTCGGTGTAGAAGTAGGCGTCCTGGTAGCCGTTCGCTCCCTGGAGCCGGGACGACGGGACGGTGGTCGGGTGGCCGGGGGAGCCGACGGGCTCCTGCAGCTCCCAGACCGACAGGTCGAAGGTGCCGCCGGGCGCGGCATGCGGGCCGGCGGCGTCCGCGCCGGTGCTGCCGAGCAGGGTGAGGGCGAGGGCGAGGCCCGCGGTGGTCGGCACCGCGAGGAGCCGGGCTCGGGTCATGTGGGGGGTCCTGCCTTGCACGTCAGCACGCCCCTTCGTCCTGCCACGGTCCCCATTCCGAGGCGCCCGGCACCTCGTTCTGGGTCCACCACTTGGCCTTCCAGTTGTGTTTGTCGTACGAGACCTCGTTGCCCTGCGTGTACACCGCCGACGAACTCCACGCGGGCTTGCAGGAGGACGGCGTCGGCGTAGGGGTAGGGGTAGGCGTCGGTGTGGTGGTGGGCGGGGTGGCGCCGGCGAACTTCACGGAGTACTTCGCGAAGTCCCAGGAGTTCTGGGTGACGCTGGAGCACGTGCCGGACGTACGGCCCCCGTTGTCCGGCGGACTGCACTGCCGGTCGCGGTTCAGGGACCAGAACGTGAAGCGGTCCATGCCGTGGCTCGTCGCGTAGTCCAGCACCGTCTGGAAGTCGGCCTGGGCGAAGTACTCACCCGTGTCGCTGCGGCCGTTCATTCCGGAGAAGCCCTCGTGGGCGTACGCGGTCGCCTGGTCCCAGCCGAAGGTGGACTGCAGGATCGAGTTGAAGTTGGTCAGCGCGCCGGTCTGGCTCGCCGCTCCGTTGAAGCCGCCGTCGAACGGCATGATGGAGAAGTTGTTCGGGGTGAAGCCCTGGGACTTGGCCTCCAGCAGCATCTGCTTGCCGAACCAGCCGGTGCCGTCCGCCGTACCGGCCGTCGTCACGGAGACGTACAGGCCCGGGTTGTTCTGCTGGAGGATCCTGGCCGCGCCGATCTCGTTCTTGATGGCCGCCGTGTTCTCGTACTCCGGCTCCTCCAGGTCGAAGTCGATGGCGTGCAGCCCGTACTTGGTGATGACCTGCTGGTAGGCCGCCGCCGTGGACGCGGCGTCCGCGCACGACTGGCCGAGCTTGGTGCCGCCGTAGCCGCCGATGGAGACCGACACGTCACCGCCCTTGGCGCGGATCGCGTTTATCGTCGACTGCACCGCCGTGTCCGAGGAGACGGGCGCGGTGCCGCCCCAGGTGGGCGAGCAGCCGCCGCCGTTGGGGGCCAGGATGAAGGCCAGCTGGAAGGCCTTGAGGCCGGTCGCGTCCATGATGGCGGCCGGGTCCGGCGGGTCGTTGTCCAGCGGCATCAGATAGGGGGCGGCGGCGTACCAGCGGTTGCTCAGCGCGGTGGTCGCGCCCGAGGCGTGGCTTGCGACGAGTGCGGTGGTGCCCGCGGCGGCGAGCGTGACGGCCGCCGCCGCGCTCAGACATGCCCGAAGAGGTCTCACTGCGTGCCTCCGGAGGGTGGGGGTGGGGAGGTCCCCGGAGCGGGGAGCCCCACCCTCCGAGAGCTGTTGCGGTCACGTCAATAACTTGGACTAGACCAGCTAGGACTTTGGACTAGACCATACGGTCTCTTTACCTCCCGTCGACCAACCGCACCGAGAACCCCCGGTCCAGCGGCAGACTCGGCGTCGTGACGGTCGTGACCTGTGTGGCGGGATCGAACGACCAGGCCGACGCGGGCAGTTGGCGGCCGTCGAGGAGCACCTGCGCGGGTGCCGGGCCGCCGTGCACGGTGAACCGGTAGCCGCGGGCGTCCACCTTGCCGGCGTAGTCACCCCTGCTCGCGCCCACCATGACGGTCGTCCCCTTGCCGTCGCCGCGCACGGACACCCGCTGGGTCGCGGCTTCTCCCTTGGCGAAGTCACGGGTCACCCCGTCGTCCTCGTACAGCGTGTACTGGCTCGTGCCGTGGGCCGCGGGATACAGGTCCCAGTCCAGCTCGTGCCGGTCCCGGGTCTGCCAACTCGTCGTCCCCTTGCGCCACATGGGTACGACCGCGCCCTCGCGCACGAACAACGGGAGCGTGTCGAGCGGGGCGTGATAGCCGTTGACCGTGGTCGGGCCCTGGTAGGTGCGGCCGGTCCAGTAGTCGGTCCAGGTGCCCTTCGGCAGGTAGATGCCGTCGCGGGTGTCGGAGTCCTGGTAGACCGGGGCGACCAGGAAGTCGCGGCCCGACAGGAACTCGTACTTCGCCTGGTCCCCCAGGGTGTTCGGGTCGTCCGGGTACTCCAGCCACAGCGGACGCACCGCGCCCACACCCGTCTTCGCCGCCTCGGCGGACAGGGTGTACATGTACGGCAGCAGCCGCTCCTTCAGCTGCAGGTACTTCCGGTTGATCGAGGTGTACGGCTCGCCGTCGAGCCAGGGCTGCTGGTCGGCGGGCTTGCCCGTGGTGAGGTCGGTCGCCCAGCCGTCCATGGTCATGACGGCCGGCAGGAACGCCTTCCACTGCAGGTCCCGGGCGTACATCTTGGCGTCGTGCCGGTAGATGCTGCCCACGTCACCGGTGTTGTACGAGATACCGGACAGGGTCGCGCCGGCGTAGGTCGGTATCTGCCAGCGGATGTAGTCCCAGGACAGTTTCTGGTCGCCGCTCCACAGCACCCCGCAGCGCTGGGCGCCCGCCCAGGACACCGGCAGCCACACGAAACCGCGCGCGTCGCTGTTGTCCTCGATCCCCTTCTTGGCGGCGTCGCACGCGTCCAGGGCGAACTTGTAGCCGTTGCCGACCCAGGCCACGTCCAGCTTGGCCACCCGCTGACCCGCCTTCACCTGGTCGGCGAGCTTGTCGATGCCGTCCTGGGTCCACAGGCCGAGCTGGGCGTGGTGGTCCTGCAGGCCCTTGGCGGTCTGCTCCAGGTTCTCGTACCCGCAGCCGTAGCCGTCGTTGACCAGCATCCAGCCGAGCGGCATCTGGTTCTGCGTGTACCCGTCGGCGATCTTCAATGCGTCCAGGGTGTGCCGCTCGCCCCGGTTGGCGTTGTGCAGGTAGCAGTCCGAGTCGCCGGGTTCGAGGCCGTACACCGGGGGCATGAAGGGCTTGCCCACCAAGGCCGTGTACTGGCCGATCACTTGCTTGGCGTCACCGAGGAAGTAGTAGGCGTCCAGGCGCCGTTCCTGCTGCCCGGTGGTCACGGGTTGCCCGAAGGTGTACACGCCCGGGGCGAAGGTGTTGCGGAAGACGCCGTACCCCGCGCTGGAGAGGTAGAACGGCTGGGAGTTGTTGTAGCCGCCCTCGTTCCAGTCGAAGCTGTTGGACACGTACATCGTCTGCCCGCGGTGCGAGAAACTGCCGTTCTGCTCGCCGCCGCCGAAGAACTGCTCGTCCGCGCCGCGCACGAGGCTCTGCCGCATGCCGCCGGTCGACCAGCGCAGCGGTTTGTCCTCCTGCCAGACGCGGGTGCGGTTGTCGGGCTTGTACAGCCCGAAGCGCAGCGGGCTCTTGTACACGCGCAGGACGGCCCGCGGCGAAAGGATGCCGTAGTAGTCGCCCGCGTCGAAGGAGGAGGTGTGCCGCTCCGGGGCGGGCTGCTTGCGCACGATGGCGGTGCCCGCCGGATCGCTCAGCGAGCCGGACGGGTCGGCCTGGAGCCGCAGTCGACCGCCTGCCAGGAAGTCGGCGCGGGCCGTCAGCCGCCCGGCTCCGATGGTGTAGCTGCCGTCACCGCCCGAGAAGGACGTGAGGTCACCGGCGTCGGTGGTGGCGGGCAGGTACGCGGTGCCGGTGAAGGAGTTGCCGTGCACGTCGTACGGCACGACCACCACGTGGTAGGTCCCCGACGCCCGCGGGATCACCGTGGCCTCCGGATCGGCGGTGCCCGCGCTGGACGCCACCTGCTTGCCGTGGTCGTCGTACACGTACAGGTCGAAGTCGTCGGACGGTTTCTCCCACTTGACCGACAGCGGGACGCCGCCTTCCGGGTTGTCGTCCCAGTAGCCCTCCGGCACCGAGACCGTCAGGTCGAAACGGTCGCAGACCTTGTTGTCCGGGTCGGTCGCGGCATCCGGACAGCTCTCGGCACCGCCGCCGGTGCCCTTGGCGTACACCGGGCTCTGCCAGCTGACGCTGCTGTGGGCGGGGTCGAGTACGGCCCCGGTCGCGGTGGCGGCGGCCTGGGCGGGCGCAGGGGCGGCGAGCGTGGTTCCCGCCAGGGCGGCCGCCAGCCCCAGCGGTATCCAGGCCGGCCACGGCACACGATGGCGCAGTCTTCGCGGTCTTTGCACGGCGGAACAGCTCCCCTCGCAGCACTGCGGACTGTCTTGCTGTTCTTGCTCCTGATGCTTGGAAGAGCTCGAAATGAGCGTCAATCGAGCAACTTCAAGCAGGAAGCCTCGGGGCTGGCACAGGTTCATGTCAAGAGCAAAGGGTTGACCCCGATGTCCGCAGACCCGTGGCGGATCATCCGTCGCCTGAGGCACCCTTGACAGTGTGCGTACTGTTTCGCGACGTTTGAGCAGTCGCGCGCGGAGGGGATTCGGCGCACACCGGTACCAATGGCAGGACGCGTTCGGCGCGTCATGGGGGGAGCGGTCGCCCATGCGATCCATGAGCCATGATTCACACGCCTCACCGACCGGTGCCGACTCGGGCACGCCGCTCGCCGGTCCTGCGGGAAAGCGACCTGCGGAAGAGCGACCTGCGGCAGGGCGACCTGCGAAGGGCGGTCGAACTGAGGTGGAGATCACCATCCACAGACCCGGCGAGCTGACGCCCGAGCTGCGCGGGGCCTGGCACCGCGCGATGGACGAGTCACCCGAGTACGCCAACCCCTTCCTCGCACCGGAGTTCACGATCGGCGTCGGCCGGTACCGCGGCGGCGCGCGGGTCGCGGTCCTGCGTGAGGGCGGGGAGCCCGCCGGGTTCTTCCCGTACGAGCGGGGGCCACTCGGCACCGGACGGGCCATCGGGCTCGGACTGTCCGACTGTCAGGCGCTCGTGCACCGGCCCGGGGTCACCTGGGATACGGGCGAACTGCTGCGGGCCTGCCGGCTCAGCATCTTCGAGTTCGACCATCTGGTCCAGGAACAGCGGCCGTTCGCGCCGCACGTCACCGGGACCTTCGCCTCACCGGTGATCGATGTGAAGCCCGGCGACGGCGGGTATCCGGAGTGGCTGCGCGGCACCTATCCAGGCCTGGCCAAGACGACGCTGAAGAAGGAGCGGCGGCTCGGCCGGGACATCGGTGAGCTGCGGTTCGTCTTCGACGAGCGCGATCCGCAGGCGCTGCGCACGCTCATGCGCTGGAAGTCCGCGCAGTACCGCAGGACCGGCCGCATGGACCGGTTCTCCCGGCCGTGGATCGTCGGCCTCGTCGACCATCTCTTCCGGGTCCGTGAGGAGCACTTCACCGGGGTGCTGTCGGTGCTGTACGCGGGCGACCGGCCGGTCGCGGCCCACTTCGGCCCCCGGTCGAGCACCGTGCTGGCGGCCTGGTTCACCGCCTACGATCCCGAACTGCACTACTACTCACCCGGGTTGATGATGCACCTGAGAACCGCAGAGGCGGCCGCCCGGCACGGCGTGACCCTCGTGGACCTCGGGCGCGGCGACAAGGAGTACAAGGACTGGCTGAAGACCCGTGAACTGCGGGTCGCCGAGGGCTTCGCGGCCCGCCCGCACCCGGTGGCGCTGGCCCAGCGGCTGTGGCGCAGGCCGGTGCGCGGACTGCGGAACACAGTGCTGGCCCATCCCGGACTGCGGGATCCGGCCGACCGGCTGCTGAAGACGGCGGGCAGGCTCCGCGCCCAGAGCGTGGCGGCTTCCCCGGTCGCCCGGGAAATCCGGCCTCCGGAGCGGTAACTACTGGCAGGTTCCTGCCCAAACGTCCTCAAGCGGCTGACGTTCGCGCGTTCGCGTGGCCGGGTCTCCTGCGTCAGCAGCGTCGCTGCACTCCGGGAGGTCCTTGGTGTGTCCCTGCCCACCCACAGAGGACAATGGCCAGTCCATTTCTCCCGGCACTGGACCGGAGGGGCGGCTCCGGAGTGCCGGGGTCATCCCTCCTGCGGGTACGGCACCACGCTCATGTCCAGCGTGAAGACCGGCCGCGCGGCGCCTGCCACATCCGGCGCCTTGGCGGAAGCGGTGACCTCGGCCGTACCGCCCCGGATGCCCGCGCAGCGCAGGGTGGCGTGCCCCGTGCCGTGCCCGTCCACCCGCCAAGCGGACGCCACGACGAGCGCGGGCGCCGAACTCAGCACGCTCGTCCACCGCTTGTCGTCCAGGCGCGGCGACAGTGTCAGGGTCACCACCGCCCCGGGGCGCACGCACAGCCGGCGCCGGACCGGGTCACCAGGGGCCACGGAGACCTCCGTGTGCCCAGCGGTACAGCGCGGGGCGGGCGCGGCCTTGGACGGCGTCACCAAGGTGCTCGGGGACGACCCCGGAGAACGTGCCGACCGGCTCCCGGACGGCGTCACGGAGGCGCTGGGAGACGCCCCGGAAGGGCGTGCCGACCGGCTCCCGGACGCACCGTTGCCGGCACCCGCTCCCCGGCCCGCCGACGCCCCGCATCCCGCCAGCACGACGACCGCGGCGACCGCACACCCGCCGGCCCACCACCGCATGCCACCACCTCCCGGCCTCCTGGTGCCTCCCAGGATGCCTCAGCCACCGCCGCGCACCGCCCGTCCCACCTCCGTGCGCAGCTTCACGAACCCGGGCAGGCTCCGCGTGCTGATCTGGTCCCGTTCGCCGGGCAGGCCGACCGGCAGGTCGCGGATCACGTGGGAGCCGGGGCCGGGGGAGAGGACGACGACGCGGTCGCCGACGTACACGCTCTCGTCGATGTCGTGGGTGACGAACACGATGGTCGTGTCGTTCGTGCGATGGAGTTCCAGCAGCAGGTCCTCCAGGTCCTCGCGGGTGCCCGCGTCCAGGGAGCCGAACGGCTCGTCCATGAGGAGCAGCGAGGGCCGGCACACCAGGGCACGGGCGATGGCGACGCGTTGCTGCATACCGCCGGACAGCTCGCGGGGATGGCGCCGGGCGGCCCCGGGCAGGCCCACGCGTTCGAGGATCGTCTCGGCCTCGGCCCGCCGGGCCGCCCGCCCGAGGCCCCGGCGGCGCAGCGGCAGGGCCACGTTGTCGCGGGCGGTGAGCCAGGGCAGCAGTGAGCGGCCGTACTCCTGGAAGACGACCGCCAGCCGCTCCGGTACGCCCGTCACCGGTGTCCCGTCGATCGTGATCGTGCCCTCCTGCGCGGGCAGCAGCCCGGCGATGGTGCGCAGCAGCGTGGACTTGCCGCAGCCGGAGGGCCCGACCACGCTGAGGAGCTGGCCGTCGGGCACGGAGAGGCTGATGCCGTCCAGCACCCGCTGGTCGCCGAAGTGCCGGCTGACGGAGTCGAGGCGCAGCATCCCTCACCCGGCCCAGGGCTCGTACAGGGTGCCCACGCTGCCGGTGACCGGCAGGTGCAGCAGGAAGGGGCCCGTGTCGTCGCCCCGGCCCAGGGCGTGGTCCAGGGCGGCCGGCAGCACCTCGGGGTGTTCGGCGCGGGCCGCGGGGCAGCCGAAGGACTCCGCGAGGGCCACGAAGTCGATGCCGGTGATGTCCGTGCCGGGGACGGGTGCGATGCCGATCCGGCGGCCCAGCGCGCGGACGGCCGCATAGCCGCCGTTGTCCAGCAGCACATAGCTGACCGGCGCCGCGTGCCGGGCCGCGGTCCACAGGGCCTGCACCGAGTACAGCGCCGAGCCGTCGCCGACCACGCACACCACCCGGCGCCGGTCGGCGAGCGCCCGGCCGACCGCGAGGGGCAGGCCCCAGCCGAGCGCCCCGCTGCCCGTGGTGAGGAAGCCGCCGCCCGTCGCGACGGGCACGCGCGCGTGCAGGGTGTCGCGGTGGCTCGGTGCCTCCTCGACGAGGACCCGCTCGCCCGGGAGCCGGGCGCGCAGCAGGTCGAAGAGGAGTTCCGGGGTGATGTGCTGCCCGGCGCGGGCCGGTGCGGGGGCCGGCCGGGCTGGGGGCGGGTCGCGGTCGGATTCCTCGAGCAGCTCGGTGAGCCGGGTCAGGGCGGGCCGCAGGGTGGTGACGATGCTGGTGCCGGTGGGCAGCCAGGCGGCCTGGCCGGGGTCGCAGTCCAGGTGGAACAGCTCGGTGCCGGGCGTGAGCGGTGGCCCGTCGTCCGCCACGTGGTAGGTGAAGACCGGTGCGCCGAGGGCGACCACCACGTCGTACGGTGCGAGCCGCGCGGCCAGTTGCCGGGCCACCGGCGGCAGGAACCCCTGGAACAGTGGATGCGCCTCGGGGAAGCCGGAGCGGCCGGAGAGCGGGCTGATCCACACCCCGGCCCGGATCCGCTCGGCCAGCGCCCGGACCAGCTCCAGCGCGTCCTCGTCGTCCACGCCCGGCCCCACCACCAGCGCCGGGCGGGCGCAGGCAGCCAGCCGGGCGGCGAGCGCGTCGAGGGCGTCGGGGCCGGCGGTGAACGCCGTGTGCACCGTGCGGGGCGTGACGGGTTCGGCGGGCCGGTCCCAGTCGTCCTCGGGCACGGACACGAACACCGGGCCGCGCGGCGGCGTCATCGCGATCCGGTACGCCTCGGCGAGCACGGCGGGCACGTCCTCGGCCCGCTCCGGCTGGCGGGCGTACTTCACATAGGGGCGCGGGAACAGGGCCGGTTCGTCGGCGCCGAGGAACGGCCGCACCTGGATGAGGGAGCGGGCCTGCTGTCCGGCCACGATCACCAGCGGCACCCGGTCGCGGAAGGCGTTGAAGACGGCACCGAGCGCGTGCCCCACCCCGCCGGCCGAGTGCAGGCTGACGAAGGCGGCGCGCCGGGTGCCGAGCGCGTGCCCGGCCGCCATGCCGACGGCGACGGACTCCTGCAGGCCCAGCACATAGGTGAAGTCGTCCGGCCAGTCGCGGAACATCCGCAGTTCCGTGGAGCCCGGATTGCCGAACACCGTGGTCATGCCGGTGTCGCGCAGAAACCGTACGACCGCCTCGCGCACCGTGCCCGCCGTCATGCCGTCCTCCTCGCTGGTGCCCCAGGTCCGACGAGCCGCTTCTCGATCGCCAGCAGCCCGGTGTTGAGCAGATACCCGAGCGTCCCCAGCAGCACCAGCGCCGCCCACACCGTGAGCAGGTCCGAGCGGGTCTGGGCGTCGGTGAGGGTGAAGCCGATGCCGTTGTCGCTGCCCGGCAGCAGCTCCGAGAACACCATCAGGATCAGGCACAGCGACAGGCTGAGCCGCAGCCCCGCGAAGATCCGGGGCAGCGCCGAGGGCAGGATCAGGAACCACAGCCGTTCCGGTGCCGTCAGCCGCAGCACCGCCGCCACCTGGAGCCGCAGCGGGTCGGTGGCCCGAGCGCCCTCGGCCGAGTTGACCAGTACCGGCCACACGGCGCTGAACGCGATCGACGCCACCTGCATGGGCGTACCGAAGTCGAACACCACGACGAACACCGGCACCAGCGCGGGCGGCGGCACGGCCCGGGCGAACTGGAGCACCGGGTTGCACAGCGCGTACGCCCGCCGGGAGCGGCCCACCGCGATTCCCAGGACGGTCCCGGCGACGGCGGCGAGCGCGAAACCGGCCGCCATCCGGCCGAGGCTCGGCAGGATGGTGTCGACGGCGGCCGGGGTGAGGAACAGATGGCCGGAGGGTCCGGAGAACCACAGGTCGCGGGCGTGCCGGGCGATGCGCAGCGGCGGCGGGAAGTACACGCTGCCCTGCGCACGGGCGGCCACCTCCCAGCAGACGACGGCGAGAAGGAGTACGGCCCAGCGCAGCACCAGGGGCAGCGTCGTGCGGTTCATCGCCGCGCCCTCTGCCGCAACCGCCCTGCCGCTTCCGGGGGTTGCTGTGCCCAGGCGAACAGGCGCCGCTCCGCCCCGACCAGTACCCCGTTGATCACGAGCCCCAGGGCGCCCGCCCACACCACCCCCGCCAGCACGTCCCGCGTACCGTCCGTCGCCGTCTCGGCCTGGGCGATGAAGATGCCGAGGCCCTGGCCGAAGCCGGAGAGGATCTCCGTCGCGACGGCGAGGATCAGGGCGACCGCGGCCGAGATCCGCACACCGGCGGCGATGAACGGGGCGGTGGCCGGCAACTCCGCCCGCAGCAGCACCGCGAGCCGCCCGAACCCGAAGGCGCGCAGGGTGTCCTTGGCCAGCGGGTCGGTCTCGCCGAGGCCGTAGACGGTGTTGAACAGCACCGGCCACAGCGAGGCGTACGCGATCAGCGCCACCTCCGTCTCGGTGCCCGACCCGAGCAGCAGCGACACCAGCGGGATCAGCGCGACGGACGGCAGGGGCCGCAGGAACTCGATCACCGCGCGTACGGCGGCCTCCACGACCGGTACCGCGCCCAGCAGCAGCCCCAGCGGAACGGCGATCGCGCAGGCGAGCCCGAGGCCCAGCGCCCACGCCCGCAGCGTCACCCCCACCCCGTCGAGAAAGGCCGGGTCACCCGCCAGCCGGACGGCGCGGGCGAGGACTTCGGAGGCGGGCGGCAGGTAGCTGCGCCGTACGATCCCGGCGCGGGCGACCGCCTCGCAGACCCCGAAGGTCACCGCCGCGCCGAGCAGGCCCAGCAGGATCTCCTGACGCCGGGTCATTTCACCAGCAGGGGTGCCGGGTCGACGTCCTTCTTCAACAGCCCCTGGGCGCGCATGAGCCGGATCAGCCGGTGCAGCGCGGCCGGGTCGGCGGTCACCGGATAGGCGGGCAGATGGATCGACTTGGCCTGGTCCGCGCTCACCCTGGCGTACTTCGGCAGTTCCGTGCGCACCGCCCCCGGATCCTCGGCGGCGAGCCGGGAGGCCGCCTCGACGGCACGCCGGAAGCCGGCCGCCGCCTTCGGGTTCCTCTTCACGAAGTCGGCCGTGGTGACGTACCCGCTGGCGGGCAGGCCCCGCGCCGGGCCCGACCCGGCGTCCAGCAGCACCCGCGCGCCCAACTCGCCCCGGATGGCGGTGTCGAAGGGTTCGACCGCGTGTGCGGCGTCCACCTGGCCCTTCTCCAGGGCGGGGCCCATCTGCGGGAACAGGAGCTGCCGGTAGACGGGCCGCCCGGCGCCCCGGGCGTCGAGGATCGCGTTCAGGGTCAGGGACTGGATGTTGTTGAGGACGGCGACGGCGACCTTCCTGCCCGCGAGGTCCTTCGGTGTCCTCAGCGCCGAGTCCCTGGGCACGAGGACGTCCATCATGTGCGGGGCGATCCGGACGCCCTCGGCGAGGATGCGCAGATCCAGGGTGCCCTTCTCGTACGCCTGGAAATAGGTGACGTAATTCGCGCTGGCGATCACGTCCACCTGGCCCTTGAGCAGCGCGGGCAGCGCCTGGATGCTCTGCTGGACGGGCTGGATGCGCACGTCCAGGCCCTCCTTGGCGAACAGCCCGCGGTCCCGGGCGAGATAGAGGGCGGCCGAGTCGGTGAGCGGCAGCGCCGCCACGGTCAGCTGCTGCCGCCCGTCGCCGGAGGGCGCCTTCCCGCCGCTGTCGCAGCCCACGAGGAGCAGCGCCGCAGCGGCGACGAGCGCGGCGAGCCGTTGCGTTCCCGAACGTGATCGACGTAATGCCATACCGGCATGACTACCCCCCGTTTGTCATGATCGCTACAGATCGGTGGCGGCTTTCGGGATCCTTGGAGAAATACGAACCGGGGCAAGCCGGTGCAGGCGGGGCGGACCCCGTCGACCGAGGTCCGGTCAGGCCGGTGGGCCGGCGATGCGCAGGGGTGCCGCGGAGGGTGATGCCGCGCTGCCGGTGGCGCCGGTGGCGTCCGTCCACCAGTCCGCGCCGTCCTCGATGTAGCGCAGCAGCACGCCCTCGCGGATCGCCCACGGGCAGACGACGGCCCCGCCCAACCCCATGAGCTTCAGCGCCGTGTGCCCGACGACCGCTCCGGCCAGGCTCTGCGCGGCGCGCGGCGCGGAGATCCCGGGCAGCTGGGCGCGCTCTGCGGCGGGCAGCGCGGCCAGGGTGCGGACCGCCTTGCGCAGATCCCGGCAGCGCATCTCCCGCGGCACGAACGGGCCGCACCGCCCGGGCGCCGCCCCGCACAGCCGGGCCAGCTGCTGGAAGGTCCGCGAGCTGACCGCGGCGGTGCGCGGCCGTTCCCAGCGGATCCGGGAGGCCACGTCCCGCAGCTCATGGCGGATCCGGCGGCGCAGCTCCTTCAGCTCGGCCTGTTCCGGCGGGTCCTGGTCAGCCAGGTACTCCTGGGTCAGCCGGTTCGCGCCGAGCGGCAGGGAGGCGGCGAAGTCGGGCAGCCGGCCCCGGCCGAAGGCCACCTCCAGGGAGCCGCCGCCGATGTCGAGCACCGCGAGCGGACCGGCGTGCCAGCCCAGCCAGCGCCGGGCCGCCAGGAACGTCAGCTCGGCCTCGGTCTCGCCCGGCAGCGTGTACATGCGGATCCCGGTGCCTGCCGCGACCCGGCGCAGCGCCTCCTGCCGGTTCGGGGCGTTGCGCACCACCGCGGTGGCGAAGGCCAGCGGTCCCGCCGCATGCCATCTGCGAGCCGTGGCACCCGCCGCGCCCACCGCCTTCACCAGCCGCTCCACCGCCTCGTCGGCGATGGTGCCGTCCGGACCGACATGTTCGGACAGGCGCAGCTTCCACTTGACGGTGTGCACCGGCAGCGGAACACCGCCCTCCACATCCGCGATCACCAACCGGACCGTGTTCGACCCCGCATCCACCACACTCACCCGCATGGCCGAGGAGTACCCATTTTCCCGTCAGGAACCCGTCGTTCAGGGGGCGCCTGAGGGCACAGCACCGGCGGCTGTGTCTCTCGGAACGGCTCGCGGCGCGCACACCAGGTCCGCCTCGGTGAACGCCGGCTCCTTCATCCGGCAGCCCCCTCGGCACCCCGATCGGGTCCTGTCCGGATCTCGGCCCCCGTAGCCCCGCACCGGCCCGCCCCTGCCCTTAGATGGTCACCACCACTGTCGGCGCAAGGAGCGGCACTTGAGCGGGACGGATGCGACGAGGGTACTGGTGATCGGCGGCGGCATCGCGGGGACCGCGGCCGCGCTCGGGCTGTACAAGGCCGGACACGGCGTCACCGTGTACGAGGCACACCCCGACACGGCCGAGGACAGCGGGGCGTTCCTGACCCTGGCGAGCAACGGCATGCGCGCCCTGGCCCAGCTCGACGCCACGGACGCCGTCACCGCCGTCGGTTTTCCGCTGACTTCCCTGCGGCTGCTCGACAGCCAGGGAACCGAGCTGACGCACGCCCCGCTCGGCGAGATGGCCGACCCGGACCTGCGGTACCGCTGTCTGCGCCGCGGCGAGCTGCTCGCGGCCCTGCAGGGCGCGGCGGCCCGGCGCGGCATCCGCCTGCGCCACGGCACCCGTCTGACCGACGTCACGGACGGTCCGTACGGCGTCACCGCCCGGTTCGCCGACGGCAGCACCGCTCAGGCGGACCTCGTCGTCGGCGCCGACGGGCTGAACTCCACCGTGCGCCGGATCCTCACCCCCGGTGTCCGGCCCACATACGCGGGCCAGCGGGTCTTCTACGGCTACAGCCGCGCCGCACCGGGCGCGGACGGCACCGGCGTCATCACCATGGTCCGGGGCAGCGAGACCGCCTTCGGATACGCCACGTCCCCGACCGGGCAGACGTACTGGTTCGCCCGCGTGAGCACCGAACCCCTGCCCGCCGGCGGAGCCGCGCACCCCTCCCCGTGGCGCGAGGAGCTGCTGCCACTGCTACGCAAGGACGCCACCCCCGCCGCGGACATCGTCGCCGCGTCCGAGGGCCCCGTGATGGTCACCAACGCCACCGAGATGCCGCTCGGCGTGCTGTGGCGGAAGGGACGCACCCTGCTCATCGGGGACGCCGCACACGCGGCCTCCCCGGCGACCGGCCAGGGCGCCTCGATGGCCCTGGAGGACGCCGTCGTCCTCGCCAAGGCCCTGCGCGATCTGCCCGGTCCCGAGGCCGCGTTCGCCGCCTACGAAAGGCATCGCCGCCCGCGGGTGGAGCACAACATCACCGTCAGCGGAGGCATCTCCCGCGGCAGCCACAGCCCCTCCCGCCCGTCTCCCGTCGCGGCCCGTCCCACGGAGCCGGACGAGGCGCTGATCCACCAGCTGACCTGGGACATCCTGCTGCCCGACGCCCCGCCCGAGCAGCACTGACCGGGGCACCCCGGCGGACTTACACACGCGAAAGTGCAAGAGGCGCAGCACTGGAGTCCATTGCCGAAGGAAACCGCCGGGCCGGATCGTTCCGTGCAACCGGCCCTTCGGCAACAAGGAGCACAGTTGCGACTCTTGAACAGAGCAGGCGGCGCCCTGGCGGTGTTGTCGACGACTGCCGCCCTGGTCCTGTGCGGCGGCACCGCGTCCCCGGCATCGGCCCAGGCCCCCGCCGACGCCACCTACACCGTGACCGTGGGGACCCCGGTGCCCTTCACCCACCCCACGGACACCCCCGCCGGCCCTTACCTCGACCGGGACGGCACCTTCCACTACCAGCAGTCCGCCGCGCTGTACGGCGCCAAGGACCCGCGCACCTGGGACTTCTACACCGGCAAGGACTTCGACACCGCCACGTTCGACAAGACACTGAGCAAGGCGGTGAACCCCGCCAACCCCGCCGACCGCAACGACGACACCACCTGGCGCTGCAACAACAGCCCCACCGGCCGTGAAGCGACCTACGCGCCGAGCGGCTCCGGCTACGCCCAGAAGAACTACTGCGACCTGTCCGGAGTGTGGGTCGACCCCGACACCGGCGACTGGTACGGCCTGGTGCACAACGAGTTCACCCCGCAGCCCTTCGGCGACGGACTGCACTACGACGCCGTCGACTACGCCGTCTCCACCGACAAGGGCCGCACCTGGACCGTCAAGGACCATGTGCTCACCTCCCCGTACAGCACCGGGCGCGGGGACACCACGGCCTTCCCGAACCAGACGTACTCCTACGGCGACGGCGACCAGCGCCTCTTCGTCGACACCGCCTCCGGCTACTTCTACGTCTATTACGGCTCCCGGATCATCGACAAGAGCGGCGGCTGGAAGGCGTTCTACGAGCACGTGGCCCGTGCCCCGATCTCCGCCAAGATGGCCCCCGGCTCCTGGCGCAAGTGGTATGCCGGCGCCTGGTCCCAGCCCGGCACCGGCGGCAGGGAGAGCGACATCGTCCCCGTGGACGCCGACCACCCCACCGGCTACACCCCGGCCTCCGCCGAGTACGACCCGGCCAACACCGGCACCGCCGCCGAACAGATCGCGGCCGGGAAGATGCCCCCGACCTCTCCGCTGTTCGTCATGAACATCGCCTACGACGCCCATCTCGGGCTGTACATCGGCGAACCGCAGGCCGTCGACCAGAGCGGGAAATCGCCGCAGTACCTCTACGCCACCGACGACCTGACGACCCAGAAGTGGCACCTCATCGGGGACACCGGCGGCTACACCGACGCCTCCTGGTACCGCTGGTTCCTGGACAGCGCCAACCGCACCGGCTCCACGATCGTCGGCAGGTCCTTCCGCTCCTACTGCGCCTTCGGCTGCTCGCACGACTCCTCCGGCGAGTACGTCGACATCACCGTCGACACCGGGAAACCCGCGGCCGCGCCCGTGGACACCGGCCGCGCCTACCGCATCGCCGGCGGCGCCGGCCGCATCCTCGCCCAGGGTCCGGGCGGCTCCGCCACCACCGCACCGGCCGGGCCCACCGGCTCGGCCCGGGCGTCCTGGGTCTTCACCCCGACCGGCGACGGCGCCTACACCCTCACCAACGCCGCGAGCGGCCGGCTGCTCGGCGTCGACTCCACGAAGAAGGCCGGCCGGGCCTGGGGCGCCAGACCGACGGTCACGGCGGCACCGGGCGGCCGGCCGGCCGTCGGACAGCAGTGGTTCCTGCTCCCGAACGCGTCCACCGCCGGAACCTACCGCCTGGTCAACCGCTACAGCGGCCTCGTGCTCGGCCTCTCCGGCCGGGTCGCCGAGACCACCCCGCCGCGCAACTGGACCGACACCAGCGGCAGTTCGGTCGGCGGCGGGCGCACCGCGGCCCAGCAGATCCTGTCCTTCTCGCCGACCGGCGCGTACTGACACCGTCGGTGCTCCGCGTAGTCTGCGCCCATGTCGATCACCAACGGGGAATCCGACGCCCGCCTGGCCCTGTCCGCGGCCCAGGCGGGTGCCGCCGTGGTCCGTGACCTCTACGGCAGCCGGCTCGCACGCTACGACAAGTCCGCCGGTGACTTCGCGACCGAGGCGGACCTCGCCGCCGAGCGGGCCATCCTGGACGTACTGCGCGCCACCCGGCCCGACGACGCCGTGACCGGCGAGGAGAGCGGCCGTTCGGGCGCCGCCGACGCCCACCGCCGCTGGCTCGTCGACCCGCTGTGCGGCACCCTCAACTACGCCGTACGGAACATGCTCGTCGGCGTGAACGTCGCCCTGCGCGAGGGGAGCGAGGTCACGGCCGCCGCGACCGCCGACCCGTTCAGCGGTGAGGTGTTCTGGACCGACGGCGACACGGCGTGGGTGAGCAGGGACGGCGCGGACCAGCGGCTGACGCCCTCGGCCGGGTCCGCGCTGGTGGACGTGAACCTCGACCCGCCGTTCCCCAACGCCCCCGGTTTCCAGGCGGTCCGGCTCCTCGCCGACCCGGGCTTCGCCGAACGCTTCCGGCCCCGGGTGATCTCCAGCACCGTCGCCGTGGCCTGGGTCGCCGCCGGCCGCCGGGCCGCCTATGTCACCGACGGCGACCTGCGTGACAGTGTGCACTTCGCGGCCGGTATCGCCCTGTGCCAGGCGGCCGGCTGCACGGTCACCGGTCTGCACGGCGAGCCCGTGCTCACCGGTGCGGACGGGCTCGTCGCGGCGGCCGACGCGGAGACACACGCCGCCCTGCTGCACCTCGTCAAGAATCAGTCGGCAGAAGGCAGTTGACGGCGGTCTCGACGCATGCCGGGCCCGTCTGATGTGATTCCGGCATGACGACGGCCCACGACCTCGCCGCCCGCTTCGGGCCGGCCCTGGACACCCGTCCGGAGATCCTCCAGGAGGCCGCACAGGACTTCGGGCACCTCGTGCGGTCCGAGCCGCTCGGCGTCCTGCGCCCGCAGTCCGCCGCCGAGATCAAGGACCTGCTGGAGTTCGCCGGACCCCGGGGCATCCCGGTGAGCGCGCGCGGCGGCGGACACTCGATGTACGGCCAGGGCCAGGCGGACCGCGGGATCGTCCTGGACCTGCGCTCGCTGAACCGGGTCGGTCCCGTGACGGACGGCCAGGTGACCGTACAGGCGGGCGCGTTGTGGCGGGAGGTGCTGGCCGCCACCCTGCCGCACGGCCGTACCCCGGCGGTCCTCACCGACTACCTCGGCGCGGGTGTCGGCGGTGTCCTGTCGGCGGGCGGACTCGGCGGCGCCACCCACCGGCACGGCCTGGTCGCGGACCAGGTCCTGGAACTGGAGGTGGTGACCGGAGCGGGGGAACACCGGATCTGCTCACCCGGCCGGGACCCCGAGCTGTTCCACGCCGTGCTCGCCGGTCTCGGCCAGTGCGCCGTCATCGTGGCCGCCACCCTGCGCCTGGTCCCCGCTCCCGACCGGGTGCGCCGCTACTGCCTGTACTACCCCGGCCTGGCCCGCTGCCTCGCCGACCAGCGGCGGCTCGCCGAGGAGCCGCGGTTCAGCTGTCTGGAGGGTCAGGCACGGCCGATCGGGGAGCACGACTGGCAGTACATGATCGAGGCCGTGGCCCCGCACGACGGCCCGTACCCGCCCGACGACAGCACCCTGCTCGCCGGGCTCTCGTACGATCCCGCGGCCCTGGAGGCGGAGGATCTCGGATACGGGGAGTTCGCCCACCGCGTGGATACGGACGAGGAGGTCCTGCGGGCGACGGGGGAGTGGCTCCACCCGCATCCCTGGCTCAATCTGCTGCTGCCGCACGACAGCGCCGAGCCCGTCGTCCGTGCCGTACTCGCCGACCCGGCCTTCCGCGACCTGCGGGACACCGGCCTCGTCCTGCTGTACCCGGTGCTCTCCAGCCGGCTGCGCGCCCCCTCCTTCAGCCGCCCGTCCGGTGAAGTGCTGTACCTGTTCGCCTTGTTGCGCACGGCTTCGCCCGGCAGTCCCGAGACGGTCGCGGCCATGGTGGCCGCCAACCGTGCCGCGTACGAACTCGCCCGGTCCCGGGGCGCCGTCGCCTATCCCGTCAACGCGCTGCCCCTGTCGGACGCCGACTGGCGGGACCACTACGGCAGCCGCTGGGCGGCCTTCGCCGAGGCCAAACACCGCCACGACCCGCATTTCATCCTGACCCGCGGACACGGGCTGCGATTCTGAGGCCGTACGGCCCTGAAGGCTTGGTTTGCGAGGGAGGGTCGCTGAGGAGGGGATCCCGGGTTTCGAGCGGGCGACGAGTGCAACACGGAGGGTGCGGCCCCGTTCGGGGGCCGCACCCTGCGTACGCCGGCAGAGGAAGAGGACACTCATGGATCACTCGCGCGCCCCCGTACTCGAGGCCCTGGAGGACTTCCGGCGCCGCGGCGACGTGGTCTTCGGGCCGCCGGGCCACAAACAGGGCCGCGGCACCGACCCCCGGGTCGCCGACGTCCTCGGCATCGACGTCTTCCGCTCGGACGTACTGACCCTCAACGGCCTGGACGACCGCCGGCAGTCCCAGGGCGTGCTGGAACAGGCGCAGGAGCTGATGGCCGACGCGGTGGGCGCCGAGCACGCCTTCTTCTCCACCTGCGGCAGCTCCCTGTCCGTGAAGACCGCGATGTGCTCGGTCGCGGGCCCGGGGGAGAAGCTGCTGCTGTCCCGCAACGCCCACAAGTCGGTCATCGCGGCAGTGATCATCAACGGCGTGGAGCCGATCTGGGTCCACCCGAAGTTTGACACCGAGCGGCACCTGGCCCATCCGCCGGAGCCCGACGACGTCCGCGACCGGCTGCGCGAACACCCCGACGCCAAGGGCATGCTGCTGATCACACCCACCGACTGGGGCACGTGCGCCGACATCCGGGGCGTCGCCGACGCCTGCCACGCCTACGACGTCCCGCTCATCGTGGACGAGGCCTGGGGCGCCCATCTGCCCTTCCACCCGGACCTCCCGGCGTGGGGCATGGACGCGGACGCCGACCTGGTCGTCACCAGCGTCCACAAGATGGGCGGTGCCATCGAGCAGAGCTCGGTGTTCCACCTCCAGCACGACCGGGTGGCACCCGAGGTGCTCAAGCAGCGCGAGGACCTGCTCGGCACCACCAGCGCCTCCTGCCTGGTGTACGGCGCCCTGGACGGCTGGCGGCGGCAGATGGCCGAGCAGGGCCACGAGCTGCTGGAGCGGGCCGTCCACCGGGCCGAGCGGATCCGGGCCGCACTGCGCGAACTGCCGGGGCTGCGCGTGATGGGCGGCGAGGTCATCGAGGAGGGCCTCGCGGCCGAGTTCGACCCCATGAAGATCGTCATCGATGTCCGGGACCTCGGCATCAGCGGCATGCAGGCGGCCGAATGGCTGCGGACCGACCGGCACGTCGACGTGGGCGGCTCGGACACCTGCCGGATCAGCGCCTCCATCACCCACGCCGACGACGACGAGACCGAGAAGATCCTGCTGGACTCCATGCGCTCCCTGGTGGAGAACGCGGGTGCGCTGGAGCGACGGCCCGCCGTCCGGCTGCCCGAGCCGCGCGTGCTCGAACTCGAACAGGCCGTCCTGCCGCGCGAGGCGTTCTTCGGGCCCGCCGAGCAGGTGCCCGCCGAACGTGCCGTGGGCCGGATCGCCGCCGAGATGATCAGCCCCTATCCGCCCGGCGTGCCCGTGGTCGCGCCCGGCGAGGTGATCACGCAGGAGGTGCTGGAGTACCTGCGCAGCGGAGTCGAGCACGGCTTCCTCATCGCCGACGCGGCGGATCCGTCACTGAAGACCATCCGGGTCACGACCCACCCGTGACCGCCCGTGACCGGGTCTCCCGAACTGCGGGGGCCGGGGGCAGCGCCTAAGGTGGCTCGTGCGGGCGGCCGGGTGCTTGCCTGCTCGGGTCAAGAAACCTGCCCTCTTGACGACGACACCCTCGGCAGGGGGCACTTGGCCCTGCTCAACGGTCCCCGGGTCCGGACGGACGCGTCCGGCGGGCCAGCCGTCCCGGCTACTCGATGGGAGACGGCCCGACTTCACCCCGACCGGAAATCCCCCGTGATTGCCGGTTTCGGACGCACCGGCCCGGGGACCTCGGTACGAGGCCGTGCCGCCCCCGTTTTCCTTTCCCTTGATGTGTTCGTGGTGCCGGCCGTATGCCCGGGTGTGGCCGACGCGGGCCGGACACCCCGTCACGCCGGTGCCGGGCCCGCCCCGTGAACCGAAGGAATGGTGGAGATGAGCGAGACGAACCCCCTGAAGCGAGCGGCGGACAAGGTGACGGACGCCCTCCGGGGTGACGGCGCGGGCCCGGAGGAGGGCATCCCCGGCAAGCCCGGTCCCCGCACGCCGTCGGTCGCCGAGCCGACCGAACCCCATGAGCCCTTCCCGCCCAAGCCGGACCAGACCGGCCCCGCCACCGTTTCGCCCACCGGGCAGCCCACCGGCGCCGACCAGGCCCGGACGGCACAGAGCGGCAGCTACCTCACCAACGCCCAGGGCACCCGGCTGTACGACACGGACCACTCGCTCAAGGCGGGACCCCGTGGGCCGGTGCTCCTGCAGGACCACCACCTGCGGGAGAAGATCACGCACTTCGACCACGAACGCATCCCCGAGCGTGTGGTCCACGCCCGCGGCGCGGCGGCGCACGGGATCTTCCGCAGCTACGGCACGGCGGCGAACGTGACGAAGGCGGCCTTCCTCGCCGAGGACGTCGAGACCCCGGTGTTCGTCCGCTTCTCCACCGTGCTCGGCTCCCGGGGCTCCGCCGACACCGTCCGGGACACCCGCGGTTTCGCGACGAAGTTCTACACCAGCGAGGGTGTCTTCGACCTCGTCGGCAACAACATCCCGGTCTTCTTCATCCAGGACGCGATCAAGTTCCCGGACGTCGTGCACGCCGCCAAACCGCAGCCCGACCGCGAGATCCCGCAGGCGCAGAGCGCCCACGACACCTTCTGGGACTTCGTCACCCTGCACACCGAGGCCACCCACCACACCCTGTGGAACATGTCCGACCGGGGCATTCCGCGCTCCTACCGGACGATGGAGGGCTTCGGCATCCACACCTTCCGCCTGGTCGACGCCGACGGCGGGACGACCTTGGTGAAGTTCCACTGGAAGCCGAAGCTGGGCGTGCACTCGCTGGTGTGGGAGGAGGCACAGATCATCAACGGCGTCGACCCGGACTTCCACCGCCGGGACCTCGCCGACGCCATCGAGGCAGGGGCGTACCCCGAGTGGGAGTTCGGCATCCAGACCTTCCCCGACACCCCCGACCAGACCTTCGAGGGCATCGACCTGCTGGACCCGACGAACATCGTCCCCGAGGAACTCGCCCCCGTGCAGCCCATCGGACTGCTCACCCTCAACCGCAACCCCTCCAACTTCTTCGCCGAGACCGAGCAGGTCGCCTTCCACCCCGGCCACCTCGTCCCCGGTATCGACATCACCGACGACCCGCTGCTGTCCGGGCGCCTGTTCTCCTACCTGGACACCCAGATCACCCGTCTCGGCGGCCCCAACTTCGCACAGATCCCCGTCAACCGGCCGCACGCGCCCGTCAACGACATGCTGCGCGACGGCATGCACCAGACGGCCGTGCACCGGGGCGCGGCCCCCTACCGGCCCAACTCCCTCGACGGCGGCTGCCCGTTCACGGCCGGTGCCGACGCGGGCGCGTTCGTCGAGACTCCGGTGCGGGTGCCGGAGGCGACGAAGGTCCGCGAGGCGCCGGCGTCGTTCGACGACCACTTCAGCCAGCCCCGCCGGTTCTGGCTCAGCATGAGCCCCGTGGAGCGTGAGCACATCATCGGCGCCTATACCTTCGAACTCGCCAAGTGCTACGAACAGGCCATCAGGGAACGGGCGTTGCAGGTGCTGGCGAACATCGACCCGGAGCTGTGCGCGGGCGTCGCCACAGGCCTCGGCCTGCCCGCCCCGCAGCCCACCGTGCCCCTGGCCGACGTCGCGCCCAGCCCCGCCCTGTCCCAGGTCGGGCACACCTGGCCCACCGACGGCCGGATCATCGGCATCGTCACCGGCCCCGACGGCGACCTGGACGGCGTACGGGCCGTACGCCAGGAGGTGCTGGACGGCGGCATGGTCCCGCTGGTCGTCGCGCCGACGGGCGGCACCCTCGGCTCCGGCGAGGACGCGCTGAGCGTGCAGCGGACCTACGCCACGGCACGCTCCGTGGAGTTCGACGCCCTGCTGGTGGCCGGCTCCCCGGGCGTCGGCGCCGACGCCTTCGGCGCCCGCGATGCCAAGGCGGGCCTGCCCACCGACCGGAACGGCACTCCCGACCCGCGCGTGGGCCTGCTGCTGGCGGAGGCGTACCGGCACGGCAAGGCCATCGGCGCCGCCAAGGGCGCACAGAGCGTGCTGGAGGCGGCCGGCATCCCCGCCGACGCGCCCGGTGTGATCGCCGGCGACGGCGCCACGACGGTCTTCCAGCAGCTCACCCGGCTCCTCGGCGCCCACCGGGTGTGGGACCGCTTCCCGTCCACCGCCTGACGCCCGCGTCAACCGGTGCGCGGCTGTTCAGGTCCCGGTGGTGCGGCAGAGCAACAGGCAGATGTCGTCGTCGTGTTCGGAGTCGTACAGCATCGGCTTCAGCAGCGAGTCGGCCGCGGTCTCCAGGTCCTCCAGCTGCACCGGGGCGAGCGCGCCCATGGCCCGTGCCAGCCGCTCGATGCCCGTGTCGATCCCGGCGGCCCGCCGCTCCACCAGCCCGTCCGTGTACAGCGCGAGCGTCGAGCCCGCGGGCAGCTCGACGGTGTGCTCCTCGTACTCGAAGGGCACCGGGACGCCCAGCATGATCCCGGGTCTGGCCTCCAGCACCCGCACCTCGCCCCCGGGGTGGCGCACGACGGCCGGCGGATGGCCGGCGGCCGCGTACACCACCCGGGGATCCCCGGGCCTGACCCGGGCGATGGCACAGGTCGCGTACAGCTCCGGCTGCTGGTGGCGGAGCATCCGGTGCAGCAGCGTGAGGATCCGGGCGGGCCCGTTGCCCTCGACGGCGTACGCGCGCAGTGCGGTGCGCAGCTGGCCCATGATGACCGCCGCCCGCAGCCCGTGCCCCGTGACGTCCCCTATCACCGCCAGCACACTGCCGTCGGGCTGCGGGAAGGCGTCGTACCAGTCGCCGCCGATGTTCATCCCGTGCGTGGCCGGCAGATAGCGCGCGGCGAGCGCGAGGCCCGGCGTGGCGGGCAGGTCGGTGAGCTGGGCGCGCTGCAGTTCCTCGGCGACGTTGCGATGCTGCTGGTACTGGCGGGCGTTGTCCAGCGCGATGCCCGCGCGCCGGGCCAGCTCGACCAGCATCACCGTGGTGTCCGGGTCGAAACGGTCGCCGCGCGCGGCCAGGGTCAGCACACCTTGCACCGCGCGCACGCCGAGCGGCAGACACAGCAGCGGACGGTCCGGGGACAGCGCCGAGGCCGGCAGGTCGTCCACGCCCGGCAGCCCGCCCGGCCGCGGGCCCGCGTGCTGGGGCCGGCCGGTGCGGGCCGCCGTCACCGAGGCCGCCGCCCGCTCGGCCGGCGGCGTCCGCTCGTCGTCCACGAGCCAGACGTCGACGTGCCGGGCGTACTCAGGGACCAGCAGCTCCGGCAGCCGGCGCAGGATGTCCTCGTGGTCCAGCGAGGCGTTCAGGGCGGCGCTGGCATCGGCGAGGAAGGTCAGCTGCCGCCGGGCGTTCTCCGCCTCCGCGCGGGCCGTCCGCTCGGCGTCGAGCAGCTCCCGCTGGGCCAGCGCTGCGGCCTCCAGCTCGGCGTGCAGGGCGAGCACACCCTGGTTGGTCTGGTGCAGCTCCTCCCGATGGAAACGGATCAGCTCCTCCGTCTCCGCCAGGTGCGCGAGAACGGCGGACGCCTCCTCGTCGGCGTCGAGGAGGGCCTCGGCGAGCCGGGCGTCGTCGAAGTCGGCGGGCCGCGGCAGCGGCCCGGTGACGGGAGTGGGGCAGACGAGGGTGCGCTGCCACGGACCGGCCCCGCGCAGCAGCACCTGCAGGGTGCCGTCGGCGTGTGCGGTCACGGTCAGCTCCACGCGGGCCCCGGCCCGGCAGGGCCGCAGCCGGGCGCCGAGCGCGGCCAGGAAACGGGTGCGGTCCCACGCGGGCACCGCGGCGTCCGCGGTGAGCCGCGCCAGCAGGGCACGGGCACGGGCCGCGTCGGCGGCCGAGGCGAGGGTCCAGGTGTCAGAGACGGCTGTCATGGGTGCGGGTCCGGCGGTCGGGGGCCAGTACGGCCACACTGGTGTCGTCGCGTACGGGGCGGGCGGGGCTGCTCGCGTCGCGCAGGACGGCCGCGGCCAGCACGGCCGGATCCTGGGCGAGCAGCCGGGGATCGTCCGGCGGCGTCCAGCGGCTGGGCAGTCCGTCACTGTGCATCACGAGCAGACTGTCCGGGCGCCACGGCATCCTGCGCACGGGGATGTGCGCGGGGAAGTACGCCCCGACGATCCCCGGATGGGAGACCAGGGACGTCCAGCTCTCCCCGGTACGCAGCCGGGCGCCGGTGTTGCCGACTCCGGCGAAGCCGAGTTCCGAGCGGTCCGTGTCCAGCTGGGCCACGGCGACCGCCGCGCCGCGGGTCGGCCGCAGCGCCGTGTGCAGCCGGCGCAGGATCTCGGCGGGCGGCAGGTGCGCGGCCCGCTGCAGCTCCGCCACGGCGGCGGTGGACGCGTGCGCGGCCTTGGGTCCGTGCCCGAGACCGTCCGCGAGGAGCAGGGTCAGCAGGGCACCGCAGCGCACCCAGCTCCAGGCGTCACCGCACTGCTCGGCCTCGGCCAGCGAGACGCAGATCCCGCCCGCCGGCGCCTGCACCGCGGGCGTCCCGGGCCCGGCGTGCCCCGGGTCGAACCGGGCCGTCGCCGTGGTGCCGCGGCCCGGCGCGCTGTACAGATGGAAGGTGTCGGCGCTGCGCAGACAACTGCCCAGACCGGCGCCGAGGGAGACCCCGGCGGTGGTGTAGCCGTCCCGCAGCGCCGCGGGGACGTCGGCGATGCCCGGCCCGTGGTCGAGCGAGAAGAGCTGCACCGACACACCCGGACCGCCGGCCGGCGGCCCGACGAGGTTGACCACCATGCGGCCGCCGCCCGCGTGCCTGAGCAGATTGGTGGCCAGCTCGGTGGCGACGAGTTCGGCGGCCGCGGTCCGTCGCGGGGCGAGGCCCGCGTACGCGCATGCCTCCCGGGCGGCCGTCCGGGCATCGCGTACCCGAGTGGAGTCGCCCACCGGTACCTCCCACACCCGGCTCATCCCGCCCCCTGACGCGACGAGGGAACCTGCGTCACCCAGGCGACGGCCGTGACGGTCGTGCCCCGGCCGGGCTCGGTGTCCACGGCGAACTCGTGCACCAGCCGCTTGGCGCCGCTCATGCCGAGGCCGAGA
Organism: Streptomyces sp. NPDC007205; assembly: GCF_040634095.1. Classification (NCBI taxonomy): domain Bacteria; kingdom Bacillati; phylum Actinomycetota; class Actinomycetes; order Kitasatosporales; family Streptomycetaceae; genus Streptomyces; species Streptomyces sp. NPDC007205. The sequence continues at coordinate 481,702 of NZ_JBEYEW010000001.1, forward strand.
CCGCCTCCGGTGGTGTAGCCGTCGGTCATGGCCAGCTCCAGATCGCGGATGCCCGGGCCGCTGTCGGTGAAGCACATCCTCAGGCCCCGGCTGCGGCCGTTGTTCAGCGGAGTGATCTCCGCCCGGCCGCCGCCGCCGTGCACCAGCGTGTTGCGGGCCAGCTCGCTCGCCGCCGTGACCAGCTTGGTCTGCTGGACGAGCCCGAAGCCCAGCTGGGCCGCGCACCGCCGCACCTGCTGCCGCACCCAGGCCAGATCCGCGTCCGAGCCGATGGGCAGGCTGGTCGCGGACGCCTGGCCGGACGCCTGCATCACGTCCCCCTCCGGGCCAGCAGTTCCAGAGCGCGGTCGACGTCGAGCGCGGTGACCAGACCGGGCAGGGCGAGCCCCAGCTCCACGAGCGTGATCGCCACGGCGGGCCGCATCCCGGCCAGCACCGTACGGGCCGCCAGCAGCCGGGCCGTGGAGGCGATCTCGGCGAGCACCCGGCCGAGGAACGAGTCGACGACGTCCACCCCGGAGATGTCGAGCACCACGCCGGTCACCCGGCTGCTGGCGATGCGGCTGGTGATGTCCTGCTGCAGCTGTTCGGCCATGCCGTCGTGCAGCTCGCCCTGGAGCGAGACGAGCAGGACGTCGCCCAGGGCGAGCACCGGCACCTGGGCCGGCTGACCGGGAGTGGGCTGGTTCACCGCGCGCTCGCACCCGCGTCCGCACGGGAGACCTCGATGCCCTGTCGGCCCAGTGCGTAGGCGAGGGCGTCGGCCAGTGAGGCGCGGGTGAGCACCGAGCCGAGGTCGATGCCCAGCTGCACGATCGTCTGTGCGATGGCCGGACGGATGCCGGAGACGATGCACTCGGCGCCCATCAGCCGTGCGGCGGCCACCGTCTTCATCAGATGCTGGGCGACGAGCGAGTCGACCGTGGGCACTCCGGTGATGTCCAGGATGGCGAACCGGGCCCGCTGCTCGACGATGGCCTCCAGCAGCGACTCCATGACGACCTGGCTGCGGGCGCTGTCCAGGGTTCCGATCAGCGGGACGGCGACCGTGCCCTCCCACAGCTGGATGACCGGGGTGGCGACTTCGAGCAGCTGCTGCCGCTGCCGCTCGATCAGCTCCGCGTTCGCGTCCAGCGCCGTCTCCATCACCACCAGGCGCAGCGTGCCCAGCAGCAGGGTCAGCGCCAGCACGCTCTCCTGGGCCTGCGGGGCGGCGGCATCGGGGAACTCCTCGCGCAGCAACTCCACGGCGGGGACGCGCAGTCCGGCCACCTCGTCGGCGATCTGGGACGGAGTCGAGCCGGTGAGGGCCAGGGTCTGCGTCATGCGCCCCAACTGGTCGCGCACCGGCGCGAATCCGGGTGCGGTGATGTCCTCCAGACGTCCGCTCACCGCCACGTCGGAAAGGGAGTCCACCACGGCCTTGCACGCCTCCACCGCCTCGTCGCGGGAGACGGTGAAGACCGAGCGGAACAAGGGGGCGTCGGCCCAGCGCTGGGCGACCTGCTCCCGGCGCCGTTCCAGGAAGGAACTCACCACCTGTGGCGCCGATGCGGCCATGTCCTGCTCGGGCACTCTCATTCTCTCCTACTCCCTTGACTCGGGGGTCACTTGGCGTGCCGACTCAGCTCCCGCGTCGCGCCAAGCGGTGTCGGCCCGGCGGCGGGTGCCACCGGGCCGTGTCGGTGGGCCGACTACCCCGGATCACGCCGGACTTTCCTGGCTGTTGCCGACGTCACCCGTGCGTGCGATCCGGCCGGGAACTCCCGGAAGGACGCGGCCGGCTGACCGGGACGGCGGAACAGGGCCGTCCGGAGGGGTCCTCCGCGAACAGCGCGGAGTCCGCCGGTTGCTGCCGCATCGCGCGCAGTGCGATCCCCTCCGGTCCGGGGAACATCCGGCGCAGTGACCAGGGTGTGCGGGCGAGCCCGCCGTGCGGGCCGCGAAGTGCCCGCCGGGCGCCGGCACGCGTCCCGGCAGCGCGAGACGGCTGACGCGGCGGTGTGGGGGCAGAGGGTGGAAGCAGCCGGAGTCGTAGACCAGGTCGTACGGCCCGCGCGGCTCGGCCGTGGCCCGCGTGGTCAGGGAAAAGGGCGCCGCCGCAGTGGAACCGCACGCCGCCCCGGCCCCGACCTCGCCTTCCGCGATGCCCATCGACGCTCCCGTCTCCCGAGCACGCTCCTCGGCCCACGCGAGCGCGGCGGGGGAGAGACCGACGGCGTCCACCGGTCCGGGCAGGACAGCTGGTGCTCGTCCGGCTTCGCCGCGAAGAACGGCACCGGTCTGTCCGGGTCCGTGCAGAAGGCGCCCCACCAGGCGGCCGCGCCCTGGCTCCAGAGGTCGGCCTCCGGCGTGAACAGCCCGCCCAGCAGGCAGGGCACCGCCGGGCGCCTGAGAGCGTGGCGGAGGGAGGCCGGGGCCACCCCCCGGGAGGCCGGTCGGCAGACCTTCAGGACCTCACCCTGCTCAGTCCCGTGCCGCGACCGGTGCTTCCCCGTGTGTCTCCACGTGTGCCTCCACCGGGTCCGGCGGGGGCGTGGGGCGGCGGCGTCGGCGCAGCAGCAGACGTCTTGCCGGGCACTCCACCGCCTCGTACAGGACCCAGGACAGGCCGAGCGAAAGGGAGAACGCGACCGTGGTGACCGCCACTCCCGCGAGCAGCCCGAAGTGCGGCTTCGCCCCGAGCAACTGGGTGCCGGCGCGCAGCACCAGCAGATGGATCATGTAGAAGGCGAACGACAGTTCACCGAGCCGTACCAGCCGCCTGCGCCGCCACAGCGAGGGCAGCCCCTGGACGTCCGCGACCGCCGCGGCCGGGATGAGCAGCGAGAACCCGACGATGGTGCACACCGTGGCGGAGTAGCCGGGCGTGACCTGCGGGACGAGGAAGTAACCGATGATCGCCAGGGCGAGCGACGCCTCGAGACCGGGCCCGCGCCACCGGCCGAGCAGCACCAGCCGCGCGGTGACCGCGCCGAGGACGAACTCCGGCAGCCGGGCCGCGGGGAAGGAGTACAGCGCGTATGTCCACCAGTGGTGGGCGTCCGCCCAGGCCAGCACGATGATCGCCGCCAGCGACAGCGCGCCCAGCGCGGCCGAACAGCGCGCGCCGAGCCGGCGCAACAACAGGAACAGCAGGGGGAAGGAGGCGTAGAAGAACGCCTCGCAGGCAAGGGACCAGCTGACCGGGTTCAGCGTCTGCCACCAGGGGCGCCACCAGGAGTGGAGCAGCAACAGGTTGGACAGGGCCTGTTTGGGCGTCGGCCTCGGCTGGTGCGCCAGCGAGTACGCCATGACGAGGGCGACGGCCAGGGTGACCAGGTGCACGGGGTAGACGCGCGCGATACGCCGCCGCCAGAAGGCGAGCGCGCGGTCGCGGGGCCGTGCCGACCAGGTCAGTACGAAGCCGGACAACACGAAGAAGAAGGACACCCCGGTGGCACCGGCACCGAAGCCCCAGGTCACGAGGCGGCCACCGGTACCGCCGAAGTAGCCGAAGTTGTTCACGTGCAGTCCGAACACCAGGAGCGCCGCCATCCATCGCAGCCCCGTCAGGGACGGCAGTGAGGGCATGGCGGTGGCCGGGGAATCCCTGGCGGTCGTCTCGCCGGTACGGGCGGGCGGCGTCGTCCGGAGCGCCCGGGTCGTCGCCGTGGTCATCGAATCACCTGCCGCAGAGGGTTGGCGTGGGGCATGAAGGGGTACCTTGCCCGTTCACCCCTGGTCCATCACGTCACATGGCAAACATCACACTCGCTGCCGAACGACGGACCCCTCCCTGATGCCACGGACGGCCGGACCGGGTGCACCCGTACGAGTGATCATCGCACACCGCCTTGATCCGCCGGCACACATCGGCAGTGACCTCTGTCCGCCCAACCCGGAACTGGCGCCCGTAGAGGCGGAGTTGGACCCGAAACTCGCCTACGCGGGACCAGCGGGCCGCCGCCGGTGTGAGTCCGGTGACGGTCAGGCTGCTTTGCGGGTGAGCGCGTTGACGAGCTGATCCCGCGTCATCTTCGATCTGCCGGGTACGCCGGCGGCGCTCGCGCGTGCGTACAGCTCGGCCTTCGACAGAGAGGCCAGGTCGTCGGCCTGCTTCCTGCCGGAGGCCTGTGTCCCGCCGCCCCTGCGGCCCCGGGACCGGCTCTGCTCGACGCTCCGGCTGAGCGCCTCCATGAGATCGATGACGTTGGTCGCCTCCGGCGGCTCCGGTTCGCCGACGACCTCCTCGCCCTTCCGCTTCGCGGCGACGAGCTTCTTGACCCGTTCCTCGTAGGTGTCGTGGTAGTCCCCGGGGTCCCAGTCGATCGTGAGGGCGTCGATCAGCTGCTCGGCCGTCCGCAGCTCCTTGCTGCCGGCCCTCGCGTGCCGCTCCGGCAGCTCGGGCACCACATCGGCGGGGTCGCGCACCTCGTCGGACCAGTGCAGGGTGTGCAGGACGAGCACGCCCGGCTGCGCACGCAACGCGGTCAGGTACTCCTTGCCGCGCATGGTGAGCGTGGCGATCCCGGCCTTGTCCGAGCGGTCCAGCGCCGCCCGCATCAGCTCGTACACCTTCACGTACTCCTTGCCGCGCGGGCCGACGTAGTACGTGCGGGCGAAGTGCACCGGTTCGACCTGGTGGAGGTCGACGAACCCGGCCAGGTCGATCACCTTCGACCGCCCGGGCGCGATCTCCTCCAGCTCCTCCGGCTCCACGACGACGTACTCGCCCTCGTCGATCTCGTATCCCTTGACGATCTTGTCTGGGGCCACCTCCTTGCCGGTGCGCTCGTTGACCCGCTTGTTGCGGATCCGGTCCGAGGTGCCGCGCTGCAGCTGGTGGAAGTGCACGGTGTGGTCCTCGGTAGCGGTGTACAGCCCCACGGGCAGGGTGACCAGCCCGAAGGTCAGGACACCGGTCCAGATCGGTCTCGCCATCGCTCCTCGCCTCCTGTCCGGGGCCGCCCGTCACGGTGCTACCTGGTGACCAGCCGGTGCGCACGGCCCGGGGACGCGCGGGCCGCCCGTTCCGCCTGGGCCGCGGCCGTCTCGGCGTGCCGCCGCGTCTGCCGTACGGCGCGATCGGCCTGCCGGGCCCGGTCGCGAGCCGCCTGCTCGTCCGTACGCGCCTGCCGCTGCTCCTCCTCGGCAGCGCGCAGCTCCGCGCGCAGCTCACGCACGCGCTCTTCCGCCGCGGCCACCCGGTCGCCGGCCTCCTCCGTCTCCCGCTCGGCGGCCCGGGCCTTCGCCTCACAGGCGCGCAGGTCCCGCTCGGCGTCACGGGCGGCTCTGCGGGCCTCGCCGAGACGCCGCCGGTGTGCCAGCTCGTCCTCGCGCACCTCCGCCGCGCCGCGCTTCCTCCCGTCCGCCCCGCGCCCGCCGGCCCCCTCGCCCTCGGTGTGCTGCGTTCCTGCCCCGCGTCCGCCGGTTCCCTCGCCTTCGGAGTGCTGCCTTTCTGCGCCGCGTCCGCCGGTCCTCTCCTCTTCGGCGCGCTGCTTCGCTCTGGTCGCCGACGGGGCGGTGGGGCGGCGTTCGAGGACCCCCTCGTCGGTCTCCGGAAACCCGGACGTGGAGCTGAGGGGCTTCACGAGCCGTCCCGCCGACCACTCCCGGGCGGCCTCCGGATCGGCGAGCACGGCGTGCAGGGTCTCCTCGACCTCACGCTGGACGCCCTCGCCCACCGGACGCCCGGCCTGCGCCGCCAGCCGCCGGGCCTGCCGCCCGAGCGTGCCGATCACCTCGCTCTGCCGGCGGGCGAGCTTGCGCAGCTGCGGACCGTCCAGTTCCCGATGGGCCCGCCGCAGCTCCTCGCCGAGGGTCAGCAGAGGCTCGACCTCCTCCCGTTGCCGGCGTACGAGGAGATTGCTGACCCAGGCTCCCAGGCTCGGCCGCCGCAACGCGCCGATCTGCTGGGCGAGGGCCTGGTCACCGGCCTTGCGGGCGTCCAGGGCGTGGCGATCGCGGGCGGCGACGAAGTCCTCCGGCCGCAGCCCGTACAGCTCGTCGGCGACGGCGTCCAGGTCCACCAGCGTCCCTCTCGACGGCCACCTTCGGGGTGGGAGTCCGAGTTTCTCACCATGAGGGGTTTATGTGGCGTAGATACGGCTTTATCCATGTGGGGCGGGACCATGAAGGCGGACGCGACCTTTGATGCCGGCCCTGTCATCCTTCGGCGCCGGACGGTCATCTTTCGGTCCCTCGCCGTAGACCGTCGGCGGACGGCTCCGGGGCGGGCGGGCCCGGCAGGGTGACCGTATGCAGAGGAGCAAGGGGATCAAGCGCGCACAGTTCCTGGCCGGCATGGCGTCCGCGGGCCTGGCCGCGACCGTGCTGTCGTCGGGCGAGGCCCGCGCCGCGCAGGGCGGACCGCGCCGGGGACCGCGTCACGGACTGCGCCACCACGGGGTCGTGTACACCGTGGGCGCGGGGGAGATGCCGGGCACGGCCTTCAGCGCGGCCCGGATGCGCGAGGACATCCGGGTCATCCGCGACGAGCTGCACGCCGACACCGTCGATGTGACGGGCGACGGGGTGGAACGGCTCACAGCCACCGCCACCGAGGCGGCCGAACGGGGACTGCGTGTCTGGCTGCAGCCGACCCTCGGTGACGTCCCGGAACGCGACATCCTGGAACACCTCGCCGAGACCGGCCGGTTCGCGGAGCGGCTGCGGCGGCACGGTGCGGCCGTGGACCTCAGTGTGGGCTGCGAGTTCTGGCTGTTCGTGCCCGGGATCGTCCCCGGCGACACCGTCTTCGAACGCATCCGGAACCTGCTCGACGGCAAGGTGGACCCCGCCGCGATGCAGCGCCGCCTCGACCGGTTCACGGCGAAGGCGGCCGTGGTCGGGCGGTCCGTCTTCCACGGCCGGCTGAGCTACGCCGCCGCGCAGGACGACAAGGTCGACTGGCGCCTCTTCGACATCATGGGCATCGACTACTACTCGTACTTCCCTCACCGGGCCGACTACACAAGGGAGTTGAGCCGCTATCTGCGCTGGGGCAAACCGCTGGCCATCACCGAGTTCGGCACCTGCGCCTACGTCGGGGCGCCCCAGACCGACGGCATGGGCTGGGACGTCGTCGACTACGACAAGAAACCCCCGGAGATCAAGGGTGACCTGGTCCGCAGCGAGCGCACCCAGGCGGCCTACCTGACGCACCTGCTCGACGCCTTCTCCTCGATGGACCTGTACGCGGCGATGGCGTTCGAGTTCGTGACCCCTGACGCCCCGCACCGCCCGGGCGACCCGCGCCACGACCTCGACCTGGCGAGCTACGCCCTCACCAAGACCCTCAAGGACCACCCGGAGGACCCCGCCTCCGGCTGGCACTGGGAACCGAAGGAGGCCTTCCACGCCCTGGCCCGCCGATACCAGTACGCCCGAGCCGGACGCGGGGACGTCCGCTGATCCGACGCTGGCCGTCCTTGCCGGAGTTCGGCTGTCTCGTACGACACCCTGGGCCGGGCCGAGGACGACCGGGTGGAGGCGAGGCCCCTGCGTCGGGCCGGGTGCCCAGGCAGGTGTTCGTTCACCACCGTGCCGGCCGCTCTGAGCGACCCCATTCGGCCGGCCGTCGTCGCCCGTCTCGCCGACGCCGCACCCGGCGGCGAACCGGCCCGGACTGCTCGACCTCACCACCCCGCAGGGGCGTGAGGTGATCGCCGGTCGGCGACCGAAGTCCGACTGACGCCCCGTTCGTACCGGCGTGCCGGGTGCTTGCCCGCTCCGTGCGGCATCGCGCCGGTGCCGCAGTCGGCGTACCGGTGTCGCAACCGGCGTACAGGGGTGAGCCCGCAGCGATCGCAAGCCGCCCATCGGATGACCGTCACTCCGGCTCACCCGTTCGGAGGATCGTCCGGCTTGCCGCACGGCCGTCGCCGATCCGGGGCCACATGATGCGGGCATGTCCCGGACCCACCCGCCGACCCGCTCCGCCGCCGAGCGCTGTGCTGCCCGCTCCCTCGGCCAGTGCCCTGCGAACGCAAACGCGAAGGCGAACGTCCGGGCAGGTGAGGGGGCGAACGCGGAGATGGCCGGCAGGCGACGGAACGCGACCAAAATTGCATCGTTCGTTTTCTTGAACCCTTCGTGTTTATGAGGGTAGGTTCCCCCTCATGACCGCCTCCCCGACCCCGACCACCGCCGAGGAGCTCCGCGGTGCCGGCCTGCGCGTGACGGCGGCCCGCGTCGCGCTGCTGGAGACCGTCCGGGCGGGCGACCACCTCGGCGTCGAGGCGATCGCCTCCGGGGTCCGCGACCGCGTAGGCCACATCTCCCTGCAAGCCGTCTACGAGGCCCTGCACGCACTCACCGCGGCGGGTCTGGTCCGCCGTATCGAGCCGGCCGGTCACCCGGCCCGGTTCGAGGGGCGTGTGGGGGACAACCACCACCACATCGTGTGCCGGTCCTGCGGTGCCGTCGCCGACGTCGACTGCGCGGTCGGCGACGCGCCCTGCCTGACCGCCTCCGACCACCGCGGTTTCGCCATCGACGAGGCCGAGGTCGTCTACTGGGGCACGTGCCCCGACTGCTCCACCGGCCACAGTTCCTGAGCACCGAGTTCCGCACAGTTCGGAAGGATTGCCATGACTGAGAACCACGACGCGATCGTCACTGACCCGAAGGCGCAGGGGGCGAGCGGCGGCTGCCCCGTCGCCCATGACCGAGCTCTGCACCCGACGCAGGGTGGTGACAACCGCCAGTGGTGGCCGGAGCGGCTGAACCTGAAGATCCTTGCCAAGAACCCGCCCGTGACGAACCCGCTCGGTGCGGAGTTCGACTACGCCGAGGCGTTCCAGAGCCTCGACCTTCCGGCCGTGAAGCAGGACATCGCCGAGGTGTTGACCACCTCGCAGGACTGGTGGCCGGCCGACTTCGGCCACTACGGCCCGCTGATCATCCGCATGGCCTGGCACAGCGCGGGCACCTACCGCATCAGCGACGGCCGCGGCGGGGCCGGCGCCGGCCAGCAGCGCTTCGCGCCGCTGAACAGCTGGCCGGACAACGCCAACCTGGACAAGGCCCGCCGCCTGCTGTGGCCGGTGAAGAAGAAGTACGGCCAGAAGATCTCCTGGGCCGACCTGATGATCCTCGCCGGCAACGTGGCCCTGGAATCCATGGGCTTCGACACCTTCGGCTTCGGCGGCGGCCGCGAGGACGTCTGGGAGGCGGAGGAGGACATCTACTGGGGCCCCGAGACCACCTGGCTGGACGACAAGCGCTACACCGGCGACCGCGAGCTGGAGAACCCGCTCGGCGCCGTCCAGATGGGCCTGATCTACGTCAACCCCGAGGGCCCCAACGGCAATCCGGACCCGCTGGCCGCGGCCCGCGACATCCGTGAGACGTTCCGCCGCATGGCGATGAACGACGAGGAGACCGTCGCGCTGATCGCCGGCGGCCACACCTTCGGCAAGACCCACGGCGCCGGCCCCGCCGACGCGGTGGGCGCCGACCCCGAGGCCGCCGGCTTCGAGGAGCAGGGCCTCGGCTGGAAGAGCACCCACGGCACCGGCAAGGGCGCGGACGCCATCACCTCCGGCCTGGAAGTGACCTGGACCGCCACGCCGACCCAGTGGGACAACGGTTTCTTCGACATCCTCTTCGGCTACGAGTGGGAGCTGACCGACTCCCCGGCCGGCGCCAAGCAGTGGGTGGCCAAGGACGCCGAGGCGATCATCCCGGACCCGCAGGACCCGTCGCAGAAGCGTCTCCCGACGATGCTCACCACCGACCTCTCGCTGCGCTTCGACCCGATCTACGAGCCGATCTCCCGCCGGTTCCACGAGAACCCCCAGGAGTTCGCGGACGCCTTCGCCCGCGCCTGGTACAAGCTCACGCACCGTGACATGGGCCCGAAGTCGCTCTACCTCGGCCCGGAGGTCCCGGAGGAGACGCTGATCTGGCAGGACCCGCTGCCGGCGCGCGAGGGCGAGCTGATCGACGACGCCGACGTCGCGACCCTGAAGACCAAGCTGCTCGACTCGGGCCTGTCCGTGTCCCAGCTGGTCACCACCGCCTGGGCGTCCGCCTCCACCTTCCGTGGCAGCGACAAGCGCGGCGGTGCCAACGGCGCCCGTATCCGCCTGGCCCCGCAGCGCGGCTGGGCGGTCAACGAGCCCGACGAGCTGGCCCAGGTGCTGCGCACCCTCGAGGGCATCCAGCAGAACTTCAACGCCTCCTCCGGCGCCAAGAAGGTCTCCCTGGCCGACCTGATCGTCCTGGGCGGTGTCGCCGCGGTCGAGAAGGCCGCCAAGGAGGGCGGCTTCGAGGTCCGGGTGCCCTTCACGCCGGGCCGGGTGGACGCGACCGAGGAGCACACCGACGCCGAGTCCTTCGAGGCGCTGGAGCCGACCGCGGACGGCTTCCGCAACTACCTCGGCAAGGGCAACCGTCTGCCGGCCGAATACCTGCTGGTCGACAAGGCGAACCTGCTGACCCTGAGCGCGCCCGAGCTGACGGTGCTCGTCGGTGGTCTGCGCGTGCTCGGCGCCAACCACCAGCAGTCCCAGCTCGGCGTCCTCACCAAGACGCCCGGCGTCCTCACCAACGACTTCTTCGTCAATCTGCTCGACATGGGCACGACCTGGAAGTCGACCTCCGAGGACCAGACCACGTTCGAGGGCCGCGACGCCGTCACGGGCGAGCTGAAGTGGGCCGGCAGCCGCGCCGACCTGGTCTTCGGCTCCAACTCCGAGCTGCGTGCGCTCGCCGAGGTCTACGCCTCCGACGACGCGAAGGAGAAGTTCGTCGAGGACTTCGTCGCGGCGTGGGACAAGGTCATGAACCTGGACCGGTTCGACCTGGTCTGAGCATCGCTCCGAGGGCGTCCGGCCCGACCTGCACAGGTCGGGCCGGACGCCCTTGCCGTACCCCGGGGGGCGGGGTCTTCCCCCCTCTGCCCCTCACGGAACTGTCACAGCTGATCCACAACGGTCACAGCTGATCCACAGCGGAAACCCGGGGGCTGCCGGCTCTGTCTCCCTCGATGAGCACCGGCAGGGAGCCGGTCGCACCACGAACACCGGACATCGGGGGACCCCATGCAGCACCGCAACACCATTCGCCTCGCCGCGTCGGCGACGGCCGTGATCGCCGCCGCGCTGTCGCTCACGGCATGCGGGCCGGGAGACGGCGACGGGACGGCCAAGACGCACTCCGCGCCCCCGGCCTCCGCCGCCCCGTCCCGCACCGCCCCCACCCCCGCGAGTCCCGGCCCCACGGCGACGTCGGCCTCGGGGTCCTCCTCCGGCGGCAGGTCGACCACTCCGGCCGCCCCGGTCTCTCCCGCGTCCCACGCCACGGCCGCTACGGCGCCGCGGTGCACAGTGTCGGCCGTGAAGGCGGCGGCCTACCAGGCGGCCGACCGTCCGGTCGGCACCGGCACGGGCGCCGCGATAGTCGAGTTCACCAACGTCTCCGCACACGCGTGCGTCCTGCAGGGCCACCCGACGGTGGCCGGCGCGGGCAACGGTTCCCCCGAGCACAACAGCCCGCTGAAGGTGACCCCCACGGGCGCGGCATCGGCCGTGCGCCTCGCGCCGGGCGGCAAGGCATGGGTCAAGCTGACCTTCCACCAGGTCCAGGGCGAGGGCGACGGCTACTGCAAGTCCGGCGCGAAGCCCGCCGTCTACCCGACGCTCGTGGTCGGCCTGCCCGGCGCCGGAGCCCACCAAGTCACGCTGAACGACGGGGAGTTCGCCGAGTGCGACAACACCGTCGTCGCGACGGCGGTCACGGCGGTGAAGCCTGCCTGACCGGCACTCCATCAGCGGGCGGCCCGGCACAGACGGCGGCCGGGCCGTCCGCCCCACCGTTGCGATCCCGTCCGGCATCCGAGGATCGCCGCCCGAGACGCCCGCGACCAGCACGGAGCGCCCACCCCTCCCGATCCGGCCAAGGGTGCGGGCGTACAGGTCCCGGCCGGCCACGCCGCACGGAGCACCGCCGGCCTGCCGCGGGGCCGAGCCTTCCCGGCCGCGTAGGCACAGTGGGGGCCCTTCCGCCGACCGCGCCGGAGAGGACGCAGCCACGACGGGGCCCTCCGCAAGCCGGCGGCCCGGAGCCGCCGTCCCGCCTGCACGTACCGCCTCCCCCAGGTCGCCGGTCGGCGCTGCCCGCGACCGGGACCGACTGTCTCGTCAGGCCTTGTCAGGTTTCAGGCCTTGTCGGGCATCCCACGTCGCGGTGATGGACGACGACCAGCGCCAGGCACACCGCGACGAGCAGCCAGGCGGCGTAGGTGCTCCATGAGCCGGCGATCGTCTGGGGGTAAGGCCCCGGGCCGAAGAGATGGCTGTCGTTGAAGACGTCGGGCAGCAGGAGAAGCATCCCGGCGGTGGTGACCAGGTTGGTCGCGGTGTGCCGGATCACCGCGCCGAAGCCCATGCCGATGAGCGCGAACACCGGCGCGAGGAGGGCGGAGACGGGCGGGAACAACCACGACGCGCCCGCAGCCGCCGGACAACCCCAACCCCGGCGCGCCCGCAGCCGCCGGACAAACCCACCCGGACGGCGCCGACGCGAACGCCTTCTTCACCGGCGCAACACCTCAAACGCCTCCCGCCCGGCGACCCCGATCGCAAGGTCGACATCCGCCGCAAGCCCAGCGCAGCGCCCCGCACGGGTCAGTGCAGCCACCGCCACCCGATCCCCCGACTCCGCCTCGACCACACCGATCTCGTGTCGCAGATGCAGAAACGTCCCCGTCTTCCCGCTCCACCGCAATGTGTCCGCCCGTAACTCGTTGGCCAGCCGGTGCGTGAACACCTGCAGGCCCATCAGCCGCCGCAACTCCGCCGTCGCCCCGGGAACGGAGATCTCATCGCACCACACCCGCCGCAACAGCCCCACCAACGCCGCGGCCGACCCCACGTTCGCGGACGCCGGATCCAGGGTCTCGATGGTGTGCCGGCCCGTCCGCTCGTCCCGCACGGCCAGCTCCAGCGCGAGGGAGAAATCGTTCCCCGCCGCCCCGACGGCGCACTCGTACATGTGGTTCATCCGGTGCCGCATCCGGATGTCCCCGCACCCCCAGTCACGCAGCCGCGCGTCCACGTCCGCCACCGGCACCAGTTCCAGCAGGGTGTCCGCCGCCGCGTTGTCGCTCACCGACAGCATCTGCAGGAGCAGGTCGCCGACGGCCACGGTCGCCGGGTGCCGGAACGCCGCGAGCCCCGTGGGACCCACGCTGCTGCGCGCCGGATCGACGGTCACCGGGTGCGCCGGGTCGAGGCCCCCGGCCGCGATCCGGTCCAGTACGACGAGGGCGAGCGGGACCTTCACCACCGACGCGAGCGGCATCATCTCCTCGACGTCGAAGCCGAGTCGTTCGCCCGTGTCCAGGTTCCGTGCGAGGAACGACCCACGCACACCGAGGGCCGCCCAGTCCGCGGCGATCGCCTCCGCGACGTCCAGGAGGGCGCCGTGGTCGCCGACGTACACCGGGTGGTGCACCGGTGCCGCGCTCATCCGCGTGCCGCCAGTCGCGCGGGGGCGTCCCCGGCGCCGGGGCCCGGTGCGCCGGGACCGGTGACGACGGCTCCCACGGCCGACGCCAGCAGCGGCGCCAGCCAGTCCGGCACGCCCGCCACGCCGGCCCGGTCCGGGGCGGCGCTCACGTCGTACCCCCGGTGCAGTGACCGGTCGCCCAGCGGTGCCCACCGTGCCCCGTGCTGCCGGGCGAACGGTTCGGCGCACAGCAGCAGCGCCCGCCCGGCCAGGGTGTCGGCGAGCGCGGTGGCGGCGGACCCGGCCGGCCGGAACCGGCCCGGGGGCAGCCCGGCCCGGGCTGCTGCACGCTCCAACCGGTCCTCGCAACTGGGCATGTGGTCCTCCAGCAGGGTCAACACGGGCAGTGGCGGCGGGGGTTCGGGAGTACGGCGCCGGCGGGGCCGCAGATCCTCCAGATGGACCGAGCGCAGGGGGCCGTCGTACGCCGGAAGCCGCTCGTCGTCCGCTGCCTCGGGCGCCGACGCCAGGCCCAGCGGCACCCGCAACGTGCCCCGCTCCGGAGGAACCCGCACGAGCGCGTAGCCGAGCGAGCCGTCGGCCAGCCCGGAAACCCTTTCCTGCGGCGGCAGTTCACGCATGCCGAGGGTGATTCCGCGCTCGGCGCCGGCGCGGATCGCGCGTGCCAGCGCCGCCGGGGCGCAGTGCGCGGGCACCCCGACGGCTCGCATCCGCGTCCGCCCGGCCGCACCGGCGACCTGCCGCAGCCGCTGCGTCCGGTCCAGCACGTCCCGCGCGTACGGCAGCAGCAGCAACCCCAGCTCCGTGGTCGTGATCTGCCGCCGCGCACGGTCGAACAACAGGCCGCCGAAGTGCTCCTCCAGCGTCTTTATACGGCGGCTTAGCAAAGGCTGGGCGATACCGAGCCGGTCCGCCGCCCGGGAGAAGCTCGCTTCGTCGGCCGTCGCGACGTACGCCTCGAGGTGCGCCAGGAGATCCACCCTGCACTCATATCAATATGGCATCTGATGCGTCCACCTGGCGGCGGTCGTTCCTGATGGCAAACGTGCAGGTCACAGTGCCGGATCCCCGGAGTGGACCGGGGCTTTTGCTTCGCCCGTGCGGATCGCCATGTGAACCTGCGTCCTTTGATGGCGCGTCATGTTCTTACGGCACCGCGGGTGCGGGTCGCTCGCCCGAGCCGCGGACGATCAGGCGGGTGGGGACGGCGACGGTGCGGGCGCGGGAGCGGTCGCCGTCGAGGCGGGACAGGGCGGTGGTCGCGGCCGCCCTGCCGATTTCCTCGGGGTCCTGGGCGACGACGGTCAGGGCCGGTTCGAGTGCCTCGGCGAGCGCCACGTCGTCGAAGGCGACGAAGGCGACGTCCTTCCGTTCCGTGCGGGAGAGTTCGGCGACCATACCCAGCGCCACCATGTTGTTGCCGGCGAACAGGGCCGTCGGGGGATCCTCCAGGCCGAGCAGCTGGGAGGTGGCTGCGGCGGCCCCCTGCTGGTCGTGGGCGCTGGTGACCAGGGAGCGGTCGTAGGGCAGACCGGCTTCCTCCAGGGCCGCTCGGTATCCGGCGAGGCGCTCGCGGCGGGTGTACAGCTTGAGGGGCAGGTCGCCGACGAAGCCGATACGCCGGTGGCCGTGGGCGATGAGATGGGCGACCCCGTCGTGGGCGCCCGCCCGGTTGGAGCTGACGACGCTGTCCGCGGACAGGCCGACGGCCGGCCGGTCGATGAAGACCACGGGCAGCCCCGCGGCGCGATGGGTCTTCAGGTGGGAGTGGTCGGTGCCGACGGACGGCACACCATCAGGATGCTGACGCGGCGGGCGAGGAACTTGTCTTCGAGGTCTACCGGGAGGAGGACGCCTTCCAGGCACAGCGGAAGGCCCCGTACGGCGGCCGGTCAACGCCGCCCTCGCCCCACTGATCGAGGAGGACGCCTCCACCCTCACCTTCCTCGACCCCCTGGCATGAGGTGATCGGCCCGCGTCGGAGTCAGCACGGCAGCCGACCGCCGTAGCGGCTATGAGACTCCACATATGCCCGGGGACCGCGCCGGGCGTCGCTAGGGCACGCGCCTCCCCCTTGATTGCCTACAGTGCACGCTCCTGACCGGGCCGAAACCGGCTGCCCATGGCCCGGATACCGTGCCGGCGGGGAAGGCCGCTGTCACGTCCCTGTAAGCGGTACGGGTTAGGGTGCTTCTGCAAATGTCAGGTCATGCTCAGGCATGCAAGGAGCGCGGAGGTCCCACGGTGTCGGATCTGGGGCGGCTCATAGCCAACCGATACCGGTTGGTGGAGCGTGTGGGCCGTGGCGGCATGGGCACCGTCTGGCGAGCCGAGGACGAGCTGCTCGGCCGGCACATCGCGGTCAAGAAGCTGCATGTTCCGCCGCACCTGCACGACGACGAGGTCCAGCGGCTCCACGAGCGCACCCGCCGGGAGGCCCGCAGTGCCGCCCGGATCACCCACCCCAACGTCATCGTGGTGCACGACGTCGTCGATGACGAGGGGCTGCCGTGCATCGTCATGGAGTACATACCCTCCGTCACCCTGGGCGACCTCCTCAAGGAGCAGGGCACGCTTGCGCCCGGCGAGGCGGCCCGGATCGGCCGCGCCATGGCCGCCGCGCTGCGCGCCGCGCACGACGCCGGAGTGCTGCACCGGGACATCAAGCCCGCCAACGTCCTGCTCGGGCACGACGGACGGATCGTCCTCACCGACTTCGGCATCGCCGTGGAAACCGGAACGCCGTCACTGACCAGGACGGGCGAGCTGGTCGGCACCATCCACTACCTGGCACCCGAACGCCTCCGGCCCGGGACCACCGAGCCCGGCCCCGCATCCGACCTGTGGGCCCTCGGCGCCACGCTGTACCAGGCCGTCCAGGGGTCGCCCCCGTTCCAGCGGGGCACCCCGATGGAGACGGCCTACGCCATCGCCACCGAGGAGATCCCGCCCGCCGGCAACGCCGGGCACCTCACCCCCGTCATCGAGGGCCTGCTGGTCAAGGAACCCGAGCGGCGCATGGACGCCCACGAAGCCGAACGCCTCCTGCGCCGTGCGGCCGAAACGAACGCCGACCTGGACTACCCGCCCACGCAGGTGGACGCGCGTGTCCGCTCGACCACGCAGATACCGGCGCCTGCGGCCAGCCCCGCAGCTCCCGCGCGACGAGGTCGAAAGCGCGGCCGCCGCATGACGCTGTGGAGCGTCTCGACGGTGGTGGTGGCCGCCACCATCACGGGCGGCGTGCTCTGGCGCGGGAGCGGTGACGCTGCGCCGCCCGCCCGCCCGTCGGCGACTCCGAGTGCTTCCTCATCGCCGTCGCTGCCGCCGGTTCCGCGCGGATACCACCTGGAGCAGACGGCCCCGGGCGTCTCCGTCCCCGTACGGGACGGCTGGACCTCCAAGAGCCTGCCCGGAGACGAGGTCGGCTACATCTCCGGGCTGGCCGGCCTGAGGATCAGCGTCGTCCAGTTCGCGGGCGGCGATCCGGTCCGGCACTGGCAGGAGACCGAAGAGGCCCAGACACGCCGGGACAACCCGGGCTATGAACGCGCCAGGATGGAACGCACGACCTTCCGGGGACGGCCCGCCGGCTACTGGGAGTTCACGTTCGAGGGCAGGGTACGCAAGTACCGGGCGGTGGAGCTGGCCTTCAGCGGCACCGACGGCACGCAGTACGTGATCTTCCTCTCTGCGCCGAACGAGCAGTGGAACCGGTACCGGCCGGTCTTCGACACTGCGGTCAGGGGAATCCGCCTCGCATAGGGTGTCGGCATGTCGCTGAGCCACATACTCCTCTCGTCCGGTCGTTCGATCGAGCTCACCGAGCTGCGGATGTCTTCGACCTACGGAGGGATGCTGGAGGGCTACCCGTGCAAGCCCATGAACGACATGAAGGTCAGCGGCCTCCGGCGGGAGGCCGAACGCTCGTTTCCCTCCACGCCGGTTCATCTCGTTCCGCCCTTCCGCGAGTACCCGGACCAGACCGCTGGCGCCTTCGGCCCTGTTGAGGTGCTGCCTTCCGTGGCTTGCGTCGGCGTCTTCCGCTCGACAGCGGTCGCTCCCGAGCTCGACCCGGTGCTGCACCGTTCCGCCCTCACCGTCGTCTGGTTCCAGCCCATCCCGGACGTACCGTCAGGCGAGGATGCTGATCTTGCGCTTCGCAGCATTCGCTGGGAGGAGCTGGCCCAGGACTACGAGCTCTAGCGACGCATGCTGATCACAGCCACTCGTTGATGGCCGCGACCGGGCGAGTACGCGCGCCCGCCGGTCGGCAGGGTAGGGATGCCGCCGGATCAGCCCGGATGAGCCCACGTTCCTCCAGGTCATCGAGGACGCCGATGATCCGGGCCTTGTCGGCACCGATGTCCCGCGCCAACGCGGCCTGCGTCCGCACCGGTTCGTCGTCGAGCCCGAGCAGTCAGACAATCCGCGAGTACCCCGCTCAGCGAGTATGCCGGCGCGCCGGGGGACACTCCCGGTCACCGGGCTGGATCTCAGTTCACTCGCAGCGGCATGAACCGGTGTCCTCGCAGGCCGGAGAGACGGCTTCTCATAGCAATAAGACATGCAGCGTTAAAAGTTTCCTCTTGGACATGGGAGGAGTCCGCCTGTTTCGCTGGTCCCGTCGAAGATCCACGACTGCGATCACGGACCACCAGGAGGACTGTGCCCATGACCGGCTCCCACCGCCCCAGCTCCCAGGGCCCCGGCCCCCGCCCCATGGCCCGCCGCGGTCTGTTCAGGGCGGGCCTCGTGCTCACCACCGCGGCCGTCGCGGCGGGCGCGGTCTCCGAAGCCGCCGCCTCGGCGACCGCCGACAGTGAACAGCGCAGCGCCGAAGCCGAGTTGACCGCGCTGGAGCAGCGGCACGGCGCTCGGCTCGGTGTCTACGCACGCAACATCCGCACCGGCCGGACCGTGGCGCACCGGGCGGGGGAGCGGTTCGCGATGTGTTCGACGTTCAAGGCGTTCGCCGCTGCGGCGGTGTTGCGCGACCACGGCGGCTGCGCGCCGCTGGACAAGGTGATCCACTATCCGCCGCACGACATCCTGCCCAACTCGCCGCGCACCCAGGAGCACGTGGACACCGGCATGACCGTGGCGGACCTGTGCGCGGCGGCGATCCAGTACAGCGACAACGCGGCCGGCAACCTGCTGCTCCGCCAGATCGGCGGACCCGCCGGACTCACCCGCTTCTTCCGTTCGCTTGGCGACCGGGTGAGCCGGCTCGACCGGTGGGAGACGGATCTGGGCAGTGCGGTCCCCGGGGACCCGCGCGACACCACGACCCCGCAGGCCCTCGGCCGCAGCTTCGAGCGGCTCACCCTGGGCCGGGCACTCGCCCGCGCCGACCGCGAACGGCTCGTCGGCTGGCTGAGGGGCAACACCACCAGTGCCGCGCGGTTCCGCGCGGGGCTGCCGCGCGACTGGGTGCTGGCGGACAAGACCGGCACCGGCGACTACGGGAGCGCCAACGACATCGGCGTGGCCTGGACGACCCGCGGGACACCGCTCCTGCTGACCGTGCTGTCGGCCAAGGGTGCCCAGGACGCACCGGCCGACGACGCGCTCGTCGCGGAGGCGGCGCGGATCGTGGCCCGCGTCCTGGCGCCAGGCGAGTAGCCGCCCGGCCCCCTCGGGCTATTCAGTCATCTGAATAGGAATCATGCAGGGCCCGCGCGACAGCGGGCGGGGTCGGCCCCTCCACCGGAGGCTCGTCCCAGACGCCCGGCAGGCCGCACTCGGAGGTGGTCCCGCACGCGCCGGCCCCCGTGCGGCGGTGACCGAGGGCACGGTTTCCCAGTACCGCCAGTAACATGATCACCTTGTCTCTGGGTGTACCAGTCAGTCAACTTTGGCGCCGTTCCCCGGGACGGCGCCCTGCCCGGAGATGTCGATGTCTTCTGTCAACGGCGCGTTGGAGAACGCGCGCCTCACCTACGAGCAGCACATGCGCACGTGCCGTCAGTGCCATGCCGACCGCGCGGCCTGTGCCGTGGCCAAGCATCTCCTGCGGATCTACAACCTCGCCCGCAGGGACCACATGCGCGCGGGAGGTCAGCACGCGGCGACGGACTGACGGCAGTGGGCCGTCACCGACCGGCCGCAGCGGGCCGTTACCGGCTTCCCGGGCTTTTCGGCCCGCGTGATCCGGGAACCCGGTCGCCTGTCCTGTCCGCCCGAGACGCAGGAGGCCACCGTGACGGACCAGCACGGTGACCGGCCGAACCCGGTCACCCAGCACGCCCGCCCAGACTTCCCCTCCCAGGAGCAGCCCCATCCGGGCTGGACCGGCCCGATGGACCCGCCGCCCGACCACGGCGAGGAGTCCTACCGCGGCGCGGGCCGGCTGGACGGCCGTAAAACCGTGATCACGGGCGGGGACTCCGGCATCGGCCGCGCGGTGGCCCTCGCCTTCGCCCGCGAGGGGGCCGACGTGCTGTTCACCCATCTCGCCGAGGAGGAGGACGAGGCCCGCGAGACGTCCCGGCTGGTGGAGGAGGCCGGACGCAAGGCGGTCGCCGTCTCCTGCGACATCCGCGAGGAGGACAACTGCCGGGCCCTGATCGGGCGGGCGGTCGCCGAGTTCGGCCGCGTCGACGTGCTCGTGAACAACGCCGCCTACCAGATGTCCCAGCCGGACGGCATCGAGGCGATCAGCACCGAGCAGTTCGACCGGGTCATGCGGACGAACCTGTACGGCATGTTCTGGCTCACGAAGTTCGCTCTGCCGCACATCCCGGCCGGCGGCTGCGTCATCAACTCGACGTCCGTGCAGGCCTACAAACCCAGCCCGCACCTGCTGGACTACGCGATGACCAAGGGCGCGATCGTCACCTTCACGCAGGGGCTCGCGCAGATGGTCGCCGAGCGCGGCATCCGGGTCAACGCGGTCGCACCGGGGCCGGTGTGGACGCCCCTGATCCCGTCGACCATGCCGGACACGGCGGAGTTCGGCAAGCAGGCACCGCTCGGCCGCCCGGCCCAGCCCGCCGAACTGGCCCCCGCCTATGTCTACTTGGCCTCGCCACAGGCGAGCTACATCACCGCCGAGATCCTCAACGCGACCGGCGGCACGCCGCTGCCCTGAGCTCAGGTCTCGCCGTACAGCGCCGCCGCGTTGGGGCGGGGTGGCGGCGCGTGCCGCGCCGCGGGTCCCTTGGCGAAGGTCCGCAGAAGGTTCTCCGTGGTGCGGGTGACGAAGGCGCGGGTACGGGCGTCCATGCCGTGGTCCCGCCCGAACATGCCCGTCCCGGCCACCAGGCCCTCCACCCAGCGCATGGTGCCGGTCGCGAACACGCCCGCGCCACCGACGGCCGTGTAGTACGCCGAGTCGCTGTGGCTCGGCCGCCCCTCGCACACCAGCGCCGAATGCGCGGTGATCTCCAGCGGGCCGGGGGTGGGCGCGCCGGGGGTGACCCGGTCGTACTCGACACCCACGAGATGCGCGAAGGCGTCGCCGGAGCGTACGCCGGTGCCGTCGTACAACCAGTGATCGGCGGCCCGGACGACATAGGGTGCGTCGACCGGATACCCCTCGTAGAGCACACCGGTCAGCGAGGACTCGGGATCCGCGGCGGGCGGGAGCCGGTAGTCGGTGGTGACCAGGGCCGGACGCGAGCCGTAGCAGGGGTCGGCACGGTAGTCGGTCTTGTAGCAGATCACCGTACGGTCGTCCGCGGCTTCCCCGGCCTCCAGCCGGACCCGGCGGAAGCAGGTGTTCGCGCCGAGGAAGGCGAGGTTCGCACCGGCGTCGCGGGCCGCGGCCACATGGGCCCGCTGCTGCGGCGTCCAGTACTCGTCGTGCCCCAGGCAGACCACGGCGTGCGCGCCCCGCAGCACCCCCGGATCCCGGTGGACGTCGAGGCCCGTGCTGTAGGCGAGCGGGATGCCCAGGCGCTCGGCCAGCACCACCAGCGCCCACTCGTACACCAGGAACTTCTCGGCGCCCTCGCCGTCGTAGGGGCGGTCGAAGCTCACCGCGAGGGAGCGGGTGGCGTACGCCCCGGAGGCGCCGGCGTAGAGGCTGCTGCCGCCCCAGCGGTTGTACGCCTGCCAGGTCGCCGGAGCGTGCAACAGGACCGTGCGGCCCGCGCCCTCGGCGGAGCGGACGATCAGGGGCACGTACCGCTGGTGGCCGCTGTCCGCCTCCAGCCGCAGCAGATATGCGCCCTCCGGCCAGCCGGAGGTGTCCACGGGCAGCGTCCTCGGCCAGTCGGCGCGCACGGTACGCGTCGCGGGCAGCATGCGCGGGGCCGGCCGGGAGCGGCCGGGTATGCGCTCCGACGCCCAGATCCGGCGGGCCCGCCGGCCGCCGTACCAGCCGACCCGGAACGCGGAGACGCGGAAGGAGGCGGCGGTCGTCGACACGTGCAGCCCGAACGCCTCGCCCGGCCTCACGCTCACCCGGTCCGTGTAGCCGGCCACGGCGTCCGGCGGCCCGGTCGGCCCCAGACGCCAGTCGGCGGTGCCCGGCGCGTCCTGCTCCGCCTCCGGCCGCAGCCGCCGGCCGCCCCGGGCGGTCGTGTCGTGCGGATGCGGCGGCGCGGCCGTGCACGCGGTGGCCGTGCCCAGGCCCAGACCGGTGCACAGGGCGAGAAATCGCCGGCGGCCGAGGCCGTCGGAGGGGGTTGTTTCGTGTCCCGGAGTCACATGACCCTCCCGGAGGCGTGTCCGCTCCAGCGTTCCGGCGTCCGCCCGCGCCCCGCAACCCCGCAACGAGCCGGAAACCCGGCGGTGGTGGGGCCGCTCCGGGGCGGCGAGGGCACGGGGGCCGCGCGGCCATCCGGGTGACGTGTCAGGCACGGAAGCCGATGTGCACATGGTCGTGGTGCGTCGGGTCGCTGAAGAACTGACCGGCGGCGCCGCCCGACAGCGGCACGGGACCGCCCACGTTGTACGACCCGGCGGCCGCCGCGCCCCGCATGAACCGCTCGATCAGACCGCGAGGCGTCGCCGGGTCGACGACCGGGTGGCCGTCGATCCGCCACACGTCGAAGGCCCGGCCGCGCGGATGGTCGCTGGGCCGGCTGGTGCCGAACACGTCCAGCGGATGCCCGGAGCGGACGACGCTCACCTCCAGCCGGTATGTCCGCGCCAGCGCGAGCATCGCCTCGGCCACGCTGGTGTGCACCTGACCGCTGCGCAGGTCCGCCGCGGCGGCGGGCGGCAGCACGATCCGGTCGTCGGACAGCGCGGCCCGCACCTCCGGCGCGAGTGAGCGTGCGGCCGGCCCGGGGTGCGCCGGACGCAGGGCGTCGACCGTCCAGCCGCGCCCCGACCGGGACAGGCGTACGTCGACGGTCGTCCCGCCGGCGCTCACCGTGCCACCGCGCCGGGTCCACTGCCGGCACACCACCAGCACACTGGCCGACCGGGACAGGATCCCGCCGTACTGCGCGTCCACGACCTGCAGCGCCGCCTGGTCCGCCGTCGGCAGCAGCGGACCCGCCTGCCCCACGAGGTTCCCCGGCAGCCCGAGCGCCGCGACCCGCGCCCGTGCCGCCGCGACTCCGCCGTGCCCGTCACCCCAGGCCCCGATCGCCTCCACCAGCTGTACGGCGCGCAGCTTCGCCGCAGGCTGGACCTCGGCGGACGTGGGCCGCCAGGGTCTGGTGCGGGGCAGAGCGGGCAACGGCGACGCCGGTGACGCGGACGGCGGCCTGGTGGGCGTCGCGGGCCCCTGGGGCGGGCGTTCGGGCGGAGCCGTACGGCCGGAGCAGCCCGCCACGCCGAACGCGACACCGGCCAGGGCACCGAGCACGGCACGCCGGCCGGGCGGGGGAGCGCCGGGCGCACACGGACGGGTCATACGGCCCAGTGTCCGACGCGCGGCCCGGGCTCGGCGACCGCGCGTACGCCCCGACGCCTGCGTCCGGCATGGCGTCGCGCCCCCGGACGACCTCCGGGGGCGCGGTCACTCGTGCTGGTACGGGCTCAGGCGGTGCCGTGCTGCCTGCGGCGCAGCGTCAGGTACGTGCCGGTCGCTCCCGCGGCCAGCAGGGCGCCCACGCCGAGGCCGACCGGCAGGACCGGGAAGCCGGAGGCGTCGGTCGAAGCGGCCGTGTTCTGCATGGCCGGACCCGGGGTGATGCTTGTGACCACCGGGGCGATGTGCCGGACGGGGCCGACGTGCCGCACGGAGCCGTCGGAGTTCAGCAGCACCTGCTTGTCGTTGGGGTGCCGGAAGTCGAACATGCCCGCCAGCGAGCCGGCCGTGGCGTCGAAGGAGTGGTCACCGATCCGGCCGGTGCTCCAGTTGTCCTCGATGAACCGGGTGATGGACGCCTGGTTCGTCAGGGTGTGGTCGACCTTGTTCACCTTGCTGTACGGCGAGATGACGAGCAGCGGCTGGCGGGTGCCGGGGCCGCAGCGGTCCGCGTAGCCGCCGGCCGCCTTCGGGCCCTTCTGGCAGGCCGGGCTGTCGGTGGCCTTGCCGTTGGAGCCGAGCGAGGTGTCCTTCGAGCCGTTGCGCGGGACGGCATAGGCGTGGTCGTACCAGCCGTCGGAGTCGTCGTAGGCGACCACCACCGCGGTGGACTTCCACTGCGGCGAGCTCTGGATCGCGTTGATCTGCTTCACCAGGAAGTGCTGCTCGTCGACCGGGTCGGAGTAGCCGGCGTGGCCGTCCTGGTACGCACCGGCCTTGACGAAGCTGACGGCCGGCAGCTTGCCCGCCTTCAGTGCGGCGGAGAAGTCGGTCAGGTCGTAGTTGTGGTTGGCCCGGCCGTTGTGGCCGATCTCCGAGACGCTCTTCGGCGCCAGGTGGTGCGGGTTCGCCGTCGACTTGTAGTACGAGAACGGATTGTGGTGCGGGCTGTAGTCGACCACGGCCGCGCCGCCCACGTTGGTGTGGGTGGTGTCGCACTTGGCGTACGAGCCGGACGTGCCGTTCCACGCGGTCGACGGACGGAAGCCGCCCTGGAACCAGCCCCAGCTCACCTTCCTGGCGTTGAGCAGGTCACCGATGTTCCTGCCCTGCATCGCCGCCAGCGCGTTGCTGCTGGTGTGGTCCTTGCCGGAGCAGTCGTCCCAGGCCGGGTCGGGGTCGTTGATCATCGTGCCGACACCCTTGGCGTCGGGCGACTGGACGGCGTACGGGTCCGGCTTCGCCGTCTGCTTGCCGGTGGCCGGGTCGACGGAGACGACGCCGTGCGTGTTGCCGGAGACCAGGTTGAGTGCGCCGGGTGTGGACGGGCCGTAGTTCGAGCTGTAGGAGCGGTCGCTCAGGGAGTAGTGCTGGGCGTAGTTCCACAGCGCGGTGACGGTGTTGCCGTCGTAGTAGTCCATCGCCAGGCCGGGTTCACCGAACAGGCCGCCGCTGCACTTGTCGACCTCGGTGTTCTGCACGAACTGGTCGGCCTTGCCGCCGTTGTAGGCGTACTGCTCGGCGCCGTAGGAGTGGTTCTGGTCGCAGGTCATCGCCTGGGACGGGGACAGCCGCTTGGGCGCGTACTGGTTCGGGTTGTGCTTCAGCAGCCCGGCGTGCGCGAGGGTGTCGATGTTCTTCGGGGTGTTCTTCGCCGCGTGGAACTTCGTGCCGTCGGTGTTGGCGGCCTTCGGGTACGTGGCGAAGTAGTGGTCGAAGGCGATGTTCTCGTCGAAGAGCACGACGACGTGCTTGACCGGCGTCGCGGTCGAGACCTGGCCTGCGGGCACGGCCGCCCAGCCGGGCGCGTTGCTGCCGAGCGCGGTGAGCGCGGCGGCTCCCGCGAGCGCGCCGAGACTGCGCAGCGCGGCTCGTGTTCCTCTGCTGGCCATGGTGGACTTCCCCTCCGGACTGAACGTTTGTGCGCTGTACGAGCACGGATGCTGCGCCCGTTGCGGGGCGCGTCGGCGGAGCCATGATGACCTGTGGGTGAACACCAAGTCAGGGATGTTGGGGCAAAACTTGACTGTGTGTTGACTTGGTCGCTCGCCGAGTTGTCCGGACAGGTTCAGCCCAACAGGGCACGTCCGTACCAGTCCGAGGCGTCCCGTACCCCGGGCAGCGCGTAGAAGTAGCCGCCGCCGAACGGGGTGATGTAGTCCGTCAGCGGTTCGCCCGCCAGCCGGTGCTGCACGGTCTCGAACTGCCGCTTCAGGTCCTGCTGGTAGCAGGTGAACAGCAGGCCCATGTCGAGGTTGCCGTTGGCGTCCATGCCCCGGTCGTAGTTGTAGGCGCGGCGCAGCAGGCGTTGGCCGGCCGTGCCGGGCGTGCGCGGGTTGGCGAGGCGTATGTGCGCGTCCAGCGGGATGACATCACCCTTGGGATCGTCGGCGTACTGCGGCGTGTCGTGCTCGTGGTCGCCGTCCAGCGGCGCGCCGGAGGAGCGCGCGCGGCCGAACATCCGCTCCTGCTCGCTGAGCGAGACCCGGTCCCAGAACTCCACCAGCATCCGGATCAGCCGTACGACCTGGTAGCTGCCGCCGACCGCCCAGTCCGGCTCGCCCATGCCCTGGCCCACCCACACCAGGCGGTTCATCTCGCGGGCGCTGGACGCGTCCGGGTTGGCGGTGCCGTCCTTGAAGCCCATCAGGTTCCGCGGGGTGCCGGTGGGCCGGGGCGGGCTGGAGAAGCCGTCCAGCCGCCAGCGGACCTGCATCGCGCCCCGGGTGTGCCGGGCGATATCACGCAGTGCGTGCAGGGTGATGTCCGGCTCGTCGGCGTGCAGTTGGAGGCTGAGGTCGCCGTGGCACCAGTCGGTCCGGAGGTCGTCGTCGGGGAAGGCGGGCATGGCGGTCAGCCGTCGGGGCCGGAGAGCGGCCAGCCCGAACCGGTCGTCGAAGAGCGAGGCGCCGACGCCGACGGTGACGGCCAACTGGCCGGAGGGCAGCGGGTCGCCGAGGACGCCGGAGTCGGCGGGCGGACCGGTGATGCCGGCCGGTGAGGGCGTCCCGCCGGAGGTGAGGAAGCGGGCCCGGTCGGTGAGCGTGCGCAGCAGGTCGGTGAGTTCCGCCCGGCTCCCGGCGGTCACGTCGAGGGAGGCGAACACGCAGGCCCGGCGCGGGGCCGCGAGGACCGACGTCTGGTGGACGCCGTGGAAGGGAGCGATCACGGCGCTGGTGCCGGCCGCGCCGTCCGGGGCGGCGGCAGCGCCCGTGGCGAGGCCGGCCCCGGCGAGGGCGGTGCCGCGCAGGAACCGGCGCCGGGCCAGGCCATCGGGCCGTCCGGCGCTGCTCACACGGTTGCTCGGACGGTCGTTCACACGGTCCTCCGCGGGTCGCACAGGGTGGCCACCGACGCCAGCCGCTCCACCAGGTCACCGAGGACCGCGTCGATCCGCTCCCGCCGGGCGCGGCTCAGACCGTCGAGCGGGGTCCAGCGGTCGCCGTGCCGGAAGCCGTCGAGGGTGTGCCGGGCCCGCTCCAGGTCCTTGTCCAGTCCCGGCAGATCCGCGTACCGGGTGGACAGCAGCGGGCGCAGCCGGGACAGCACCTCGCGCGTGCCGTCGAGGTTGGCGCGGGCGGTGGCGAGGTTGCTGCCGCTGCCGTAGTCGGTGCGGCCGGTCAGCTCGAACTGCACGGTGTTCTCCAGGATCTCGTGCGCGCGCAGACCCAGCTGGGCGGGGTCCATACGGGTCTGCGACCAGCTGTCCCGCAGCCCGGTCAGCGCCTTCATCAGCGCCGCCGCCGGGGCACGCAGCCCGGCGGCCGGCTCACCGTGCCACAGCCCGTACTCGACGCGGTGGAACCCGGCGAAGTCCTTGTCGTGCACCCCGCCGGGCAGGCCCGCGTCGGTGCCGTTGATCTCTGTGTCCGCGTCCCCGAAGGCGTCGTACGCCGCCCCCAGCCGCTCGTACTCCAGATGCGCCGGCAGCCAGGCCGACCGGGCGCCCGCGAGGTCGCCCCGGCCGATCGCGTCCCTGAGCCTCGTCGTGAGCCGGACGGCGTCGTCGAGGCCGCCGCCGACCCACTTCTGGTAGGCGAGGGAGGGCGGGATCAGGTCGTGCTGCGTGACGGGAGCGGCGCCCGGACCGCGCTGCCCGGCGGTGATGTGCACACTGGGTCCGGTGACGGCGTCGGCGTCGTCGGGCACGCACTTGAAGGCGTACGTCCCCTTGCCCAGCCGGACGGTCAACTGCCGGGTGGTACCGGGGCCGACGCCCTCCACCTCGCCGTACACCACCTGGCTGCCCGGGTCCTCCAGGTACACCTCGGCGGCGCCGTCGGAGGAGTTGTGCAGGTCGAAGGTGCGCACCCCGGGCTCGGGCCGGGTCCAGCCCCGGCCGCAGCGGCTCTCCGACACGTCGATGACGATGTGTCCCGGCGGGGCACCGCCGGCCCGGCCGTGCCGCGGGCCGCCCGGCGAGACCGCGAGCAGCGTGCCCGCGAGGACCACGGCGAGGACGACGAACACGGCGGGGGCCGTCCGGAGCCGGACGGACCGCGTGCCGAGGCGAGGCAACGGCATGGCGAGCCTTTCCGGGACGACGTACGCAGAGGGCTCATGGTAGACACCCCTCCGGATCCGAACAGCTGTCCCAAGGCGTCGATGGCCGAGAATTTCCCCGGGGTTCACCGTTGGGTGGCCGGACACCGGCGTGCAACCTGTGCATCGGCTGGCGCAGGTGGTGCGGGCGTGGGCGGCTGCACGCCGACGTCCGCCCCGCACGGCCGCCGCTTCCCGCGGCACCGTTGCCCCCGGCGGGTTCCGCCGCGCACCATGAGCCGGCACGGCCCGAGCCGGCTCGGCTGTGCCGGAGGAGCGATGCACCGTCCCGCCCTGCTCGCCACGACCCTCGTGCCGGTCGCCCGCGCCCTCGGCCCTGTCGTGCGGCCTGCCGGGGCAGGCTCGTCGTCCGCGTGACCGACACGGCCTCCGGCGCGTTCGCCGACGTCGACGCCTCGGGGTCGGCCCTCGTGGACTGCCGGGCCGACGGCTCCCCCGGCGTCGCCCGCGGCCTGTTCCGGCTGGACGGCGTCTACGCCCTGGACATCGCCGCCGACGGCGGGAAGCGGCTCGGCATGCCGGTGGGCACTTGGAGAGCCGCTGCCATCGGGTCGGCTGAAGTCACCTGCGGGAACGGCCCGTTCAGCGGACCGGGAAACCGAAGGAGTAACCCTGCTGCTTCAGCCACGGCAGCAGGACGCGCAGCGCGGCCACGGTCTGCGAGCGGTCGCCGCCCGCGTCGTGGAAGAGGATCGTCGGCCCGTTGGACAGCTCGCGCTTGACGGTGGCGATGATGGCCTCGGTACCGGGTCGCTCGAAGTCCTTGGAGTCCACGTTCCAGCCCAGCGGCCGCATCCCGTGCGAGGCCGCCAGATGCCGGCTGTACGGGGTGAAGGCACCGCCCGGAGCCCGGTAGTACATGGGCTGTACGCCGCCGGACGCCTTGGTGATCTGCTGCTCGGCCTCCAGGACCTGCTGCGACTGATATGCCTCGGACTTCTTGTCCATCGTCGTGTCGTGCGACACCGTGTGGTCGCACAGCCGGTGCCCGGCCGCCACCACCTGCCGGACCAGCTCCGGATGCGCCTGGGCCTGCGGGCCGATCATGCAGAACGTCGCCTTCACACCGTTGGCGCGCAGCAGTTGCAGCACCTGCGGGGTCCACACCGGGTTCGGGCCGTCGTCGATGGTGATGTTGACCGCGTGCGCGCCCCCGTCCGAGGCGTGGGCGATGTCGGCGGACACGGCCGCGGCCTTGGGCGCGGTGTGCCCGGACGAGACGCCCGCCCGCGGCGAACCGCCGCCCGGCTGTCCGGCCTGTGCGGTCCACACCGACGCGGCGACCGCCGCCGCCGTGACCCCGACCGCCGCCGCGATCACCCGGCCGTGCCATCCCCGTCCGCCATGCCGCGCCATGCCCCGCCCCGTTCCTGCCGAATCCCTGTGTTGTTGTGCACCTGGTCTCTGTGCACCTGTCAGGACGGCCGGGGTTGAGCACGGGATCCGGCTGTTACAGATCACGGACAATCCCGGGGCGGTTCCGCGACAGAACGCTCCGTTCCGTGGCCCGAGCGGGCCGAGGCGGAGGACCGCGCGCACAATCGGGGTACCCCGTGTCGTACGACCACCGCAGTACTACGGCCCAGGCCCGAGGGACAGGGTGATCCGGATGCCGTCACCAGCAGCGCGGACGTACGACACGACCAGTGGGCCGCCGCGGCCCGAGGCCCTGACGCGGATCATGCTCAGGCCGCTGGCCAGCAGCCTGCCCCTCGGCTTCTTCGCCTTCGGCACCGGAAGCGTTCTGCTCACCGCCGTGCAGTTGTCATGGGTGCCCCTGGCCCAGAGCCGGCCGCTGATGCTGCTGATCCTGGTGTTCGTCGTGCCCCTGGAACTGCTCTCCGGGATCTTCGCCTTCCTCGCCCGCGACAGCGGTGCCGCCTGCGGCCTGTCCGTGCTGGGCTGCGCCTGGGCGGGCAGCGCGCTGGTCACCCTGTCCGGACCGCCGGGACAGCCCAGCCCCGGGCTGGCCGTGTTCCTGCTGAGCATCGCCCCGCTCATGCTCCTCCTCGGCGCCGCCGCGATCCCCGGCAAGCCGCTGTTCTCCGCGCTGCTGCTGATCGGAGCCTGCCGGTTCGTCCTGACCGGCATCCACGAGGCCGGCGGAGCGGCCGTGCTGCGCACCGCCGCCGGCTGGACCGGCGTGGCCCTCGCGGCCTTCGCCCTGTACGGCGGCTTCGCCCTGCTGCTGGAGGACACGGCCCAGCGCACGATCCTCCCGCTGGGCCGCCGGGGCCGCGCCCGTACGTCCCTGCAGGGCGACCTCGGCCACCAGCTGGAGCAGACGGAGCGGGAGGCCGGCGTACGACGGCAACTGTGAGCGGCGGTCTCACGCATCGGCGGCCGGCGGTGCCGCCAGCAGGCGGGAATGTGACGACAGCGAGACCTGTGGCAACCCTGACGGCAAGCCCGCCGTCGTCCTGCACGGCGGCCCGGGATCGGGGTGCGCCCCCTGCTCACGGCGGCTGTTCGACCCGGCCGCCTACCGGATCGTCCTGCTCGACCAGCGGGGCTCGGTCCACCCCGTATGCGAGCCCTCGGCGACGGCAACGACGAAGGCGTGGTCCTGCGTGACGCACACCTGCTCAAGGGCGTCCCCGGCACCCTCGTCCGGGGCAGCCTCGGCGAGGGCTCCGACCGGCCCGAAGACGCGGGGCGTTGAAGGGGGCGGCGGGCAGAGGGAAAAGGGCGCGCGGGGGCGGGGCGGCTGTGGCAGGCTGGCCGGCTGTGAGAACTCCGGCGGGCCGGCCGGCCCGGCAGGGGGCAGTTCTGCAGTTCCTTCGGTCAGGAGCATTCGATGACGACACCACCGCCCCGGCTCCGTCCGCTGCTGGACCAGTTCGACTTCGCCTGCGAGCGCCTGCTGCACCGGCTGGCCGGGCCCGTCATGGACAGCGGCGACGGCGCGGAGACCAAGGTGGAGCCGCTGACCGACGACGAGTACTTCTGGGAACCGGTCCCGGGCTGCTGGACGGTCAGACGACGCGCGGACGGACCGGGACCGCGGGCGGCCCTCCTGGACGGCGCCGGCCCCTGGGGACGGGACGCCGCGCCGTACCCGCACCCCTGGCCACCGCCCGTCACCACCCTCGCATGGCGGCTGAGCCACCTCTCCGAGATGCTGTCCCTGCGCGCCGACCACACCGCCGGAAGCCGCTCGGCGACCCGGGAGAACCATCCCGTCAGCGGGGACGCCGCCGGCGCGGTCGAGGCCTTCGAGACCGGCACCGCCGCCTGGCGGCGGGCCCTGCTGGGCGTCGACGACGCGGCGCTGGACACGGTCGGGTACTGCGCCTACCCGTACGGCAGTGACGCGGAGGAACCCTTCCTCGACATCGTGTGGTGGGTCAACCAGGAAGTGCTGCACCACGGAGCCGAGATCGCCCTGCTCCGCGACCTCTACCGAGCGGGCCGGCCGTCCTGACGGCCGGGGCCGGTTCGCTCCGCGCCCAGTGCGGCTCGTACGATCGCCGCGGCCGCCGTGCCCGCGGCCCGTACCGGTTCGGTGCTGCGCGCGGCCCGGCCCAGCATGAAGGCGCCCTCCAGCAGGGCGACGACCGAGCTCGCCGTCTCCCGGGCGGCGGGCCCGGGAATCCCGCCCTCGGCGTAGTACGCGGCCAGATACTCGATCCAGCTGTCGAAGACCTCCGAAGTGGCCTGCCGTAGCGCCTCGTTGGTGCTCGCGACCTCCATCGCGACCGTCGCGATGGGGCACGGGTCGGCGAAGTCGAGCTCGGCGAGCGTACCGGCCGCGGCGGCGAAGGCGTCGGCGGTGGCCGCGACCCGGTCCTCGTACGGCGTCATCAGCGCGGTGACGAGCCCCAGGTAGACGGCGCCCGAGGTGCGGATCACCTCCTCGCCCAACTGGGCCTTCCCGCCGGGGAAGAAGTGGTAGATCGAGCCGAAGGGCGCACCGGCGGCCTCGGCGATCTGTTTCATCCCCGTGCCGGTGTAGCCCGAGCGCCGGAACAGCTCGGTGCCGGCGTTCAGGATCCGCTGCCGGGTCTCGTGGGTGCTGATCGCCTTGCCGTCGCTCATGGGGGGCACCTCCGGGGCGGCCGCTGTTGCCAAAGGGCGGTCGGCGTCTATTGTGTCACTAGAACGATCTATCAAGAAGCGCAGTCATCGTAACAGCCGACGGGCGGAGGCACGGGCATGCCGGAGATCGAGCTGAGTGCGGGCACCATCGACTACCAGGACACCGGAGGCGACGGCCCCGCCGTGCTCCTCGCCCACGGCCTCGGCTTCGACGACTCGGTCTGGGCCGACGTCGTCTCCGCCCTGCGCCCCGACTTCCGTGTGCTGGTCCCCGTGCTGCCCCTGGGCAGCCACCGGCGCCCGATGCGGCCGGACGCGGACCTGTCCGCGCACGGCATCGCCCGCCTGCTCGCCGAGTTCATGGACCGTCTTGACCTGCGGGACGTCACCCTCGTCCAGAACGACGCCGGAACGGCTCAGCTCCTCGTCGGCGTACACGACGAGCGCATCGCCCGGCTCGTGCTGACCTCGTGCGAGGCCCTGGACAACTACCCGCCCGGCATCCAGGGCCGGATCCTGTCCGTGGCCTGCACGGTCCCCGGCGGTCTCTACCTCCTCGTGCAGTCCTTCCGCTTCCCTTTCCTGGCCCGCATGCGGATCTCGCTCGGCGGCATGGCGAAGAAGCGGCTGCCGAAGGAACTCATCGCCCGCTGGTACGGCCCGCTGATGACGAGCCGCCACATCCGCCGTGACTTCCGGAAGTTCTGCCGTGCGACCCGGAAGGACTGCTACCTGGAAGCGGCCCGCAACCTCCCGGGGTTCACCCGCCCGGCGCTGGTCGCCTGGGGCGCCGAGGACCGCATGATGCCGCACGCCACGGGCCGTCGCCTGGCCGGGCTGCTGCCGAACGCCCGCTATGTGGAGATCCCCGACGCCCGCACCCTGGTCCAGCTGGACAATCCGGCCGCCCTCACGGAGGAGATCCGCCGGTTCGTCAAGGACCACCCGCTGCCCGGGAACGGGTGACAGGGAGAGCCGGCGAGGACGGCACCCGTCCCCGCCGGCCAGGACGTCACCCTTCGAGCGAGACGTACAGTCGCGTGCCGCCGGACCGGAAGCCGACCCTCCCGTACACGCGGCGGGAACCCTCGCCGGAGTACTCCAGCCACACCGACCGCGCTCCGCGGCCGAACATCGTCTCGGCCAGGGTCGAGGTGACCGCGGCGGCGATGCCACGGCCCCGGTACGCGGGAAGGGTGCCCACGCCGGCGAGTTCGGCGGTGCCCTCGGCGGGCGCCGAGCACAGGGCGCCGCCGGCGCAGCCGCCGTCGGGCGTGCGGACGAACCGGACGGCTCCACCGCCCTCCTCGGTGCGCCGCAACCGGGCCGCGCCTTCCGGGGAGGGCTCCCACTCGCCGCCGAAGGCCTCGGAGAGCGCGATGTCGAGCCCGGTGTAGTCGGCCTCCGTGGCCGGGGCCTCCACCTGGACCGGGTCCGCCGAGCCGTGTCCGGAGCGGGGCACGGCCAGTGTGGCCGGTGTGCAGACCAGGTACTCGTGCACCGCCTCCGTGCCGAAACCGGCCCGGCGCAGCGCGGGTTCGACGGCGGGCGCGGCGTCCGGGGCGAACTCCAGACGGGGCCGCAGTCCGCGCTCGCGGAACGCGGCGATCAGGTCGGCGACGTCCCGGTGGGTGGGCTCGGCGCCGGGCAAGGGGGTGGCGTAGTTGATGTAAGGGCTGGTCGTCGAGGGATCGAACCCCACGACGAAGCCGCCGACTTCACGCGCCGCCGGGCGGCGCAACAGGTGGGCGACGGCAAAGCGCTGGACATCGGTGCGCATGGTGAAGACCTCACGGTGAAGGCGGCCACGGGCTGCTGTGGGCCGGGGCGTGGCCGGGCATACGGGAACGGCCTCTGCGAGGAGGCGGGCGGTGTGCTGGGCACCGCGTCGTCGGACCGCCGTGAGGGGGTGCGGGAGATACCGGAGAACGCTGCCTCGGGGCAGACGGCTCAGTATCGGCGGCGGCCGCTGGGGGACGCCGGAACCATGGACTTCAGTCCTTCGTGAGGAGTGGTGGCATGCGCCGTCGAACGGGAAGGATCTTGCCACAGCACGGGCGGACATGACAACGGCCCTCCCGGCCGACTGACAAGGCGCCGACTGACAAGGTGCCAACTGGCAAAGTACGGAGGCGACATGAAGATCCGCGCCCGCATGAGCATGAGCGCCGACGGCTATGTGACCACCCCGACCGGCTGGCCGGCGCTGACGGCCGACCCCGCTTTCGTGTCCGGCGAGAGCCACGGCATCCGCAGCCGCACCGGGTCGCTGTCGGTGACGACGTCGTCGAGGGTGCCAGCCGGGCGGTGCGAGCCGCGCCGTGGAGATCGTCTACTCCTGCCGGGGCGGCCGGTCACCGCTGCCGGCCGGCCCCGCGAGCCAGCGCTGATCCTCAGCGGCTTGCTCGCTGCGCGGCCACGATCGCGTTCATCGTCGGCTCCGCCCCCGCCAGCCGCTGCACGCGCTCCGCGAACCCCGGGAACTGCGACGCGACCTTGGTGAGGAACCGCAGTTCGACGGGCGCCACGTTGATCTCGGCGACATCACGTTCGATCGCCCGCGCCACCCCCTTGCAGACCCGCTCCGGGGAGACGGTGCGGACGCCGCCGGGCGTGGCCGAACCCGTCTTCGCGAACATGCCCAGGTCGCGCACGAATCCCGGCTGGACGATCGAGACGCCGACGCCCGTGCCGTGCAGATCCTGCCGGAAGGCCAGCGAGAAGCCGCGCAGCCCGAACTTCGTCGCGTTGTACAGGGACGAGGACTTGGTGGCCGCCATGCCGGCCAGCGACCCGACGAAGCAGATGTGACCGCGTCCGGCGGCCACCATGCCGGGCGCGAGCAGCCGGGCGAGCACCGCGGGGGCGCGCAGGTTCACCGCGAGGGCCCGGTCGATCTGCTCCGGGCTGTAGTCGAGGACGTCGCCGCTGGAGGGCAGGGCCGCGTTGGCGATCAGGATGTCCGTACCGGCGGCCTGCTCGGCCAGCCGCCGTACATCGTCCGGGTCGGCCAGATCGGCCTGGACCGTCCGGGCGCCGTAGCGCTCGGCGAGGGGTTTGAGCGCGTCGGGCCGCCGGCCGGTGAGGACGAGGCGGGCGCCGCGAGCGGACAACTCGGCGGCGAGCGCGCCCCCGATGCCGCCGGTGACGCCGGTGAGCAGAACGGTTGACCCGGCAATGTGCACGACTACCCTCCGTCTTCTTGTTCGTTCGAACGAACAGTAGGGATCCCGGGCGGCCGTGTCCACAGCCATGTCCACGGGAGATGGGAGAATGCACGCCATGCCGCATGCCGCCCCCTCCGCGCCGACGCGCCAGCGCATCATCACCGCCGTCCTGCGGATCATCGGCGAGGACGGAGTCGCGGCGGTCACGAACCGGCGGATCGCCAAGGAAGCGGGGGTGTCCCTGGGTTCGGTCACCTACCACTTCGAAACCCAGCACGAGCTGCTGCGCGAGAGCCTGCTGCACTTCGTGCGCGAGGAGGCCCGGCACTTCACCGAGCTCGCCGAGCAGTGCCAGACGGACGGCCTGGACGTCGCCGGCGCGGCGTCCCTGGCCGGCCAGGTCGCCTGCGGCTCGGCCCTGGACAGCGCCCATCTCGCCCCCTTCGAGCTGTATCTGCACGCCGGACGCGACGAGCGTCTGCGGGAGGCGGCGGCCGAGGCGTTCCGGGCCTACGACCTGCTCGCCGCCCGGATCCTCAGCGCGCTCGGCGTCCCGGACGCGGAACGTCTCGCCGCCACGACGGTCGCCCTCGTGATGGGCCTGCAACTGCGGCGTCTGGCCACGGGCAGCCCCGCCGACGACCTGGTCGACGCCCTCCTGCTGCTCGTCCGCGGGACCGCCGACCGGCCGTTCGCGGCCGGTTCGGGGCAGCCGGCAGCACAGTAGGAAACCGCCCTGTGGGCACCGCGGCTTGGGTGCCTGGACGTCCCGCCCCGGTCTACAGGGCGCGGGCGACGAGCAGGGCCACGTCGTCGTGGTCGTCGGGGTGGCGCAGCCCGTGCAGCAGGATGTCGCAGGTCTCCTCCAGCGGCCTGTGCGGATCGTCGAGGAGGTCCAGCAGGGCGTTCAGCCGGTCGTCGATGGGGTGCTGGCGGGTCTCCACGAGGCCGTCGGTGTAGAGGACCAGCACATCGCCGGGGCGCAGCGCGACGGTGGTCGTCTCGAACCGTACGCCGCCGACGCCGAGCGGCGCCGCGGCCGGCAGGTCCAGGAGCCTGGGTGCGGCGCCGGGACGCGTGAGCGCGGGCGGCATGTGTCCGGCGTTGGCGATGCTGCACCGCCCGGTGCGGGGGTCGTACACCGCGTACAGGCACGTGACGATGTAGTGCTCCAGATCGCAGGTGATCTTGTCCAGGTGCTGCAGCACCGCGCCCGGGTCGAGATCGAGGTCGGCATAGGCGCAGGTCGCGGTGCGCAACCGACCCATGGTGGCGGCCGCGTCGATGCCGTTGCCCATGACGTCGCCCACCACCAGGGCGGTCTTGTCACCGGCCAGCGGGATGACGTCGTACCAGTCGCCGCCGACCTCGCTGGTGGCCTGCGCCGGCTGGTAGCGGGAGGCGAGCTCCAGGCCCGTGTGGTGCGCCGAGTGCTCGGGCAGCAGACTGCGCTGAAGGGTGAGGGCGGTGTTGCGGACGCTCTGGAACCAGCGGGCGTTGTCGATGGCGACGGCGGCCCGGCCGGCGAGTTCCACGGCCAGGACGACGTCGTCCTCGTCGAACGGCGCCGGATTGCGGGTCCGCTTGAGATCGAGGGCGCCGAGCACCTCGCCGTGGGCGATCAGCGGCACCGCGAGATACGAGTGGACACCGGCCCGCGCCAGCAGGGCACCGGCCTCGACGTCCCGGGCGATACGCGGCAGATCCCGCGGCCCGACGTGGCGGACCATCACCGGCCGCCCGGTGTGGACGCACAAGGTGACCAGCCGGTCACCCTCGTATGCGGCGAGGTCGCCCGGAGAGTCGGCGGCGCGCAGCGCGACCGTGGGATGCGCCGCTTTCAGGGCCACGGCCCGGAAGATCTCCGGACCGTTGTCCCGTCTGCGCATACGACGGCAGGACAGGGCGGAGTCGAGGATGTCCACCGCGACCACGTCGGCCAGGGCCGGCGCGGCGATCTCGGCCAGTTCACGGGCCGTCTGCTCCACGTCCAGCGCGGTGCCGACCCGGGCGGAGGCGTCCGCGATGAGCGCGAGGCGCCGCCGCGCCCGGTCGGCCTCGGCCGCCGCGCGATGCCGCTCGGTGACGTCGACGACCGAGGCGGCCGCGCCCAGCACCCGCCCGCCGGGATCCTCCAGCCGGTAGAAGGACAGCGACCAGGCGTGCTCGCGGCCGGGATCGGCCGAGGGACGGCCGACGTGGTACTGGTCCAGCAAGGGCGTACCGGTCGTGAGCACCTGGCGCAGCGCGGACTCGACGGTGTCGACGTCCGGGAAGGGCAGGGTCTCGCGCAGATGGCGGCCGATGTGGTCCTCGGCGGGAATGCCGTCGATCCGCTCCAGCGCCGGATTGACCAGGAGGTACTTCAGATCGGGGTCGAGGAGCGCCAGACCGATCGGGGACTGGTTGATCAGCTGCTCGCACAGCGCCAGATCCGTCTCGACGCGCTGGAGCAGGGTGTGGTCGGCCGCGATGCCCAAGGCGTAGACGTCCCCGAGGTCGTCCAGCAGCCGCATGGTCCGGAACTCCGTCAGCCGGCTGCCGCCGTCCTTGTGCCGCACGGGAAAGGTGCCGGCCCAGCCCCGGCCGGTCTCCAGCACCTCCGTGAACAGGCCCACCACGGCCTGCAGGTGTTCCGGATGGATGAGCAGGCGCGCCGCGTGCTTGCCGAGGGCCTCCTCCGACGAGTAACCGAACAGTTCCTCGGCCTGCGGGGTCCAGAAGACGATCCGGCCGCGGGTGTCCAGCGCCACCGCGGCCACGCTCAGCACGTCCAGCAGTCCGGTCGGCCGGGGCAGCCCGCTGCGATGCTCGTCGTGGCCGGCTCCGAAGGATTCCACTGCCATGCCTGCTTCACCTCCACCGGCCGGGCGGGCACACGCAGGCGCTGACGACCGGTACTCCCATGGTCCCTCCCGGCCCCGGTACTCCCATGGTCCCTCCCGGCCCGGCCCAACCGCACGGCGAAGAGTGGTCTGTCCGGCCCCTGCACATCATCGGACAAACAGGCTCATAGTGGTGTATGGGTGTCACTGATGGAACCTGTGCGAAAGGGCGTCTCCGCGGCCACACCCGGGGAACCGGGTGATCTCTTCGACGCGTCGACCGACGCGACCGCGGTGATCTCGGAGTACGGCGTGGTGGTGGGCTGGACCCGCAGCGCCGAAGCACTCCTCGGCTACGCGGCTCCCGACGTCCTGGGTATCCGCGCCGCGCGGCTGCTGGACATGCCCGAGGACCCCGTACGGCTCGCCGGCGTGGTGGAGCGGTGCCGCGCCGGAAACGGCTGGAGCGGGCAGACCGCCGTACGGCACCGGGACGGCCGCCGTCTCGAACTCCGGCTGCGGGTCTCGGCGTCCTTCCCCCTGGGCGACACCGAGTGCTTCCTGGTGTCGGCCCGTGAAGAGCGGCAGCGGTGGACCATGGGCCTGTCGGTCCTGGACGGGTTCCTGACCCGCTCACCGGTCGGCATGGCCGTCATGGACACCGAACTGCGGTACGTCTGGCTGAACGACACCCTGGAGCGGTTCGGCGGGGTCCCCCGGGACGAGCGGCTCGGGCGGCGGCTGAGCGAGCTGCTGCCCGGGCTGCAGGCGGAGGCCCTGGAGAGCCTCATGCGCAAGGTCCTCGCGACGGGCCTGCCGGTGACCGACTACGAGTACCTGGGCTGGAGCTGGGCCGACCCGCACCGCCGGCACGCCTACTCGACCTCGTTCTTCCCCCTGGTGGACGCCGACGACACCATCACCGGGGTCTGCTACATGGTCCAGGACGTCACCGAGCGGTGGAACGCCCGGCAGCTGCTGACCCTGGTCAACGAAGCCGGCACCAGCATCGGCACGACGCTCGACGTGCTGCGGACCGCCCAGGAACTCGCCGACTTCGCCGTCCCCCGCTTCGCGGACTTCGTCATCGTCGACCTGCTCGAAGCCGTGCTCAGCACCGAGGGCCACGGAGCATGGCTGACCGACGCGGGACCCGCACCCGCCCGGCCCGCGATGCGTCGCGCCGCACTGCGCTCGGTGCGCGAGGGCTGCCCCGAGGCCGTTGCACGGGTCGGCGACCGGGTCCACTTCCTCCCGCCGCCCCACGACGGGAGCCTGCTCACCGAGGGCGAGCCGCTGCTCATCCCGGTCCTCGACCCGTCCGACGAGCTGTGGCTCACCCGGGAGCCCGCGCGCACGGAACGCATCCGCGAATACGGCCTGCACTCGCTCATCGCCGTGCCGATGCGGGCGCGGAACACCGTCCTCGGCCTCACCACGTTCGCCCGGTCGCTCAACCCCGTCTCCTTCGGTACCGACGACGTCCTGCTGGCCCGGGAGCTGGTGGCCCGCGCGGCGGTGTGCGTCGACAACGCCCGCCGCTACACCAGGGAGCACACGGCGGCGCTCACCCTGCAGCGCAGTCTGCTGCCACCCGCCCTGACCGGCGGCACCGCGCTGGAGGTGGCCTCCTCCTATCTGCCCGCCGACTCCTCGGGCGGTGTCGGCGGCGACTGGTTCGACGTGATCCCGCTGTCCGGCGCCCGGGTGGGCCTCGTCATCGGCGACGTGGTGGGTCACGGCATCACCGCCGCGGCGAGCATGGGCCGGCTGCGCACGGCGGTGCAGACCCTCGCCGCCATGGAGATGCCTCCCGACGAACTGCTCGCCCATCTCGACGACCTCGTGCTCCGGCTGAGCGACGAGGAGACCGCCGCCGGCACGGCCGCCCGGAGCACCTTCATCGGCGCGACCTGCGTCTACGCCGTGTACGACCCGGTCAGCAGGCAGTGCACGATGGCCCGGGCCGGCCACCCGCCGCCCGTCGTCGTGGCACCCGGCGGACCCGCCTGCTTCGCCGAGATCCCCGCCGGACCCCCGCTCGGACTGGGCGGCATGGCCTTCGAGGCCACCGAGATCGAACTGGCCGAGAACAGCCTCTTCGGCCTGTACACCAACGGTCTGATCGCGGGCTGCGACCGCGACGTGGAGCGCGGCATGGCGCGGCTCGGGGAGGTACTCGCGCACGCCGGGGAGGACCTGGACACGCTGTGCACGTCCGCCGTGCGGCAGCTCGTGCCCGTGCCCCAGCCCGACGACATCGCCCTGCTCCTGACACGCACCCACAGCCTCGGCGCCGACCGGGTCGCCTCCTGGGACGTACCCGACGACCCGGCCGCCGTCGGTGTCCTGCGCGCCCAGGCCACCCGCCAGGTCGAGGACTGGGGCCTCGGCGAACTGGCCATCACGACGGAACTCGTGGTGAGCGAACTCGTCACCAACGCCCTCCGCTACGCCACCCCGCCCATCCGGCTACGGCTCCTCCGGGACACCCGCCTCACCTGCGAGGTCGCCGACGCCAGCAGTACGGCCCCCCGGCTGCGGCACGCCCGGATCACGGACGAAGGCGGTCGCGGGCTCTTCCTGGTGGCCCAGCTCACCCAGCGCTGGGGCGCCCGCTACACCGGCGCCGGAAAGGTCATCTGGGCCGAACAGGAGATCCCCTGCCCCCCCGACTTGCCTTCGAGTGCACTCCAGCATCCAGACTGTCGGTGACCGAATCACGCCGAGGACAGAACAGGACGGCGGCAGCCGATGGCAGCGACCGACAGGGCGGAGCATCCTCTGCCGTACGACACCTACCGTGAGGCCATCGCCCGCGAGACCCTGCGCTTCGCCGAGGTGGTCAGGGGCGCCGACCCGGCAGCCGCCGTGCCCTGCTGCCCCGACTGGACCCTGGCCGACCTCACCCAGCACGTCGGAGCGCTGCAGCGCTGGTTCTGCACCCTGCTGACCCGGCTGGTGCAGGAGCCTCCCCGCAGCCGCGACGTCGAGCTGGGGCTGCCGGAGAACCCGCGGGACCATGCCGACTGGGTGGCGGCCGGGGTGCCCGCGGTGGCGGCCGTCCTGCGGGACACGGATCCCGAGGCGCCGATGTGGGTCTGGGGCGAGGACCGGCACGCGCGGTTCTGGGCCCGGCGGATGCTCTTCGAGACCCTGGTCCACCGGGTGGACGCGGAGCGTGCCGTCGGCCTGGACTCCGGCCTCGACCCCGTGCTCGCGGCGGACGGCGTGGACGAGTTCCTCGTCAACCTGCCCTACGCGGGTCTCTTCGCTCCCGGCGTCACGAAGCTGCGCGGCGAGGGCGAGACCCTCGCGTTCCGGTGCACGGACCTCGGCGCGGGACCGGACGAGGAGTGGCGGGTGCGGCTGGACCCGGACGGCTTTCGCCTGCTGCCGCGTACGGACCACGCGGCAGGGGAGACCGGTCCGGTCACGGCGGCGGTGCGCGGGCAGGCGGCGGATCTGCTGCTCCTGCTCTACGGACGGCGGTCGTATCAGGACTCCGCCTTCGAGCTCTCGGGACAGACCGCGGTCCTGGACAACTGGTTCGCCCACACCGCCTTCTGACACCGGCCGGGTTCACTCGGCCGGTGACCCGGCCGGCGGCTCCTCCGGAAGCAGGCAGACCGCGAGAGCCGCCGTGTCGTCCTTCAGCCCGTTGTGGCTGTAGGCCAGCAGGTCGTCGTGGAGCCGTGCGAGCAGCTCCTTCGGCGGGAGGGGGCCCCAGGAGCGCAGGCGCTGCAGCAGCGGATAGAAGGTGCCGGCCGCGTCCCGTGTCTCCGTGACGCCGTCCGTGTACAGCAGCAGCTGATCGCCGGGCCGGAAGGGGTACACCTCCAGACGGAACGGGTCCTCGACCAGCATGCCGAGGTTCAGGGGCGGGGCCGGCCGCCCGCTCTCCAGTTCGCACACCTCGCCGGCCCTGAGCGAGATGGGCGGCGGGTGGCCGCAGTTGACGATGCGGACGAGCCGCCCGTCGACGGGGATCTCGGCGAAGACCGCGGTGACGAACCGTTCGCTCGTCTCCGTTCCGCCGAGCTGCGTCGCCCTGCGGCTCATGCTCGTGTCCACCCGGCAGGCCAGAGCGGGCAGCTCCGGTTCGTCGTACGCCGCCTCGCGGAACGCCCCGAGCAGGGCGGCGGCGGTCTCGACGGCGAGCAGTCCCTTGCCACGGACGTCGCCGATGACCAGGCGGACCCCGAACCGGGTGGGCACGGCCTCGTACAGGTCGCCGCCGATGCGGGCCTCCGCGGCCGCGGAGAGGTAGAGGCTCTCCAGGCGGAGGTGGCCGATCCGGTGCGGCACGGGCCGCAGCAGGACGCGCTGCGCGATCTCGGCCACGAACCGCACATCGGCCAGGGTGCGTTCGCGCCGGATCCGGTGGGCGGCCAGAATCGCGCCGAGGCCGCCCACGAGGGCCGTACAGATGTAGGACGCGACGTAGTGACGGTCCCACAGATAGCCGACGGACCGGCCCGCACAGCACGGGGTGCCGGCCAGCACCGCTTCGAGGCCGATGGCGAACACCGTGGCGGCGCCGACGATCGCGGGGCCGTGCGCGAACGCGGTCACCAGGGGCACGGCGATCAGCACGAAGCTCACCGGCCAGTCCACGGGCGTGGCGGGCTCCAGCAGCAGCACGGCCGCGACGTACAGGAGCGGGAGCCAGCGCAGCCACGCCGGTGGCGCCGGCAGCCGGGGCCGGGGCATCGAGCCGTCCTCCGGCTCCCGGCCGGTCCGTTCGTGCGTCACCCGACCAGCCTGGTGCGCGGTGCCCCCGTACCCCGGGATTGCTCCACTCAGCGGCATGTTCCGGCACCGGCCCCATGCAGGGTCAGCCGCTGCCGAAGCCGGTCGCGAAGACGTGCAGACCTCCGGCGGCGACATCGGACGGCAGGCGCACACTGCTGACCGTCTTGCCCGGACTCAGCGCCACGGGCGCCGTGGCGAACACATACGTCCGGGTGCTGTCGGACGCGGTGCCCGCGCGGTTGCGGTACGGCAGGGTCACCGCGACGGTGTTGTCGGCGAGCGGTGAGGTGGCGCCCCCGCTCAGCGTCCAGTCGGAGAGGCCGACCGTGACCGACTGGGTCGTGCCGTCCGTGTAGGTGACGGTCGCCGTGCCGGAAGCCGGGCCGTTGTTGGCGGCACCCAGGAAGGAGATGCTGCCCGAGCCCGACGTCCGTACCGTCTGCCCGTTCGCCTCGTAGTTGTCCGGCGCGCCGGGCGCCACGTCGGGCCAGGTGAACGTGACCCCGTTGACCGTGACCTTCGAGCCGGGGGTGACGCCCGCCCCGGCCAGGGCGTGCGCGGAGTAGCTGTAGCCCGCGCCGTCGAAGTTCGCCGAGGCCGCGGCGGTGTCGCCGGACGTCCCGACGTCGCTGTAGCCGGCCGCGCCCGGGTAGGAACGCGGGGCGGCGGAGGCGTCCGACGCCCAGGACGTGTTGGGCGAGGTGCCGAGTACGTAGGTGAGGGTGCCGCCGCCGGTCAGGGCGCCGTCGGGTGCGTGTGCCGCGCTCCAGGGCGTGCCCTTCCAGGTGGCCGACTGGACGTACGGGGCGTCGTCCGCCGCACCGTTGCCGTTGATCGTGAGGGTGTGTCCGGACGGGAGGGTGATCACCGCCTGCGG
Source organism: Streptomyces sp. NPDC007205 (assembly GCF_040634095.1). Classification (NCBI taxonomy): domain Bacteria; kingdom Bacillati; phylum Actinomycetota; class Actinomycetes; order Kitasatosporales; family Streptomycetaceae; genus Streptomyces; species Streptomyces sp. NPDC007205. The sequence continues at coordinate 525,256 of NZ_JBEYEW010000001.1, forward strand.
GAAGAGCGGGCTGCCCAGGGCCAGGTCGGCGGTGCCGGGGGTCTCGGGATACATGCCGAGGGCGGACCACACGTACCACGAGCTCATCTCGCCGAGGTCGTCGTTGCCCGCGAGTCCGGCCGGGCCGGCGGTCCAGATCTGGTCCTGGATCTGCCGGACGACCTTCTGCGTCTGGTACGGGCGGCCGATGTAGTCGTACTCCCAGGGAATGTTCAGGCTCGGCTCGTTGCCCAGATCGGTGTATCCGCCGGCGCCGGTCAGCGAGGACAGGTCCGTGTCCAGGTACGTGGCCATGGCCGCGTCACCGCCCAGGGCGGTCGCCAGTCCGTGCAGGTTGAACGGCACCATCGGCGTGTACTGCCAGGAGTCGCCCTCGACGAAGTTCCTGCCCGAGGTCGGCGAGAAGCCTGCCGTCCATGTGCCCGAGGCGTCGCGTGGCTGGATGAAACCGCTTCCGTGGTGGAACAGGTTCTGCCAGTCCTGCGCCCGGTCCGCGAACCGCTGCTGATCGGCGGCGTGCCCGAGGGCGCCGGCGAGGGCCGAGACGGCGAAGTCCGCCGAGTCGTACTCAAGGGTGGTGGCTGCCGCGCCGTAGAAGTTGCAGCAGCCGTACTTGCCGTTGCTGGGCAGCCAGCCCAGCTGCTCCAGATACGTGAGGCCGGGCCGGTTGTCGTTGGGGACGGTGGCATCCGCGATCATGCCCTTGAGCGCGGTGGCCGTGTCGAAGCCGCGGGCCCCGAAGGCGTAGTAGTCGGCGATGATCTCGTCCGCCGGATCACCCACCATGACGTGGGTCTCTCCGTTGTTCTCCGACCACTTGGGGAACAGGCCGGTCTGACGGTAGTCGTCGACCATCGACTGGGCGGTGTCGGAGGCGATCCGGGGCGCGACGAGCGCCTCGAGCTGGGCCTGCGAGCGGTAGACGTCCCAGCCCGAGTAGTTGGCGTAGGCGGCGCCATGGCCCGGGTCGACGGTGTGGGGCCTGCCGTCGAAGCCGGGATAGCGCCGGTCGGTGTCACTGATCACGTTCGGATGCAGCAGCGCGTGGTACAGCGCCGTGTAGAAGACGGTCTGCTGAGCGGGCGTCCCGCCGGCGATCCGCACCCGGCCGAGGAGGGACTGCCAGGCGTTGTGCGCCGCGCCGCGGACCTTGGCCAGGTCCCAACCCGGGTTCTCCGCCTGGTGGTTGCCCGCCGCGCCGGCGGACGACACGTAGGAGATGCCGACCTTGGCCTGAACCGCCCGGTGGGTGGTGGTGTCGAACGTGACATAGCCGTCGGAGCCGCTCGCCTCGGGAGCGAAAGCTCGGGGCGGACGGGGCACGGAGCCGTGCAGCACCGGCTTGTTCGGTGCCTCGGGGGCGCTGGGGGAGGCCACGGTTCTGGGCGTGGTGGGCGTGGCGGCGGCCAGCGCGGTGCCGCTGTGGCGGAACGGCTGGTCGAAGACCATGTCGTAGTAGACCGTGTAGGAGTTGCCCTCGCCGCAGAAGTTGCCGCTGGTGACCTTTCCCCGCACTTCTCTGTCGTTGACCACGTCGAACTGCGCGGCCGTGTCGCCGTTCGCGCTGCCCGTCAGCTTGAACAGGAGGTTCGCCTGGGTGGTGGCCGGGAAGGTGAACCGGGCCATCCCGCTGCGGGTGGTGGCGGTCAGTTCCGTCGTCACGCCGTTGTCCAGGGAGACCGTGTACGAGCCGGGCGTGGCGGACTCGTTCGCGTGCGAGAAGCCGACCGTGGCGCCCGTGTCCACCGTGCCGACGGTCGGCAGTACGGGGATGTCACCGGCGGCCCGGCAGCCCGGACCCGCTATATGCGTCAGACCGAATCCGGTGATGGCGGAGTCGCCGTACTCGTAGCCGCCGCCGTCCGGGCGGTGCGGGCTGGTGTCGGGGCTCCACTGGACCATCCCGAACGGCGTGTCGGCCCCCGGGAAGTCGTCGGCGGCGTGTGTGGTCCCGATGAAGGGGTTCACGAGTGAGGCCGGGTCGGAGACCGGCGCGGGCGGGACGGGATCGGCTTGGGCGGGGGCGTAGGCGGCACCCACGGTCAGGGCACCGGCGGCGAGCACGGACAGAAGGCGGAACGACACCATCGTGACCATGTCCCTTCGACAACGTTGTCCCGCAAAGTGGCCCCTCAGGCCCCTGCTGTCAAGGGCACGCGGCACAGAACCAGCCGTTCGTCTGACGTGACGTCATATCCCGGCAACGCGGCGCTTGCCGGGCGTGCTGGTCTCCGGCTACCCGACCGACGTCATCGGCACGGACGGCAGCCTCAGGCGGAACAGGGCGCCCCCTCCCGGGGCCTGGTGGGCGGTGAGCTCGGCGTGGTGGGTGTGGGCGATCTGACGGGCCATGGCCAGGCCGAGGCCCGAGCCGGGAAGGGCCCGAGCGGCGCGGGCCCGGTAGAACCGGTCGAACACATGAGGAAGGTCGGCCGAGTCGATGCCGGGACCGTGGTCGCGGACGGTGATCTCCAGCCCGTCGCCGTCCGCCGACCGGCGCGCCGCCACCTCGACCCGTCCGCCGGGCGGGGAGAACTTCGCGGCGTTGTCCAGCAGGTTGGAGAACAGCCTGGTCAGCCGGCTCGGCACCGCGGCCGTCAGCGCGGACGCCGCCGCGGTGTCGGTGTCCAGGACGAAGGGGACGTGCGGCCAGTGATCGCGGGCGGCCGCCACCGCGTGTTCCAGCAGCGCGGTCGGCTGCACCGACTCCAGCGCCTGCTGCGGTTCTTCGTCGCGGGCCAGGTCGATCAGGTCGTTGACCAGCGTGGTCACCTCCCGCAACTGACGGGTGAGAGCGCCGGTCGCCCGCTCCCGCTGGTGCGGGGTCAGCCGTTCGGCGCGCAGCAGGATCTCGGCGTTGGCGCGCAACGCCGTCAGCGGCGTGCGCAGTTCGTGCGAGGCGTCGGCGACCAGGCGCCGTTGCGCGGCGAGCGACTCCTCCAGGGCGTCGAGCATGGTGTTGAAGCTGACGGCGAGCCGGGTGATCTCGTCCTGGCTGCCGTGTTGCCCGGGCGGCAGCTCGATCCGGAGTCCCGCGTCACGCGTGGCCGTGATCCGCTCCGCGGTCGACGTCAGCCGGGTCACCGGGGCCAGACCCGAGCGGGACACCCAGTAGCCCAGCAGGGCCGCGACCGGCACACCCGCCCCGCCGATCGCGGCGAGCAGTCCGGCGGCCTGCCGCTCGGCATGCCGTACCCCGTCGGAGCGCAGCGCCACCTGCATGGCCAGGCCCCGACGGGCCGGCGTGGTCAGCACCCGCACCGGTCGGCCGTCCACCGACGCCGTGCTGTAGTACGGCGCCCGACGGCGGCCGGCGACCTCGCGCACCGCGTGGGTGACGGGCAGCAGATAGGGCCGGCGCGGGTCGTGCGCGGGGGACTCGGGCACCAGTTGGGCGCAGGCGGGCGCGGCCAGGTACCGGCACTCGCCGGCCTGCACCCCGGGACCCTCCTGCTGGTGCTGTTGGATGGCCAGCGTGGCCGCCTGCGTCAGCTGCAGGTCGAACTGCCGGTGCAGGGTGTAGACGGTGACGGCGTACGCGCCCGCACATACCGCCAGCGCCACGCCCGCCACCGCGGCCGACGCGGTCAGGGCGAGCCGGCGGCGCAGCGGAGGGCGCCGGTGCCGGCGGGGCCGCGTCACTGTTCGTCCAGCCGGTAGCCGACGCCGTGCACGGTGTGCACGAGCCGCGAGGCGCCGTCGGCCTCCAGTTTCCGGCGCAGATATCCGATGTAGACGGCCAGCGAATTGGAGTCGGGCCCGAGATCCCGGCCCCACACCCAGCGCATGATCGTCTCCCGTTCCAGTACCTGCCCGGGGTGGCGCAGCAGCAGATCCAGCAGGCTCCACTCGGTGCGGGTGAACTCCAGCCGCCGCCCGCCCCGCTGCCCCGTGCGGGTGTGCGGGTCCACGACCAGATCGGCGAAGCGCAGCTGCGCGGACGGGGCCGGCTCGGCGGGGCCGGCGCGGCGCAGCAGGGCGCGCAGCCGGGCCGCCAGCTCGTCCAGCGCGAACGGCTTGGCCAGGTAGTCGTCCGCTCCCGCGTCCAGGCCGTCCACCCGGTTGCTGACCGCGTCCAGCGCGGTCAGCACCAGGATCGGCGTACGGTCGCCCAGCGCCCGCAACTGCCGGCACACCGCGAGCCCGTCCACCACCGGCATCATCACGTCGAGCACCAGTGCGTCCGGCTCCCAGTCCGCCACGGCCGCCAGAGCCGCGTGTCCGTCCGCCGCACCGCGGACGGTGAAGCCCTCCAGGGCGAGCCCGTCCTCCAGGGCGGCGCGTACCTCGGGATCGTCATCCACCACCAGCACACGCGCGGCACCGGCGGGGGACACGACCTCAGCTGCGTCGTTCATGGGACCAGCCTGCCAAACCGCGTTCTTAACAGCCTCTTAGACCGTTCGTTCATTGCAACGCACCATTGCGTTTGAGCTCATCGTCATTGCATCAATTTCTCGATGTTCACCTGGGCCAATGCCCTTTTGTTGGTTGACGAGATGATGAATGCAACGTAGCTTTCGGACTACACCAAACACGTAATATCGCGAAACGGGGAACGGTCATGAGCGAAGCCCTCCACACCCTCACGGCGCTGCCGACAGAGCGTCAGGCCGGCTGCCCCTTCGACCCGCCGGCGGAGCTGACCGACGCCCGCCGGCACGGCCCCATCAGCCACTACACCCACCCCGGCGGAAAGCCCGGCTGGCTGATCACCGGGTACGACCTGGTGAGGTCGGTCCTGGCCGACTCGCGGTTCAGCTCGCGCAAGGAACTCCTGAACGTGGGCGACTTCGAGGTTCCTCCGGCGCCGCCCGGCGAGTTCCTCCTCATGGACGACCCACAGCACCGGCGCTACCGTCAGCCGCTGGCCGGCAAGTTCACCGTACGGCGGATGCGGCTGCTCACCGAACGCGTCGAGCAGATCACCGCCGACTGCCTGGACGCCATGGAGAAGGCCGGGCCGCCGGCGGACCTGGTGACCGCGTTCGCCAAGCCCATCCCCACCCTCGTCATCTGCGAGTTGCTGGGGGTGCCCTACGAGGACCGGGGCTCCTTCCAGGAGCAGATCGACGCGTTCATGGGCGGGGAGACGAGCGAAGAGGAGCTGATAGCGGCCTACACCGCCACCCAGGAGTACCTCGCGGAGCTGGTGGCCGCCAAGCGCGCGCACCCCACCGACGACGTGCTCAGCGAACTCACCGGCAGCGATCTGACCGATGAGGAACTGAAGGGGATCAGCCTCATTCTGCTGGCGGCCGGCTTCGACACCACCGCGAACATGCTGTCCCTCGGCACCTTCGCACTGCTGCAGCACCCGGAGCAACTGGCCGCGCTGCGCGCCGACCCCGCGCTCACCGACGGCGCGGTGGAGGAGCTGCTGCGGTACCTGAGCGTCGCCAAGACGTTCATGAGGACGGCGCTGGAGGACGTCGAGCTGGGCGGGCAGACCATCAAGGCCGGGACGACGGTCGTCCTGTCGTACAACACCGCCAACCGCGACCCCGAGCGCTTCGCAGCCCCCCACATGCTCGACCTCCGGAGGCAGGACGGGGGCGGGCACCTGGCCTTCAGCCACGGCATCCACCAGTGCCTGGGCCAGCAGCTGGCCCGCGTCGAGATGCGGGTCGCGTTCCCCGCGCTGTTCCACCGCTTCCCCACGCTGCGCCTGGCCGTACCGGCCGAAGAGGTCGCCCTGCGTCCGGAGACCGCGGACATCTACGGGGTGAAAAGCCTCCCGGTCACCTGGGACGTCTGACCGCGAGCCGGTGACAGGTGTGGGAACGCGGGGCATGCTCACAGTGCCCCGTGACCGCACGTCAGGGCGACCGACCGCAGAAGGAGAAGGGGGAACGAGGCTCATGAGCAGCGCCGGCCGCGAGCCGGAAGGCCCGCCGCTGCTGGTCAGCGACGCGGACCGCGACATGGCCGTGCAGCGCCTGCGGGAGGCGTACGCCGAAGGGCGTGTCTCGCACGAGGAGATGGACGAACGCCTCCACCGGATCCTCACCGCCAGGACGCACCACGACCTCGTGCCGGCGTTGGCCTCGCTCCCGGAGGAGCACGCGGGCACCCCGTCCACGATCGCCGCCGCCCGCGGACGGATCCGGCGGCGCGGCGCATGGCGGGTGCCTCGGGTCCTCAGGGTCGAGTCCGCGTTCGGCGGGGTGCACCTGGACCTGTCCCACGCGGTGATCGAGCACCCGGTGGTCGACATCGAGCTGCACCTCGGCACCGGCGGTGCCAAGATCACCGTGCCGCGTGACGCGATCGTCGAGATCGAGGAGCTGCGCACCGTGTGGAAGCAGCCTCGCCACCGCACCCGGCGGCACCCCCGCCCCGGCGGGCCGAGGATCCGGATCTCCGGAACCATGGAGTACGGGCGGTTGAAGATCCGCCACGCGCGACGCTGAGGCCGCGGCTCAGAGGATGTCCTCCTCCTCCGGAACGACGACCTGGTCGATCAGGCGCTGGATGCGTTCGCTGGGCAGGGCGACCGCCATGGCCCAGTAGTAGATGACGAGGCTGAACACGGCCACGACCCCGATGTCCCACCACAGCGGGAACCAGGGGTGCTTGAGCGGCCCGAAGTCGCTGAGGTAGACGATGAGCCCCATGCCCACGAGGTAGACCGGCAGCCATTGCGCGGCCCGCAGGTCGAGCTGGGGGGTGATGGGGTTCATCTTGAACACCCGGTTGGCGACCAGGATGACGTAGCCGAGCAGGATGGCGACGCCGAGCTTCCAGTCGGTGGTCCAACCCGACCACAGGATCAGCAGGTTGGCGACGATGAAGGCGAGCGGTGACATCCAGCCGCCGCCGGGCAGCCGGTAGGGACGGTGGGCCTCGGGCAGCCGGTTGCGGAACACCCCGAAGGACAGCGGGGCGCCCGCGTACATCAGCACGCTGGCGCTGGTGATCAGGCCGACCAGGGAACGCCAGCTGGGGAACGGCAGGAAGCAGATGCAGCCGATCACGAACGCGGTGATGAGGCCGACCCAGGGAACACCGCGCCGGTTGGTGGTCTCGAAGACGGAGGGCACATAGCCGTTGCGGCTGAGGCCGTAGGAGACCCGGGAGGAGCCGGTGATGTAGATGAGGCCGGTGCCGGCGGGGGAGACCACGGCGTCGAGATAGAGGACCGTGGCGAGCCAGCCCAGGCTGATCAGCGTGGCCACCTGGGCGAAGGGCCCGCTCAGCGCGGTGAAGGCGGAGCCGGCCCAGTGGCCGCCGATCTGGGAGGCCGGCAGTGCGGCGAGGAAGGTGACCTGCAGGAGAATGTAGATCAGAATGCCCAGGATGATCGACCCGATGACCGCTCGCGGGATGTCCCGCTTGGGGTTGGCGCTCTCACCGGCCAGCTGGTCGGCCTGCTCGAAGCCCAGCAGCGCGAAGATGATGCCGCTGGTGGACACGGCGGACAGGATGCCCTTGGCCCCGTACGGGTTGAATCCGTCGGCCGCGGTGAAGTTGCCGGTGCGGAACTGGGCGATGGCGAACACGAAGATCGTCAGCAGCGGAATGCCGACCTTCCACCAGGTCGCCGCGCTGTTGGTGCGGGCCAGCAGCCGGATGCTGAGGAAGTTGACGGCTGTGATGACCGCCATCAGGCCGACCGCGACGGCGATGCCCGGCGGGGTCAGGACGTGCTCGCCGCCCTGGACCTTCTCCCAGCCGCTCGCCCAGGAGTAGTGCTGGCCGTACGTGATCATCGCCAGCACCTCGATGGGCGCCACGGTGGCCGCCTGCAGCCAGGAGAACCAGCCGAACGACGCGCCGGCCGCGCCGCCGAAGGCGTAGTGCGGGAAGCGGGCGGTGCCGCCCGAGACAGGGTACATACCGCCCAGTTCCGCGTGCACCAGCGCCAGGATCAGGATCGCCAGGCCGCCGATGGCCCAGGAGATGATCGCCGCCGGACCGGCGGCCGCGAGCGCACCCTGCGCGCCGAAGAGCCACCCGGACCCGATGATCGAACCCTCCGAGGCCCAGATGAGTCCGATGAATCCGATCTCACGCCGGAGCCCGGGCTTGTGGGTGTTCGGACCGGGTGCAGCCTCTGACACGGCCATGGCCCACACCCCTTCGGTAGGGTGATGTTCACCCCTATCGTGCCACGGGGCCGTTGTCTTGGCAGTGGACGTGCAGGCACGACTTCCCGGACATGTGCAGGGACGACTTTCCTGTCAGCCGGCGGTGAGGTGGGGGCCGGCCGGCGGGGCTCCGGTGACCGCTGCCCCGTACAGGGCCTCGGTGGCGGTGCCGAAGTAGGCGCTGTAGGAGATCTGCGGTGTGTTGCCGCCGGTGTGGTAGCCGCCGATCACACCGATGACCGCCCAGCCGCCGGGCCACGGTACGAGCATCGGACCGCCGCTGGTGCCGCCCACGAAGGCGTCGCAGGCGATGCGCGGGAACGTACCGGGGTCGGCCGGGTCGTCACTGTCCCACCTGGTGGTCCAGCTCCAGCACTCCAGCGGCTTCTCCGCGCCCGCCGGGTAGCCGATCATCCGTACCGGGGCGTGGTAGTAGCCCGTCCCGGTGAGCAGCCGCACCCCGCCCACCGCGTCCTCCAGGCGTGTGCCGTCCTGGTTGGGTTCGGTGGCCGCGAAGGCGAAGTCGTAGGCGGCTCCGGCGTGTTCGCCCAGGTCGTAGTACTGCTGGGGGACGTAGACGCCGTCGGTGCGCACCGGGAAGATCCCGAAGGGTTTGCGGGTGTCGTGGTACTGCGGGACGAAGGCCAGATGACGCTCGGGCGAGGTGCCGGCATAGCCCTTCAGACAGTGGCCGGCGCTGATCACCAGGTCGTGGCCGGGGCTGCGGACGACCGAGCCACTGCAGGTGCGGCCGGTGCCTCCGGCGTCCGTCCAGAAGAAGGTACCGGCCTGGGGGATGCCGTCGAAGCTCCGGCTCGGCGGGATGTACTCGCCCGGCCGGGGCCCGTCCACCGCGGGGGACGCACCGGCGGCCGTCGCGCCCGGCTTGCTCCCCTTCACGGTGTCGGCCGGCAGCGCGGCCGCCATACGGGCCGGGGTCCAGTAGGCGTCGAGCCGGTCGGCGAGCGGATTCCGGGCGGCGGTGGCCCCGTCGGCGGATGCCGTGGCGGTGAGGCCGGCACAGAGCAGCAGGGCGGCCGCACCGACGGCGGCGTATCGCACGATCCTGGTCCCGGGTCTCATGAATTCCCCTCGGAGCGGACGCAATTGACGGCCCACCATAAGGCCGCGGCAGCGGGCAGCACAGCGCCTGCTGCCGCCATTCGTGAACGGCGGCAGCAGGCGCTCCCGCAGCCCTGTGCGTTCGCTCAGGTCGTGGGGCGCGGCGGGGGTGCCCGACCCGGTCCCGTCTCGGGCGCGGCCCGCGACGAGTGGGACGCGACTCCCTGGGTAGACGCCCCTACCAGCCATGGGAGGCGGTTCCGCGGTCCGCCACCACAGGTGGGACGGAACCGTCAGCCATGGACCGCACACGCACGGTCATGGGCCCCACCAGAAGGAGAAGGCCATGAAGAAGCTGATACGGAAAGCGGGCGCGGCCGGCGTCGTCACCGCGGTGGTCGCAGGTGCTCTCCTCGCCACCGGCGGCTCCGCGGCGGCGGCCACCCCGGGGCCGGAGGGACACGCCGCCGGTACCGCGGCGGTGCACGCCGGCCAGCGCACGCCCTGCCGGCGCGGCCCCGACCAGCGGATCGATCCGTGGGTCGCCGGCCAGCTGGCGTGGTTCGTCCCCGGCGCTCGGCATCGCCTGGCAGTGTACGACCCGTGGATCAAGGACCAGCTGGCGCGCTTCGCGTCTTCCTCCTGTTAGCCACCCAGGCCGTGTCTCACAGACCCGCGGGGCACAACCGCTGCTTCTCACCACCCTTGAGCACCGCGTCGACGCATCCGGCGGGCAGCCCGTCATGGGACGTGGTGGAGAAGTTGGCCGTCATGGTCAGCACCCCGCTGCCGAACGTGGTGCGCTGCACGAGACCGTCGTCCGCCAGCCGGCGGAAGTCGGTCATCGGCTGTGTGGCCGCCGCCTTGTGCAGGGGCTCGAAGTACCGTTGCACCTGGGCGATCCGCTCGCCGTGGCGGTCCAGTTCGGACTGGTCCAGGACCAGGTTGAGGGGCACGTTGTACAGCATCGCGAGCAGCGCGCGGGTGCGGCTCTGGTCCGGGAGTTTCGACCACGACAGCTCCCAGCGCTCGGTACTGATCACCGAGTCGTGCAGGACCGTCTGGTAGAGCGGCACCCGGTACCTCGGGTCGTACATCGCCTTCGCGAGGTCGGCCGGCAGATGGACGGGCTTGAAGAAGACCCCCGGCGCACTGGCGGGGGCGTAACGGCCCCAGGTCGGGCGGTCCCGCTCCAGCTTCCACAGCCGGTCGTCGACCGGTGTGCCCGAGCCATGGCTGAAGGACAGCACTCCGTTCGCCCAGGAGCCCGCAGCCTCCGAACCGAGCACCAGGCGGCGGTCGCCGGACAGCCACGCCATGCGCGCGAGCCGGTTCCTGCGGTCCTGGGCCTTGGTCATCGGATGCGCCGGAGAGTGATCGGCGAACAGTTCACCTGCGGCGTCGACGTCCAGGAAGTAGCTGGTGGCGCCGTCCGCGGTCATCTTCCTGGCGCGGTCGGCCAGGTAGTGCCGGGTGGGCTCGGCGCGGCGGAGCGCTTCGGAGCTCACATAGCAGCCGCGGCCGCCGAAACCGGTGACGAGCGTGCCGTCCGCCTTGCGCACACAGGCGTCCTGCCACACCGGGGCGGGCCAGTCGGACACGGGGGTGTCGGCCGACGCCGGGTCCTGTGCGTTGGCCCAGGAGTCGTAGGGCCCGACGAGGTAACCGGCCTGCCGGGCAAGGCGCGTGGCCTTCCCGTCCATGGGGGTGCCGTCGGCGTCGTACCCCAGCCACATCCGGTCGATCCCCAGCTCCCGCAGCCGGCGGACGCCCTCGGCGGTACGTGCCCGGCCCCAGGTGTACGCGTGGAACGCGCCCACCAGCTTGGCCACTTCGGGGTTGCGCGCGATCTTCTGTCGCAGCGTCGTGATGCCGCCGTGGCCCTGGAGCCAGGCGCGGTAGTCGCGCGCCGCCGCTACCGGCGACCCGTCGGTGAGTGCGAACGTCACCGCGTACGTCCCCGTGGCCTGTTGCGCCGAGAAGGCGTGCTCGGCCTCGGTGTGCAGCCGGCCGCCGGCGGACACGAACCTGAGCGTCGTGCCGATGTCTGACTCGACGATGTAGCTCGCGCCGTGCCGTCCGGACTGACTGGTGCCCCAGAACGGCATGGTCAGGCCGCCGGCCATATCGGCCTCGGTGCCCGCCAGGCCTGCCGAGGGGGAGTTCCACCACCGGTCGGTGACCGGCACGGCCAAGCCCTCACCCCGCGGGACCTGCAACTCCTCTGTGGTTCGGTCCGTGCCGGAGACCGGCCAGGTCAGACGGGACCGCCGTGCCGAGTGCACGGTGATGGCCAGGCGCCCGTCCCGCGCGGACGCGGTGACGGTCAGCCCTCTGTCGCCGTAGCGCCAACTGGCCTGTCCGCCGCGGACGGTGACCTTTCCGGGCGCGCCCAGATCACCGGGCGCCGGTGCGGACAGCTGCCAGGTGCGGCCGTCGTCCGCTCGGGCCCGCACCGCCAGAGACCTGATGTCCACCGTGGCGCGGCCACCGTCGACCGGTACGGAGAGCTGGTTGCCGTGCGCTTCGATGCTCCGGGCCTGATGCGTGGCGGTGCCGAACGCGGCGGCCGTACCGATCACACCGACCATCAGGAGCGCACCGCCCACCGCGATGATCTTCGTCTGTGTCTTTGTCTTCTTGAGCTTCCTCGCCTTCACAGCCGGGGACTCTGGCGACCGAACATAAGAGAGATGTGAGAGATGTCGCCAGGCGGTCGCGGCACGGCCGGACGGGCGCCGGTGCTGCGCCTCCTGCCCTGGCGAAGCCCGCGTTGGACGTATCGGCGCCGGTCACCTAGCTTTCCGCGCATGACAGAGCGACGTGTGATCCTCAGCGGCTCGACCTTCGAGGAGCAGATCGGCTACGCCCGTGCCGTGGTCGACGGCGACTGGATCCATGTGTCCGGGACCACCGGGTTCGACTACACCACCATGACGATCTCGGACGACGTCGTGGAACAGGCCGAGCAGTGCCTGCGCAACATCGAGGCCGCCCTCTCGGAGGCCGGGTGCGGCTTCGCCGACGTGGTGCGGGTGCGCTATCTGCTCCCGGACCGCGCGGACTTCGAGCCCTGCTGGCCGGTGCTGCGCCGCTGCTTCGGTGAGGTCCGGCCGGCCGCCACCATGCTGGTGTGCGGCCTCGCCGACCCTCGCATGAAGATCGAGATCGAGGTGTACGCCCGCCGCGGCGCAAGCTGACCTCCGATGATCCCGGCGCGGCGTGTGCGGGGTCACGGCGCCAGGCCCGCCGCCCGGCTCCGCCGCTCCACCGTGTCGCCGCGTCGCAGGATCCGTGCCTCGCGGGGCAGCAGCCGCGGGCCGGCCACGACCAGGACCTCGCACTCGGCCCGGGCCGGGATGTGCCGGTGCACCGGTCTGTGGTGCAGCCGGGCCAGCGGACCCCGGGGCCTGGCCTTACCTATGACCAGCAGGTCGTCCGGGGACGACGCGATCGAGCACAGCGCCGGCCCCGCCGGGCCCCTGACCACTCGCCGTACGATCCGCAGGTCGCCCGGAGGCCCGCCGGCCGCCAGCTCGAAGGCCCGGTCCAGCAGCTGCCACGCCCTGTCGGACCACAGCCGGCCCCACGACGGCTCGGGCCAGCGCCGGAAGACGGCATCGCCCTCCGGCGGCTCCCAGGCCCGGACGGCCACCAGTGTGCGGCCGGTTCTGCGGGCCTCCAGAATGCCGCGGCGCAACGCGGCCAGGCCGGCGAGCGAGTCGCTCACCCCGACGACGACATCCCCGGCCGCTCCGCGACCGGTCGTTCCGTGTGATGCCATGACCCCACGCTAGGAAGGCCAATACGCTTCGGCAAAGTCCAATCGATGGAAACTGGCCTTCTTTTCGGGGGCGTTCATGTCCCGGGGCGCAGGAAGGCGGACCAGCCGCCGTGCGGTTTCTGGCCGACCTCGAGGGTGCGCAGTTTGGCGAGGATCCGGGGGTCCTGGGCGTCGAGCCAGTCGACGAACTGCCGGAAGGAGACCAGGCGCACGTCGTTCCAGCCGGCGATCTGCCTGAGGGCCTCCTCGGCCGCGTCCATGTAGATGCCGCCGTTCCACTGTTCGAAGTGGTTGCCGATGAACAGCGGCGCCCGGTTCGTCTCGTACGCCCGCTGAAACCCGGCCACATACGCCTGTGCGGCCTGGGCCCGCCAGTAGGGGTAGTTGTAGGAGGGCGCCCGCGTCGAGTTCTTCGACTGGTTCGCCATCATGTTGTAGTCCATGGACAGCACCTCGAACCTGTGCCCGGGAAACGGGATGCTCTGCAGCGGCAGGTCCCACACGCCGCCCCGCTTCCTCGGCCAGCACTGCAGCCCGCCGGGCGAGGAGGCGTCGTAGCGCCAGCCCAGTTCCCGCACGACCGGCAGCAGGTTCCTCTGTCCGAGCAGGCACGGGGTGCGGCCGCCCACGAGTTCCTTGTCGTAGTCGAAGGGGAGCGGCGGATCGTCGTGCCAGCCGGTGTGCGACCGCCAGCACTTGACGAAGGTCCGAGCCTGCTCCACTTCCGAACGCCACTGTTCCGGAGTCCAGTTGGCCACCGACCCCGGGCCGACACAGAAGTGACCGTTGAAGTGGGTACCGATCTCGTGGCCGTCGAGCCAGGCCTGGCGGACGTACTTCAGCGTCGCCTTGAGGTGTTCGCCGGTGAGGTAGCCGATGTCGGAGGCGCCGACCGGGTTGTTCGGCGGATCGTAGAGCCGTTTCCTCTCCTCCGGCAGGAGGTAGAGGCCGGACAGGAAGAACGTCATGTGCGCACCGTGGGTGCGGGCCAGCTCCAGGAAGCGCGGGAACAGTCCGGTGCCGAGCTCGCCGGCGCCGTCCCAGGAGAACACCACGAACTGCGGCGGGGTCTGGCCGGGTTCGAGGGGCTCGGGCGGGGCCGGCTGGTGGGGTTGCCGTCCGGTGTACGACGTGGAGCCGTCCCCGATCAGCCGGGGCGGCCCCTGCAGGGGCGCCGTGTCCTCGTCCGAGCCGCCTCCGCACCTGGCCAACGAGGCGGCAGCCACACCGATACCGGCGCCGAGACCGAGGCGAGCCACACTCCGGCGGCTGATTCCACTCATCGCCATCCCAACCCGCGCCGCGCCGCGACGCCTTGCGCGCCACCTCAGCCGACACCTCCGACAGATCGCACCATAGAGCTGATAAGTGGATAAACCTGCTAATTGCATACGGCGTGGCGTGCAAAGGGCCGGCCCGGCATCCCTCGCCTCACCCGGCCGGCCCCACGGCGACGAACACCGTACGACCAGGACGGGGGCCACTCGCGCAGGATCAGACCGGCCCACCCGCGGGCGCCCGATCCTCGCCCGCCACCGGCAGGAACCCGTCTATCCTCAGTCAGGTGACTGACTCGGAATCCGCCGCCACGGCCCAGGCCGCCCGGTCGAGCCGTTCCGGCCGGGGCGGCAAGCGTGAGCGCCTGGTGCGGGCGGCCGTCCAGGTCTTCCATGAGCAGGGCATGGAGAAGACCACCCTCGGCGACATCGCCCGCACGGCCGAGGTGCCGCTCGGCAACGTCTACTACTACTTCAAGACCAAGGACCTGCTGGTCGAAGCCGCGGTGGACGCCCACTGCGCGCACCTCGACGCGCTCACCGCCCGCCTGGACGCCCTCCCGGACCCGGCCGCCCGGCTGAGGGAGCTCGTCGCCGGCTGGGTCGATCAGCGCGCGACAGCGGCCCGCTTCGGCTGCCCGTTCGGCACCCTCGCCACCGAGCTCGTCAAGCGCGACGACGGCCTGGACCAGGTCGCCGCGAAGGTCATGCGGGCCCAGCTCGACTGGGTGGAGTCCCAGTTCACCCAGCTCGGCCGCGCCGATGCCGCCGCCCTCGCCGTCGAACTCGTCGCCGCCCACCAGGGCCTGTCCGTCCTCACCCACACCTTGCGCGACCCCGGTCTGATGGCCGCCCAGGGTGAACGGCTCCAGGCCTGGATCGACGGGATCGCGGGCCGGTAGGACGGCGGAAGCCACGGGGCGGCGCGACCGCCCGGCTCACCTTTCCCGGCTCATGCCGCCGGGTGCCGTCGTCCGGCCGTGACGGGCACCACGGTGATGTGCTGGACGGCCCGGCTGAGCACCACCACGCCCACGACGATCAGCACGGCGCCGCACGCTGCCGCTACGAGCCACCAGCCCGTGCGGATCCGCTCGCCGAACAGGGTCATGCCGAGCGTCAGGCTGATCACCGCGTCGCCGATGGTCAGCGCGGGCTGCGCCGCCGCCAGCGGCCCGGCCTGGAGCGCGTTCTCCAGCAGGATCACGGCGGCGGCACCGGTGAGCGCGAAGCCGTACGTCTGCCAGGACTTCAGGAACGCCGCGAAGCCATGGTCGGCGAAGGTGCCGGCGGCCGACTTCAGCAGGGCGGCGGTCAGCGCGTTGCCCGTGGCGGAGGCCATCGCGAGGAGCGCGGCGCGGCGGGCCGGCGAGTGACCGCGGCGGGAGAGCAGAACGGCCGCGGCCATTCCGCCGAGGCACAGGCCCAGGGCCGGGCTCCAGCGGGTGAGCGGCGCGTGGTCGATGGCGCCGTGCGGGGCGGCGGCGACGAGCAGGACGGCGAGGCCCAGCACGCAGCCGCCCACCCCCCACCAGCCGGAGCGGGGCAGCCGCTTGTGCATCAGCGGGGCGGCGACGAGCAGCGCGAAGGGCAGCTCCAGGACGAAGAGCGGCTGGACCAGCGCGAGTGGGCCGTTGACCAGGGCCAGGCTCTGGAACAGGGCGGCGCACACCACCCCGCACATGCCGATCACCCAGAAGGGCCGGCGCACCAGCTCCGCGAGCAGCCGCAGCCCGCCACGGCTGCTCGCGGACGCCGCCTTGCGCTGGAAGGCGGTGCCCACGGCGTTGCTCGCGGCTCCCGCGACGGCGAACGCCGCGGCCAGTTCGATCACGACCGTCTCCTGCCGTCGCGAGGCCTCCCGGAGGAGCTTCAGGGTCCCTTCAGCCTATGAAGACGGCGTCCGGCGCTCGACCGGAGCGGGTGAGGTCGGCGGCTCCCCCACGGGGCGTACGTCAGCCCAGGGTCAGGTCGTCGGCGTAGACCGCGCCCTGGCCGTACCAGCCGTGGACGTACACCGTGACCGTTCCGGAGGCGCCGGTCGTGAACGGGACCGTGAGCTTCGACCACGACGAGGACGAGGCCCAGGTGCCGGCCGTCGCGCCACCGCTGACGCCGAGATAGGCGTACGGACCCTGCACCCAGCCACTCAGGGTGTAAGCCGTGTCGGGCTTCAGGGTGAGGGTCTGCGCGCACTGGCCGGTCCGGGAGGCCGAGGGCGCGGTCTTCAGGGCGTGGGAGCCGCCGTGCACCGGGGAGGAGACCACGGTGG
The DNA here is from genome assembly GCF_040634095.1 of Streptomyces sp. NPDC007205. Lineage (NCBI taxonomy): Bacteria > Bacillati > Actinomycetota > Actinomycetes > Kitasatosporales > Streptomycetaceae > Streptomyces > Streptomyces sp. NPDC007205. The sequence goes on from NZ_JBEYEW010000001.1 coordinate 541,741, forward strand.
CCCCGGTGTCACACGCCCAGGGTGTGAGCGAGCCGCTCTCGAAGTCCCCGTTGCCGAGCACGGCCGTGCCGCCGGCGCCCTTGACCGTCAGGGTGAGCGTGGAGCTGTGCCGGGCCGGGCCCGCCGTGCCGGTGACGGTCAGGGTGTAGGTGCCGGGTGTCGTGGCGGCACCGGTCTTCACCGTGAGGGTGGAGCTGCCGCCGGCGGTGACCGAGGACGGGCTCAGGGAGGCGGTCGCCCCGCTCGGCGCACCGCTCACGGCCAGGTCGACGGGCTGTGCGCTGCCCGAGGTCACTGAGGTCCGCACCGTCGCCGTCGCGGTTCCGCCGGGGTCGACCGAGGCGGTGGCGGGGGAGAGGGCGACGGAGAAGTCGTTCGCCGGCGGGGTCGTCGTGCCGCCGGTGAAGGGCGCGAAGGTGTGGGTGAAGTACCAGGTGTCCTGGGAGATGCCGGAGCAGGTGTCGGAGGCGCCGGAGCCGGGGCAGCCGCCATTGTCACGCTGGAGGGCCCAGAAGGAGAGGGTGCTGACGCCCTTGGCGACCGCCCAGTCGTACACCGTGGGGGCGTCGGCCGTGGTGAAGGTCTCCGCCGGGCCGTAGTCGTCCACCCCGGGCATCTCGGTGACGCCGACCATGTTCCAGAGCTGACTGTCGGACAGATTCGGGTACAGCCCGGCCAGTTGGTCGTGCAGGCCGCTGGCGGCCGTCTCGGTGTCGGTGGCCATGTGGTGGGTGGCGCCGTCGTAGTAGTCGAACGTCATGATGTTGACGACGTCGATCCTGGCACCCGCGCTCTTCGCGCTGCGCAGTACGGCGAGGCCGCTGTCGGCGAGTCCGGTCGTCGTGGTCGGCAGGGTGTAGGAGAACTGCACCGACCGGCCGTTCGCGGCGGCCCAGTCCTGGACCTTCTTGATGGCCTGGTTGCGGCGGTCGACGCCGGCGGTGTTCGTCAGGGAGTTGTCCTCGACGTCCATGTCGAGCCGGGAGACGTCGTAGGTGGTGATGATCTTCTCGTAGGCGGCGGCGATGGAGTCGGTGTTGGTGCAGCTGTCGGCGATCTCGGTGCCGCCGTTGTCGGCCGCGTAGCCGCCGAGGGAGGGGATCACGTCGCCGCCGCGCGAGCGGATGGTGGTGACGTCGGCGCCGAAGACGGAGGAGCCGACCGGCGTGGAGGTGTCGCCGTTCCAGTACGGGGTGCAGGAGCCCTTCTTGTCGGTCTGCAGGAAGGCCATGGTCAGGTACTTGGCCCCGGAGGCCTGGGTGAGCGCGGCGGGGCTGTCGCCGTTGTAGGTTTCGAAGTAGGGCGCGAAGACATGTGCGGGCAGCGGGGTCGCCGCGTGCGCGGTGCCCTGGGCTCCCAGGGCGAGCCCCGCGGAGGCGGCCAGGGTGGTCAGGCCTGCGAGCAGGGCGCGTACGGGTCTCGGACGTGTCATCGGTACTCCCGGATGGCGGACGACGGGTGAGCGTGCGCGGGTCGAGCGGAGATGGCGCGCTGTACGGGCCGGCCGGGCCTATTGGTCTAGGCCATGATTGGTCTGGACCAAACCGGGGTCAAGATGCGTGAGCCGCCTTTTGCCCGTTCATGGGAGTCAACCGGCCTGCGGTCCCAGGGAGTTGGAGCGGCCGGAGCGTCAGCGCATCGGGGCGCCCGGCACGCTCAGCGTCGTCGTCACACGCACCAGGCACGGTCGGCGGGGCGTGGAGCCGAAGCCGAAGCGCACGGCGGGCTCCACGGGTGCGAGGGAACCGAGGTCCCGTCCCTCCTGCACCGCGGTCGCCGCCCTGATGAGACGCACATCGCGGGCGCCGTACCACTCGTGCCGGCCGCCGCCGGCGCTCCCGCGGGTCCGCACGCCGAGCAGCAAGCGGGCGATCGGGTCCGTCAGCGCGGTCCAGCCCGTCCGCGTGGCCAGCGCACCCGGAACCGCCCTGAGCAGGAGTCCCGGCAGGCTTCTGCGCCCGACGGTGAGCCGCAGGTCGAGCAGCGGATCCGCCGTGACCGCCCACTCGTTACCGGTGACGCGGACCCCCACGGGTACGATCCGCACCTCGTCGAAGGCATATGCTCCGGCGATGAACTCCGCCGTGTGCCGGGTGGGAGCCAGCAGCAGGCGGTGGCCGTCGGCGCGCTCGACCATCACGTCGCTGAACGGACCGAAGGGCGAGCGCGGCCAGTGACCGAGGACCAGGCGGGTACCGGACGCCGTGCCGATACCGGCGATCCAGCCGTCGAAGCGCAGCCTGGCGGATCGACCGGGACCTGGCGCGGACCGGTTCATGCGCGCCGGGCCGCGCGAGGGCGGAACCGGCCCCGGCCCCGGCATGCCGGGCGCCGTTCGGTCTGTGCCGTGGTGTCCGGCGAGCCTGCCGAACGCCCCGTGACCCGCGCGCGACGGCGCGGGTTCGCCGGCGGCTGCCACCCGTCGTCCGCCGGGTCGGCCGGCCACCGGGGCCCGGTCGGGCACACCGGCTTCACGCGTGCCCGGCCCCTTCGGTACGAGGCGGATCCGCCGGGGCGTCGCCCGCTCCCCGGCGTGCGGGCCGGACCGGACGGGAGAGGCCGAAGCGCACCCGGTGCACCCCCTCCGAGAAGTGCAGCAGCGGCTGCGCGGTGGGTGGGGGCAGCCCGGCGGCACGGACGAGGGTCTCCTCGACGTCGATGAGGTGCGCCTCGCGCAGCGGCCAGGGCTCGTGCTCGACGGGCGTCTCCCACAGCATCCCGAGCCGCCGCGAGAAGGACCGCCAGCGGGAGGTCAGCCACACGTCCCGGTGGGTGGGCCGGATCGGCTCGCCGGGACGGACGGCCACCCGGTACCGGGGACCACCGCCCCGCCGGGTGCCTGTGTACGCCTGGACGTCCTCGCGGTGGGACAGCGCCAGACGGCCGAGGTGGTACGGCGCCCCTATCGCGCGGGCGGCCAGCATGACCGGGCAGGACACCTCGATGGACAGGAACCACAGCCCGTCGCGTCCGTCCGGCCCGCGCACATACGTCCGCAGATTGGTCTCCTCGAAGGCGGGCAGCGTGGCCGGGAATCCCGGCGGGCGCACGCCGGCCATGACGAACGGCGTGAGACTCACCCACGCCGACCCCTCGTACGTGTCCACGACGAGCCCGTCAGGAAGCAGGCGCTGCACCTCCTCCGGGGGATAGGCCCAGTGCAGGAACGTCTGCGTCTCCCATCGGGCACAGAGCTCGGGGACGTACACACGCTGCTCCGGTCCGTACGAGACCATGTGCACCGACTGCCCCCGGGGCCCGTGCCGAAACCGGGAGCCGGCCGGTGCGGCTCAGCGCCGGACGGACCAGTGCGCCGTCCGGGCCTGTTCGGGACAGCGCGGGCTCTCCCCGGAGCCGGCCGCCGCCCGCGGCTGCCCGGACCACGTCCACGCCGCTCGCCCGGCCCGGGCGGCGTCGGCGCGTGTCCCCGTCGTCGGGCGTGCGCCTGGGGCGCCGGCCCGGTCTCAGCCGAACAGCGGGAACCGGTCCGCCGCCGCGCCCAGAGCGGCCCGTTCGGCCTCGGTGAGCACGGCCCGCCCGGTGCCCACGCGCGCGTAGTGCTCGTCGGTCCAGTCCGGCAGGCCCGGTCGCCCGAGCAGACCGTCGAGCGTGGCGCGCACCGCCGCCAGGCCCTCCGGGACCGGTCCCGGCGCGTCCGGGAGACGGACGGTCAGGTCCAGGTGGTGGACGGTCGCCTCCACCGCGAGGGTGGTCAGCAGGTCCCCGGCCGTCAGGACGTGCCCCTGTGTGGCGACATGCTGGGCGGGGTCGGCCGCCTCCGCCGCGTGTACGGCCGCCGACACAGTCTCCCGGTACAGGCCCTGGAGCTGACGGAAGTCCAGGAACATGCTGGCGTTCACCCGCACCCAGCGACGGCCGTTCGCCGCTCCGACAGTGTCCGGCCGCCAGTCCTGCCAATAGGACACCGCATCCCGGTCCACCGGCCCGCGCGCCGGCGTGTGCAGAGCCACGAGTGCGCGCTGGGCGTCCGTCACGCAGTGGAAGACGAGGTCGCGGACCGCCCAGCCGGTGCAGCCGGTCGGCAGCCACGACTCCTCGTCACCCAGGCCCGCGACGACCGCCGAGGCGGCCTCGTACGCCGCACGCACCGCCCGCGCCGGACCGACGGGACTCCCTGTACTCATGCGACCCCCTGTTCGTCCGCCGTACGGGGTTTCACACCCGGCTCGACGTCGCCGTGTCCGCGGACAGTCGCTGGGCGACGTAGATCGGAATCACCGACAGCAGCACGAGTACGGCGGCCACGACGTTCACCACCGGCGCCTGTTGAGGCCGCGTCATGTTGTCGAAGATCCAGATCGGAAGGGTCTCGATGCCGGGTCCCGCGGTGAACGTGGTGACCACGATCTCGTCGAAGGAGAGGGCGAAGGCGAGCAGAGCGCCCGCCAGCAGCGCGGAGCGGACGAGCGGGAAGGTGACGTCGGCGAAGGCACGGAAGGTCGTCGCCCCGAGGTCCATGGCCGCCTCCTCGTACGAGGAGGCCGTGCGGCGCAGCCGCGCGACCACGTTGTTGAAGACCACCACGATGCAGAACGTGGCATGGCCGACGATCACCGTGAACAGCCCGAGACCCACGCCGAGCGGCTCCAGCACCGTGCTGAAGGCCGAATTGAGGGCGATGCCGGTGACGATGCCGGGCAGCGCGATCGGCAGGACCACGATGAACGACACGGTGTCGCGGCCGAAGAAGCGGTGCCGGGCCACGGCGAACGCGATGAGCGTACCGAGGACCAGCGCGATCGAAGTGGCCCCGAGACCTGCCTTCACCGAGACCCACAGCGCCTGCCGGGCACCGGAGTCGTGCCCGGCCACCGACCACCAGTGCCAGGTCAGCCCCGGCGGTGGCCAGCTCGCGCTGCGGTCCGGGTTGAGGGAGTTGACGAGGACGAGCAGCAGCGGGACGTAGATCACCGTGAAACCGAGCCCGGCGCCGGTGCGCAGGGCGATGCGCGCGGTGCGGCTGAGATGCATGGCGCTTCTCTCCTCCGGGTCCTACAGGCTGTTGAGGGCGCCCGTACGGCGGATCGCCAGCAGGTACAGGACGATCACGGCGACGGGGACGGTGCCGAGCGCGGCGGCCATGGGCAGGTTCAGCTCGATGTTGGAGTACACGAGGTTGCCGATCAGCTGCGTCTTCCCGCCGACGATCTGCACGGTGATGTAGTCGCCGAGGCTGAGCGAGAAGGTGAACACCGAGCCGGCCGCGACCGACGGCAGCACCATCGGCAGCACCACCGAGCGGAAAGTCCGCCCGGCCCGCGCCCCGAGGTCGGCCGAGGCGTCGAGCAGGCTGGCCGGAAGTTGTTCGAGCGCCGTGTGGATCGGCAGGATCATGTACGGCAGCCACAGGTACGTCAGGGTGAGAACGGTGGCCGGCAGGCCGAAGCCGGGGCCGGTCAGCCCGAACGGCGCGAGCATCCAGTCCGCGAGACCGCCCTGGGACAGGATGAGCCGCCAGGCGTACACCTTGACCAGGTAACTCGCCCACAGCGGGGTGAGGATGGCCACCACGAGCAGCGGGCGCCACCGGGGCCGCGCCACGCGCGCGGTGTAGAAGGCCACCGGGAAGGCGATCAGCGCGCACAGCACGGTCACCGCGAGCGCCACGCCGACACTGCGCAGGATGACCTGGCGGAAGACGGGCGTGGTGAACAGCTCGCGGAAATTGTCCGTCGACCACACGTTCACCACCTGCGAGGTGAAGGAGTTCGTGGTCCAGAACGCGGAGACGAACAGGACCGCCAGCGAGCCGAGGTAGAGGACGGCGAGCCACAGCAGCGGGGCGGTGAGCAGCAGGGCCAGCCGCAGCCGGGGTCTGCGGTGCAGCGCCCCCGCGGTCCGGGTCAGCAGGGCCATGCCTCAGCCCTTGATCTCGGTCCAGGCCTGCACCCACTTCGCGTACGGCACACACGTCACGTCCTTGCGGCCGTCGAGGCACTGCTCGATGGGCGTGTTCCAGAAGGCGATCCTCTTCCAGTAGTTCTCGTCGGCCGCGTGGTAGACCGTGCAGAAGTTCTTGTCACTGGTCTCGGCGCAGGCCCTGGAGTTGGCCGGTGCCTCGCCGAAGTACTCGGCGACCTGGGCGTTGACCTTGGGCGACACGATCCAGTTCAGCCACTTGTAGGCGCAGTTGGGGTGCCTGGCCTTGCTGTACACCATCCAGGTGTCGGACCAGCCGGTCGAACCCTCCTTCGGCACCAGTGCCCTGACCTTCGCGCCCTCGGAGGCGGCGAGGTTGGCGATGACCTGCCAGGTGGTGCCGACCACCGAGTCGCCGCTCTTGAAGGCGGAGACCTCCTTGAGGTAGTCGCCCCAGTACTCCCCGACGTTCCTGTTCTGCTGCTTGAGCAGGGCCACGGCCGCGTCGAACTGCTTCTGGTCGAGCGCGTACGGGTCCTTGATCTTCAACTCCGGCTTGGCGGCCTTGAGATAGAGGGCCGCGTCGGCGATGTAGATCGGCGAGTCGTACGCGGTGACGTGCCCCTTGTACCGCGCGGCGTCGTCGAAGACGGCGGACCAGGAGGTGGGTGCGGGCTTGACCTTCTCGGTGTTGTACATCAGGAGGTTGGCGCCCCGGCCGTGCGGGATGCCGTACATCCGGCCCTTGACCGAGTTCCAGGCGCCGTTCTTCAGTCCGGCGAAGATGTCCTTGTAGTGGGGGACGAGAGCGGTGTTCACGGGGGCCGCGTCGCCGGAGGCGATCAGGCGCAGGGAGGCGTCGCCGGAGGCGGAGACGGCGTCGTACTCGCCGGTCTTCATCAGCTTGACCATCTCGTCCGAGCTGGCGGCGACCCTGGAGTGGACCTGGCAGCCGGTCTGGTGCTCGAAGTCGCTGACCCAGTTCACCTTCGGGTTGTCGGAGCCGTCCTCGACATAGCCGGCCCAGGCGATCAGATTGACCTGGCCCTCTGTCTTGCCGAGCTTCGTCGGGGCCTTGAGGTCGGGCGGGTTGAGCCCGGTGGCGGACGAGCTGCCCGAGCCGGAGGAGTCGCAGGCGGCGGCGAGCAGCAGTGCGGCGGCACAGGCCGCGGTGCGCAGGGCAGGGGTGGGACGCACGGCGTTCTCCAAGGGGACGTGGCGGCGGGGGAGAGGTCAGGAAGGCAGCCGGACGGAGTGCCGGCGGTGCCATGTCAGGCGGACCCGGGTGCCGCGGTAGGCGGCGACGTCCTCGGAGGACGTCTCCAGGTTCTGCTGGAGCGCGGTGAGCCGGCCGCCGCCGTCGAGGTCGACCAGGAAGCGGGTGGCGTCACCGAGGTAGACGACCTCGGCGACGGTTCCGGTCACGGTGGCGTGCTCCGGCTCGTCCGCCTCGGCGGACTCCTTCAGGACGCGGATCTTCTCCGGCCGGATGTTGTACGTGCCAGGGGAGCCGGTGATCCGGTGGGCCGCCTCGCCGTCGAGGAGGTTCGAGGTCCCGACGAAGGAGGCGACGAAGGGGGTCGCCGGGCGCTCGTAGATCTCCGCGGGCGTGCCGACCTGGGCGATACGGCCCTGGTCGAAGACGGCGATGCGGTCGCTCATCGTCAGGGCCTCCTCCTGGTCGTGGGTGACGAAGACGAAGGTGATGCCGACCTCCCGCTGGATCTCCTTCAGTTCGACCTGCATCTGCTCGCGCAGCTTCAGGTCGAGGGCGCCGAGGGGCTCGTCCAGCAGCAGCACCCGGGGCCGGCCGACGAGCGCGCGGGCGAGGGCGACGCGCTGCCGCTGCCCGCCGGAGAGCTGGGCCGGGCGCCGCTGGCCGTACCCCTCCAGGCGGACCTCGGCGAGGGCCTTGCGGGCGCGTACGAGACGTTCGGCCTTCGGCACCCTGCGGACCTTCAGCCCGTACGCGACGTTCTGCTCGACCGTCATGTGCGGGAACAGGGCGTAGTCCTGGAAGACCGTGTGCACGTCCCGCTCGAACGGGGCGAGGCCGGTGACCTCCTGGCCGGCGAGCTCGATCCGGCCCCGGTCCGGCGTCTCGAACCCGGCGACGAGCCGGAGGACCGTGGTCTTCCCGGAGCCGGAGGGGCCCAGCATCGAGAAGAACTCCCCGTCCCGGATCTCCAGGTCGACCCCGGCCACGGCGGTCGTCCCACCGAACGACTTCCGCAGGTCCTGCAGCCGGATCGCAATTCCCTCCATGGGGGAACCTTTCTGGCGCGCTGTACGTTGAACCGCTTGAGCGCAAACATATGAAGTCATAGTTCTAAGCTCAAGGTCCCCTTAAGGTAAAGCTTGAGTCAATGCACAAGGTGGTGGCCGTGAGACAGCAGGAGATGGACGGCCCGGCCCGCAAGGCCGTCTTCAGCCCGGTGGACAACAGGGCCCGCGTGGACACGGTCGTCCGCCGCCTCGGTGACGCCATAGAACTGGGCCTCCTCACCGACGGTGAGCAGCTCCCCGGCGAGAGCGAGCTCGCCGCACAGCTCGGTGTCTCCACCGTCACGCTGCGCGAGGCGCTCATGGCCCTGCGGCAACAGGGCCTGGTCACCACCCGCCGGGGCCGTGGCGGCGGCAGCTTCGTGTCTCTCCCCGAAGTCCCCGCCGACGACCGGCTGAGGGCCCGGCTGCGCGGCTGGAGCACCGAGGAGCTGCGCGACCTGGGCGACCACTGGGCCGCCCTGTCCGGTGCCGCCGCCCGCCTCGCCGCGCAGCGCACCGAACCCGAGGACCTCCACCAACTCCGCCGGACAGCCGAGGAGTTGACCCGGTCCCAGGACGCGGCGGCGCGCAGCCGGCTGTACGGCCGCTTCCACGTCGAACTCGCGGCAGCCGCCCAGTCCGCCCGGCTGACCCGCGAACAGGTCGCCCTGCAGAGCGAGATCGGCGCACTGCTGTGCCTCGTCCTCGCCGGCGACGCATATCGTGAAGAAGTTGCGGACCGTCACCGCTCCGTCATCTCCGCCGTGCAGGATGGGGCCCACGAAACGGCCGGCACGCTGGCCGAGCGGTGCGTCAGGGAGTCGACGGCGCGGCTCGTCGCCGTACGTCTCACCCTCTGACCGCGCCGCGTCCGGTTCCCGTGCGCTGGAGGACACCATGGGCTGGAGCCCCGGGCCCGCCACCGTCGACACGGAGACGGATGCCTGGGTGGCCGCGCAGGTCGGCGGTGCGCTGGAGGCCGTCTTCGAGACCGTGGCCGCCACCCGCGCCGACACCGAGGCCCTGCTCCACCGGGCGGCCGCGCAGGGCCGGCGGCCCGCCAGCGCCGACCTCGCCGCCCTCCGCCCCGGACTGCATCTGCACCTGACCCGCGAGGAACTGGTCTCCGGCGTCGGTTTCGTCGCGGCCCCCGGCCTGCTGTCCGACGTGCCCGCCTGGCTGGAGTGGTGGCAGTCGGGCGCCGACGGTGACGTACGCCCGCTCCTCCTCGACCTCGATCCCGGTCAGTCGGCGTACTCCGACTACACGCACTGGGACTGGTTCGCGCTGCCCCGCGACACCGGGCTCCGGGCGGTGGCCGGACCGTACGTCGACTACCTCTGCTCCGACGAGTACAGCCTGACCCTGTCCGAACCGGTCGTGCTGCAGGGCCGGTTCGCCGGGGTGGCCGCCGCAGACGTGTACCTCCGCCACTTCGAGGCGGCCGTCCTCCCCCTCCTGCGGCGCCTGCCCCGTCCCGCCCATCTGGTCAACGCCCGGGGCCGGGTCGCCGCCTCCGCCGACCCCGCCCATCTGGCAGGCTCCCTCACCAGGGGCCCCGACTTCGCCGAACTCCTCAGCGCGGCACGGCCCGGCACGTACGGCGACCTGCGCCTGGTGCCGTGCCGGGGCGTGCCCCTCGTGCTGGTGCTCGCCTGAGGAGCGGGGCCACGCTCCCGGTCCCGGTGCGGCAGGCGGACCAGCTCGCGGACTCGCCGAGGGCTCAGTCGCGCCTCCGTTCCCGGTACGGTACGCAGGCCGGCTCACAGACTCGCCGGCCGTGCCCCTCCTGCTGGTGCTCTACGGCGCCCTGACCTGGCCAGACCAACCGTGCCCCGCTACGTTGGCAGCTGCCCACAACTGGACGGAAGAGGGGGCCAGGCGTGACGAGCGGGGAGGGCGGCGGCGTACCCGCCACCGCAACAGCCGATACGGAGACCACACCGGGCACGGACCCGCACACAAACCCGGAGACGCAGACTGACCCGGGTGACGGGCCGGATCAACAGCCGCCCACGCAGGAGAGCCCCGTGGTCCAGGGGTGGATTCAAGGGCCGTTGCACTGTTGATCGCCGGCGGGACACCGACCTAGGCTGCGAGGGCAGTCGCACAAGGAGCCCGGTACCCATCAGCCCCCAGCCCACCCCTCGCGCACGCGCCGCACTCGCTCTCGGCCGGGGACTCGGCGCCGTACCCGCGCCAGGACTCGTCCTCGGCGGCATCCTCGGCCTGCAGGGCGGAGCCGCGCTGACCACCCGTCTCTACCCCGCTGTCGGACCGGCCGGCGTGGTGACCCTGCGGCTGGCGATCGCCGCGGTCGTTCTCACCGGCCTGGGGCGGCCCCGGATCCGCGGCGACCGGACCGGCCTCGGTATCGCGGCCATGGCCGGCACACTGCTCGCCGTGCACCATCTCGCGTACTACGAGGCGGTCGCCCGACTGCCGCTGGGTGCCGCCACCACCCTGGAGTTCCTCGGCCCCTTCACCGTCGCCCTGTGCGGCTCGCGCCGCGCCCCCGACCTGCTGTGGGCAGGCCTCGCCGCCACCGGCGTCCTCCTGCTCAGCCGCTCCGGTACGACCCTGGACGCCGTCGGCATCGCCTGCGCCACCACGGCCGGCTGCTGCTGGGGCGGATACATCCTGGTCGGCAACCGGCTGGCCGAACGCGACACCGACGGCAACGGCCTGGCGCTCGCCGTCACCTGGGGTGCGCTGCTCAGCCTTCCCTACGGCATCACGCAGGCGGGCACCCGCCTGCTGGACCCGGGCACGCTCGCCGTGGCCGCGGCGGTCGCCGTCCTCTCCAGCGTCGTGCCCTACACGTTCCAACTGGAAGCCCTGCGCCGCCTCACGCCGCGTGCCTTCGGTGTCCTGACCAGCCTGGAACCGGCGATCGGCGCCCTGATCGGCCTGCTCTTCCTCGGCCAGCACCTGGCCGCGGCCCAGTGGGCGGGGGTGGCGGCAGTGGGGCTTGCTTCGGTGGGGGCGACGCGTGCGGAGGGACGGGCAGGAGGGGTGCGCGCCACTGACGAAGAAGCCGCGACCGCCACCCGGACCGAGGCCGCCACTCGGGAGAGTTAGGACGGGCCTGCCCCGTCAGGCTCGCCCGCCTGCCGCTTCCGGGCGGCGCCGGTCATCCCGGCCCGTCCATGCCCTACCGTGACCGGCATGAGCCTGTCGGGAGGGAGCCGTAGGAGCTACCGGTATGTCGGCCCCGCGGACGTGAGGGCTGCGGCCCGGCCGGGGGACACCGGCACCGGCATCCGCACGGCGGGCGAGTTCGTGGTCTGGGCCGCGGCCCGCACCCGTGAGGAACTGGCCGAGCCCTTCACCTTCGTCATCGGCACGGACGGCGTGCTGCGGCTGGCCCCGCGCCGGTCCGAACACGTCGCCTGCGCGGGCGGCGAGCCGGTGCTGAGCGCGGGCGAGATCAGCTTTCGTGAGGACGCCGGCCGCTGGACAGCACAGGAGGTGAGCAACCAGTCGACCGGCTACTGCCCGGACACCGACTCGTGGCCCGCCGTGGGCCAGGCGCTCGACCGGGCCGGGCTCGGGCACCCAGGTTCCTTCACCCATGAGGTGATCTTCCGCCGCTGCGGCGTCTGCGGGCAGCACAACATCGTGCGGGACGGCCACTTCGTCTGCGTCTTCTGCGACGCCGACCTGCCCGAGCGGTGGAACATCGAGCCCTGAGGCCGCCACCGGGGTCACCGGCCGGGCAGCGGGCGCACCGTGAGGGTCTGCTCGGCCTGTCCGACCGGGCCGTGGAGGTCGTGCAGGACGCTGCTGGTGAGGCCCAGGCCGGTGGGGCCGAAGACGACCCTGGTGTCCAGACCGACCCAACGGCCCTCCGGCTGCCGGTGCAGATGGATCGTCAGGTCGACGTTGGGGAACATCCACTCCGTCGGCGGCCGGCGTACGGCGATGCCGTTGGCGGTGTCGACGAGTGCGACGTACGACGCGACCGGGCTGCTCGGCTCCCCGGCGACGAGGCCGAGGTCCGTGGTGATCCAGGCCGTGGCGCGGCCCGGCTCCGCGGCATGGACCGGCCGGACGTCGACCGACGCGCAGTGGCCGCCGGGCCAGACGGAGCCCAGGGACTGGCCGGCGAGGCCGTCCGGCAGGGGCAGGCGGGCGTCGGCGCCGCCGGCCACGGCGCTGGTGTCCACCTCGGTGAGCAGCCAGGCGCGGGCCCGCACCACCGGCCGGTCCGCGATGAGCACGACCGCTTCGAGCAGTTCGATGGTGCGACCCGGCCGGATCGACTCCACCCGGATCTCGCACTCGTCCAGCGCGAGCCGCCCCAGGATGTCGAAGCTGATCCGGGACAGGAGCAGTCCGCTCGGCGGACGCTCGGCGCGGTATCCGTCGATCGCGTGGACCACGAGCCCGGCAAGCGGGCTGAAGTGCTGCTCGTCGGGGGCCCATGCGCCGCTCGCGTGCGGGGTGGGCTTGTAGCGGTGCCGGTCGATGCGCTCGAAGTAGCTGGCGGTCAACGCGTGCCTCTCCTCACGGGTGTTCCTGCGTGCACGTGAGGCGTCACGCAGGTCGTTGCACCGTACATCCTTGACGGCGACCGGGTCACGGGCCGGCCTGCGAGAACCGCGACTCGGGCTGCGACCGGGCGGTGAACCCGCTGAGCGGGCGCGGCTGAGCCGGCTCAGTCCACCGGCCAGGTGTGGACGGGCGCGTTGAGGTGCATGTAGTCGATGTACAGCTGGGTCATCCGGCGCAGCGCCTCGTGCCGGCCCGCGTGCTCGGTGGCGTCGAGGTGGTGGAACATCTCCTTCTGCCACACGGCGCCGTTGCGCGCCGTCACACAGCGCTGCTCGATGATGCCGAGCAGCGGCTCCCGCCACGCCTCGTCCATGCCGGAGTGCTCCAGGCCCCGGTGTGCAAGCGGCAGCAGCCGCCGCAGGACCAGTTCCGGCACCGGTACCTCGCCCATCCCGGGCCAGTACAGCAGGGCGTCGATGCCGTGCCGGGCGGCGGTGTGCAGATTGTCCTCGGCGGCCGCGAACGACATCCGCGACCACACCGGCCGGTCCTCCTCCACCAGCGCCCGGGTGAGCCCGTAGTAGAAGGCACCGTTGGCGAGGGTGTCGGCGACGGTCGGTCCGGCGGGCAGCACCCGGTTCTCCACCCGGATGTGCGGTACGTCGTGCGAGACGGCGTACACCGGGCGGTTCCAGCGGTAGATCGTGCCGTTGTGCAGGGTCAGTTCGCCGAGTTCGGGGGTGTCGCCGCGGTCCAGCGTCTCCACCGGGTCCTGCTCGTCGCACAGCGGGAGGAGCGCCGGGAAGTAGCGCAGGTTCTCCTCGAAGAGGTCGAAGACGCTGGTGATCCAGCGTTCCCCGAACCACACCCGGGGCCGTACGCCCTGCACCTTGATCTCCTCCGGGCGGGTGTCCGTGGCCTGCTCGAACAGCGGGATGCGGGTCTCGTGCCACAGCTCCTTGCCGAACAGGAACGGCGAGTTCGCCGCCAGCGCCACCTGGACCCCGGCGATGGCCTGTGCCGCGTTCCAGTAACCGGCGAACTCCTCGGGAGACACCTGGAGATGGAACTGCGTGCTCGTGCACGCGGCTTCCGGGGTGATGGTGTCCGCGTAGGTGCGCAGCCGGTCCACGCCGTCCACCTCGATGCGCAGGTCCTCGCCCCGGGCCGCGAAGATCTGGTCGTTGAGCAGCTGGTAGCGCGGATTCTCCGACAGGGTCTCCTCGCCGATGTCCTCCTGGCGCAGGGTGGGCAGGATCCCGATGATGATCAGCCGGGTGCCGATCGACCCGGCCCGCTCGTCGGCGTGGTTCAGCGCGGCGCGGATCTCCGACTCCCAGGCGTCGGGACCGCCCGCGGTCAGCCGCCGGGGTGGGACGTTGATCTCCAGATTGAACCGGCCCAGCTCGGTGGACCAGGCCGGGTCGGAGATCGCCTTCAGCGCATCGGCGTTGCGCATCGCCGGCTCGGCGTCCTCGCCCACCAGGTTCAGCTCTATCTCCAGGCCGACCTGCGGCCGCTCGGCCTCGAACCGTGACTCGCGCAGCATCTGCGCCAGCGCGTCGAGACACTCGTGCATCTTGATCCGGTACCGGCGGCGGTCCTCGCGGGTGAAGACGAGCGCCGGGACGTCGCGTCCCATCGGCCCTCCAGGATTCCCCTCGTCGCAGACCTCTCCACCCAGAGTCGCACCATCACGCGAGCCTCACCAAGCGTGGCCCGCACCTGCGCGGCAGCCCCCTGCCCTGGTCCGCCCCGACGCGCTCGGCGACGGGGTACACGGCCGTGCGCAGTGAGTGGTCGCAGCGGATGCGGTCGGTGAGCGGTGCGGTGCCGTTGATATGGGCGGCGATCGTCACCCCCGCGTCCGCATCTCACACAGAGGCCGTACGGTGATCGTGTCCCGGCCGCCCCCGGCGGACTCCGGCAGATGGTCCCGCACGAGGACGTCCGGGCTCAGCAGACCCAGCTCCCGGGCCCGGGCGAAGGCGAGCGTGGCCGGCAGCTCGGACGCCGAGAACCATGACATCGGCGACGGCGCGGGTATCCGACAGGGACTCGGCCCTGGTTCCGACGGCGTGTGAACGCCCGTACCTGCGGAGGCCGTTCTCAAGGCGGCCGGCTGCCGGTACGGGGTCGTGGTGGCTCCGCGCGGCGGAGATTGCGAAGATGGGCCCATGACCACGTCCCACGGCGCTCGCCGGCCCACGATCGCCGACGTCGCCGCCGCGGCGTCGGTGTCGCGGACCACGGTGTCCCACGCCCTCAACGGCATCGGCAAGGTCGACCCGCGGACCCGCGAACGCATCAAGAAGATCGCCGCCGAGCTGGGGTACCGGCCCAACCTGCGTGCCCAGCGGCTGCGCCGGGGCCAGGCCAAGGCCATCGCGCTGGCGTCCTCGATGCCGTTCGCGGTGGCCGGCGGCCCCTCACGGCTCGGCTTCTACATGGAGGTGGCCGCCGCAGCGGCCGAGCGGGCCCTCGTCCACGACTACGCCCTGGTGCTGATCCCGCCGGTGCAGTCCGCATCCGCGCTGTACTCCGTCGACATCGACGGCGCGATCGTGGTCGAGCCCGAGGCGGACGACGCGGCCGTGGCCCAACTGCGCGAGCGCGGACTGCCGTACGTCGCCCTGGGCCGGCCCACCGCGCCCGACGACGACGCCCCCTACGTGGACCTGCACGGCGGCAGGGTGGTCGACCTGCTCCTGGACCATCTGCGCGACCAGGGTGCCCGCAGCCCGGCACTCATCGTCGGCGCGGGCACCCGCCACTCCTCGGTCGACGCCCGCGCGGCCTACGAACGGACCGCCGCCGCACACGGCTGGCCGCCGATCGTCGCGACCGCCCCGGAGGACGGCGGCGAGCAGGCGGGGTACGACCGATGCGCCGAGCTGCTCGCGCAGCACCCCGGCATCGACGCGCTGTGCGTGCTGGTCGACGCCTTCGCCGTCGGCGCCGTACGGGCGCTGCGGGAGGCGGGACGCCGTGTGCCCGACGACGTCATGGTCGTCACCCGGTACGACGGGCTGCGCGCCCGCACCTGTGAACCGCCGCTCACCGCGGTCGACCTGCGGCTGGACCGGGCCGCCGCGGACGCGGTGGAACTGCTGCTCGCCCTGCTGGGCGCGCGACCGGCCACCGGCACGGCCGGGCCCGCGGCGACCGACGGCGAGCCGCCCACCGCCGCACCCCGGCTCGTGCTGCGCGCCTCGTCGCTGCGCCGCCCACCACCCGAGACCGGCGGGACGAGCACGGGGACGGCGTAGCCGGGGGCCCGTCCGGCACCGGAGCGGAACAGGGCGCATCCGGCGGCGGGGTGGAACGGGCTCCGTCCGGCGAGGGCGTGGAACAGGGCCCGTCCGGCAGCGGGGACAACGCGGTCCGACCGGTCGGGGAGTGTCACGTCCCCGCCATCAGTACCACCCCCGACACCAGGGCGAAGACGAGGACGAAGGCCCGCATCCGCTGCGCGTCGACACGCCGGTGCACGAGCCGGCTCAGCCAGGCCCCCGCGGCGAGGGCCGGCAGCAGCAGGAGTGCCCAGCCCATGTCCGCCGGCCTTCCCCGCCCGGTGACGAACAGCAGGAGGAGTGAGGCGACTTCGCCCACCAGGAAGCAGGCGGCGACCGTCGCCCGCAGCTCGCCCGGCGGCCGGTGCTGGTAGACGAGGGCGAGGGGCGGGCCGCCCACCCCGGTCGCCGTCTCGGTCAGCCCGGTGACGACGCCGGCGCCCACATAGGCTCCGCGCCCGGGCACGAACGACGGCACGACGAGGCTCACCACGGCCGCCAGTACCGTGGCCGCGCCGACGACGGCTCCGAGCGCGTCCTGCGGGATCGCCCACAGCAGCGCCAGACCCGCCGGTGTCGCCGTCAGCCGCGCCGCCGTGATCCACCGGGCGCCACGCAGATCGAGACTGTGCCGCTCGCGCCAGGCGACGTACAGGTTGAGCGGGATCATCGCGGTCAGCACGAACACCGGCAGCAGTGCCGGATCGACGAGGCCCGCGACCGGCGCGACGATCAGCGCGAACCCGAGGCCGCTGGTCCCCTGCACGAACGCCGCCGCCGCGACGGTCACCGCCAGTACCGCCAGGGTGCCGGCGCTCATCGCCGCCCACCGGGACAGGGTGTGGGGAGGACGGAGCCGTACGGGTGCCCAGGGGGCGGTGGGACGGCGGGAGTGTCCCCGGTGGCGAGCGTGGTGTGCGGGGACGCGGCGCCGTCCGGCGTCGTCGCTCGCTGCCGCGCGGTCGCCGATGTCGGATGGGCCCGTGTCACCCCGGCGCGCCGCACCACGAGCGGACCCAGTTCGGCGGCCCGTCGGACCAGTGCCGGTCCGTCCCAGTCCGGCGGCCAGCCGTGCCACAGGCGGAGCCGGCCGGCGACGAACACGGCGGTGAGCTGGTCCCGGTTGCCCCGCCGGACCAGCTCCCACGGCAGGTCCCAGGACGGCTGCATCTCAGGCCCCCCGACATCCACCAGAAGGAAGTCCGCGGCGGCACCGGGCACGACGCGTCCCGTGCGCCCGCCGAGTCCGACCGCGTCCGCGCCGCCCGCCGTGGCCCGCTCCCACCACGTCCAGCCGGCGCCGCAGGAGGAATCGCCGCTGGCCAGGCCGTAGGTGAGCCGCTGAGCGAACTCCGCCGCGTCCGCCAGCCGGAAGCCGTCCCCGCGTGTCCCGTCGGTGCCCAGGCCGAACCGGATGCCGCGCTCGGCGAAGGTGGTGGCGGGGGCGACGGCATTGCCCTTCCACGCGCTGGCGACCGGGTTGTAGCTCACCGCCGTGCCGCTGTCCGCGAGCAGCGAGACCTCGGCCGGGGTGAGCAGCGTCGCATGCGCGGCCAGCAACTGCGGGCCCAGCGCGCCCACATGGAGCAGATACTCCAGGGGCCGCAGCCCGTGCCGGACCAGGGAGCGCTCGACGGCGACGAGGTGTTCGTTCACGTGGATCTGTACGACCGTCCCAGCGTCGGCGGCGAGCCGCGCCGTCGCCGCCAGTGTGCGTGCGGTCGCGGCCTCCGGTACGGAGACGGCGAGCGAGGGATGGACCAGGCCGTCGGCGCCGTAGCGCGCGAGGTGCCGCTCGGCGGCGGCGAGCACGGCCCGTGGATCAGCGTCGTCGCCAGTGCCGTCCGAGGCGTCGTTGCAGACCAGCCCCAGCACGCAGCGGATGCCGGCGTCGCGTGCGGCCGAGGCCACCACCTCCACGTCCACCGTGGCCCGGGTCCCCGCCTCGGCGACCGTCGTGAAACCGCCCCGCAGGGACTCCAGCGCGGCCAGTTTCGCGGCGACGTACGCCGACTCCTCGTCCAGGGCCTGCTCCAGCGGCACCCATACCCGGCGGAAGATCTCCGACGGCTCCCCGAAGGCGAGCGCACCGCCGAAGCTCTGCGTCAGGTGGTGGTGGGCGTCGACGAAGCCCGGCATCAGCACCTGCCCGGGCAGCCGGACGGGGGTCAGCGACGGGTGCGTACGGACTATCCGCTCGACCGGGCCGACGGCGCGGAACACGCCGTCCCGCACGACCACCGCGTGCAGTTCCAGCGGGCCGTCGGGGGTGAGCGTCACGTCCGGGACCAGCAGCAGCGCGTCCTGGCGGAGCCGGTCGGGGGTCAGGTCGGTCATGCTTCTCCGTTGTTCGAGACGGGGGAGAGGGCGGAGTGGGGGGAGAGGAGAGGGGGAGGGAGAGAGGGCTGTGCGGGAGGTCAGACACGGGCGGCCGGGCCCGGCGCCTCGGCCGGCGCGGCGGCAGCGGTGTCCGCGGAGTGCCGTCCCTGGTGGTGGAAGACGGCATTGAGGACGGCGGCGACGAGGGCGCCCACGGCGACCCCGCTCTCCAGCAGGATCCGCACGTCGGACGGGAACCCGGCGTAGACGCCGGGGACCAGGATCGGCAGCAGCCCCAGGGCGAGCGCGACCGCGCAGGTCAGCGTGGCCGTGTGGTCCTCCAGCCGGGCGCGGCCGAGCATCTGCACACCCAGTACGGTGATCACCGCGAAGACGACCATCGCGGCGCCCCCGACCACTGCCGACGGCATCACGCTGATCGCCCGCGCGACGGGGGTCACAAAGCCGAGGACGACGAGAACGACGCCCGCGGCGGCCGTGACATACCGGCTGCGCACGCCGGTGACCCGGACGATGCCGATGTTCTCCCCGCTGGTCACCATCAGCGGCAGCCCGAAACAGCCGCCGAGCAGTGAGGTCAGGGCGTCCCCGCGGACCGTGCGCGGCACGTCGGTCCGCACGTCGATGTCCTTGCCGACCGCCTCCGCGTTGATGACGGTCTGCCCGGTCGCCTCCGCCATGGACGCGAGGCTGTAGAGCAGCAGTGGCAGCGCGGCGAGCAGGTCGAAGACGGGTGCACCGAACGGCAACGGCCTGGGCACGCCCACCAGTTGGCCCGACAGGGCGGCGCCCGGGTGGGCCTGCCCGAGGGCGCAGGCGAGGGCCGTGCCGGCCGCGAGGCCGAGCAGTACGGCGAGTTGCCGCAGCACCCCGCGCAGCAGCCGGGTGAAGACGACGATGAGGCCGATGGTGGTGAAGGCCAGCCCGAGGCGGGCCGGATCGGCGAAGCCCGGCGTGCCGGGCTGCCCGGTGACCAGCAGCGCGCCGACCTTCACCAGGTTGACCCCGACGATCACGATCATCGTGCCGATGACCAGCGGCGGGAAGAATCTCAGCAGGCGCGCGAACAGCGGCAGCACCAGGAAGGTGAACGCGGCGGTGAGGAGCACCGCACCGGTCGCCGTGCGCAGCCCGTGCTGCTGCGCGATCGACAGGAAGAGGATCAGTGGCGCTCCGCCCGGCAGCATCACGAACGGCAGCCGTGGCCCGAACTTCCAGGGGCCCAGGGACTGCACCAGCGAGCCGATCCCGGACAGCAGCAGGGCCGCCGAGAGCAGGTCGACGGTGGTGTCCGGGCTGAGCCGGAGGGTGGCGCTCATCAGGAAGATCGCAGAGATCGGTGTCGCCGCCATGACGAGGACGTGCTGCACACCGAAGAGCAGGATCCGCCCCAGGGGGCGGGACTCGTCGACGGGATGTACGGGACTGGACACGCGCGGGCTCCGTTCGGCTCGCTCGGCTCAGGCCTCGACGATCCGGCCGTGGACGGCGGCCAAATCGATTTGGCCACATCGATTTGGCCGTCAGTATGGAGCCGCCGGTGGGGGGTCGGTCAAGGGGGCGGCGGGTGCGGGTACCGACCGGGCGCCTGTGCCGTGGACCCGGCTTCAGGTGTTCATGTGGGCCGCGCCACCCCAGAAGTCCGAGCGGCGCGTTGCCGTGTGCGGTGACGATCGGGTCGTTGTCGACGTGGGCGACGTAGACGTCCGGGGCCGTCTTCTGGGCGACCTCTTGCACGTTCGGCGAGGTGGGCAGGCCGGTGCCGATGTCCAGGACCTGCCGCGCCCCGCCGCGGCGACGACGTACCGGACGGCGCGGTGCGGGAAGGCGCGGTTCGCCACGAGTACTTGCCACTTGTGCCCGGTAGTTGACAGGAGAAGCGCGACGGTCGCCCGGAGGAGCGCAGCGTGCCACAGGACGGCGTCCAGGCCGTGCACATCGACACCGGCAAGGTTCCCGGGCGGATCCCCGGCCCGGTGGTCATGCCGGGGCTCTGGAGCAAGTGCCGTTCACGCCAGGCATGGTTGAGCCGCTCGGGCCGGCGAATGCGGTGCGGCTCTGCCGCCGTGGCCCCGGGCGGTCCGTTCCGCCGCCGTCGACGTCCAGGCGACCTGAGGCGGCGGCGGTGGGAGCGACGCCGGCGGCGCGCGAGCCGGGGAAGCGGATGCCGGTGCTCAGGCGGGGCGGGCCATGGCATCCGTGTGTGCGATGTGCGCGCGTCACCCGGCCGGACCGGCTCCGCTGGCCCGTGGGCGGCCGGCATCGGAGGGTCGGTAACAAGATCGGCGAGTCGAAGCTTCGTCCGACCGGTCGCAGAGTCGTCCGCCCCGTGTTGTGACGAGGCGGGCCGACGCCGGGGCGGGGAACGGTAAATCCATGCGCTCGGGTCGTTCCCCGCCCCTCCCTCCCGGCTCAGGCCCGGTGCGCACCGTCCCGCTCGCGTCCGGCCCGTCCCGATCCGGGCCCAGGGCGGTTGCGCCCCCGGTAGCGGTTCAGGTCGGTTGCTTCCCCCGTCGCGACTCCGCGGCGTCGGCGTGCTTTCGTCCCGGCTCAGGTCCGGTGCGCACCGTCCCGCTCCGGCTGTGCTCGAAACGCCTCGCCGCGGCTCCGGTCGGAAGTTTCCCGTCCCCGTGCCAGCCGGATGTTTCCCGTCCCGGCTCCGGCCGGATGCGCCCTGGCCGGCCCCTTCCGTGCGGCCACGGCCGGCAGAGCAGCGCCCCGGCGCTCAGTGCCCGTCGGGCGGGTCCGGGTGCTGCTTGCCGGGAGCGCGCCAGCCGCCCGAGACCTCCTTGGTCGGTTTGTGCGGGAAGCGGCGTTCGGCGTATCGCTGTGCCTGCGAGCCGGGCAGGACGTACAGGGTCTCGGTCTTGTCCTGCAGGGGGCGCAGGACTGTGTCCAGGTAGGCTCTGCGGTCGTCGAGGTACGGGCCGAGCACGTCCTCGCCCGCGGGACAGACGGCCACGCAGTAGCCGGACTTGTAGCTGGGCTTGAAGGCGAGGCTCTGCCACATCGACGCGTTCTCCGGGTCGGTGACCCGGGAGCGGAAGTCGGCGGCGTCCTCGCTGTCGGCCACGGTCTGCGCCCAGTCGGTGAACCCGCTCATGAACTCGCGGTAGTTGTGGGTCGTGCAGGCCAGGGCGTCGAACGAGCCGTCCTTGCCGATCGCGCCCACCGGGCAGGCGGCCACGCACAACTTGCAGTCCACACAGGGGCTGTAGTCCAGCTCCTGCCCGTACGCGCTGACCGGAGCGTCCACGAGCACCGTGGCGAGCAGCACGAAGTTGCCGAACCGGGGATGGATGACGTTGCGGTGGAGGCCCATCACGCCCAGGCCGGCGGCCACGGCGACCGTCTTGTGGGCCACCACCCAGATACGGCCGGGAAAGCGCTCCATCTCCTGGGGAAACCCGGCCGACGGACTGAGCGCGCGATGGCCGGCGTCCTCCAGTGCCCGCGCCACGCTACGGGCCGCGGCGTTGACCTGTTCGTCGGTCTGGTGGAACTCCTGGTTGGCCACGCTGCGCGCGGGTGAGCGCGTGTTGTCGCGGTGCATGCGGACCATCAGCGAGACCAGCGAGCGCGTTCCCGGCAGCGCGGCGAGTACGTGTTCGCGTTCTCCGGCGAGGCCGGGATGGTCCAGGCTCACCGCCGCCGCGTCGTCCGCGCCGGCCGCCAGGCACAGCGCGCGCAGCCACGCCGCGTCGATCACCGGTGGCGGCGCGGGCCGGGCACCGGACGACCGAGCGGCCAGCACGGCCCGCACGGACGGGTGGGCGGCGAGCTTGGCGGGCAGCGTATGGCCTGCCGCTTTCCCGGCGGTGTCCTGCTCGGTCATCCTGCCCCTCCCCGCTGAGTTGGAATTTCAAACTCACTATGCCGGTCGGCTGGGCGTTCAGGCAAGGGGGTGCCTCGTGTGTCCTGTGGGGGGCGCTTGCGCTTGGCCGGCGGCAGCCGTGGTGTACACGCGCGGAGCCGCATCGACACCGACATGAGCTCGCCGACCAGCGACGTTCGAAAATCGCGTGCGCGAGGTACAGAGCGGGTGCATAGGATCGCCGGCATGGCACTGCGACCTGTTCAGGTGAACATCAAGGCTGTTGACGGCTCGGCGGTCGGCCGGTTCTGGGCGCAGGCGCTCGGCTGGAGTGCTTACAGCCCCGGCGTGACCACCTACGTGGGGCCCGCCGGCGGCCCCGTCTGGCCGGACCCGGTCGCCGTCTGCATCGACGTCGTTCCCGTCCCGGAACCCAAGACGACGACAAAGAACCGATTGCACCTCGATCTCGCCACCACCTCCGCGGCCCACCAGGCGGAGTTGGTCGCGCGCCTGAAGGCGCTCGGTGCGACGCCCGCCGACGTGGGCCAGGGCAATGTGCCGTGGACGGTCCTCGCCGACCCGGAGGGCAATGAGTTCTGCGTGCTGGAGCCCCGGGAGATCTACCGGGACACCGGGCCGATCGCCGCGGTGGTGGTCGACTGCGTGGATCCGCGGGCGATGGCCCGGTTCTGGGGTGAGGCGATGGACTGGACCCTGCACGAGGTGACCGGCGAACGTGCGGTGATGCGCTCCGCCAAGGGTGTCGGCCCGTATCTCGAGTTCCTCCGCACGCCCGGTGTGAAGACCGTGCCGGACCGCGTCCATCTCGACCTGCTGCCGTACCCCGGTGACGACAAAGCGGCGGAGGTGGCCCGGCTGCGGGCCCTCGGTGCCACCGACCTCGACGTCGGCCAGGGCGATGTCCCGTGGACGTGCCTGGTCGACCCCGAGGGGCACGAGTTCTGCGTCCTCGCCCCGTCCTGACACGGAGCCTCAGCGACACCCCGACACCTGAGCAGGCGCTGCCGTCGGCTCCCAGGCGCTCGTGGCGCTCCAGCGCGTACTGGTCGCAAGGCCTGCACCACGGGGAAGTCGACCGGCATGGCCCAGGACTTCTTCGACTTCGGCCAGGCGCGGTTCTCGTGCTCACGCCGGATGGCGTGCACGTGGGCGCCCTCGACGTCGCAGCCCAGCCGCCGGCCCGGCAGATGGCGCTCTCGGGCTGCTGGAGTCGGTGGCAGGCCCGCATCCGCTCACGCATGGCGCCGCTCTTGCCATGAGCCTCCTGGGCAGGTCGCGATCGTCGCCGAGAACGTAGACCTGATCCAACACCCGTGCCACGCAGCCGTGTTCACACCACAGCCGGGAAACCGCCGGAGAACACCCGCCTCGCGGACAGGATCGTCGCCCTGCAGGACGGCCGCGTCGTCGAGCAGGGCGGCTACGACGACCTCGTCCACGCCGACGGCCTCTTCGCCGAGCTCGTGGCCCCTGGCCAACGGCGACCGCCGCGGGGGGCCGACCTGCGGAGGGCATGGCCCGAACCGGCGGAAGCGTGGCCCGGACCGACGCGGCGTCGGCCGGATCCACCCCGATACGATCATGATCACGCAGACGGAGAAGTCCCGCCCGTGTCCCGGTCCCCACGCCGAGGCGCACGCGGCGGGACCACACCGACGAGGGGAACCGCACCATGGAGTACGTCAAGCTCGGCACGAGCGGCCTGGAAGTCTCCCGGCTGGCGCTGGGCTGCATGAGCTACGGCGTTCCCGACCGGGGGCCGCACCCGTGGACCCTGGACGAGGACGCCGCCCGCCCGCTCGTCCGGCAGGCCCTGGACGCGGGGATCACGTTCTTCGACACGGCCAACAGCTATTCCGCCGGCACCAGCGAGGAGATCGTCGGCAGGGCGCTCGGGGAGATGACCCGGCGCGAGGACGTCGTGATCGCCACCAAGGTCTACTTCGCGGTGGAGAACGGCGCGGCCCGCAGCGACCGCCCCAACCGGTCGGGCCTCTCCCGCAAGGCGATCATGACCGAGATCGACCACAGCCTCCGCCGCCTCGGCACGGACTACGTCGATCTCTACCAGATCCACCGCTTCGACCCGCACACCCCGGTCGAGGAGACCATGGAGGCGCTGCACGACGTGGTCAAGGCCGGCAAGGCCCGCTACATCGGGGCGAGTTCCATGTACGCCTGGCAGTTCGCCAAGCTGCAGCACACCGCCGAGCGGCGCGGCTGGACGAAGTTCGTGTCCATGCAGAACCACTACAACCTCCTCTACCGCGAGGAAGAACGCGAGATGCTGCCGCTCTGCGCCGACCAGGGCGTCGGCGTGATCCCGTGGAGCCCGCTCGCCCGTGGCCGCCTCACCCGCGACTGGGACGCCGCCAGCGTGCGCACCGAGACGGACGCGTTCGGCCGGACCCTGTACCAGCCGGACGACAAGCGGATCGTCGACGCCGTCGCCGCGATCGCCGCCCGCCGTGGAGTCCCGCGCGCCCAGGTGGCCCTGGCCTGGGTCGCCTCCCGCCCGGGCATCACCGCACCCATCGTCGGCGCCACCAAGGCACATCACATCCCGGACGCGCTCGCCGCCCTGGACCTCCGGCTCACCGACGACGAGGTGCGGGAACTCGAGGAGCCGTACACGCCCAGGGGGATCAGCGGTCACTGAGGCCGACTGCGACGCACGCCACCACCCACGCCCGTCCGGCCGTTCCCTGGACAGACGGGCGTACATCTCCCTAGAGTTCCTGTCCAGGAATGGATAATCAGTCCAATCGGGCCAGCCTGCAAGCGTGCGGACGCTGGGACGGGAATCGAGGGAGACCGCCGATGGCCGACGCCGCTTCACACGTAACGTTCGAGGATGTCCGTGCGGCTGCCGCGCGTATCGAAGGCGTCGCCCACCGCACCCCCGTCCTCACCTCACGCACCCTGAACGCCCTCGTCGGTGCCGAGGTGTTCATCAAGTGCGAGAACTTCCAGCGGGCCGGCGCCTTCAAGATCCGCGGCGCCTACAACGCGGCCGCCCGGCTCTCCCCGGAACAGCTGGCCAAGGGCATCGCCGCCTACTCCTCCGGCAACCACGCCCAGGCCACCGCCCTGGCCGCCCGCGAACTCGGCACCAGCGCCGTCATCCTGATGCCCGAGGACGCCCCGCGCTCCAAGCGCGAGGCAACCGCCGGATACGGCGCCGAGATCGTCACCTACGACCGCTACACACAGGACCGCACCGCGCTCGGTACGGCGCTGGCCGAGGACCGCGGCCTCGCCCTCATCCCGCCCTACGACCACCCCGACGTCATCGCCGGACAGGGCACCGCGGCGCTCGAACTCCTCGACGAGACCGGTCCGCTCGACGCCCTGGTCGTACCCGTCGGAGGCGGCGGCCTGATCGCCGGAAGCGCCACCGCCGCCAAGGCCCTGCACCCCGGCATCCGGATCATCGGCGTGGAACCGGAAGAGGGGGACGACACCCGGCGCTCCCTGGAGCGCGGCGCCCGGGTCACCCTGCCCGTGCCCCGGACCATCGCCGACGGCCAGGCCCTGCCCACCCCCGGCGAGACCACCTTCGAGATCAACCGGCGCCTCGTGGACGCCATCGCCCTGGTCAGCGACGCGGACATCGTGAGCGCCATGCGCTTCGCCTTCGAACGTCTGAAGATCGTCCTGGAACCCAGCGGCGCCACCGGTCTGGCCGCACTCCTGGCCGGCCACGTCGACAACCTCCCGCCCCGCATCGGCGTCATCGCCTCCGGCGGCAACATCGACACCCGCCGGTTCAACGAACTCGTGAGCGGCTGAGGAGCGTTACGCGCGCCGCGCGAGCCGAGCCGCTCAACAGCCGGGCCGTGCGAGGCGCACCGGCGTCACCGGAATCGGAAGGGCCGTCACTGCCGACCGTCCACGGCGCGGCCCGAGGCATCGCCCGCCGACCGGGTCACGGAGTCCGACATCACCGACGCGCACGCCGCATTTCCCCCTATCACGCCGCAAATTGTGTCTTATTACAGCCATGCACACACCTTCGCGGCGTACTCTGCTCCGTGCCCCGCTCGCTGCCGCCGGCGCGGGACTCCTGCCTGTCCGTCCCGACTCCGTTCTCCGCTCCCACCGCGGCCCCGAGGGGACCGCGCTCGGCGAGTCCGCCTTCGGCCCGCCGGGGCCCGGGACCTATGTCGACCCGTCGGGTCCGGAGGTCCTGGCCGCCGAGCGGAGACGCGGTTCCGGCCCCGTGCGCAGCTTTGCCTTCACCGCCGGCCAGGCCACGCTGGACCTGGGCGGGCGGACCGTCCGGAGCTGGGCGTACGACGGCGCGCTGCCCGGCCGGGTGGTGCGCGTCACCGCCGGTGATGTCCTGAACCTCACCCTCGCCAACCGGCTGCCGGCCGCCACCACGCTCCACGCGCACGGAGTGCGCCTGCGCAACGACATGGACGGCGTACCTGCCGTCACGCAGAACGGCATCCGCCCGGGGACCGACTTCACCTACCGCTTCACCGTCTCCCACCCGGGCACCTACCTCCTCCACTCCCATGTCGGCGTCCAGCCCGACCGGGCGCTGTACGCCCCGCTCATCGTCGACGACCCCAGGGAACCCCTCTCCTACGACAAGGAGTGGATCGTCGTCCTGGACGACTGGGTCGACGGCGTGAACGGCTCCACCCCGGATCGCGTACTCGACCAGCTGCAGCCCGGAACGGGCATGTCCATGGGGCGCGGAGGCATGGCCATGGGCCCGGGAAGCGGTGGTCTGCCGACCGGCCCCTCCCGGGTGCTGCGCACCTCGTACAGCCGGATGCTCGAGAGTCCCGGCGGCAGTGTGGCCTACCCGTACTACCTCGTCAACGGCCGGCTGCCCGCCAACCCCCCGGTGTTCCGGTGCCGCCCGGGCGAGCGCGTCCGGCTGCGCATCATCAACGCGGGCTCCGAGACCGCCTTCCGGGTGGCGCTGGGCGGCCACACCATGACCGTGACACACACCGACGGCTATCCCGTGCAGCACGAGGAGACCGACGCGCTCCTCGTCGGCATGGCCGAGCGGTACGACGTCCTGGTCACCGCCGAGGACGGCGTGTTCCCCCTGGTCGCCCTCGCCGAGGGGAAGCAGGGCCGGGCACTCGCCGTGCTGCGCACCGACGGGGGCAGGAGCATTCCCGGGCGGAACGTCCGCCCGGACGAGCTGGACGGCAGGATCGTAGCCGCGCGTCGTCTCGTACCGGACGAGTCCGTGGCGCTGGACGACCGTAAGCCCGACCGTGAGCTGCGCATCAGGCTCACCGGCAGCATGCGCAGGTTCGACTGGAGCTTCGACCACCAGCCGTACGACCCGCGCAGGCGCCACCCGGTGCGCGCCGGTGAACGGGTACGGCTCACCCTCATCAACGCCACCGACATGTGGCACCCCCTGCACCTGCACGGCCACAGCTTCGCGGTCACCGGTCTGGACGGCGAGGGCGCGCGCAAGGACACCGCGGTGGTGCTGCCCCACCGCAAACTCGTCGTCGACTTCGACGCCGACAACCCGGGCCTGTGGATGCTCCACTGCCACAACCAGTACCACTCGGAGAGCGGCATGATGACCATCCTCGGATACCTCAAGTGACCGGCTGATCCGAACACTTGGTCCGCCCTCGGGAACAGACCGGTTCCCGTGCCCGGCGCGGGTGCGCCTTCCCGCGCCGGGCATCAGCCGGGCCCCGGACCCCGGCCCGGAAAATCGGATGCGCCGCTCGGAGCGCGTCAGTTACCGTGACCGCATGTCTACGCCCCGAATCTCCTAGCCGAGGACCCGCTTCCACGCCAGAAGTGTGTCCTCCTGCTATGTCGGAGCGTTACCCATGATCACCGCTCGTGATGTCGAGCTGCGCGCCGGTGCGCGCCTGCTTCTTTCCGGTGTCTCCTTCACCGTCTCCCCCGGGGACCGGATCGGCCTCGTCGGCCGCAACGGCGCCGGCAAGACCACCCTGATGACCGCGCTCGCCGGACGGTCCCGGCCCGCCGCCGGCACGATCACGCACACCGGTACGGTCGGCTTCCTCGCCCAGGACTCCCGTGCCGCCGACCCCGCCGTCACGGTCACCGACCGCATCCTGTCCGCCCGGGGCCTCGACACCGCCCTGCGTGAACTGCACAAGGCTGAGGCGGCGATGGCCGACGCCGCCCGTCCGGCGGCGCTGGAGCGGGCGATGAACGCCTATGCCCGTGCCGACGCCGCCTTCCAGGCGGGCGGCGGCTACGCGGCCGAAGCCGAGGCCGCCCGGGTGGCCGCCGGACTAGGCCTGCCCGAACGGGTCATGGACGAGCCGGTCGGCGCCCTGTCCGGCGGACAGAAGCGGCGCGTGGAGCTCGCCCGCATCCTGTTCGCCGGAAGCCACGGCACCCTGCTGCTGGACGAGCCCACCAACCACCTCGACGCCGACTCGCTCGGCTGGCTGCGCGGCTTTCTGCAAGGCCATCAGGGCGGACTGGTGGTCGTCAGCCACGACACCGCTCTGCTCGCCGACGTCGTCAACCGTGTCTTCCACCTGGACCCCGCACGAGCCACGATCGACGTCCACAACACCGGCTGGACCACATACACGACCCGACGCGAGACGGAGGAGCGGCGCCGTACCAGGGAGCGGGCCGGCGTCGAACGCAAGGCCGCTGCCCTGCAGGCACAGGCGGACCGTATGAAGGCCCGGTCCGCCACCGCCACCATGGCCCGGAGCATGGCCCGCCGCGCCGACCGGATGCTGGCCGGGCTGGAACCGGCCCGGCGCACCGAGAAGACGGCGAGGATCCGGCTGCCCGAGCCCGCCCCGTGCGGGCGGACGCCGCTCGGCGCGATCAGCCTGGCCAAGTCCTATGGCGACCACCGGGTCCTGGAGGGGGTGGACCTGGCGGTGGACCGGGGCAGCCGTATGGTCGTGCTCGGGCTCAACGGTGCCGGCAAGACCACCCTGCTGCGGATCCTCGCCGGTGCCGAACAGCCGGACACCGGACGCGTGGTGCACGGCCACGGACTGCGCCTCGGCTACGTCGCCCAGGAGCACGACACACTCGACACCGGCCGTACGGTCATGGAGAACCTGCGCACAGCCGCACCGCACCTGGACACCGGTGAGGCACGGCGGGTGCTGGGCGCGTTCCTGTTCAGCGGCGACGATGCCGGCAAACCCGCGGGTGTCCTGTCGGGCGGCGAGCGGACCCGGCTGGCGCTGGCCGCACTGGTTCACTCCGGGGCGAACGTCCTGCTGCTGGACGAGCCGACCAACAACCTCGACCCGGTCTCCCGCGACGAGGTCCTGGCCGCGGTCGGCTCGTATCCCGGCGCGATCGTGATGGTCACCCACGACGAGGGCGCCCTCGACGCCCTCCGCCCCGACCGCGTCCTGCTCCTGCCGGACGCGGACGACGAGCTGTGGAGCGAGGACTACCGAGCCCTGGTCGCCCTCACCCCGCCCGCAGCCCAAGGCCGTTGACCACCGTCACGTTGTCAGTGGTCGCCTTTACGGTTCGATCAGTGAGGACCTGCCGGAACGGCCGCGGGTCCGTCCTGGGGAGGGGTCTGCCATGACCACGGCGTCCGCGGTGTCGACGACGTATCTGGAGCTGTCGCAGGAGGGCGGGGGCGCCCACAAGTTCTACGAGGTGACCGTCGACGGTTCGGTGGTGACGGTGCGGTACGGAAGGATCGGCGCCGCAGGGCAGACCCAGACGACCGCCTTTCCTACCGCCGAGAAGGCCAGGGCGGCCGCCGCGAAGAAGGTGGGGGAGAAGGTCCGCAAGGGCTATGCCCCCGCCGTCCAGGGGCAGCGTGCTCCGCGTGCGGTGACCCGGCGTCAGGTCAGTTCGGCCCCGTCCACGGCGCGGTCGGTGGCGCCCGTGCTGTGGCGGTTCCGCACCGGCTCCTCGGCGTTCGGCATCCATGTCGACGACGAGCACTGCTGGGTGGGCAATCAGGCGGGTGACGTCTACACCCTCGGACACGACGGTGCCGTCCTCGCCCGGTTCAGCCTGCCGGACGGAGTGAAGTGCCTGGTCGCCGACGACTTCTGGATCTACGCCGGATGCGACGACGGCAAGGTCTACGACCTCTCCTCCAAACTGCCCTTCGCCGCGTACGACATCGCCGCCGACGTCGACATCTTCTGGCTGGACATCCACGAGGGCATCCTGAACGTCTCGGACCGCGACGGCCGGCTCACCGTCATCGACCACGAGGACGAACACCAGTGGGCCCGCCGCAGCCAGGGCGAGCACGCCTGGATGGTCCGCGCCGACGACCAGGCCGTCTACCACGGCCACCACAGGGGTGTCACCGCCTACGCGCCCGACGGCGGAGGCGAGTTGTGGCACACGGCCACCAAGGGCAGCGTGCTGTTCGGCTGGCAGGAGGACGCCGCCGTGTACGCGGGCACCGGACACCGCGTGGTCCAGCGGCTGTCGAAGACATCCGGCGCGATCGAGGCGACGTACACGTGCGACAGCGCGGTCTACTCGTGCGCCACGTCCCCGGGCGGGCGGTTCGTCTTCGCCGGGGACGCCGCGTCGTCCGTCTACTGCTTCGACCAGGACGGCACGCGCCTGTGGAAGCTCGGCACGGGCGGCGGCTCGGCTCTTTCGATGCAGTACCGCGACGAGCGGCTGTACCTGGTGACCACCGACGGCTCGCTGGTGTGCGTCGACGCGAGCGAGACGGCCGTCACCGCGGCCCAGCAGGGCACGGTGCCGGTGGCACGGGACGTCAAACTCGCCGCCGCCCTGCCGACCTACGCACCTGCCACGGCCGTGGCCGCGGTGGCCACCGTCGACCGGGCTCCCTCCGGAACCGTCGTGGTCGAGTGTGTGCAGGAGGGCGGCCGGCTTCGGGTGCACGTGATGTCCGAGGGCTACGACCCTTCCTGGAAGGTCCAGTTCCCGCGCGCGATACGCCAGCCGGGCGCCCGCTACGTCGTGGACGCCCTCCACCCGGCGGCGGGCGGCTTCTACCGCGTGCGGGGTGACATCCGCCGCCTGCTGTGACGCCGCCCGCCGCCGGGTGCCGGTACGTCAGGCCTGTACGGCCGCCGCCTCGGCCAGTACCTCCCGTGCCACGGGGAGTACTTCGGCGCGGTCCTCCGGCACCAGACCGATGCGGGTACGGCGGTCCAGCAGGTCGGACTCGTCCAGCGCGCCCTCGTGCAGCACCGCCCACAGCAGTTCCGCGCGGGTGACCGGGTGACCCGGCAGCACCGGCTCGGCCAGGGCGGGGTCGTGTGCCGCGAGGGCGTGTACGGCCTCGGCCTCGATGCCGTAACGGCGCACCAGGTGCCGGGGTGCCGACAGGGCGCGCAGCCGGGCGGGCGCGGCGGCGCCGACCAGCGGCAGTGCGGCGGTGGGGGAGGGTGCGGCGGGCAGGCCACGGGCGGCGGTCGCGGCGTCCACGGCGTCCTGCGCCATCCGCCGGTAGGTGGTGAGCTTGCCGCCGACGATCGTCGTGACCCCGTCGGGGGAGGTCAGCACCGCGTGCCGACGGGAGATGTCGGAGGTGCGGGCCGGTGCGCCGTCCGGGCCGTCGGGTGCCGACGTGTCCAGCAAGGGCCGCAGCCCGGCGAAGGCGCCGACGACCTCCTCCCGGGCCACCGGTGTGTCCAGGACCGAGCCGAGCACGTCCAGCAGGAAGCCGATGTCCGTCTCGGGCACCTCCGGGACGTCCGGGATCCCGCCCTCGACCGGCTCGTCGGTGAGGCCGACGTACACCCGGCCGTCGCCCTGGGGCAGGACCAGGACGAAGCGGTTGGTCTCGCCGGGGATCGGGATGTGCAGGCCGGCCGGCAGGGTGCCGAGCCGTTCCGAGCGCAGGACCAGGTGGGTGCCGCGGGAGGGCCGGATCCGGATGCCCTCGACGAGACCGCCCGCCCACACCCCGGCCGCGTTGATGACCGCCCGGGCCCTGATCTCGCCCTCCTCGCCGGTGAGTTCGTCCCGGATGCGGGCGCCCGTGCCGGTCAGCTCCAGCACCCTGACCCGGGTCAGCACCCGTGCGCCGTGCGCGGCGGCGGTCCTGGCCAGGGCGGTGACCAGCCGGGCGTCGTCGGTCACCTTGCCGTCCCAGGACAGCAGTCCGCCGCGCAGCCCGGCCGCGCGCACCGAGGGCGCCAGATGCCGGGCCTCCGTCGCCGTCAGCCGGCGCGGCCCGGGCAGCACCTGGCGCGGGGTCCGGGCGGCCAGTCGCAGCATGTCCCCGGCCCGGAACCCGGCCCAGGCCAGCGAGGTCTGGGCCTTGGACACCAGCGGGGTCAGCGGCAGGACGAACGGCTGGGCGGCCACCAGGTGCGGGGCGGTCCTGGTCAGCAGCACCCCGCGTTCGACCGCGCTCTCGTGTGCGACGTCGAACTGGGCGGAGGCCAGATAGCGCAGCCCGCCGTGGATCAGCTTCGAGCTCCAGCGGGAGGTGCCGAAGGCCAGGTCGTGGGCGTCGACGGCGACGACGTCGAGCCCGCGTGCCGCCGCGTCCAGTGCGGCTCCGGCTCCCGTGGCGCCGAGGCCGACGACCAGGACGTCGGCGACCCTGCCGTCCGCGGCGTCGGCCAGTTCCTGCCTGCGGCGGTGGGCGCTGAGGGACGAGCCCGCGTGGGACCTGCTGTGGCTCATGGCGTGAGGGTCCTCTCCAGGAGGGTGCGCAGCTCGGCGAGGAAGGCGGTGGAGTCGAGCTCCGGATCGTCCTCGTCGGTCATCGTGCGCAGGGACAGGGTGAAGGACTGCACGGTCAACAGCAGGGCGCGGGACTGCCGTTCGACATGGCCGGGGCGTACCGACCCGTCCGCGTGGCCCGCGCGCACCGCGTCGGCCAGCAGCGCCAGCAGTGCCTCCTGGCTCGCTCCGCGCCGGTCGAGCACATACGGCAGCAGCAGTTCCGGGTCGACGTCGACGATCTTGCGGAACAGCGGGTGCGCCCGGAAGGCCTCGACGCCCGCCACCAGTCCGTCCACGATCCGGGTGCGGGTGTCCGTGCCGTCGGCGGGCTCGGGGATCGCCCGGGTTGCCACGTCGATCCACTCCCGGGTCATCAGATCGCCGACCAGGGTCCGCAGGTCCGGCCAGCGCCGGTACAGCGTCATCCGGGACACGCCGGCGCGGCGGGCCACGTCGGCGAGGGTGGTGCGGCGGACGCCGACGGCCAGCACGCAGTCGCGCACCGCGTCGAGCACATGATCGTTGTCCGAACCGTTGTGACGAATAGGCGTCATGTGTCACAGTGTAACGCCCCGGGAGTCGGGCGGAGCAGCCACCGTCGCCCCGGGCACGGCCACCGGCCGCTGCGCGAACCGAGCACACCGAGCACACCGACCTGTGAGGACGACCGTTCAATGGACATGCTGTGGAACGGCTGGGGCGACCCGGCCAAGGCGGCACCGCTGCCCGACTCGGTGACCGGACTGCTGCGCGACCTGCTCGGCGTCAAGCCCCGCACCACCCCCGCCCTCTGCCTCGAGGACATCCGCCTGCCCGGCACCATGGCCGCCCCGGCCGCACTCAAGGCCCTCGTCGAGGCCGTCGGCGGCGACGACCACGTCCGCACCGACGGCGAGAGCCGCATCCGGCACACCCGCGGCAAGTCCACACCCGACCTGCTGCGCATCCGCACCGGGGACCTCTCGGACGTCCCGCAGGCCGTGGTCCTGCCCGCCTCCCACGACGAGGTCCTCGCCGTGCTGCGCGCCTGCGCCGCGCACGGCCTCGCCGTCGTCCCCTTCGGCGGCGGCACCTCGGTCGTCGGCGGACTCGCCCCCCAGCGCACCGCGTTCATCGCCCTCGACCTGCGCCGCATGAACGGCCTGCTCGATCTGGACCCCGTCTCGCGCACCGCCGTACTCCAGCCCGGCCTGCGCGCCCCCGAGGTCGAAGCCCTGCTCGCCGAACACGGCTTCACGCTCGGCCACTTCCCGCAGTCCTTCGAATGGGCCACCATCGGCGGCTTCGCCGCGGCCCGCTCCAGCGGACAGGCCTCCGCCGGCTACGGCCGCTTCGACGAGATGGTCCTCGGCCTGACCGTCGCCACCCCCGAGGGCACGCTCGAAACGGGCCGCGCCCCGCGCTCCGCCGCCGGCCCCGACCTGCGCCAGCTCATCCTGGGCTCCGAAGGCGCCTTCGGTGTCATCACCTCCGTCACCGTACGCATCCGCCCGCTGCCACAGCAACGGATCCACGAGGGCTGGCGGTTCGCCTCGTTCCAGGAAGGAGCCGCCGCGCTGCGCAGGCTCGCCCAGGACGGACCCCGGCCCACCGTGCTGCGGCTGTCGGACGAGACCGAGACCCTCATCGGCCTCGCCCAGCCCGACGCCATCGGCGGCGACCTGGCGCAGAGCACCGCCGGCTGCCTCGCCATCACCGGCTACGAAGGCACGGCCGAGGACACCGCGCTGCGCCGGGAACAGGCGGCGGCCGTCCTCACCGCCTGCGGCGGCACCCTCGTCGGAGCGGAACCGGGCGAACGCTGGGCCCACGGCCGCTACTCGGCGCCGTACCTCCGCGACGCCCTCCTCGACGTCGGCGCCTTCGCCGAGACCCTGGAGACCGCGGCCTTCTGGTCCCGCATCCCCGACCTCTACACGGCCGTCCGCACCGCACTCACCGACACCCTCACCGAGGCCGGCACCCCGCCCCTGGTCATGTGCCACATCTCCCACGTCTACGAGAACGGCGCCTCCCTGTACTTCACGGTCGTCAGCGCCCAGGGCGATGACCCGGTGGCCCACTGGACGCCCGCCAAACACGCCGCCAACGAAGCCGTACTGGCCGCCGGTGGCACCATCTCCCACCACCACGGGGTCGGCACCGACCACCGCGACTGGTACGTCCGTGAGGCCGGACCGCTCGGCATCTCGGCCCTGCGCGCCGTGAAGCGCCGCCTGGACCCCGAGGGGCTGCTCAACCCCGGCGTCCTGCTCCCCACCGACTGACCCCCTGATACGACTCGTCCACCAGTCCGGCCGACCCATCAGATCCGCCTGCTTCGGAGGCACACCGATGCGACAGTTCACCGCCGTCGTCAACCCCACCGCGGGCGGCTCCACCGGGGCGGCGACCGTGCTGCACCTGGCCCGGCTGCTGCGCGAGGCAGGAGCCGAGCTGGCGACGGAGTACAGCCACAGCCTCGCCCATGCCCAGGACATCGCCCGCCGCGCCGGCGAGCGCGGCCGGATCGTGCTGGCCGTCGGCGGCGACGGGATCGCCGGCGGCATCGGCGGCGCGCTCAGCGGCACCGGCACCGTCCTGGGCCTGGTACCGGCGGGACGCGGCAACGACTTCGCCCGCGCCCTGAGGCTGCCCGCCGACCCCGCCGCACTCGCCGACGTCCTGCTGCACGCCGAGCCCCGGCCCGTCGACACCATCGAGGTGGAGTCGGCCGTCCACCCGCGCACCGTGGTCCTGGGCAGCGTCTACGCCGGCGTGGACGCCGTGGCCAACCGGCACGCCAACCACGCCCGGCTGCTGCGCGGCGCCGCCTCCTACTACGCCGGCGGCCTGCGCGCCGTCACCACGTGGCGGGCGGCCGACTACCGCGTCACCGTCGACGGCGAGGAGCACACCCACCGCGGCTACACGGTCGTCGCCGCCAACTCCCCCTACTACGGCTCCGGCCGGCTCATCGCCCCCGACGCGCGCGTCGACGACGGACTGCTGGACGTGGTGATGATCCGCGAGGCACCGCGCAGGCTGTTCTTCACCCTCATGAACGAGCTGAAGACGGGCGCCCACATCCACCGCCCCGAGGTGCGTGTCCTGCGCGGCAGGGAGCTGCGCATCGAGGCGAGCCGGTCCATCCCCTACGGAGCCGACGGCGAGGTCGACGCCACCCTCCCGGTCACCGTGCGGGTGCGTCCCGGAGACCTCCCCGTGCTGTACTGACCACGATTTCACGGGAGGTGACACGGCGTCGGTGCAGGACGGGCCGGCCTCGGGTAAGGGAGGAGGACCGGCCGGGCGCGCCGGGGGAAAGGTGGTCGGTCATGAGGCTGGAGCCTGCCGAGGGTGTGGTGCAGGCGGTCGTCCTGTACGACGGACGGCTGCTGCTGGTGGCGGACGGCGACGCATGGACGCTGCCGTCGGGCACTCCGCAGCCGTCCGAGCCGGCCCAGGCCACCGCGGAGCGCGTCGTCTACGAACTCACCGGCTACCTTGTCGACGGCACCGAGCCCCTGGCCACGCACGGCACCGCCCCGGCGGACGGGGCCTCTGCGGTGGTGTGCCAACTGCTGAGCGAGTCCCCGTCGGACGGAGCCGCCCTCGCGCCGGAGCAGGTGCGCTGGGTGCCGATCCCCGAGGCCGCCGACTCCGTGCTCCCGGCAGTCGTACGCGCGTACCTTCAAGGACACACACCCGTATGAGCCCAGCCGGGCTCACCCCGGTTCCTCAGCGCCGGTTCCTCAACGGGACTGGCCGTCCCCGATCGACACGACCACCGCACTCGACGGGCCGTCCGGTGTGTCGAAGTGCACCGAGTCACCGGCGCGACGCCCGAGCAGCGCACGGCCGAGCGGGCTGTCCGAGGTGACCAGGTTCTGGTCGAAGGCCTCGGCGACCTCGCCGATCTGGAGCGTCTCCTGCGCGCCGTCCGGGAAGCGGACGGTGACCGTGCTGCCCACACCGACCTCATCCGTAGGAGGAGGCCCGGACACGTCCGCTTGGCGCAGCCGCTCGGTGATGTCCTCGATACGGCGGTCCAGACGGTCGAGCTGATCGGCGCGCCGCAACTCGTCGGCCTGGTCTGCCTGGTCGCCCACACCGGCGCTGTCGTGCAGCGTTCCGGCGACGAGGCGGCGCTCGTCGCGCAGATCGGCCAGTTCCTGCTCCAGCGCGTGCCGGGCCGTGGCGCTGATCGGCTTCGGGTCACCGGCCATTCCGGCTCCTCTGGTCCAGGGAAGGACATTCACGAGTCGGGCATTTTTCGCATCGTATCAACGAGGGTGGCGTGTGGAGAGGTGGTCAGTCCCGATATAGCGTATTTATGGATAGACCATCCGTATTCCGCCCGTATCGCGTTCTCTCTCTCAGGAGGTTTTCCATGTCCTCGAAGCGACGCCGGAAGAAGAAGTCGCGGCGCGGCCATGCCGCCAACCACGGGAAACGGCCTCAGTGCTGATGCGCCGGCCTTCTCGCGGGCCAGGTGGCGGGCGACCGTTAGGCGCAGATGTCCCTCATCTCGGCGGCCAGGGAGTCCCAGAGGGGTGGATCTTCTGCTGCGCGGCGAGCATGGCGACGAACTTCTCGATGCGCGCCGCCCGGGTCTCCGGCTTTTTGGCGTCCTGGATCCGGTAGAGGATCGCGTACCGGTTGCGGCTGTCGAGGGAGGCGAAGAAGTCCCGCGCCTCCGGGGCGGCGGCCTCCAGGGCGGCCCGGAGATCGTCGGGCACCGTGGCCGCGCCCTGGTTCGCGTACGCCGCCTCCCAACGGCCGTCCGCCCTGGCCTTCTCCACCTCCCGCAGGCCGGCCGGTCGCATCCGGCCCTGTTCCGTGAGTTCGGTGGCCTTCTGCCGGTTCACCCTCGACCACTTGCTGCCCTGCCGGCGCGGGGTGAAGCGCTGCAGCCAGTGCCGCTCGTCCAGCTTCTTCTTCTGCCCGTCGATCCAGCCGAAGCAGAGCGCCGACTCGAGCGCTCCCGCGTAGTCGACGCCGGCGATCCCGGAGTCCTTCTTCGGGATCTTCAGCCAGACACCCCGCACGTCGGCGTGATGCTCCTCCAGCCATTTCTCCCACGCCTCCTGAGAGGCGAAGGCGAGGACCGGATCGGCCGCCTTCCGTGCTCCACCCGTCTGCTCCGCACCCGACATGAGGCACATCCAAACCCACCCCGATGGCGCGGTCAATCGGGTGCCACGGCCGATTGACGCGCAAGCCGGGGCTTGAGGCCGCGCGACCGGGTTACCCGACCGGCATGGCGAAGCTGCATCTTCCCCGGCGCCACCACCACGACGCCGACACGGCTCCGGCGCCCCGCGTCCCGGCACCGGAGGAGGCCGGGCCCGGCCGGCAGGTCGAGCAGGCCGCCCCCGACACCCCGGCGAAGCTGCCCAGGCGGGCCTGGGGCGCCGTGCTCAAGGGCTCGCTGCGCGAGTTCCGGGACGACGAGCTGACCGACCGGGCCGCCGCCCTGACGTACTACGGGGTTCTCGCCCTGTTCCCGGCGCTGCTGGTACTGGTGTCGCTGCTGTCCGTCGCCGGCAGGTCGACCACCGACAAGGTGCTGGCCAACCTCAGGCACCTCGCGCCCGGCTCCGCCCGGGACATCCTCACCCGGGCCGTGGAGCAGCTGCAGAACAACGCCGGCACCGGTTCCGTCATGGCCGTCGCCGGCCTCGTACTGGCGGTGTGGTCGGCCTCCGGCTACGTGGCCGCCTTCATCCGTGCCGCCAACGCCGTCTACGACATGCCGGAGGGACGGCCGGTGTGGAAGATCCTGCCGGTGCGGATCGGTGTCACGGTCGTGCTGATGGTCCTCGCCGTGGCCAGCGCGCTGATCGTCGTCTTCACCGGCGGCCTGGCCCGCCACGCCGGCCAGGCCCTGGGCGTCGGCGACATGGCCCTGACAGTGTGGTCGATCGCGAAGTGGCCGGTGCTCGTCCTGCTGGTCACCGTGATGATCGCGATCCTGTACTGGGCCACGCCGAACGCCAGGGTCAAGGGCTTCAAGTGGATCACCCCCGGCAGCGTCCTCGCGCTCGCGATCTGGATGATCGCCTCCGCCGGGTTCGCCTTCTACGTCGGCAACTTCGCCTCCTACAACAAGACCTACGGCACCATGGCCGGCGTCATCGTCTTCCTGGTCTGGCTGTGGATCAGCAACCTGGCGATCCTGCTGGGCCTGGAGTTCGACGCGGAGACGGTACGGCAACGGGCCGTCGCCGGCGGCCTTCCGCCCGGGGCCGAGCCCTACACCCAGCCTCGCGACACCAGGAAGTGGGGCGAGGAGGACGTACGCAGGCTGCGCGGGACGTGACTCCGGCGTGCCGCCTTCTGCCCCTCTCCCTCACGCCGCGTACCCGCCGTCCACCGAGAGTTCCGCGCCCGTCACGTACACCGCCTCCGGTCCCGCCAGGTAGGCCACCGCCGACGCCACCTCCTCGGCCGTGCCGAAGCGGCCGAGGGCGGTCATGGCGGCCTGGCCGGAGGCGAAGGGCCCGTCCGCGGGGTTCATGTCGGTGTCGGTCGGGCCCGGATGCACGACGTTCGCCGTGATCCCGCGCCCGCCCAGCTCACGGGCCAGCGCCTTGGTCAGCCCGACGACCGCCGACTTGCTCATCGCGTACAACGTGGCGCCGGGGCCCGGCGTGTGCCGGGTGACGCAACTGCCGAGGGTGATGATCCGTCCCCCCGGTGCCATCAGGGCGGCGGCGGCCTGGGCCGCCAGGAACACCCCGCGCACGTTCACGGCGATCAGGCGGTCCACGTCGGCGAGCGACATGCTCTCCAACGGCTGCATGAGTCCTACGGCCGCGTTGTTCACGAGGACGTCCAGGCCCCCGAGTGCCTCGGCCGCACGGGCCACCGCGCCCGCCGCCTCCTCCGCGTCCGCGGCGTCGGCGCGCAGAGCCACCGCCCTCCGCCCCAGCGCTTCGACGGCCCGCACCAGGTCGTCCGCCGCCTCCTTCCCCTGCACAAAGGTCACGGCCACGTCCGCGCCCTCCTGCGCCAGTCGCAGTGCCGTCGCCGCGCCGATGCCCCGGCTGCCGCCGGTGACCAGGGCCTTCCTGCCGTTCAGAGCTGCCTGTGAAGTCATGCCTCCATCTCACCGACGGGACGTGCGCGATGCTGGCGGCGAACGGACCTCGACCTGACGGCTGCACGCGCCGGGTGGTGTGGCTGCTGCGCCGCCGTTCCCTGGACCGTACGGCCTCGGCGCCGCTGCTGCCCGCCCACGCCGTCGCGTATCCGCACGTCACGGGCGCCGCCGTGCCGCCGCCGTGGGCGAGCCGGCCGATGCCCGGCGCCCCTCGTTTTGCCCGGACACCCCGTCGCGCCGGTTCCGCCCGGACCTCCCGGCGAGTGAGGAGAGCGAAGAGATCGCGGTCGACGGCGAAGCGGAGCCGGTGGTCGTGAACCGGCCCCGCGAAACGCATTCCGGTAGGCGGCGGTTGCTCGCGGCGCGGCAGGCAGGCACGCTGAGCGTCGGGTGCGGCGGTGTGAGTACGCGCGCGTGCGCAGATGAGTATGCGACCCGATACCCCGGCCCGACGGCGGTGATGGGGTGGTCGCATGCTTCCCGACGACGTGCAACCGTGCCCAGCCCACCGGACGTGGTGGAAGGCGCCTCTCGTGGCATCCCTGCTCGGCCTGCCGTTCCTCGTGCTGGAATACAAATGGTTCCGATCCGAGGACGGCGTCGGCTCCTTCGGAGGAGCGTTCTACTGGTCGGTCGGCCTGCTCGCCCTCTCCTGGGCACCGCCACACCGCCGGTCCCTGCGGATACCACGCGTGCTGGCCGCCGGCGCCGGACTCGGATGCGTCCTCCTTCCCATGCTGTTCGCACTCGCGCTGGGTGCGGCCATGGCCGGGAGCTGAGCGGACCGGGCGTGGCCCCTCGGACCCGGGGCTCCAAGTCCGGACACGCCCTCCGTCTGATCACCGCAGACCT
Organism: Streptomyces sp. NPDC007205; assembly: GCF_040634095.1. Lineage (NCBI taxonomy): Bacteria > Bacillati > Actinomycetota > Actinomycetes > Kitasatosporales > Streptomycetaceae > Streptomyces > Streptomyces sp. NPDC007205. The sequence goes on from NZ_JBEYEW010000001.1 coordinate 582,443, forward strand.
CACGGCGGAGGGCCCTGGCAGCGTCCCGCCGCATCACCGACCCAAGACCGCTCGGCTTGCCGCCCTGCCCGGTCAGCACGTCACCGTGCCGCGGCAGCTAGTTGACGACGCGGGCGCACTGGTGGTTCGAGCTGAGGGAGGCGAACCCGTCTCCATCCGCGCTGGTCGATGTAGGCGGTGCCGTCGGCCACCACCGCCTCCGCCCGGGTGGTCAGCGGGGGCGGCCACGGCCAGACGCCTCCAGTTGAGCCACAACTGGTCGCCGCCGCGGACCGGGCGTTGTCAGTGCCGGGTCGTAGGGTGCGGAGCACGGCGCGTTTCCGGAGGTGATGGGGGTCATGATGCGCAGGCCGGTCGAGGGAGAAGTCCACGTCCACTACGGTCAGCTCTACGTCGAGAGTGATCCGGACAGCTACGGCCCGGATCTCGTCGAGGCGTTCGCCGGCCAGTCCTCCGGGCTGTGCGGTGCGGCGATCCCCGGAACCCTGTGGCTGACGACCGGACTGCACACGGGTGACGTCGGCTTCACCGTCGAAGTGCACGATCACGCCCCGCCGTTGGATCCGAGCTGGGAAGACGTCGTGGAGGTGTCCTTCCGCCCCGTCTCGGACAGTGCCGAGCTCGTACTGTGGGGAGGCGACGGCTCCTGGGAACTGGGCCTGGAAGAGATCGACTACCGGGTCCGCTACTGCGCCCAGGGCATGGACGCGGCACACGACGAGGACACCCGACTGCACGGCGAGCCGCAACTGGACTGCTACCTCCTGCAGTTCTGGCCCGCCCCGCCCATGCCGGACCGTGTCGTGAAACAGACCTCGGACATGGCGGCGTACTGGCACGACTACGCCCGCACGCTGCCACCCCCGCCCACCCCGGCCGAACGCGCCGAGGCCGAACGCCAGGCCCGCCTCGCACAGGAACAGGCGGAGAGGGAACGCGAACTGGCCTACGAACGCTGGGAGTGGGGCGGGCGATCACCCAGCCAGGCACTGCGCGACGTCGACGGCAACGTACGCGGCCTGCTCGAATTCGACGCGGCACTCGTGCACGCCATCGACGCCGCCGGCCCCGCCACACAGCGCGCGGTGGCCCTGCTCGCCGCGCGCCGTGCATGCGAGGCGGCGGGTCTCGCGGAGCTGGACTGGATCGCCGCCGGACTCACCGCCGTCGCCGAGGGACGACCGCTGCCGCCGCCGCTCGACGACGAGGCCCAGGTCTGGCAGACCCTGGGCACCGACCCTCGGGTCCCGGACAGGACCGTCGGCCGGGCCGTGCCGCCCGAGCGTCCCCCCTTCGACGCGCCGTCCGCCGGGGACGAGGTGTCCTTGCCGATTGCCGTGGCTGATCCCACCGCGCTGATCGTGGGGCCCGCGGCCGACTGGGCACCGGCGCCGGAGCCGCCCGAGTCGCCGGCAGCGACTCGGCCCACCGGCGCGGAGAAGTACACCCTGCGGGTCACCATCGGCGAGCTGGACCCCTCCCTGCGCTTCTCCCAGCCGCACATGGCCATACCCGCACTGCTCGCCGCCGCCGAGGCCGACCCGCTGCAGGCGGCCCTCGACGCGGTGTACGCGGGCGTCGCCACATACGGTGAGAACTACCCGGCCCTGCTGCGGGAGGCCTGGTCGCGGTGCGACGGCAACCGCGCATAGCAACGGACCGCGCCTCCCCCGGGGCAGACCTGCGCGGTTCCGTGTGCTCGACGCGGCCGTCGCGACCGGGCGGACACGGCTGTGGGTGACGGTGCGGACCCGGAAGGCGCCGTCGTTCGGGGTCGGAGAAGCTCGGCTTCCAGCGTGACCGCGTCTCCACGGACGACCGCGGCGCGTTGGTGTGGCTCCCCGCGCGCCTGCCGTGAGGAATCCGCGCGGCCGAACCCCCCGTCACCCGGGTGAGGGCGTGGAGCGGGCGCGCCGGTGGGCCGCGACACGCTCGCGAGTCGCGCAGCGCCGGGAGCAGTAGCGGCGTTCGGGGCCCGGCCCCTGGGTGATGAAGACGTTCCGGCAGACGCCCGACGCGCAGATCCTGCCGGGCGGGAGCTGACGGTCCCACACGAGAACGGTCAGGGCCAGGCAGGACGACGCGAGGAACCACTCGTCCCAGGGGGCGTCGTCGTCGCGGTCGATGTGGGGATGCCAGGGCGTGCCGCCCCCGTGCGAGGTCAGTCGGAGCGGCCCGGTGCGCTCGCTCAGCAGGCGGTTGAGGATGACGGCCGCCTCGGCGGCGTGCTCGGCGGCGAAGATCTCCCGCAGCCGGTCGGCGGCGTTCCGCATCCGCGCGACCTCACCGGCCGTGAGCTCGACAGGGCCCGTCTCGCCGTACGCACGCAGCACCTCCGCCACGTCGCAAGGGTCGGGGTGGTCCTCGGAGAGGGCGTTGACGAGGGCGGCGGTGCGGCGAGCCATGGTCAGGACGGAGTGCCGGGTGGACCAGTCGCCGTCGGTGACATGGAGGGAGGACACCACCACAATGTAACGCATATTGCAAAGGTTTAAGTTACCTCCGTAACGTCGTCCGAGTGATAAGGCGTTACGCAATGGCCTCCTATGTCGCGGGAGCAGGGGCGGCCCGGACCGGGGACGAGATGTCGGGACCGGCGCTGATGCTGGCGGGATTCGCCGTCGCCCGGTCGGCCTCCGACGCGTCGGCACTGCTCGCGGGCATCACGGTCGCGGCGGCGGCAGGTGGCCCGGTGCTCGGGGCGGTGCTCGACCGGCAGCAGCGGCCGGGGCGGCTGCTCGCCGCGGCGCTCGTCCTGTACGCGACCGGGCTGGTGGCGATCCTCGCCGGGCTCGGCCGGCTTCCGTTCACGGTCACCGTCGTGATCGCCGTACTGACCGGATCACTGGGGCCCGCGCTGTCGGGCGGCTGGACGGGCCAGCTGCCGCGCGTGGCGGCCGGCGACCGGCTGCCACGCGCGAACGCGCTCGATGCCATGACCTTCGGCATGGCGAGTCTGGCCGGTCCGAGTCTTGCCGGCGGCCTGGCAGAGGCCCTGGGCGCGTCGGCGGCCGTCGTGGTCTCGGCGGCGCTCATCGGCTCGGCGGCGCCCGCCGCATGGGCCCTGCCGGGACGTCCCGTACGGGCGAGGGGAGGGCAGCGGGGTTCGCTGATCGGCGACCTGGCCGCCGGAACACGGGTCATCGTCACGAGACGCCGGCTGGCACGGGCGACCCTGCTCTCGGTTCTGTGCTCTGCGGCGCAGGGCATGCTGACGGTCTGCGCCCCGCTGCTGGGCGAACGAGTTCTCGGCGGAGCGGGCCGAGGTGCGTTCCTACTGTCCTGTGCGGCCCTCTCGGCTCTGGCGGCCAACGCCGTACTGGCCCGGTTCCCATGGTCCACGGCCCCCGACTCGATCATCTGGGCCGGCGCCCTGATCCAGGCCGGCGCGCTCGCGCTCGCGGCAACGGGCCGCCCCGACGTGCTCGTCCTGGCCCTACTGCTGACCGGAATCGGCGAAGGACCGCAGCTCACCGCCCTGTTCGCGGTACGCCACCGGGAGGCTCCGGACCGGCTGCGCGGCCAGATCTTCACCACCGGTGCCAGTCTGAAGATCACCGGCTTCGCCTCCGGCGCGGCGATCGCCGGCCCGCTCGCGGCATGGTCCCTCCCGGGCACCCTGGCCACGGCAGCGGGCGTGGCGGCCGTAGCGGCGCTGGTTTTCCGCGCTGTACCGCTGGGCGCCGCAGGATCGGGGTCACCCACTTCCTGCCCGGCACCCGGAATACCGGCAACCCGACCGTCGCCCGGACAGATGACGGATGATACGTGTAAACCATAACGATCTCGGCCCAGCCCTTGTGTCCTCACAGATCCGCCCTAGCCTCCGGCCATGGCATTTCTTTCAAGTCGCCGCAAGAGGGCCCGCCTCGCTCCGGAACTCGACGACCAGGAGTTGGGCAAGCTGCTGAAGTCTCTCGTGGCGACCTCCAGGACCGGCACCTTCGGGACCACCGAGCTGTGTGTGGCGCAGATGTCCCGGCTCCTGGAGCAGGACCCGGGTGACTGGGACCGCCGGACGCATCGCATCGACGTCCTGGCGGGATACCTCGTCGGATCCCATCTGCCGCGGTCCTGGGTGACGAGGGAGCCCCACAGCGCGAACGCGCTCGTCCTGCACGCCTGGACCCAGGTGGCGCAGGCCCGCGCCCAGGGGCACCTGGAGGACCCCGCCGACACCATCGAGGCCTGTCTGCGGGCTGCCGAACTGGCTCCGGACGACCCCACTCCCTGGGTGGCTCTGCTCGCCGTGGCACGCCTGGAACGCCGTGAGCAGTCCCAGGTCTTCGGGGTGTGGAACGAGGTGCTCGCCCGCGATCGCTGGAACCGCGAGGCCTATATGAGCATGCTGGCCTACCTCAGTCCACAGGAGGCGGGATCGCGTATCCAGGTCCTGGAGTTCGTGGACAGCCTGGGCGCCCGCATGCCCGCCAACGCGCCGTGTGCCGCGACCGAACTCACCGCCCAGATCTTCCAGTACCACTCCATCCTCGACCGCGGCGGATTCGAGGCACTGGTCGCGCGTAACCACTGGTCCCAGGCGATGGCCGCGCAGGCCCTCGACCGCGTGGCACACACGTGGGGTCAGCCCGGCTTCCTCCGCCACGCCAAGGCGGTGGCCGACCTCAACCTCCTCGCCTACGCGCTGATGGCCGCGGACCGGCGCGCCGAGGCGCGTTCCGTCTTCGAGGCGATCGGTGGCATCGTCACCGCGTGGCCCTGGCAGACCGGAGGCGACCCGGTGACCGAGTTCGACCAGACGCGGCAGAGGGCCGGCGCCGGCCTGTGAGCCGCCTTCGGTGCCGACCGGAACCCGTCCCCCGAGCGGGCTGGGGACCGAGGCACCTCAGCGGCGCTCAGGCACGGCCAGGACGGGGCGAGGGGAACGCGGTCACTCGGCAGAGTGGGGCTGGGGCTCCTCCGCGTTCGCCGCCGCCGGCTCCGAGCCGGTGGGAAGGGTGTAGAACACGGACGAGCCCTGCTTGGTGCGCTGGGCGCCGTTGCGGGCCACGAGGTTCTCCAGAGTGGTGCGGATGACCTTGGTCTGGATCGCCCGGTCGGGGTGTGCCTTCTCGAGCGCCTCGGTGACCTCCGCGGCGGAGCGGGGCTCCTGCTGGTCCGCGAGATGGCGGCGGACGAGCTCGACGAGCGTGGGCTGAGCCGTCTGGGCGGCCGCCTTCTTCGCCGCGGGCTTGGACGCAGTGGGCTTGGACGCTGCGGGCTTGGACGGCGCGGGCTTGGACGCTGCGGGCTTCTTGACGGACCGCTTCCCGGGCTCGGACCGCTCCTTCCCGGGCTCGGACCGCTCCGCGGTCGCCTTCTTCGGCGCCCGGCGTGTGACGACGGTGGCGGTGGTCGTCTTCCGGGGGCCGGGCACCACGGCGCCGTCGGTGGTGGCGGATGCGCCCACCGAGGTCACACCGAGCGCCTGCTGCATACTGGTCAGAATGGTGTGATCATGCTGCAGGGCCGTCAACTGCTCCTGCAGCGACACGATTTCGGCGGAGATGCGCTCCTGTTCCTTGACGTTGCGCTCGAGGTCGTTGGTCACCTGGCTGACGTACTGCGAGGTCAACTCGGTGACGGGGGTGGTGGGCTCAGGCATCTGTCGCTCCGAGGGTGTGAGTGGGGTGCGCTCCTTTGCCTCCGGTGCGGCAAGCGCGGAGCGGGAGTTGTACTGCGGGTTCCCCGGCAGAGCGGGGAGGTTTCCTGCGGGGGTGTCCCGACACATGGATGATACGGGTGGGCCAACCGGTTTCTATCGAGTGAACCCTGTGCGTTGCGAGGAGGTACGCCATTCCTCCTCGAGGATGCTGAAGACCAGCGAGTCCCGCCAGCCGTCGCGCAACTGCAGAGTGTGGCACAGCCGCAACTCGCCGAATCCGTGGGCGAGAAGCCGGCGGCCGATGGCGGTGCCCATGCCCTGTCCCCAGATCCGGGGATGCACGATGTAGGAGATCTCCCCCTGACGGTGGACATCGCTGCGGACCTGCATCGCGCCCTTGCCCCACGGTCGTTGGGACGATGTGGCCCAGGCCCACAAGGCGGTCGGAACAGCCGGGCCGGGACCTCGTGGCCGCGTTCGGTGCCCTGTTCCCGAACGCCGAACTCGTCGAACAGCCCACAGCGGGACACTTTCCGTGGCTGGACGGGTCATGATGGACCGGGAGATACGGCCGGCGTCGGCGGCGGACGTCGAGGCGGTGGCCGAACTGCGGGCTGTGGTGATGAGGGCGGGGCTGGACCGTCTGGGGCGGTACGACGCACACCGGGAGAGCGAGGGCCCGGTGGACGTGTTCATGCTCCGCGAACCGGTCTCCGCCCCGCGCTGAGCCCCGTCGTCAGCGGACCGGTCCAGCGGCTCAGGCGGAGGCGTCGGACAGTCGCTGGAGGACGTCCACGGCCCGCTCGGCGTCGTCGTAGGGCACGAAGAGGTGGTCGTGGTGGAAACCGGCGACCACATTGCAGCTCAGGCCCGCGTCGGCGAGGGCGCGGGAGACGGCCGCGGTCAGCCCCACCGCGGCCAGCGCGGAGTGCACCCGCAAGGTGATCCAGCCGGCCACGTAGTCGTACGCCATTCCCGCCGCGTCCGCCTCCGCCTGTGGAACGACGAGGGTCAGGCCCTCCTGCTCGGCGACCGTCACCAACGGGGTGACGCCGGACGGCACGCCTCCCTCGGCCATGGTGAAGACATAGCGGCCCGGATTCAGCTCCGGACGCATGCCGCTGAGAAGTGTCTGCAGGTCAGTCTCGCCGGTCACGGACCCAGCCTACGGGGCGACCGGCCGCACATCAGGCAGGCGAGCCGTCACGGTCACGGCGTGGCAGCTCGCTGCGGCGGCGCGGGATCCGGCCCTCCTGCCGTGTCAGATGTGTGCGCGTGTGCCCGCGGTTGTGCCGTCGCTGATGTGCAGGACCGCGTCCACCGCGCCGAGCGTCGCCCGGTCGAGCGGGAAGTAGCCGTGCCTCGGGTGTGTGCCCGTTCGTGTGCGGGCGGACGGGTCCGCAGTGGCCGGTTCCAGGCCCCAGGTGGCGATACGGCTCTGGAGGCGGCCCTCATGGGTGTCCGGGGCGGGGTCCTGGAGTCCCAGAGTCTCACTGCGGCCCAGGCTGCCGGCGATGCAGACATACCGCTCGCCCAGCAGAGCGGCCACGATGGCGCCGGCACCGGACCACTGCGCGCCGAGGTCCCCCGGGCGCCAGGCACTCGCGTTGCGCTGCAGGTGGAAGTTGTGTGTGAAGACCAGGGTCGGGCCCCGCTCCTCCTCGACGGCTCGGATGTCCATCAGGTTCTGGGCCATGAGCGCGTCGCGGGTGGCGAGCAGGCAGGCTTCCCGGGAGCCCGGTTCGAGGGGCTGTGCCGACTGCCGGTGGTAGCGCAGCAGGCCCAGGCCGGCGGTGAGATGTGTCCTGGCCCTGACCCAGTCCTCGCGGGACGTCGCCGCCATCAGCTCCGGGGCGCGTCCGTAGAGCGCGAGGTGCATGTCGTCCGCGATCAGGCGCAGCCGCTCGGCCTCGGCCGTGGCGCCGGGTGACATGGTGTGGTCCAGGACCGCCTCCGGCCGGCTCCACCGTGTGTCGTCGCCGGTGAGTTCAGCCAGGTCGAGATCGAGCCCCAGGTAGTCGCGGGCGTGTTCCAGAAAGGTTCGTGGGCTGGGTGCGCTGAAGTTCTCCAGCGGCGCGTCGAAACCGTGGAAGGCCAGGCGTTCCTCCGGCGGCCGGTTGCGGTTGTGGTCGCGCATCCAGCCGACCAGCCTCCTGTTGGCGTCGTGGTCTCCGAAGCCGTGCGAGAAGCCTTCGCGCATGACCGCGTCGAGGCTTCCGGCTCCCTCCTGGACGTAGTCGTTCACGGCGAGCGCGGCCACGCGGTCGGTCTCGAGGGCGATCGACCGGAAGCCACGGTCGGTCAGCTGCGCGAACAGTTCGTTGCGGACCCGCCCGAAGGCCGGTTCCTGGTGTGTGGGCTCACCGAGCGCCAAGAGGTCGCATGCCGGGGTCACGAAGTCTCGGATGTCCTGACTCATGGACCTCAATCGTATCCTTGAAAGGACGGTTGAGGCTTCTGGAAGGCCATTACGCTCGGACGATGCTGTTCAAGGGAGAGGCCTGGGATAAAGTCTCAACCGATGATCACCTTGCGACCGACCGACCTCGCGCGCGAGCACGGCATCTCGACCCAGGCCGTACGCAACTACGAGCAGCACGGGTTCATCCCGGCCGCCGAGCGCACCTCCAGCGGCTACCGGATCTACACCGAGGTGCACGCGGCAGCACTGCGTGCCTACCTCTCGCTGGTCCCCGCGTACGGGTACGCCGCCGCCGGTCAGATCATGAACGCCGTCCACCGGGACCGACGCGACGACGCTCTGACGATCATCGACCGCGGCCACGCTCAGCTGCTTCGCGACCGGGACACGCTCGAAGCCGTGCGCACAGCGGTGAACCACCTGACAGCGCAGTCCCCGGCTGCCCCGGATCCCGCACCGGATCGCGGAACCCGCACCGTCGGCGAACTCGCGCACCAACTCGACGTCACCCCGGCGACCTTGCGCAACTGGGAAAGCGCCGGCATCCTCAGGCCCGCCCGGGACCCGGTGACCGGATACCGCGTCTTCCACGCCGACGACATCCGTGACGCCGAACTGGCGCACCTCCTGCGGCGCGGGGGCCATCTCCTCGACCACATCGCCACCGTGGTCCAGCAGATCCGCACGGCCGGCGGTACGGACGCGCTGGCTGCCTCCCTGGACACCTGGCAACAAAGACTCACCGCCCAGGGCCTCGCCATGCTGCACGCCGCCACGCGCCTCAGCGCTTACCTGACCCACCGCGACAGCGAGAACGGAGGACTCCACCGTTGCCCGTAGATCCCCGCCCAGGCCGGCGCGCCAGAGGTCTGGAAAGAGTGGCCCTTGTCGAGTGCCGAGGTCTTCGATCGCGTCAGTTCCGGTGGCTTGACGTTCCGATAACGATCTCCCGACTTTCGGCACGCGTTTTCATGGAACGTACATACGATCCTCTTCATGAACAGAGCTGTGAAGATCGGCCTCGCCGGTACGTGCACCGCGCTGCTCGCCCTCGGGGGACTCGGTACCTACCACCTTGTGCATGGCCTGACCTCCGGTTCAGCGGGTGAGGACACGACCAAGGAGGCACGCGGTTTCGACCCCTCGGCGGTGTCGGGTACACCCCCGTCGGGAGCCGAGGCGAAGAAGCTGACCCATGCCTTCCTGGACAGTTGGTCCCAGCAGCACCTGGAGGGTGCTGCGAGCGACACCGACATACCGGACACCGCCTCGCAGGCACTGCGCGACTACGCCGACGGCCTGCACCTGAAGAAGCTGTCGTTCGATCACATCCTGTCCGCCGGACCCTCATCGGTGACGCCGGGAGCCACCAAAGTCACCTTCGACGTCACCGCCGAGGTCACGGGCGGAACCTGGAGCTATCCGAGCGCGGTGGCGGTGCGGAAGAGCACGAACGGCCAGCTGGCGGTCCACTGGAACAACTCCGTGCTCTATCCGGGCCTGGGCGACGGCCAGTCGCTGACGGCGGGCAAGCTGCCGGCCGGCTCGACCGGCGCGAAGGTCGTCGCGAGCGACGGAAAGACCGACCTCTCCCACTTCGCGTCGCTGCGGGACGTCGCGGCGACGATCGGCAAGAACGCGAAGCCCACGGGGGGCACGCCGGGAACCGGTGTGGCCGTGGTCGACGGCGGCGGCGCGGGCGTGAAGGCGCTGAAGGTCTTCACCAAGGGCCGGCCGGCGATCGTCAGGACCACCATCGACGCCGCCCTCCAGACGGTGGCCGAGCGCGCCGTGAAGGACCCTCACCTTCAGCAGAAGCCCGCCGGGACCGTGGCGCTCGACTGGCGCAACGGCCACATCCTCGCGCTGGCGCACACGGGCGACGACGGTGACATCGCCATCAACGGCATCAAGTCCCCGGGCTCCACCATGAAGATCATCACCTCGGCGGCCCTCTTCGACAAGGCGGGCCTCACTCCGAACAGTCCCGCCCCGTGCACGGACTCGCTGGTGGCCAACAGCCAGCTCTTCCACAACGACTCCGGTGTGCGGGCCGACCCGGGCGCCTCCCTCGCGCAGGCGTTCACGGTGTCCTGCAACACCTCCTTCATCAAGGACGGTTTCCGCCACCTCGTGCACGACGGCGACGCCTCCGCCCTGCACGACGAGGCCGTGAACGTCTTCGGCATGGGCAGCTGGTCCATCGGCGGCGGCGTCGCCACCACCGACCCGAGTATCCCGGCGGACGTCCAGGGCGGCGACCAGGCGGCCCAGTTCATCGGCCAGGGCAAGGTCACCGCCACGCCCCTGTCCATGGCATCCGTGGCGGCCACCGTCCGCAACACCGGCTTCGAGCAGCCGATCATCCTGCCCGGACAGCACCAGGACACCGCGTCCCGGCCGATCTCCGCCCGCACGGCCGGCTATCTGCAGTCGATGATGCGCAACGTGGCCACCAGCGGTACGGCGGCTCCGCGACTGGGCGGACTGGCGGGCGTCGGCGCCAAGACCGGCACCGCGGAGGAGGGGGACCACACCAACGGCTGGCTCACCGCGTACAACTCCCGTATGTCGGTGGCGGCGCTGGTCGAAGGCGGCAGCTCCGGTGTCGACTCTGCCGGGTACGTGGTCCGGCGACTGCTGACCGGCAGCTGACCGGGGCGTAGCCCGCGCAAGGGCCGATTCGGGGTGGGTAGTGGCCCGTGTGAGCGCCGATGGGCGTGCACACGGGCCCGCCGACTCGGGCGGCGGGCGCCGGACTTCGGTCACCGGTGAAGCCGTCGTAGCCCTTGGAGCCGACCGTCTGGAGTGTGGTGGCGGTCAACCGGGGGTGTTCCGCGATGAGTTCGGTGAAGCGGCGGACGCCCTGGAGCCTGGCGAGCAGGTCCAGCGAATCTGGAGGAGCGTGTCGGCCTGTCCATGGCTTTCCCGGAGCCAAAGCGGTTGAGGCGCTGCCCTGTGGTGGGGGAGGGTCTGGGTCATGGAGTTCTTCTGCTACCACCGTGATCGTTCCGGCTCCCTGCCCCTGCGCGGCGAGCTGCTGGAACAGCACTGGTCCTACATGGACCAGTTCGCCAAGGGGATGATCGCCCGCGGCCCGACCTTCGCTGGCGACGGGGAGACGCCCACCGGCAGTGTGCACATCGTCGACCTGCCGGACTCCGCGGCTGCCAGGGCCTTCGCCTTCGACGAGCCCAACTACCAGGCCGGGGTGTACCGGGACGTCCTGCTGCGCCGGTGGCGCAACATGCTGGGGCGCACCATGTGGGACTTCCCCGGCGGTCCGACGGACGGCAACCGCTACCTGGTGCTCGGCCTCGGCGCGGAGGAGACGGGCGACGCCGGCCTTGCCGTACCGTCGCCGTACCAGGGCGAGTTGATCGCGTACGGGCCCCTGTTGTCCGACGACGGCGCCACCTGGCTCGGCACGGCCGCGCTCCTCCGGGCCCCGGACCCGGATACGGCACGAGCCGTCCTGACTCCCGGCCGCTATGCGGAGGTTGACGTCCACGCGTGGACGTTCGGCGGCCGGCGGTCGTGAACGAGCCGCGCCCCGCCCGCCGATGCCGGCGCCGGGCGCAGCAGGTCATCGCGCCCCTGGTGCCCCCGCCCTCCCGGCCCGCACCCAGCGCTCGCCGGGCTCCCTGAGGAGGCCTCCCGCAGCGGTTCCATGCACGCGCACGCGCAGGCGCGGGCCATGTGCCAGGTCGGCGCGGGAGCGGCTCACGGCGGCCCGCACGCGGGCGCGCGGTGCGGCGGCGCCGGACTCGGCGAGCCGGTCCGCCCGGGTGAGCAGCCCGGGCGTGCAGGGCGGCGGTCCGTACGGTACCGGCGGTACGACGAAGACGGCCGCGGTACCGTCCGGCGCCGGCGGCAGGCCGGGCGGTCGTCCAGGTCATCCATGGCCGTCCAGGTCATCCATGAACAGTTCGGCTCGCGCGTCGGCGAGGGTCTTGGCCGCCGCGGGGCGCTGGCCCTGTGCTGGTCAGCGCGGTCTCTTTCATGACGAGTGCGGCGATGCCCGCAGGCGCGCTGGCGCTGCGCGGAGTGCGGCGCCTCGCTCCCGCCCCCCCAGGCCGCAGGCCGACGGCGAGCCCGCACTATGCATGGGCATGCGTAATGATGCATACTCTTCCCATGTCCAAGGTCCTCACTTCCCTTCCGGTCGGCGAGCGCGTCGGTATCGCCTTCTCCGGCGGCCTCGACACATCGGTCGCCGTCGCGTGGATGCGCGACAAGGGTGCCGTCCCGTGCACCTACACCGCCGACATCGGCCAGTACGACGAGCCCGACATCGCCTCGGTGCCCGGCCGCGCGACGACCTACGGCGCCGAGATCGCGCGCCTGGTCGACTGCCGCGCGGCCCTGGTCGAGGAGGGGCTGGCCGCGCTCGCCTGCGGCGCTTTCCACATCCGCTCGGGCGGTCGTGCCTACTTCAACACCACGCCCCTCGGCCGCGCCGTCACCGGGACCCTCCTGGTCCGGGCGATGCTGGAGGACGACGTACAGATCTGGGGCGACGGCTCCACCTTCAAGGGCAACGACATCGAGCGGTTCTACCGCTACGGCCTGCTCGCCAACCCCCACCTGCGCATCTACAAGCCGTGGCTGGACTCCGACTTCGTGACCGAGCTGGGCGGCCGCAAGGAGATGTCCGAGTGGCTGCTCGCGCACGGGCTGCCGTACCGCGACAGCACGGAGAAGGCGTACTCGACCGACGCCAACATCTGGGGCGCCACCCACGAGGCCAAGACCCTGGAACACCTGGACACCGGTGTCGAGACGGTCGAGCCGATCATGGGCGTGCGGTTCTGGGACCCCTCGGTCGAGGTCGCCCCCGAGGACGTGACCGTCGGCTTCGACCAGGGCCGTCCGGTGACGATCAACGGCAAGGAGTTCGCCTCGCCGGTCGAGCTGGTCATGGAGGCCAACGCCATCGGCGGCCGGCACGGCCTCGGCATGTCGGACCAGATCGAGAACCGGATCATCGAGGCCAAGAGCCGTGGCATCTACGAGGCGCCCGGCATGGCCCTGCTGCACGCGGCCTACGAGCGCCTCGTCAACGCGATCCACAACGAGGACACCCTCGCCCAGTACCACAACGAGGGCCGCAAGCTCGGCCGTCTCATGTACGAGGGCCGCTGGCTGGACCCGCAGGCGCTGATGATCCGCGAGTCTCTGCAGCGCTGGGTCGGTGCGGCGGTCACCGGCGAGGTCACGCTGCGGCTGCGGCGCGGTGAGGACTACTCGATCCTCGACACCACGGGCCCGGCGTTCAGCTACCACCCGGACAAGCTGTCCATGGAGCGGACCGAGGACTCCGCGTTCGGCCCGTCGGACCGGATCGGCCAGCTCACCATGCGCAACCTCGACATCGCCGACTCCCGCGCGCGGCTCGAACAGTACGCGGGCCTCGGCATGGTCGGCACCGAGCACCCGGCCCTGATCGGCGCGGCCCAGGCGGCCTCCACCGGTCTGATCGGCGCGATGCCCCAGGGCGGCGCCGAGGCGATCGCCTCCCGCGGAGAGGTCTCGGAGGAGGACGTGGCCCTGGACCGTGCCGCGATGGAGTCCGGCACCGACTGACACCACCAACCGCCGCACGCCCTTGGGCAGCGGGCCCCGCCGGTTCCCCTCCGGCGGGGCCCGCCGTCGTACGGCCTGCCCCCTCTCGCACCCTGTGACTCTCGTACCCTGTCCCCCGTGCCGTCACCCCGCCTGCAACGCGTCGCCGTCCTCGTGCTCGACGGCGCGAAGCCGCTCGACGTCGGGATCCCGGCCCAGGTGTTCACAACGCGGGCCAGCATGCCGTACGAGGTGCGGGTGTGCGGGGCGGCGCCCGGGCTGGTGACGGGCGGTGACGGGCTGTCGTACCACGTGGCCCATGGCCTGGACGCGCTGGCGTGGGCGGACATCGTCTTCATCCCGGGGTACCGGTTTCCCGACCGCGAGGACCCGCCACGGTCCGTCGTCGACGCCCTGCTCGCCGCCCACGCACGCGGCACACGGCTCGCCGCCATCTCGACAGGCGCCTTCGCACTCGCGGCCACGGGCCTGCTCGACGGCAAGCGCGCGACGACGCACTGGCATTACGCGCGGGCCCTCGCGGCGAAGCACCCGCTCGTCAGCGTCGACGAGAACGTGCTCTTCGTCGACGAGGGCAGCGTGCTGACGTCGGCCGGCGCCGCCTCCGGCATCGATCTGTGCCTGCACATCCTGCGCACGGACTTCGGGATCGCCGCGTCGAACCACGCGGCACGGCGCCTGGTCGCCGCCCCCTACCGCAGCGGAGGTCAGGCCCAGTACGTGCCGCGCAGTGTGCCCGAGCCGCTCGGCGAGCGGTTCGCCGCGACCCGCGAGTGGGCCCTGCACCGCCTCGGCGAGCCCCTCACCCTCACGGTGCTCGCCCGGCATGCCGCGGTCTCGCCGCGCACGCTCTCCCGGCGCTTCGTCGAGGACACCGGGTACACGCCGATGCAGTGGGTGATGCGCGCCCGCATCGACCTGGCCCGCGAGCTGCTCGAACGTTCGGAGCGCAGTATCGAGCAGATCGCGGCCGACGTCGGCCTCGGCACCGGCACGAATCTGCGCACCCACTTCCAGCGGATCCTGGGCACCACCCCGAGCGAGTACCGGCGCACCTTCACCCAGGGTGAGTAGCCGCCCGCCGGCCCTCCCGACCGCGGTACAGCGTTCCAGCCGGCGCTGGCGCGATCCTTGCGAACCATGGCGCTCGCGACATGGTCATGAGCGCGGGCGGCGCGCGACGCTGGTGGCGCACCGAAGAGAACCAGCAGAAGCCGCAGAAGCCGGCAGGACTCAGGGGACACCACTCATGACTCGCATCGCCATCAATGGTTTCGGTCGTATCGGACGCAATGTGCTGCGCGCACTGCTCGAACGCGGCAGCGCCCTGGAGGTCGTCGCCGTGAACGACCTCACGGAACCCGCCACCCTCGCACGGCTGCTCGCCTACGACACCACAGCCGGCCGGCTCGGCCGTCCCGTGACCGTCGACGGGGACGCCCTCGTCGTCGACGGCCGTCGCATCACCGTCCTCGCCGAGCGCGAGCCCGCGCAGTTGCCGTGGGCCGAACTCGGTGTGGACGTCGTCCTGGAGGCGACCGGCCGCTTCACGTCGGCGAAGGCCGCCCGCGCCCACCTCGACGCCGGTGCGCGCAAGGTGCTCGTGAGCGCACCGTCCGACGGAGCCGACGTCACGCTCGCGTACGGTGTCAACACCGACGCGTACGACCCGGCCCTGCACACGATCGTCTCGAACGCCTCCTGCACCACCAACGCGCTCGCGCCGCTGGCCGCCGTGCTGGACGAACTCGCCGGGATCGAGCACGGGTTCATGACGACGGTGCACGCCTATACGCAGGAGCAGAACCTGCAGGACGGTCCGCACCGGGACGCCCGCCGGGCCCGCGCCGCCGCCGTCAACATCGTGCCGACCACGACGGGCGCGGCGAAGGCGATCGGTCTCGTGCTGCCGAACCTCGACGGCAAGCTGTCGGGCGACTCGATCCGGGTGCCCGTTCCGGTGGGCTCGATCGTCGAACTCAACACGACCGTCGCACGCGACGTGACCCGCGACGACGTGCTGGCGGCCTACCGCACCGCGGCGCAGGGAACGCTCGCCGGCATCCTGGAGTACTCCGACGACCCGCTCGTGTCCTCCGACATCACGGGCAATCCGGCCTCGTCGATCTTCGACTCCGCCCTCACCCGCGTCGACGGCCGTCACGTGAAGGTGGTCGCCTGGTACGACAACGAATGGGGCTTCTCCCACCGTGTGATCGACACACTCGAACTCCTCACCGGTCAGGCCTCCCGGGAAGGCTGAGGTCAGCTGCTCGGCAGGGGGACACCACCCTGCGCGTCCTGGGGAAAGCCCCCCGTCCGGTCGGGGGTCTGACCGGATGTTACGGCCGAACGGGCGGGCAGAGACTCGACGGCATGACGATTTCCCCTCATGCCCCGGTCGCGGCCGAGGTGCCGGCCGCCCGTTCCCGTCCGTCCGGTTCCGCGGCCGGCAGCGACTTCGCCCGGCTGTCCCGGCGTATCACCGAGGCGGGTCTGCTGAAGCGGCGCCCCGGTTACTACACGGCACGGCTCGGTCTGGTGATCGCGCTGACGGTGGCGGGCTGGGGAACCTTCCTCGCGCTCGGTGACACCTGGTGGCAGCTGGCGGTGGCGGCCTTCCTGGCGTTCATGTTCGGTCAAGTGGCCCTGGTCGCCCATGACCTGGCACACCGGCAGGTGTTCCGGCGCGGCCGGCCGAGCGAGACATGGGGCCGGCTCTTCGGCAATCTCGGCATCGGCATGAGCTACGGCTGGTGGATGAACAAGCACACCCGCCACCACGCCAACCCCAACCACGAGGAACTGGACCCGGATGTCGCCCCGGACATCCTCGTGTGGTCCACCGCCCAGGCTCGCGACAGCCGTGGTCCGGCCCGCCTCATCGGCGGCCACCAGGCGTGGCTGTTCTTCCCGCTGCTGACCCTGGAGGGCTTCAACCTGCACGTCGCGAGTGTGCGCGCGCTGCGCTCGCCGGCCATGAAGCACCGGCTGCTGGAAGGCGGTCTGCTCTTCCTGCACCTCGCCGCGTATGTGTCCGCGCTCTTCCTCGTGCTCCCGCCCGGCAAGGCGGTGGCGTTCCTCGCCGTGCACCAGTGCCTCTTCGGTGTCTACCTCGGCTGCACCTTCGCACCGAACCACAAGGGCATGCCCACGTTCAGCGGTGACGAACGGCCCGACTTCCTGCGCCGCCAGGTCCTCACCTCCCGCAACGTACACGGCGGCCGGTTCACCGATGTGCTGCTCGGCGGGCTCAACTACCAGATCGAACACCACCTGTTCCCGAGCATGCCCACACCCCATCTGCGGCGGGCCCAGGCCATCGTGCGCGCGTACTGCGCGGAGATCGGCGTGCCCTACCACGAGACCGGCCTGATCCGGTCCTACCGCGAGGCCCTCACACACCTGCACCGGGTGGGCGAACCGATCAGGCGGCGGCGCAAGGCGTCCTGACGCCGGCCCTGAGCCGGGACACCCGCCGAGGCTCGTCGTCCGGCCGCGAGGACCCGCCTCAGCCCGCGACCAGCATCGCGAGCTCCGCGACGCCGAGCAGCGCGAGATACGCCCAGGCATAGGTGCGGTCGGGGATCCGGGGCGGCCGGCGTCGCAGCACCGCGATGACGGGCAGGGCGCCGACGAGCAGCGCCCCGGCGGCGCGGAGATCGACGAGGCCGACCAGATGCGGGGTGTGCCCGGCGACGGCCCCGGCGTCCGTGCCGGTCAGCGAGAGCGCGGTGGCGGGGAGGGCGATGGCGAGGGTGAGGGGGTTGGCCAGGGCGGTCGCCACCCGCATCGGGTGCCCGGCGCGTCGTAGCGCGGGGACCGTCATGACGCTGCCACCCACACCGAGGAAGGCCGCCACCGCGCCGATCGGCGCGCCGAGGACGGCGGGCAGCGGCCGAGGCACCGCGCGGACCGCTCCTGCCCGAGCCTCGCGGGCCTGCTCCACCCGTCCCTCGCCGCTCTCCCCGGCCGGTCCGCGCCGGCGCAGGAAGCCCGGGCGCAGCAGCAGGTCGACGATGGTGAGAGCGACGTACGCGACGAAGCCCCAGTGGGCCTGGCCGGCCGGGGCGTGGCGGGTGGCGAGCGCACCGGCCGCGGCCCCGACCGCCAGCAGGAGCAGCAACGTGCCGCTGCCGCGCAGGGCGGACAGGACGCGCCGGGGCGTGACGGCCGTGGCGAACCCCGCGTTCACCAGCATCACCAGAGCCGAGGTGGCGGTCGCCACCCGTATCGCGTCCGCGCCGAGTACCGCGTTCGCCCACATCACCACCGGGACCGCGACGAAGCCGCCGCCGAACCCGAACAGGACCGTCGTGAGCCCGCACAGGAGCCCGATGCCAAGAAGCGCCACATCATTCACAGGGCCACCTCACCAGCAGCGACGAGGTGCCCGCATGCGATGCCCGGCACCATTCCTTCGAGACTCGGCCCCTACAGTGGCCGCGTGAAGAACGTCTCCCTGGATGACCTCGACCATGTGGACCGGGCCGTCCTGCCCATCGGCACCGACTACCCGTCCGGCCATGTGCTCGACTGGCACCAGCACCGGCGCGCGCAGTTCCTGTACGGCGCGACGGGCGTGATGGTCGTGGACACGCCCGAGGGCACCTGGACCGTTCCGCCGGAGCGAGCCGTGCTGATCCCCGCCACCACCCGGCACCGCGTCCGCATGCTGGAGGTGAGCACCCGAAGCCTCTACATCGAGCCGGACGCCGTGCCCTGGTGGCCGGCCAGCTGCACGGTCGTGGACGTTCCGCCGCTGCTGCGTGAACTCCTCCTGGCCGCCGTCGAGTTCGAGGCCGACTACGGCCTCTCCGGCCGGGAAGGCTGCGTCGTGGCGCTCCTCCTGCACGAGATCGCCGCGCGCACCCCGCTGCCGTTCCACGTGGCGATCCCCGCCGCCGCCGACCTCGCGTCGATCTGCCGGGAGTATCTGGCCGCCCCGGACGCCGGTGTCACCAACGCGGCATGGGCCGCGCGGGCCGCCCTGAGCGAACGGGCCTTCACCCGGCGTTTCCGCGCCGAGACCGGCGAGAGTCCGGCGGTCTGGCGCACCCGCGCGCGTCTGCTCGCCGCGGTGCCGCTGCTGCGTACGGCCTCGGTCACCGAGGTCTCCGGCCGCCTCGGCTACGCCTCTCCCGCCGCGCTGACCGCCGCTTTCACGCGCGCTTTCGGCCTGCCCCCGTCCCGCTTCACCGCGAGCCACCGCAACGGCGGCGGCACGGCCCGCCAGGACTGAGCCAGCCTGCGCAGCCGCTTCCAGGGCGCTCCAGCCGGTCGGAGAGGTCCGCTTCCCGTTCCGTATCCGCCGCCGTATCTCCGTACGCACCACTCGTCACGCCGTCCCCGACGGAGAACAATGTGTCCCAGAGGCAGGCCGGACCGCGGGAGGCGTCATGAGCACATCAGCTGAGCCAAGGGTGTCCGGCCTCGAGGTCCGGTCCATCGACTACGTCCCCCTGGACGAGCGGCACGGCAAGCTCTGGCACCTGGGACCGCTGTGGTTCATGTCCAACGCCCAGATCGCGACCCTGGCCGTGGGACTGATCAGCATCACCGAGGGCGGCAATCTGATCTGGTCTCTGCTGGCCATCGTCGCCGGCACCGTCCTCGGCACCTTCTTCATGGCCTTCCACTCGGCGCAGGGACCCCAGCTGGGCCTGCCGCAGATGATCCAGTCGCGCCCCCAGTTCGGCTATGTCGGAGCCCTCCTGGTGTGGCTCTTCGCGTATGTGCAGTACGCGGGGTTCAACGTCTTCAACAGCATCCTCGCCGCCGACTCCCTGCACACCACCCTGCACGGCGGCGTCAAGCTGTGGGTGGTGGTGGTCACCGTGGTCGCGCTCGTCATCGCGCTGGTGGGCTACGACATCATCCACAAGGCCGAGCGGTTCCTGACGTACACCTTCCTGATCATCTTCGGGATCTTCACGGTGGGCGTCCTCGTGACCCTGCACTATCCGGCGGGCTCCTTCGACCTCGGCGCCTTCAAATGGACCCCGTTCCTCGCACAGTTCGGCGTGGTCGCCGGCTACCAGATCAGCTGGGCCATCTATGTCTCCGACTACTCGCGCTATCTCCCGCCTGACGTGACGGTCCGTAAGACCTTCTACTGGACGTACTTCGGCTCCGCGCTCGGCGGCATCTGGCTGATGGTCCTCGGCTCGCTGCTGGCCGCATGGGCGGGCAAGAACTTCGACACCATCACGTCGATCAACGCGGCCGGGGACAAGGTGTTCGACGGCTTCGGCGCGATCGTGCTGCTCTTCTCCGCCCTTGGCCTGGTGTCCGTCACCGCGCTGAACATGTACGGCGGCTCGCTGACCCTCATCAGCGGCATCGACTCGTTCAAACGGGTCCGGCCGACGCTGGCCGTACGACTGCTCACCCTCGGCCTGACCGCCGCGCTCTCCCTCATCGGCGCACTGGCCGCGACCGCCAACTTCCTCACGAACTTCAACAACTTCCTGCTGCTGGTGCTCTATCTGTTCATCCCGTGGACTGCCGTGAACCTGATGGACTACTACGTCGTACGCCGCGGGCACTACGCCATCGCCGAGATCTTCAACCCGCACGGCATCTACGGCCGGTGGGGCTGGCACGGCATCATCGCGTACCTGGTCGGCTTCGCCGTCATGGTTCCCTTCTTCTCCGTCGGCACCCTGTACGTGGGCCCCGCCGCCAAGGCGCTGGGCGGCGCCGACATCTCCCTGTTCATCGGCCTCCCGGTCTCCGCGCTGCTGTACTGGTGGCTGACCCGCTCGATCGACGTGGCCGCCGAGACACGCCTGGCCCAGGCCGAGGCGGAGGCACTGGAGCAGGCCGCACACGAACACCGCGAGCCCTGACCACGGGCGGCCGGGTCGGGCTGCGGCTCGCTGATGACGCAAGGGCGGAAGCCGGCGGTGGCGAAGGCATCGGTCATCGCGTGCAACGGCCTGCGCCGGAACTCTGGGCCACGAAAGGGTGGTCCACCGACGCGATCAGCCGGCCGCCGGGCCTGCGCACGCGCCGTATCTCGGCCGGCGTCGGCCCCCAGCCCAGGTCGACCACGTGCCACGCCTCGGCGAAGCTGTCCTGGTCATTCGCCCGGACCGGACCTGCAGAGCAAGGCGCTCGGCGGGTCGTGGGCGGTCCACCGCGTCCTCGCCGAACGGGCCGCCGGTGGCATGCGGACCGACCCGGTCACCTTCGTCACCGCCACCGACGGCAACCACGGCCGAGCGGTGGCCCGCATGGCCCGCCGGCACGGGCAGCACGCCCACGTCCTCGTCCCCCAGGGAGTGCATCCGCGGGCGGTCGCGGCGATCGTCGACGAGGGGGCGAAGGTCACCGAGGTTCCGGGGCCGTACGACGAGGCGGTACGGCGTGCGGCCGGGGCGGCTGCCGCGCCGGACGCGGTCCTGGTCCAGGACACCGCCTTGCCGGGGCATGAGCGGATCACGGAGTGGATCGTCGAGGGGTACTCCACCCTCTGCGCGGAGCTCGACGAGCAGTTGGCGGCCCAGGGAGTGACGGACGGGCCCGACCTCGTCTCCGTACCGGTGGGCGTGGGTTCCCTGGCCCAGGCCGTCATCACCCACCACCGCAGCCGCGGCTTCGGATCCGCTCCGGCGCTGCTGGCGGTGGAGCCCGAGGCCGCGGCCTGTGTCCTCGCCGGCCTCACCCGGGGCGAGGCCGTCGGCGTCACCACCGGAGAAACCGCCATGGCCGGCCTGAACTGCGGCACACCGTCGCGTCTGGCCTGGCCGCACCTGCACGGCGGGCTGGACGCCGCCGTCGCCGTCCCGGACTCCGCCGCTGCCCGAGCGGCCGCCCGTCTCGCGGCTCTCGGTGTCTCCTCGGGACCCTGCGGGGCGGCGGCACTCGCCGGCCTCTATGCCGCGCTCACCGGAGCGGGCGCCGATGCCCGCCGTACGGCACTGGGGCTCGACACCACCTCGGTGGTCGTGCTGCTGAGCACCGAGGGCGCGTCCGCCAACCCCCACCGCTCGCCTGGAAGTCCCTGAACTGAACCAACGCACCCGAAACGAAATCCGTGCCGGCCGCTCGTCCCAGGAGGAGGCCGGAGGCATGCTGACCCATCTCACAGCCGCGCTCGGCGTCGTACTGATCGGGTTCAGCCTGGTCGTCGCGACCACGGCAGGCTGACCCGCCCACACCGCGCACCGCATGTGTCCGGCGCGGGCTGACAAACGAGCCCGGAAAGGGCTAACGAATGCGACAAATGGGTACTTTCCGTAAAGGTAGACGCAGGCGGCATATAAGTGTCGTCAGCCCGCCTCGGGGTTCCGACCAGCATGCTCACGGGCTCGGCGAGCGTCGGCTGCTGGTCCTCTGCTCTGGTCGAAGGGATGCCGGACATGAACGAGGACACGAGGAACCTCCACCCGGAGCGGTCACTCGCGGACAGCCCGCGCCCGACGGTGGCGGGCGACCCGGCCCCGCTGGGCCTGGCTGGCTTCGCCCTGACCACGTTGCTGCTCTCGATCGTCAACACCCACCTGCTGCAGGAGCCCGCCGCCATCGTGCCGGTGCTGGGCCTCGCCGCCTTCTACGGCGGACTCGCCCAGTTCGCGGCCGGTCTGTTCGAGTTCCGCCGTGGCAACACGTTCGGCGCGACGGTGTTCGTCTCGTACGGGGCCTTCTGGCTGACCTACTGGTGGGTCGCACCGCGCCTGGCACTCGCCGGTGACGCACACAACGCGCTCGGCCTGTTCCTGCTCGGGTGGGCGATCTTCACGGCCTACATGGCGGTCGCCGCGCTGCGGGTCAGCCTCGCCGTCCTGCTGGTACTGGTGCTGCTCGTGCTCACCTACCTCTTCCTGGCCATCGGCGCCTTCCAGACGGGAGCCGAGCCGCACGCCATGACCCAGGTGGGCGGATGGTTCGGCATCGCCACGGGACTTGTCGCCTGGTACGCATCGGCGGCGACCGTCATCAACGAGACCCACGGCCGCACCCTCCTGCCCGTCGGACACCGCCGGCCGGGCGCGGCCCCGCCACCACAGGACGAGAGCCTGGCCTGAGGCGCTGCGGGCGGGTGGAGCAGGTCGGGCGGGTGGAGCAGGTCGGGCGGCCGGAGCATGCGGGACGTGCGGGGCGGCGTGGTCGGCCCGGCCCTCGCCGGTGACGAGATGCCCGGCGGCGTTGTGATCGGGGCCGCCGAGCGCTCGGTCGAAGGTACGGATGTCTGCGGCGGCGCCGTGAAACCTGCTCGGGTTCGTCAAGACCGACAACGACGCCCTCCTGTCGTGCCCAGGCACCTGGTCGACACCGAGTCGATGCGCGCACTCGTCGCCGAACCTAGCCGTGGTCGGCGAGGGCCTCCAGCATGGTCTGTGCGGTGACCGTCGCGTCGTAGTCCTCGCTCACGCCCGGCACGAGGATGATGTCCCCCTCGATGTGCCGGGAACGCAGCGGGGCGATGGCCTGGTACGCGTCGGAGTCCCACCAGGCCCGCGCCTGGGCGATCGACGGGAAGCCGATCACGACGACGTGCCCGGGCCAGGATCCCTCCTTCACCTCGTGCGGAGTGCCGTGTACGAGGAACCGGCCGCCATAGGGCTCGAAGGTGGCGGTGACCCGAGTGATGTACTCGGCGATCTCCGGGTGCGGGGTGGCTTCCTGGAGGTGAGCTATCGCGTAGGCGGACATGGGGTCCTTCCTGGTCGGTCGGCTGTGGCTGTCCGCCATCCTGCCGTCTGGGCGCACTGTGGGCGATGACTTTCCAGGTAATGCGAGCCGGGGGAGGGCGGAAGGCAGCTGCGCGTACGCAGCGCGAAAGTACGGCAGGGAGGCGGGTGTTGGTCATCGGCACGGCCCGGCAGGCGGGAATGTGGAGACAGGGCCTGGCGACCCGGGCGGAGGTCGCGGACGACGAGGCGGGCAGCGCTGAGGCCGTCGTGTTCGTGCACATGGGCTGCGCGGAGGGCGCATGTGGGACGCGCAGTTCACCGTCCTGGCAGCGGGCTACCGGGTGATCCGCTACGACTGGCGGGGCCGGGGCGCCTCCGGGGACGTGTCGGGGAGTTCGCCCACCATCTCGATCTGGTCGCGCCGGTGGACGCCGACGCGTGCGGTGTCCAACGGGCCGCGGTCGTCGGCGCGTCCGACGGTGGCCGGATCGCGCTGGACGCCGCGCTGACCGGTTCCGGACCGGTTCCGGCGCTTGTCCTGACCGCCCCCGGCCACTCGGGGCACCAGTGGCCGCGGACGAGGGTGGACCGGGCCCGGCGGCGCCTGTACGCCGCGGTCCCGACGGAGCGGTGTTGTGCCCCGAGGTGTGGCGGCGCGCTGTGGAGAGGGACCGGCTGGCCCGGCACCGGATCCGGAGCGGGCCACGCGCCACCGAACTGCTCCCGCGGCCCGCGGCCCGCGGCCAGGGAACGCCTCGCCGAGGTGACGACCCCGCGCACAGCACATCGAACTACGCCGCTGACCGAGCACCTGGCGTAGAAGGGGAGCCGGTGCACATCCCCCTCGCGGGGTCGGGATCCAGCCACCGATGCCGTATCGCCGCAGACTCCTGACATGGTGTTTTACAGTGGCTGGCAGCAGTTTCCGGCGATAACACCTGTGAGGAACACGCGAACATGCCGACTGAAACACTCGAGTTTCAGGTGGAGGCCCGTCAGCTGCTGCAGCTGATGATCCACTCGGTCTACTCCAACAAGGATGTCTTCCTGCGGGAGCTCGTCTCCAACGCCTCGGACGCGCTGGACAAGCTGCGTCTCGAGAAGCTGCGGGACGACTCGCTGGACGCCGATGTGTCCGATCTGCACATCGAGATCGACATCGACAACGACGCCCGCACCCTCACCGTGCGGGACAACGGCATCGGGATGTCGTACGACGAGGTCGGACAGCTCATCGGCACGATCGCCAACTCCGGCACCGCGAAGTTCCTCCAGGAGCTGCGCGAGGCCAAGGACGCGGCCGGGGCCGAGGGGCTCATCGGCCAGTTCGGCGTCGGCTTCTACTCCGGCTTCATGGTGGCCGACGAAGTCACCCTGGTGACCCGGCGCGTCGGCGAGAGCCAGGGCACCCGCTGGACATCGCGCGGCGAGGACACGTACACGCTCGAGCCGGTCGACGACGCGCCGCAGGGCACCTCGGTCACGCTCCACCTGAAGCCCGCCGACCCGGACAACCAGCTCCACGACTACACCTCCCCGTGGAAGATCCGGGAGATCGTCAAGCGGTACTCGGACTTCATCACCTGGCCGATCCGGATGGTCCCGGAGAGCTCTTCCGGCCAGGGCGACGAGACACCCGAGCCCGAGACGCTGAACTCGATGAAGGCCCTGTGGGCGCGCTCGCGCGACGAGGTGTCCGACGACGAGTACCACGAGCTGTACAAGCACATCGCCCACGACTGGCGCGACCCGCTGGAGACGATCCGGCTGCAGGCGGAGGGCACCTTCGAGTACCAGGCCCTGCTGTTCCTCCCCGAGCACGCGCCCCACGACCTGTTCACCCGGGACTTCAGACGTGGCCTGCAGCTCTACGTCCGGCGGGTGCTGATCATGGACGAGTGCGAGGCGCTGCTGCCGCCGTACCTCCGCTTCGTCAAGGGCGTCGTCGATGCGGCCGACCTCTCGCTCAACGTGTCCCGCGAAATCCTCCAGCAGGACCGCCACATCGAGATGATGCGACGACGGCTCACGAAGAAGCTCCTGTCCACGGTCAAGGACATGATGACCAAGGACCAGGAGCGGTACGCCACGTTCTGGCGGGAGTTCGGCACCGTCCTGAAGGAGGGACTGGTCACCGACGCGGAGAACCGCGAGGCCATCCTCGCCCTCGCGTCCTTCGCGAGCACGCACCACGACACCGAGCCGACCACGCTCAAGGGTTACGTGGAGCGGATGAAGGACGGGCAGGAGGACATCTACTACCTCACCGGCGAGTCCCGGCAGAGCATCGAGAACTCCCCGCACATGGAGGCTTTCCGGGACCGGGGCATCGAGGTGCTGCTGCTCACCGACCCCGTCGACGAGGTGTGGGCCGACGCCGTCGGCGAGTACGAGGGAAAGAAGCTGCGGTCCGTCGCCAAGGGGCAGATCGACCTCGACGCCAAGGGTGAGGACGAGGGCGACGGTGAGGGCGAGAGGAAGAAGCAGAGCGAGGAGTACGCCGGACTGCTCGGCTGGATGAAGGAGCAGCTGAACGAGGACATCAAGGAGGTGCGCCTGTCCTCCCGCCTCACCGTCTCCCCGGCCTGCGTGGTCTCCGACGCGAACGACCTCACCCCGGCGCTGGAGAACATGTACCGCGCCATGGGCCAGGAGGTACCCCGCGCCAAGCGGATCCTGGAGCTCAACCCGGACCACCAGCTGGTCAAGGGCCTCAACCAGGCGTACAAGGAGCGCGAGGACCGCACGGAGCTGACCGAGACCGCCGAAGTCCTGCACGGCCTGGCGGTGCTCGCCGAGGGCGGCCAGCCGAAGGACCCGGCCCGCTTCGTCAAGCTGATGGCGGACCGCCTGGAACGCGCCCTGTAACCCGGTTCCGCCGGACATCGGCGGCCTGCCCGGCTCCCCGGGCAGGCCGCCGACCGCTTACGGCCCCGGCGGCTGGACAAACACGGAGTCTCATCTAGACTGATCATCCAGAGATGGACAATCAGTCCAAGGTCTTGGTGGAGGGCTTCCCGTGGACGAGGTGGCACAGGGTGCGGCAGCCTCCGCCGAGGCCGACGAGCACCTCATCCGCGAGGCGGAGAAGATCGCCGTAGCGCTGGGCCGCATGTTCCCGGGGCTGTGCGAAGTCGTCCTGCACGACCTGCGGGATCCGCGGCACGCGATCCGGGCGATCGAGAACAACCTCTCCGGCCGCCGGGTCGGCGACTCCGCCACGGAGCTGGGGCTGGCCCGCATCGAGGACCCCGACTATCCGAGCGTCATCCAGAACTACCCCAACCAGTTCCCCGACGGCCGCCCGGCCAAGAGCACGTCCATCGGCATCAAGAACGCCACGGGGCAGTACATCGCGGCCCTCTGCCTGAACCTGGACGTGTCCGTCCTGTCCCCGGTGACCCTCGCGCTGTCCAACCTGGTGGCCACGGAGACCGAGCACCGCGAGCAGGCCCTGGAGACCCTCCGGGACCGCAACACGCGGGCACTGCGCCGGGCGGTGGAGGCCCATGCCGCGGAGCGCGCCGCGACCCCCAGGTCGCTGAGCCGGGACGACAAGAAGGCCCTCGTACGGCAGTTGCAGCGTGACGGCTACTTCGACTCCCGCGATGCCGCCCAGAACATCGCGGACCTGCTGGGCGTGTCCAGGGCCACCGTCTACAACTACGCGAAGTAGGGGCGGCACTGCACGACCACCGAGCGTGCGGCGCGCCCGTCCGAACCCGAAGAGGCTGGACTCCCACCGTGAACACCGCTGTGCACACCCCAGTGACCCTGGCCGACCCGGACACCCCGTTCGCCGTCGTCGACATCCACCCGATGCGGCGCAACATCGCACGCCTCAAGGACCGGGCCGACGGGCTCGGGGTCACCCTGCGCCCGCACGTGAAGACAGCCAAGAGTCTCGACGTCGCCGCCCTCCTGCACTCCGGCACGCCCTGCCCGGTGACGGTCTCCACACTGGCGGAGGCCGAGGCGTTCGCCGACGGCGGCTACACCGACATCACGTACGCCGTCGGCATCGACCCCCACAAACTTCCGCGCGTCGTCGCGCTGTTGCGCCGCGGCGTCACCCTGCGCCTGCTGCTCGACAGCCCCGAGCAGGCGACGTTCGTCGCCGAGGCCTCCCGCCGGGCGGGCACCCCGCTGCCCACCCAGATCGAGATCGACTGCGACGGCCACCGCGGCGGACTGAGGCCCGAGGACCCCGCGCTCCCCGAGATCGGCCGCCTCCTGCACGACGCGGGCTGCCTGGACGGCGTCCTGACCCACGCGGGCGAGTCCTACTTCGCCCACACCGCCGAGGAACAGCGCCTGGCGGCGAGGAACGAACGCGACACTGCCGTCGCCGCCGCGGAACGGCTGCGCGCGGCCGGCCTGCCCGTGCACATCGTCAGCGTGGGCTCCACGCCCACCGCCCACGCCGCCGAGGACCTCACCGGCGTCACCGAACTGCGCGCGGGGAACTACGTCTTCTTCGACCTGGTCATGGCCGGGCTGGGGGTCTGCCGGGTCGAGGACATCGCCCTGTCGGTGGTCGTGACCGTCATCGGTCACCGCCCCGAGTACGGATGGATCCTGACCGACGGCGGCTGGATGGCCATGTCGCGCGACCGCGGGACCGCCGCGCAGGCACAGGACCAGGGCTACGGCCTGGTCGCCGACCTCTCCGGCCACCTCATCCCGGGCCTGGTCATGACGGCCGCGAGCCAGGAGCACGGCACCCTCACGGCCCGCGACGGCGCCGACCTGCCCCACCTGCCGGTGGGCACCCGCCTGCGCATCCTGCCGAACCACGCCTGCGCCACCGCGGCCCAGCACCGCGGCTACCACATCGTCGACGGCACGCGCCGCGCAGACCCGGCACCGGCGATCGAGCACGTCTGGGAACGTGTCACCGGCTGGTGAGCATCGGCCGCACACCGCCGTCGCGCCCCCGAAAATCGATGTCATGTACGGCACCGGCTCCGCTAGCGTCGGCGACGTGACTCCAGCAGATCTCGCGGCCGTCATCTCCGACGGCATCCACACGGCCATCCATTCCGGACGCATCTCGGCGCAGGTGCCCGAGGAGATCCGTGCGGAGCGCCCGCGTCACCGCGGTCACGGCGACTACTCCACCAGTGTCGCCCTGCAGCTCGCGAAGTCCGCGGGCCTGCCCGCCCGCGCCGTCGCCGAGGTACTGGCGCCGCTGGTGAGCGCGGCCCCCGGAGTCGCCAAGGCCGAGGTCGCAGGCCCCGGATTTCTGAACATCACGCTGGAAACCGCGGCGATCGGCGCCCTGGCCCGGGACATCGTCCTGGCCGGCGACGCCTACGGCCGCTCCGACCGGCTGGTCGGCCTGCGGCTCAATCTGGAGTTCGTCTCCGCGAATCCCACCGGGCCGGTACACATCGGCGGAGCCCGCTGGGCGGTCGTGGGCGACGTCCTCGCCCGGCTGCTCGAGGCCGCCGGCGCGGACGTGTCGCGGGAGTACTACTTCAACGACGCCGGAGTGCAGATCGACCGTTTCGTCCGCTCCCTGCTCGCCGTGGCGCACGGCTCGCCGGTGCCCGAGGACGGCTACAGCGGCGCGTACATCGAGGAGATCGCGGCGGCCGTGCTGCGTCGGCGACCCGACGCCCTGGACCTGCCCGGGACCGAGTCCTTCGCCGTGTTCCGGGCGGTGGGCACGGAGCTGATGTTCGACGAGATCAGGACATCGCTCGACGCGTTCGGAACCCGCTTCGACACCTACTTCAACGAGAAGGACCTGCACGACCAGGGGGACCTGGACGCCGCCGTCAGGCGACTGCGCGACGGCGGCCACGTCTTCGAGCAGGAGGGCGCGGTCTGGCTGCGCACCACGGACTTCGGCGACGACAAGGACCGGGTCCTGGTCAAGCGCGACGGTTCCTGGACGTACTTCACCGCGGACTGCGCGTACTACCTGAACAAGCGGTCCCGGGGGTTCGAACGGGTGGTCATCATGCTCGGTGCCGACCACGCCGGCTATGTGGGCCGGATGCGGGCCATGGCGGCCTGTTTCGGCGACGATCCGGACCGGCATCTGGAGATCCTGATCGGCCAACTGGTCAATCTCGTCAAGGACGGCACACCGGTCCGGATGAGCAAACGGGCGGGTACGGTCCTCACCCTCGACGACCTGACCGAGGCGGTCGGCGTCGACGCCGCCCGGTACGCGCTGGCGCGGGCCAGCGTGGACGCGGTGATCGACCTCGACATCGACCTGCTGACCCGCCAGTCGAACGACAACCCGGTCTATTACGTCCAGTACGCACACACCCGGCTGTGCTCCGTCCTGCGCAAGGCGAAGGAAGCCGGCCTCGGCAAGGGCGGCCCGGAGGACTTCGACCCGGCTCTGCTCAGCCATGGACGGGAGGCCGACCTGCTGGCCACGCTGGCGGAGTTCCCGCAGGTCGTGGCCACCGCGGCCACCCTGCGCGAGCCACACCGGGTGGCGTACTACCTGGAGGCGCTGGCGGGGACGTACCACCGTTTCTACGACGCCTGCCGGGTCCTGCCGCGGGCCGGCGAGGCCCCGGACGACCGGACCCGGGCCCGGCTGTGGCTGACGGATGCGAGCAGGCTGGTCCTGTGCAACGGGCTGCGGCTGCTCGGCGTCTCGGCACCGGAACGGATGTAGAAGCGCCCGCAGCCGACGCTACGAGGTGGGGCGGAAGAGGCCCGCGACGGCATCGTACGAAGTCGCCGCGCGGGCCTCCACGAACCATTCCCGGCCGAGCAGCCGACCGAAGACGGGGACCGGCAGACGCACCGGCACCCTCATCACGGCGGCAAGCCGACCCGTGCCCGAGACCTGTGAACGGTGGGCGGCCAGAGCTGCCTGCTTCCGCGCGGCGAAGCGTCGGACATCGACGGTGTGGGTGACGGCCGCGCGCGGGGTGTAGCAGGTGCGCACCGCGTCCGGGTCGAACCGCAGAGGGATCCTCAGCAGGCGCACCAGCTTCACCAGGCGTGCCACCCCGTCGCGCGGCATGGTCGCCTCCTCCGTGTCCGCCCGCACGAAGCGTGCCCGGTCCGGCGGATAGGGATACAGGATCGCGCCGTGGCCGCTGTCCGCGTACCCCGGGTGCACCACGCGCTGCACGCCCAACGCGGCAGCGGCGGCCCGGAGTTCGGCCAGACGTGGCGTTTCGCCGGCCGGTGCGGCGTCCATGAGGCCGTCCGTGGCGACCACGATCACCACGCGGTTCCCCTCGGCCGCGGCGCGCGCGAGCGTGCCGCCCGTCAGGAGCACCTCGTCGTCCGGGTGGGCGTGAAAGGCCAGGACGGTGGTCATGAGCCCATTCTGACGCCGTTATCTTGTGTTGCATGAGCAAGTGGCTGCCGCTGTCCGCGGTTCCCAGGCTGGCCGGCGCGATGGTCGTCGGAGCGGCAGTCGGTGCGACCGTCGGTGTGGTGACGCGCCCATCGCTGGGGATCCTCGCCGGCACCGCGGCGACGGAAGCCGTCTTCGTCGTGTCGGGCTGGCTGGTGCTCTGGCCGATGGACGCCGCCGCGACCCACCGCAACGCCCGGCGTGAAGAGCTGCGGCCCGTCGTGGAAGAGCTGGTGGTGGTGGCCGCCTCGCTGTGCGGGCTGGTCGGGATCGTGCTGCTGCTCCTCCTGAACAAGGCCGGAGCCGGTCATGCCGCTGCCCCGACCGCGCTCGCCGGTGTGTTCCTGGCATGGGCGGCACTGCATCTGATGTACGCCACCCGCTACGCCCGCCTCTACTACGACGCGTCCGTCGGCGGGATCGACTTCAACAACGACCAGCCGCCCGCCTACCGGGACTTCCTCTACTTCAGCTACAACCTCGGCATGACCTACCAGGTCTCCGACACCGCCGTCTCCAGCCCGATGATCCGCGCGATCGTGCTGCGGCACACACTGCTGTCCTACCTGTTCGGCACCGGCATCCTGGCCACCACCCTCAACCTGGTCGCGAGCATGGTCACCAGCTGACACCAGCGGTCTGCCCTCACCCACTCAGCCGGTGCCGGAGCCGACATGTGCGGCGATGGTCCGCGCGCACTCCATCGACTCCGTCCGTGTGGTGTCCACTTCCAGGTCGTAGGTCACGCCCCGATGGACCACTTCCGCCTGGGAGGCGGCCATGCCGGTGGTCCGATCACCTCGGGCGACCTCACGGCCTGCGGCCACCGCGGCGTCGCACCTGACACCGACCCACAGCACCCGCAGGTCACCGAGGGCTTTGCGCCATCGCTGCTGTGAGTACGCCCCGCCGAGGAAGACCTCGTCGACGATGACCCGGGCGCCCGCACGGGCCATCGCGGCGACCCCCTCGATCCAAGCCGCTTCCAGCGTCCGGAACTCCGGCCCGACGCTCACCTCGCCGTCCGGAGCGAACGCGATCCCGTCGGCCGATGTGTGCAGGACGGCCGGCATCGCATCGACCAGTGTGTCTGTCCCGAGAGCCAGCCACGGGTCCGGCAGCACGGCCTGCAGGCACCGGGCGATCCCCGACTTCCCCGAGCTGGAACCACCGTTGAGCACGATCACCTGAGTCGTCATCGCGCCACGCTAGAGGCGCCCGGGCACCGCTCACAACGG
The DNA here is from genome assembly GCF_040634095.1 of Streptomyces sp. NPDC007205. Taxonomy (NCBI): domain Bacteria; kingdom Bacillati; phylum Actinomycetota; class Actinomycetes; order Kitasatosporales; family Streptomycetaceae; genus Streptomyces; species Streptomyces sp. NPDC007205. The sequence goes on from NZ_JBEYEW010000001.1 coordinate 614,277, forward strand.
ATTTCGCGGCGGGACACACCCCGGACGACACCAGGACCGCCGGGCCGGCCCGCCCGGTGCTCACGATCATGTCCGAATCTGGCCAGCGCCGGGGCCAACTGATCGTCTACAAAGGGGACATGACGACGTACTCGGCCGTGGTGACCACCGGCATCTACTGCCGGCCGGGCTGCGGGTCAAAGCCGTTGGCGGAGAACGTGCGGACGTTCGAGCACCCGGCGGCGGCCGAGGCGAACGGCTTCCGGGCGTGTCTGCGGTGCCGGCCGTACCGGGTGGCCGGGCCGATCGCCACGGACGTCCCCGAACTGATGTGCAGAGCGGTGCAGTTGATCATCGTGGGAGCGCTGGACACGGGGACCGAGGCCGAGCTCGGTGCCCGACTGGCCGTGTCGCCCCGGCATCTGCGGCGGCTGTTCACCCGGCACCTCGGGGTGACCCCGGACCAGCTCGCCCGCTCGCGCCGCGCGCACTTCGCGCGCCGCCTGCTGGACGACACGGATCTGCCGGCGGCCGATGTGGCGTTCGCGTCCGGATTCGGCAGCGTACGGCAGTTCAACCGGGACATGCGGTCCGTGTTCCGGGCCGCGCCGCTGGAACTGCGCGGCCGGCGCCGACGGGCGGACCGGCTGGTGGCGGACGGCGGGCTGGTGATGCGGTTACCGTTCGCACCGCCCCTGCACTGGCCGGCACTGCTGGCGTTCCTGGCCGAGCGGGCCGTACCGGGCGTGGAGTCGGTGCAGGAGGGTGTGTACCGGCGCACGATCAGCCTGGACGGCGAGGCCGGGCTGCTGGAGGTGCGCGCGGCCGGCGCGGACCATCTGCTGCTGCGGGCCCATCTGCCGTTCTGGGAAGGGCTGATCCATGTCGTCGAACGCGTCGGCCGGATCTTCGGCGTGGCCGCGGACATCGCCCCGGCGGAGTCCGCCCTCGCCGCAGATCCACTGATCGGCCCGCTGATCGCGACCCGACCGGGGCTGCGGGTGCCCGGCGCCTGGGGAGCCTTCGAGATCGCCGTGGACGCCGTGCTCGGCCAGTACGCCGCACGGCCGCGGGTGCGGGAGCAGCTGGCGGCCCTGGTCGCGGCGGCCGGACAGCCGGTTCCCGGCCTCGGCCACGGCCTGACGCACCTCTTCCCGTCCGCCCGGACGGTGGCCTCGACCGACCTGAAGGGCGCCGGACTGCCCGAGGCCACGGCGGACACGCTCGCCGCCCTCGCCCGGGCCGCCGCACGGGACGACACGCTGTTCGACGGAGGTTCCTGCCTGGCGGACTTCCTGCGTGCCGTGGAGGCCGTCCCCGGCGTCACCGAGGACACCGCACACCGGATCGCGCTGCGCCTGGGCTACGACGACGCCTTCCCTGCCGCGGATCACGCCGACGCGCGGACACCGGGGGGCGAGGCGGGCGCCGGATGGCGCCCCTGGCGCGCCTTCGCCGCGACCCACCTGGCCATGGCGGAACTCCCCGCGTTGACCGCCTGACCGAACCGACTCGACAGCCATCAGTGCCGAAAGGATTCATCATGGAGACTGCCCAGCGAGAACTGGCCGACGCCCTGCGCGCGCTGCACAGCGCCTCCGACGGGCGCGCGCTGGTGCTGCCCAACGCGTGGGACGCCGCGAGCGCCGCGCTCATCGCACAGGCGGGTGCCCGGGCCATCGCCACGACCAGCGGGGGTGTCGCCTGGTCGGCCGGCCGGCCCGACGGCCATGGTCTGACCCGGGAGGAGATGGCCGCGGCCGTACGCCGGATCGCCGACGCGGTCGACGTGCCGGTGAGCGCCGACATCGAGGGCGGTTACGGACCCGGTGCCGACGATGTCGCGGCCACCGTCCGCGCGGTGATCGCGGCCGGTGCGGTCGGTGTCAATGTCGAGGACTCGCAGGCGCCGGGCGGGCCGCTGTACGACGTGTCCGCTCAGGCCGTACGCCTGAGCGCGGCCCGTTCCGCCGCCGAGGAGACGGGCTTGCCCGGTCTGTGGATCAACGCGCGCACGGATGTGTTCCTGTTCGGCATCGGCGCCGCGGAGGAGCGCGTGGAGCATGTGCTGACCCGGGCGAAGGCCTACGCCGACGCGGGCGCCGACAGCCTGTTCGTCCCCGGCCTCGTGGACCTGGACACGGTGGCCGAACTGGTCCGCCGCAGCCCCTTGCCGGTCAATGTGATGACGGGTCCGGGCGCGCCGCCGGTGACGGCGTTCGAGGCGGTCGGCGTCCGCCGCGTCAGTGTGGGCACCGCGCTCGCCCAGACCGCGTACGGGACCGTCCAGCGCGCGGCCGCCGAACTGCTGGACGCGGGCACCTACGACGCGATGCGGGGCGCGGCCGACTTCGGCACCGTCAACAACGCCGTCACCGCCGCACACGCGGCGCGCTGACGCCCGGTCCACCGTCTGTCTTCAGCACCACCCGCGCGCGGAACCCCGTGCTCACACCCGCCTGCCCGGCCCTGTGCGGTGCGCGTAACCCCTGACGATCAGGCGGGGAGACACCCACGTAATGAGCGGTTCGTACGGTCACGGTAGGTCAGAGCAGGTGGAGCACAGCGGAGGGGAGGCGCCCGTGGCCGCGCCGGGCTCACTGAGCGAGGGCACGACGAAGGTGCGGACGGTCTGCTCCTACTGCGGAGTGGGCTGCGGCCTGGTCCTCGACGTCGGCACGGGACCGGACGGCCGGCGTACGGTCCTGAAGGCGTCGGGGGACAAGGAGCACCCGGCGAACTCCGGCCGGCTGTGCACCAAGGGCGCGACCACCGCGGACATGCTCGCGGCCCCGGGCCGGCTCACCACCGCCCTCGTCCGGCCGGACCGAGGCGAGGAGCCGCAGCCGGCGCCCATGGCGGACGCCGTCGCCGAGACCGCCCGCCGGCTGCGCGCGATCGTCGACGAGCACGGCCCGGACGCGGTCGCCTTCTACGTCTCCGGACAGATGAGCCTGGAGGCGCAGTACCTGGCGAACAAGCTGGCCAAGGGCTTCATACGCACCAATCGGATCGAGTCGAACTCCCGGCTGTGCATGGCGAGCGCCGGCGCCGGGTACAAGCTGTCGCTGGGAGCGGACGGGCCGCCCGGCTCGTACCAGGACTTCGACAAGGCCGATGTCTTCTTCGTCATCGGCTCGAACATGGCCGACTGCCATCCCGTTCTCTTCCTGCGGATGATGGACCGGGTGAAATCGGCGGGCGCCAAGCTGATCGTCGTGGACCCGCGCCGTACCGCCACCGCCGACAAGGCGGACCTGTTCCTGCAGCTCAGGCCCGGCACGGACCTGGCCCTGCTGAACGGGCTGCTGCACCTGCTGCACGAGAACGGCCACACCGACCCCGGCTTCATCGCCGCACACACCGAGGGCTGGGAGGCGATGCCCGCCTTCCTCGCCGACTACCCGCCCGCCGCCGTCGCCGAGATCACCGGCGTCCCCGAGGACGACATCCGCGAGGCGGCCCGGCTGATCGGCGAGGCGGGGGAGTGGACGAGCTGCTGGACGATGGGCCTGAACCAGTCCACGCACGGCACCTGGAACACCAACGCCCTGGTCAACCTGCACCTCGCCACCGGCGCGCTCTGCCGCCCCGGCAGCGGACCCTTCTCCCTGACCGGGCAGCCCAACGCCATGGGCGGCCGGGAGATGGGCTACATGGGGCCGGGGCTGCCCGGACAGCGGTCCGTGCTCGCCGACGCCGACCGGGCCTTCGTCGAGGAGCTGTGGGAGCTGGAACCGGGCACCCTGCGCGCCGACGGCGTCGGCAGGGGCACGGTCGAGATGTTCCGCAAGATGGCCGACGGGGACATCAAGGCGTGCTGGATCATCTGCACCAACCCGGTCGCCTCCGTCGCGAACCGCAAGACGGTCATCGAGGGCCTGGAGGCGGCCGAGTTCGTCGTCACCCAGGACGTGTTCGCGGAGACGGAGACCAACGCGTACGCCGACGTGGTCCTGCCCGGCGCCCTGTGGACCGAGACCGAGGGCGTCCTGATCAACAGCGAGCGCAACCTCACCCTGGCCCGGCCGGCCACCGATCCGCCCGGCGAGGCGACGGCGGACTGGCGGATCATCGCCGCCGTGGCCCGGCGGATGGGCTACGAGAAGGGCTTCGCGTACGACAGCGCCGAGGAGGTCTTCGAGGAGATCAAGCGTGCCTGGAACCCGGCGACCGGCTGGGACCTGCGCGGTGTGAGCTACGAGCGGCTGCGACGGACGCCCGTGCAGTGGCCGGCGTCGAGCGCCGACGGCCCCGACCGCAACCCGATCCGCTACGTCGGCGAGGACGGCTCACCGACCTTCCCGACGGCGAGCGGACGTGCCGTCTTCCACGCCCGCCCGCACATCCTGCCCGTGGAGATGCCCGACGACGACTACCCGTACCTCCTCAACACCGGCCGCGTGCAGCACCAGTGGCACACCCTGACCAAGACGGCCAGGGTGGCCAAGCTCAACAAGCTGAACCCCGGACCCTTCGTCGAGGTGCACCCCCAGGACGCGGCCGGACTCGGCCTCGCCGAAGGGGACTCGGTGGAGGTCGCCTCGCGGCGCGGGCGGGCCGTGCTGCCGGCGGTCGTTTCGGACCGGGTGCGGCCGGGCTGCTGTTTCGCGCCGTTCCACTGGAACGACCTGTTCGGCGAGTATCTGAGCGTCAACGCGGTGACCAGCGACGCCGTCGACCCGCTGTCGTTCCAGCCCGAGTTCAAGGTGTGCGCGGTGTCGCTGACCAGGGTGGCCACTCCGGTGACAGTGCGGGCTCCGGCCCCGGCGGGCACGGCGGCCACGAGCCCGACGGCCGCAGCGGGCACGGCACCGCCTCCCCCCGCCCTTCCCACCCCGTCCGCTTCCGACCCGTTCGGACTGGAGCCCACGCCGCCCCCGGTCCTGGCCGCACACGAACGCCGCTATCTGACCGGCTTCCTCGCCGGTATCCCCTCCGGCTTCCCAGGCGTACCGGTGCTGCCGCCGGACGCCCCGTTCAGCCCGGAGCACGCCCTGTGGGTGAACGGCGTACTGGCCGGGATGTACTCCAGGACGCAGCCGGCGCCTGCCGCCGGCGGCCCCCCGCAGCCGACCGCCGACTCCCCGGGCCGCCAGGTCGTGATCCTCTGGGCGTCCCAGACCGGGAACGCGGAGGAGTTCGCGACCACGGCGGCGGAGCGCCTCACCGCGGACGGCCATCCCGCCGCCCTCCTGCCCATGGCGGAGGCGGACCCCGCCGCGCTGCCGTCCGACGCCGACCTGCTGCTGATCACGAGCACCTTCGGCGACGGCGACGCCCCGGACAACGGCGCCGGATTCTGGGACTCCCTCGCCGCGCCCGAGGCCCCGCGACTGGGGGGCAGGCGGTACGCCGTCCTGGCCTTCGGCGACTCCTCCTACGACGACTTCTGCGGCCACGGCCGCCGCCTCGACCGGCGCATGGCGGAGCTGGACGCGGTACGGCTGACACCACGCACCGACTGCGAACCGGACTACGAGACCGCCGCCGGCGCCTGGCTGGACCAGGTGCTCGCCGCACTGCAGACGACCGAGCAGCCAGCCCCTGCCGCTCCCTTCGCCCCGGCGCCGGCAGCCCCCGCGCCTCCCCGGCCGAACCGCCCCGCCCCCGTCACCGCCCGCCTCACCGGCAACCGCCTGCTCAGCATGCCCGGTGCGGGCAAGGAGGTCCGGCGCTTCACCTTCGACACCCGCGACAGCGACACACCGCTTGTCTACGAGGCCGGGGACGCCCTGGCCGTGCACCCGGTGAACGGGCCGGAGCTGGTGACGGAGTGGCTGGCCGTCACCGGCCTGGACGCGGGCGCGGCCGTACAGGTCAAGAACGTCGGAGAAGTCCCCTTCGCCGAGGCCCTGCTGCGCCATCTGGACATCACCCGCATCACCCCCGACCTGCTGCGCTTCGCCGCCGGCCGCGCCCGCGACCCGCGCGAGCTGCGCAAGCTCCTGCGGCCGGACAACAAGGGCGAGCTGGCGCGGTGGTCCTGGGGACGCCAGGCCGTCGACGCGGTCGCCGAGTTCGGCATCCGGGCCGGGGCACAGGAGTGGGCCGACGTGCTGGGCCGCCTGCAACCCCGCCTGTACTCCATATCGTCCAGCCCCCTGACGGACCCCCACCTGGTGTCGCTGACCGTCTCCGTCATCCGCTACGAGAACCTGGCCGGCCGCACCCGCCAGGGCGTGTGCTCGCCCTTCCTCGCCGACGCCGAGCCGGGCACGCCGGTACCGGTCCGCGTCCAGCGGGCCCCGCACTTCCGCCCGCCCGCCGACCCGGCCACACCGGCGGTGATGGTGGGTCCCGGCACGGGCATCGCACCGTTCATCGGCTTCCTGGAGGAACGCCGCGCCCGCGGCCACCGGGCCCCGAACTGGCTGTTCTTCGGCGAACAGCACCGTGCGACGGACTTCTACTACGAGGAGGAGCTGGCCGGGTTCCTGGCCGAGGGCACGCTCACCCGCGTGGACACCGCCTTCTCCCGCGACCAGCGCGCGAAGGTCTACGTCCAGGACCGGATGCGCGAACACGGTCCCCTGCTGTGGTCCTGGCTCCAGGACGGCGCCCACTTCTACGTCTGCGGCGACGCCTCCCGCATGGCCAAGGACGTCGACCGGGCCCTGCGGGACATCGCCACCCTCCACGGCGGCCTCGACGAGACGGAGGCGGCGACGTACGTCAAACAGCTCGCCGCCGACAAGCGCTATGTGCGGGACGTGTACTGAGCGTCACCCTGGTGTCTTCCCTGGGGGCGGGGTCAGGGCTGCCGGGTGTGCACCGGGTCGTCGGCGACCGCGTCGGGACACCTCCGGTGCGGCGGGCGGACCCGCCGGTCGCGCTGCCAGTCGAACGCCGCCAGTGCCAGCGCCGCCGCCATGCCGACGAGGGCGGCGCCCAGCGCGGTGACGAGGGCGGCGCGGTAGTCGTTACTTCTGCCGAGCACCAGGTAGAAGAGGCCGGGCAGAGCGGCGGTGCCCACCGCGGCGCCGAGCCGCTGCCCGGTCTGCAGGGCACCGCCCGCCGCGCCTGCCATGCGCACCGATACGTCCCGCAGGGTCATGGTGATGTTGGGGGAGACGACGAAGCCGCCTCCGATGCCCCCCAGGAACAGGACGGGGACGGCGGCCCAGGGGGCGATGCCGAGCGGCGCGAAGCGGAGCAACAGCGCGGTTCCGCCCAGGCCGACGATCACACCCGTGAGACCGCACACGGTGAGCAGGCGGCCGTACCGGTCCACCAGCCGGCCGGCGACCACGGCCGCGCTCGCCGAGCCGAGGGCGAAGGGGGTCACGGCGAGGCCGGAGCGGAGCGGGGAGAATCCCAGGCCGTGCTGGTAGAAGAGCGCGAAGACCAGCCAGACGCCGCTGAAGCCGATGAAGTACAGGGTGCCGACGCCGGCGCCGACGGCGTAGCCGCGCACGGTGGTGAACAGACGCGGGTCGAGCAGCGGCTGGGTGCCGCGGCCGACGAGCCGGTGCTGCCACCGGGTGAAGACGGCGAGGACCGCGCCGCCGACGGGGACCAGCCACCAGAGGCTGCCGATGCCGCCGGAGTCCGCTGGGGACGTTGATAGAAGATCTAGCGTTTGGGTGTTTCCTCAGGTCAGGACCCTGGCTGCCGCCTCCGGGTCAGCAAAAGGTCAGCATCGGGCCGGACGGTGTCCGGCTTGCTGACCTGCACCCGTGGCAGGGGTCTGCTGCGCCGAGTGTGGTTGTTCCAGACCGACCCGTTGCCCGCACCCGTACACGATTCGGTTCAGGGATGCTCTCGGTAAAACAGCGTGAAGAGGCCGGCTTCGGGACGCAGGACGAAGCGATCGAGCGCCTGACGCAGATCTACGCGGAGAAGAGTGAAGACAGCGTCTTCCGTTGCCGCGGCTGGCCGTGCACTCGGGCAGCAGACGGTCGCGGAATACGCGAAGCAGTGGCGGCCCGGGCAACGGAGGATGACGGAGTACTCCATCAACGTGCACATCATCCCGCGTCGCGGATCGCGAAAGCTGAACTCCCTCCCCCCGATCGTGGTCGAGCGCTTTCTGGGGACCCGTGAAAGGTCAGCCGGCGGTTGGCCTCGTGTTGAGGACGGTGACGACAAGTAGGGAGGTGAAATTGGCCAGGACGGGCGGCGACCACTGGCGCAGAACCCCGTACAGCATGGTCTGGGCCACCGTGGAGGCGACGCCGATCACGACGAACCAGAACATTTCCCTGGTCAGCGCGGTGCGGCCGAGCCAGGTGGCGGCGCTGCCCCGTGCGCTGAGGCGTCGCACCCCACCATCGTGAGGCCACCGTGCGACCGACCCGTCGAGCCGTGCGGAGCGCCGGTTCAACCGTTCGGCTGACAGCAGACACCCGCCTGCGCGACAGGCACGGAGAGCCGACCCGAGCGGTGCCAGTTTGTAGCTGACGATTTGACAGGCACTGACGGAGCGGCGGGGTCCGATCCACACGCTGAGAGACGGTCTGGGAATAGGGGAGGCAGTCGTTGGACAGTGACGGACGGCCACCGGCCGCGGGCTCCGGCGGGCCGCAGCGGCGGGGATCGGACGAGGGCCACGCGCAGGGGCGCCTCAAGCGCGTTCGCGCTGCCGCGGCGGCGCGGGCCACCAAGGGGGCCGTTCGTACCAGGGCCCTCGTGCGCCGGGCCGAACAGACTCCTCCGCCCCCGGGGCCGTTCCGTCCTGGATTCTGGCGCAGTCCGATCCGCGGGCCTTGGCTGACATCGGTGTTCGGCCTGGTCCTCCTGATCGGCATTCCGCTGCTGTTCATCACCGGACTGCTCTCCTACGCCTCCTACAACCCCGGGCTGAGCCCCCTCAACGACGAGACACCTGACAAGGGTGTCCTGGGCTTCTACCTCTTCAGCTGGCCCACACACCCGTACTGGTTGTACCGGCTGCTCCAGGGCGTGCATGTGACGCTGGGTGTGGTGCTGGTGCCGGTGCTGCTGGCCAAGTTGTGGTCGGTGATCCCGAAGCTGTTCGAATGGCTGCCGGTACGCTCCGTCGCCCACGGCCTGGAGAGGCTGTCTCTGCTGATGCTGGTCGGCGGCGTCATCTTTGAATTCGTCACCGGCATCGTCAACATTCAGCTCTACTACGTCTTCCCGGGCTCGTTCTACCGCCTGCACTTCTACGGCGCCTGGGTGTTCATCGCCGCCTTCGTCGTCCACGTGTGCCTCAGACTCGGCCGGATGACGCGGGCTCTGCGCTCGCGCAGCCTGGGCGCCGAACTGCGCACCGACCTGGCCCACACCGTGCCCGAACCACCCGATCCCGACGGCCTGGTGGCAGCTTCTCCCGCCCCGCCGACGATGACCCGCCGCGGCGCGGTGGGCATGGTCGGAGCGGGATCGCTGCTCCTCCTCGTCGTGACCGCCGGACAGAGCATCGGCGGACGGCTGCGCGCCACCGCGCTGCTCGCACCGCACAACCGTGATCCGGGCGGCGGGCCGAACAGCTTCCAGATCAACAAGACGGCGGCGAAAGTGGGCGTAACCCCCGCTCTCGTCGGACCCGACTGGCGGCTGGAGGTGTACGGACGCGGAGCACCGCGGGTCTTCACCCGCGAGCAGCTCCTGGCGATGCCCCAGCACGCCGCTGCACTGCCGATCGCCTGCGTGGAGGGATGGTCCACCGAAGACCAGCACTGGAGCGGACTCAGGCTGGCCGACCTCGCCGCCCTGGCCGGACTGCCCGACGCCGCAAGCGTCATGGTCAAGTCCATCCAACCCCCCGGTCCCTTCACCAGGGTGGTGCTGCGGGGCAACCAGATCCACGACCCCCGAGCGCTACTCGCCCTCCGCGTCAACGGCGCGGACCTCTCCCTCGACCACGGCTACCCGGCCCGCATCATCGTCCCGGCCAACCCCGGCGTGAACAACACCAAGTGGGTCCACCAGCTCACCTTCAGGGCGTGACCATGGCACGATTCGTCCGCTGGTACGGCTCCGGCCCCCTGCACCTGCTCGTCCTGATCGCCTCTTTCGCCCTGACCGGCTACGCCATGGTTCGCCTGTTCGCAGTCCAGCCCTGGGAGGTGGCGATCTGGTTCGTCGGTGCGGCGCTCCTCCACGACCTCATCCTCCTGCCCCTGTACTCGCTCGCTGACCTGTCGGCCCTCTCCGTGCCGCGCCACCGCGCCGCCGGCCGACCGTCCCTCCCGTGGATCAACTACCTGCGCGTCCCCGCCTTCCTGTCCGGTCTGCTCCTGCTGGTCTGGTTCCCCCTTGTCTTCCGCCTAGCGGCTCCCTACCCCGGTGCCACCGGACTGTCCTACAGCGTCTACCTCGGCCGATGGCTGGCAATCACCGGCGTACTCTTCGCAGCCTCCGCGCTGGCCTTCGCGATGAGACTGCGCCGCGTACGCCGGGCCGGCCGCGGCGACGAGAGCCGACCCGCCGCAGGGCATGGCGCAGCCTCGTGACAACGGACGAGGACGAGCTGTACGACGCCGACGAGGACCCCTACGCGCTCGCGCTGAGACCCGGCAGTGAACCGGTGTACCTACGGTTGGCCGACGGGCGCCGGATCCGGATGCCGGTCCACCGATGGCACGAGCAGCCCACGATGGCCGACAAGACCGTACTGGAACGCTGCATCGGCCCCGTCCTCGATGTCGGCTGCGGCCCGGGCCGCATGTGCAGAGCGCTCCTGAGCCGGGGAGTCTTCGCCCTCGGGGTCGACATCACACCTCGCGCGGTCGCCCTGACCACCGCTCTGGGCGGGCTCGCACTGTGCCGGTCGGTCTTCGACCGGCTGCCGGCCGAGAGAGGCTGGCAGACGGTGCTGCTCATCGACGGCAACATCGGCATCGGAGGCGACCCTCATGGCCTGCTGCGCCGCTGCGGCGGCCTCATCGCCCCCACCGGGCGCCTCGTCGTCGAGGCCGACCCCGACGACGTCGAAGAGCTGTGCACCGCCCGGTTCGAGAACCTCCAGGGTCAGAGCGGTCCGTTCTTTCCCTGGGCGCGGCTCGGACGACGAGCGCTCCACAGGATCGCCGCCGATCTTGCCCTCAGCGTCACCGACCAGTGGGGATACGGCCGCCGACGCTTCCTCGCCCTCGGCCGCCCGGATGCGGCCTCGGGACCTCGCTGACGACGCGGGGCCGGCCACGCGGCGGCGGGGAGACACGACGTGCGCCGACCGGACGCCGAGCGCGGCACCAGCTCGTGCCACTCGGTCGGAGCAACCGTCGGCAACCGGCACGTGCGATCCACCGCTCGTGCTGATTGGCTGGAGGTGAATCCGCTGTTCAGGGAGGCTGGGATCCATGTCACCCGTCAGGCACCTGGAGAGACCTGCGGCGCAGGCGACTGCTCACGTCGTCCCGGCCGGGTCGCGTCCTGCCCGAGGTGGACGGGCTGCGACGCATGAGTGCGCGACCGATCGGTGACCACGCGCTGCTGTCCGACTGCCGCTCGGCCGCGCTGGTGACCTCCGACGGCTCGGTGGACTGGCTGTGCCTGCCCCGGTTCGACAGCCCGGCGATCTTCGCCCGGCTCCTCGACGAGGACGCCGGCCACTGGTCCATCCGTCCTGTCACCGGCCCGGTCGAAATCAGCCGCCGTTACATCGAGGACACCCTCGTTCTGGAGACGGTGTTCCGCACGACCGGGGGCACGGTGGTCCTGCGGGATGCCCTTGCCCTGGGACGGCGCGAACGCGGGCACGCGCTCGGCACCGCTTCCCCCGGCATGCTGCTGCGGCAGATCACCTGCACCGAAGGGCGGGTGGACATCGAGATCGACTACGCGCCGCGCCCGGAGTTCGGACTCGTCCACCCACTCCTCTCGGCCGTGCCAGGTGGGCTTGCGGCGTACGGGGGCGCCCATGTGCTGCTGCTGTCGAGCCCCGTCGACCTGCGGATGAGCGGCTCCACGGCTCACGGCCGAATCCCGCTCTCGGCGGGGCACCGCCTCGGATTCGCCCTGCACGTCGGGACGGCGTGGGAGAGGGAGTCGGCGGCCTGGCGGACCGGACGGATCCGGCGTCGCATGTCCGACACCGTCGAAGGCTGGCGCTCCTGGTCGAAGCTCCACCGCGGCTACGTCGGCCCCTGGCAGGACGAAGTCAGCCACAGTGGACGCGTGCTACGGGCCCTGACCTTCGCACCCACCGGGGCCATCGTCGCCGCAGCCACCACCTCTCTGCCCGAGAAGACGGGCGGAATGCGCAACTGGGACTACCGCTACACATGGGTCCGCGACGCCAGCTTTACCCTGCAGGCACTGGCCACGGCCGCCTGCGAGAAGGAGAAGAACCGGTTCTTCGGCTTCCTCGCCCGGGCCGCGGCAACCCAACTCGACCGCGGCGCCGATCTGCAGATCATGTACGGCATCGGTGGAGAACGTGATCTGAGCGAGCGGCCCCTGCCTCACCTGACCGGCTGGCGCAACAGCGGCCCCGTTCGGATCGGCAACGACGCCTGGCGCCAACGCCAACTCGACGTCTACGGCGAACTCCTCGACGCCGCCGCCCAGACCCTTCCGCCCGATGAGCCTCTCGACCCAGCCACCCGCACCTTCCTGCTCCAGGCAGCCGAGGCAGCCGCCCAGCGGTGGACCCAACCGGATCAAGGCATCTGGGAAAGACGTGGGCCCAGCAGACACTTCCTCCACTCGAAACTGATGTGCTGGGTGGCCCTGGACCGCGCCATCAGCATGGCCCCTGCCCTCCAGGCCGACGAACGCCTGCCCCACTGGCAGCACGAGCGAGATCAGATCCGCCAAGCCATCGAACAACGCGCTTGGAACCCCAACCTGAGCGCCTTCACCCAGGCATTCGACACTAATGACCTCGACGCCTCCGCACTGATGCTGCCCATCGTCGGCTTCCTGCCACCACGCGACCCCCGCATCCAGTCCACCGTGCTGGCCATCGCCACCCAACTGACCGACGACAACGGCCTGGTCCGCCGCTACCTCACCGACGAACTACAGGGAGAAGAAGGCGCCTTCCTGCTGTGCACCTTCTGGCTTGCCCAAGCCCTCGCCCTCACCGGCCACACCACCCGTGCACGACACGCCTTCCAAACCGCCCTCGCACACGCCAACGACCTCGGCCTGCTGGCCGAGGAGACCGACTCCACCACAGCAGAAGCCCTCGGCAACTTCCCCCAAGCCTTCAGCCACATCGGTCTCATCAACGCCGCTCGCGCGATCCGCGATGCCGAGCGACAAGAAGCACACGCCTAGGGACGACGTAATGTCGTGATCAATCTTGCCGGTCCGGATCTGTAATCAGTTCGATGGGGTGATCTGGCGGTTCCGGTCCGGTGCCCAGTGGCGTGAGATGCCGGGAGAGTTCGGGCCCTGGGCCACCGTCTACGGACGCTTTCGGGTCTGGCGGAACGCCGGTGTCTTCACCGCGCTTCTGGAGGGTCTGATCGCCGAGGCCGCCCGCCAGGGGAAGGCGGACTTGTCCCTGGTCAGCGTGGACTCCACGACCGTCCGCGGCCACCATGACGCCGCCGGGCTGCGCATCGGCAAGGAGGTCATGGACGTCCTGGAGGAAGCCGCCGCCGAGGAGGAACAGGCCCGGCAAAAGGGGGCGGCGACGCGGGACAGAACGGGCAGAAGGACGGACGCGACCCCGAGCGGGAACAGCGGCGACGCGTTCGGCGAGGGCGCAGGCTCCGGTTGAAGGTGGGGGCATGACCGTCCTCGTCGCAGACCCGGACCCGGTGACCACCTCGTGCCGAGAGGTGCCGTGGGCGCGTGCACGCGAACTGGCTCATGCGGTCCCCGCGCCCCTGCCCGGCCGGCACGTCCCGCTCGCGCGAGCGGCCGGACTGACGCTGGCCGACGCGCTGCGGACGCACCAGCCTCTGCCCGGCTTCGACACGGCGGCCATGGACGGCTACGCGATCGGCCCCGGTCCTGGTCCCTGGCGGCTGCGGGGAGCGATACGCGCGGGCACTGCCTGGACGGGCGGGACGCTGGGGCCGGGGGAGGCGGTAGGGATCTCCACCGGGGCAGCGGTCCCGGCTGGTGCGCGGGCGGTGATCCCGCTGGAACAGACGCGACGGGCCGGCGATCTCGTCAGCGGACCGGCCCCGACCGACGGCAAGCACATCCGACGCACCGGCGAGGACGCCCTGGTCGGCTCTTCCCTTGCCCCGGCCGGCACCCGCATCGGCCCCGCGTTGCTGGGCCTGGCCGCGGCCTGTGGCTACGACACCCTGCCTGTACGACCCCGCCCGCGCGTGCGAATCCTGATCACCGGTGAGGAGCTGATCCACAGCGGCCGCCCCGCATCCGGCCAGGTACGCGACGCACTCAGCCCGCTCCTGCCGCCTCTCGTCGAGGTCCTGGGCGGCGAGACCGTCGGCATCGCTCACGTGCCTGACCGGCCCACCGGATCCCTGGCCGCCGCCGTGCCCTCCATGCCGTGCACCGACGCGGCCGTGACCGTCGTGACCGGCTCCACGTCCGTCAGTGCCACCGGCCAACTTCGGCCGCTGCCGGCCGACTCGGGCGCCCGCTGGGTGGTCGACAGGGTCGCCTGCCGCCCCGGACACCCCCAGCTTCTGGCGCAACTCCCCGACGGGCACTGGATCGTGGGCCTGCCCGGCAATCCGTACGCGGCCCTGACCGCCGCGCACACCCTCCTCGCCCCGCTCCTGGCCGGCCTCACCGGACGTCCTCTGCCCTCCCTCCCCCGCATTCCGCTGACCGGGGATATCCGCACCACGCCCGGCCGCACCCGGCTGATCCCGGTCACCTGGGACGGCGCCACCGCCCGCACCCTGGGCGGTCACCGCCCCGCCTTCCTGCACGGCGCGGCCCTCGCCGACGCCCTTGCCGCCGTGACACCCGACTGGCGGTCCGGAGAATCAGCACCGTTGATCCTGCTGTCTCAGTAGCTGTGTTTCCGATCTTGAGCGGTGTACGTCGAACGAGAGTCTCGATCGGGTGATCGCGGTAAGCGCCCGGCATGGGAACAGAGCCTCTCGTGATCGACTCCCAGTCGGTCAAGGAGGACGCCGTCGTCGGGTCAGACGGACGCGGCTTCGACGGTGGCAAGTGCCGCGGCGGCGTTGCCGGCTCGCGTGAGCGACGCGCAGGTTCAAGGCCGAATGGCCGTCCTATGTAGCATCTACCAACCGATCCTGTGTGATTCGCCTGTAGCTGCGGTTGTGGCGGACTGTTACTGTCCGCGTCTGCGAGCCGCGTTGAGTGCCGACTCGTACGGGTTCCGTCTCCCGCCGTCCAAGGCTCCCCAGCCGCCCCCGGACCCGTGGCGGCCGCTCCCCCCGAAGCGGTCGGTTCTTCTCCTGCACGGCATTTTCTCCGCGCTGCCATGCCCCGTGCGCAGCGCTGCGATCAGAGAGGAAGAGTCCGATGAAGACGAAATTCCTGCCGCGCCTGGTGGCCGGCAAGGGGATGGTGATGGCCGCTCTGCTGGCCCTGGTTGTGCCCGGGGTCGCGTACGCCAACACCGTGAGCGTGACCGTGAGGACCCCCGGCGCGACCGCCGGGCCCACCACCACCTTC
Organism: Streptomyces sp. NPDC007205; assembly: GCF_040634095.1. Lineage (NCBI taxonomy): Bacteria > Bacillati > Actinomycetota > Actinomycetes > Kitasatosporales > Streptomycetaceae > Streptomyces > Streptomyces sp. NPDC007205. The sequence goes on from NZ_JBEYEW010000001.1 coordinate 629,751, forward strand.
TCCGAGATCTCGACCCATGCGGACTGCAGCAGCGGTCTCGTCTCCGGCGGCGGTCTGGAGCAGGCCATCGGTACCGGTACGTCGTCCAACGGCAACCATGTGATGGGCACCGAGCCCAGCTCGGACGGCTCCACCGAGTACACCGGCACCACTGGTGTCGTCGGCACCGACGACACGCACTGGCTCGGCATCGGCGGCAGTGGCGGCGCGGTGAACAGCTCGTTCTCCACGACCCCCTATGCGGTGTGCTTCACCAGCAATCTGATCAACCACACCCAGATCGTCATGAACAAGGCCGCCGGGCCGACCGCCGCCGCGACGCCGGTCGCGGTCACGGCGACCTGTCCGGCCAACACCGTGCTGCTCGGCGGCGGCGCCCGGACCACCCCGGCGAGCGTCGGCAGCCTCAAGCCGATCGCGAGCTTCCCCACGTTCCACAACTCCGGGCACGACTACGGCTTGAAGGCCGCGGCCGACGGTGAGACCAACCCCGACTCCTGGACGGCGGTCGGCTGGAACGGCGGCGGTGGCGGCACCACGAACGAAACATACGCGTACGCGATCTGCAGCGGCAGCGGCATCAACGTCAGCGGCGTGACGGTGAAGGTCCACTACAGCGAGGTGACCACCTCCTCCTCGGCGGGCGCGAACACCGTCGTGACGGTCGGCTGCGGCGCCGACGGCAACCTGGTCAGCGGCGGCGCAGGCGCCAGCGGCGGCAACGTGACGACAACCGACTACACCGGTCCCGGCTCGGGCGGCGACCACCTCAACGGCAGCTTCCCCAGCGGCTCCAACGGCAACCCGGTCGGCGACGGAACCACCACCGCCTCGTACTGGTCCGCGGACGCCCACGCGGGCGGTGCCGGCTCCGCCAGCACCTACGCGGACGTCTGGGCGCTCTGCGCCAACGACGGCGCCTGATCCACCGGTTGATCCCGCTCCGCAGGCGGGCCCGGCCCGCCTGCGCAGCACCCGTTCCCCCATCCCAGCTGCCCACAGGGCCGGAGAAACAGTGTCCACACCCATGAGCGACAGCAGCCCGACCTCCCGTCGGACCGTATTCAGATCCAAGATGATGTCGGCGGCCGGCACCACCGGCCTCGTCGCCGCCACGATCGTGCCCCTCACTGCGGCCGTCGGCGCGGCGAGCGCGGCCGAGCCCTGCGGCACCAGCGGCGTCTTCACCACCTCCCCGCAGCCCACGTGCACCTACACCTCCGTGGGCACGGACACCTTCACCGTCCCGGACGGCGTGAGTGCGGTCGACGTCGACCTGTTCGGTGGCGAGGGCGGCAGCGCGGCGGGCTACATCGACCCGCACCCGGCGATCTCCGGCGCGCCCGGCGGTCTCGGCGGCGAGACCCGCGCGACCCTGCCGGTGGCCCCGGGCCAGACCCTCCAGCTCACCGCCGGCGCGGCCGGCATCCCCGGTTCGTCCCGGCACGGTGAGTTCGCCCGTCCCGGCGGCACCGGCCACGGGCGAGGCGGCGGTGGCGCGCACGGCGGCGGCGGTTCGGGCGGCGGCGGCTCGGACGTGCGCATCGGCGCCTTCGGCGGCTTTGACCGCGTCCTGATGGCCGGCGGCGGCGGTGGCGCGGGCAACGGCGGCCCCATGCTGCAGGGCGGCGCCGGCGGCGGTCCGGTCGGCCAGGACGGTGGCCAGAGCAACGGCCCGCTCGGCTCCGGCCTGGCCGGTGGCGGCGCTACCCAGACCGCGTCCGGTCACGGCAACCCCAACACCCTGAACGGCGGCCCCGGCACCCCGGGCATCGACCTGGACCCGATCACCAGCGAGCCCAACCCCGGCAGCGGCGGCACCGGCGGCAACGGCGGTGCGGGCGGTCCCGGCGGTGGCGGTGGCGGTGGCGGCTGGCACGGCGGTGGCGGCGGCTCCGGCGGCGGCAACCCGGGCTATTTCCCGGGCGCGGGCGGTGGTGGCGGCAGCAGCTACGCGGATCCGTCGGCGACCAACATCGCGCTCCTGCAGGGCGTCAACCACGGCAACGGCAAGGCGATCGTCACGTTCCAGTACGGGACGTCGGTCACGCTCAGCGCGGACACAGGCACCCCGCTGTTCGGCCACGCCGTCAGCGTGACGGCCACGGTGGCATCGGCCAACCCGGGCGCGGGCACACCGACCGGGTCGGTCACCTTCTCGGACGGGACGACCACGCTGGCGACCGTGCCGCTCAACGGTGGAAGGGCGACCTTCACGACCAGCAAGTTCCAGCCCGGGGCGCACAGGATCACCGCCACCTATGGCGGCGACCCCACCTTCACGGCCGGCGCCACGAGCGCGCCCACCGACCTCACCGCCGGCTTCAGCCAGCCGTGCATCACGGACCACGACGGCCCGCTGACCGTGGCCGCCGACCAGTCGCTGTGCATCGCCCCCGGCGCTACGCAGAACGGCCCGGTGCAGGTGCAGCCCGGCGGAGCGCTGGCAGTGTCGGGTGCGCAGATCAACGGCCCGGTGGCCTCGTACGGCGCCCTCGCCGTCACCATCTGCCACTCGACCCTCGACGGGCAGGTAACCCTCGGCGGCACCAGTGGCTTCGTGCTGCTGGGCGACGGTGAGGGCACCAACTGCGCGGGCAGTGCCTTCAAGGCCCCGCTGACCCTCGACGGCAACACCGGCGGCCTTGAGGTTTCGTCCAACACGATGTCGGCGCCGGTGAGGATCATCGACAACAGTGGCAGCGGCCTGCTGTCCGAGGACCTCGTCCCGGAGTTCGAGGGCAACCAGGTCGGGGCGCCGCTGCGCTGCGCGGGCAACTCACCCACCCTGCAGCAGTCGGGCAACACCGTGAACGGGCAGCGCAGCGGCCAGTGCAAGTGAGTTGAGCCCACAGCCCTGTCCGGCCGACTCGCCGGACAGGGCATCGCGCTCAACTTGCGAGGCTTGCGGCAGTGCCGGCGTCGGGGCCTGACCTAGAGTTCGCTCTGTGCCGTCGTACAGCATTGGGCAGGCCGCGAGGCTGCTGGGCGTGAGTGCGGCGACCGTTCGGAGGTGGGCTGACGCCGGACGGCTGCGTATGGACCGGGAAGGGCCGGGGAACCGCGCGATCGACGGAGTAGGCCTGGCCGCGTTCGCGAAGGAACGGGCTGCGGGGATGCATTCGTTGCGGCAAGGCCCCCCGGTCACATCCGTACGCAACGCGTTCCGGGGGATCGTGACCCGCGTGACGCTCGACGACGTCGCCGCGCAGGTCGAGGTCCAGTCGGGACCGCACCGCATCGTCTCGCTCGTGACGCGGGAGTCCGTCGAGGAACTCGGCATCGAGGTCTGGGTGAGGGCGGCGTGGAGCCCGGTGGGCTCCCCGGCGGGGCCGCTGACCCCGGCGTACAGCGGAGTGTCCGGTCGGCAGCCGTTGAGCAGGGACCAGGGCTCGTCGAGCCGGAGGGTGTCCTCGTCTCTCATGCGTACGACAGCGAGGGCTTCGGCGTCCATCGTTGTGCCGACCGCGAAGACCGTGGCGGGGAGGTGCTGAAGCGCCTCTCTGAGCGCTTCCTTGGCGCCACCGTCCGCGAGCCGCCCGCCGGTGGTCGTGACCACGACCCGCCAGGGTCCCTCGGCGAGCGGCCCGCAGGACTCGAGGGCATTCGCCAGCGCTCCGGCGGCGGCGTCGCCCAGGTCGACGAGGGCGATCAGCTCCTGCCCGGTCCGTCGCCGGGCCGCGTACGTGCGGTGGTGACGGTGTCGGTACTGGCCGATCACCTCGGCTATCTCGTGCAGCGCTCGGGGAGGCGCTCCGCCCACCTGGGGCATATGGAGATACCAGGCGTCGTACGGGGTGGTCTCCGCCTGGACGCGCAGCGTCTGGACGAGACGCCCGCCTTCCAGAAGCTGGAGGACGGTCACAGCAGGGCGAGTGAGGCCGCCGACACGCTGGAGCCCTCGGCCACGGCCGACCTCGGCACGATCTTCACCCGCTACTGGCGGCCGCTGCTGTTGTGTCTCGCGCTCGTCGCGGCGTACAACATCACCGACTACATGCTGCTGTCGTACATGCCGACGTACCTGTCCGACGAGCTCGGCTACGGGACCCGGCACGGACTGCTGATCCTGCTCATCGTGATGGTCCTCCAGATGTGTGTCATCAACCAGGTCGGACGGCTCTCGGACCGCTTCGGGCGCAAGCCGCTGCTGATGACGGGGATGCTCGGCTTCCTCTTCCTGTCCGTGCCGTCCTTTCTCCTCGTCCGGCAGGGCGACGTCCTCCTCGTCACCCTGGGGCTGCTGCTGATGGGGCTCTCGCTGGTGGCGATGCTCGGCACGATGTCGGCGGCGCTCCCGGCGATCTTCCCCACGCAGGTCCGCTACGGGTCCCTGTCGGTCGCCTACAACCTCTCCACGTCGGTCTTCGGCGGCACGACCCCGCTGGTGATCACCGCCCTGATCAGCGCCTTCGGTACCAATCTCATGCCGGCCTACTACGCCACGGCCGCCGCCGTGGGCGTCGTCGCCGTGCTGTGCATGAGGGAAACCGCCAACCGGCCGCTGGCCGGCTCTCCGCCCTCGGTCGAGACGGAGGAAGAGGCCGCCGAACTCGTCCGGGTCCGTCTCCCCGGCCCCGGGCTCTGATCAGTCGTCGGCGGCCGGTGAGGTCCGGACGCTGTCGGTGGTGCGGTTCTCGGTGGGCGGTCGCCGGACGGGAGCCGGCACGGGGCGGTTGCCGCAGGACGTACCCTGACCGGGCGATGAGGGAGGGTGCATGAGGGACAGCGCGTGCCCCGGTGCGGTGCTGGTCGTCGACGACGACGCGGCGATCCGGCGGTCGCTGGAGCGTGGCCTGAGGCTGAACGGCTTCATGGTGCGGACCGCGGCTGACGGCCCCGGGGCGCTCACCGCGATCGAGACGGAACCGCCGGACGTCCTGGTGCTCGATGTGTCGATGCCCGGTATGAGCGGCATCGAGGTGTGCACGCGGCTGCGCGACTCGGGGCGGGACCTGCCGGTCCTGATGCTCTCCGCCCTCGACGAGACCGCCGACCGTATCGCCGGACTCCAGGCCGGCGGCGACGACTACCTGGTCAAACCGTTCGCCCTGCAGGAACTGGTGCTGCGGCTGCACGCCCTGCTGCGCCGCAGGCCGCCCGTCGACCGGGCGGTGCTACGGGTGGCGGGCCTGCTCATCGACCCGGCGGCGCGCACCGCCGAGCGGGACGGCTGCCCGCTGGACCTGACCCGTCGCGAGTTCGAACTCCTCGGGGTCCTCGCCCGCAACGCCGGGCTCGTCCTGACCCGCGACCAGCTGCTGGAACGCGTGTGGGGCTACGACTTCGACGTGCGCACCGACGCCGTCGACACCTTCGTCAGCTACCTGCGGCGCAAGCTGGAGGCGGACGGCGGTCCGCGGCTGATCCACACCGTGCGCGGCGTCGGCTTCGTGCTCAGAGAGGCCCGGGACACGCCGTGAGACTCTCGACCCGTATCGGCCTCGCCGTCGGCTGCACCGTCCCGCTGCTGGTCCTGGCCTCCGGCTGGCTGCTGCTGCACCTGGTCGCCCGGGATCTGCACCGCACCGAGGACCGGCATCTGCGGGAGCGGGCCGCGGCCATCGCCCCGGATGCCCGGTCGCTGCTGCGGGCCTCGGAGAACGGCCGGCCCAAGGCCGCCGACACCAGGGAACGCAAGCTGTTCAGCGCGGCCCTCGACGTCGGCGTACGCGTCGTCGGACCGGATGCCGACTTCAGCGGCGGCCCCCAGCCCGGTCCGTCCGTGACCCTTCCGCCGCGGCCCGCCGGCCCGGTCACCGTCCGCGACGGCGCCCGCAGCTGGCGAGCCCTGGCCCGGCCCGTCCGGGGCACCACCGGAACCCTGTGGGTCTTCTCCACCGACACCGCCGACCGCACCCAACTCCGGCTCGTGCGGCGCCGGGTGGTCCTCGCCGCGCTCCTCGCCGCGCCCCTGTCCGGCCTGCTGGCCTGGGGCCTGGCCGCCGGAGCCAGCGCCCCGCTGCGCCGCCTCACCCGCCGTACCGCCGGCCTCGACCCGCGCACCAGCAGCGCCCGGCCGGCCGACCGGCGCTCCGGGGTGAGTGAGGTCGACGAGCTGGCCGCCACCCTGCGGACCGTCCTCGCCCGCTACGACGAACAGGCCGCCCGCACCGCCGAGGCCCTGGACACCGCCCGCTCCTTCTCCGCCGCCGCGGCGCACGAACTGCGCACCCCGCTGATGAGCATGGGCACCAACCTCGACATCCTCGCCGACCACCCGGGCCTGCCCGCGCCCGACCGCGCCGAGGCCCTCGACGACCTGCGGCGCGAACACGCCCGGCTGCTCGGCCTGTTGGTGATGCTGCGCGAGCTGGGCCGCGGGGACCTGGTGGAGGCGGAGGCGTTCCGCCCCGTCGACCTCGCCGACGTGGCGGACGCGGCCGTCGCCGAGGCCCGCCGCCGGGCCCCGGACGCCGACATCATCCTGGACGCCGCCCCCGGGCTCACCGTGCACGGCTGGGAGCCCGGTCTCAGGCTGCTGCTGGACAACCTGCTCGGCAACGCCCTGGCCCACGGGCGGGACGCGCGCGGCCGGGCATGGGTCCGGGTGGGCGCGAGCGCCACCGCGGACCAGGTCGCGATCACGGTGGACGACCACGGGCCCGGCGTGCCGCCCGCCGCCCGCGGCCGGATCTTCGAGCGGTTCCAGCGGGGCCCGGACAGCGCGGGCTCCGGGCTCGGCCTGACCCTGGTCGCCCAGCAGACGGCGCTGCACCGGGGGAGCGTCACGGTGACGGACGGACCCGGCGGGATCGGCGCCCGCTTCGCCGTACGGCTGCCCTCGGGCGGCGGCGGGCTGCCGGACCGGCGGGACTGGCTCATCGGCACAGCCGGGGCGAACCGGTCACAGAGTTTCCCCAAAGACGCTCCCTAACCTGCTCCGCGACGGACGGCAGACCTGGCCGTCCGCCGGAAGCGAATGGAGAGGCAGATGAACGTACGACGACGGACGCGCACACTGCTCGCGGGGCTCGCCGTGACAGCGGTCCTGGCGGGCGCGGCGGGGACCGCCTCCGCGGCCGACAGCACACCCACCGCGAAACCGGCCGGTGACGGCGCCCACGCACTGTGCAAGCGGGTGCCGAAGATCGACCGCCGGATCGAACGGGCCCTGAAGCGGCTCGACGCGGGAGCCGGAACGCGCGGCTCGGTGGCGCGGCTGCAGAAGCGGGTCGACAACGCGAAGAAGGCCGGCCACACCGAGATCGCCGGCTTCCTCCAGGACCGGCTGGACTTCCGAAAGTCGCTGCGGACCAACCTGGAGCAGCGACAGAAGGACCTGGCGGCCGTCAAGACGTGGTGCGCGGCCAACGACAACGGGAAGGCGGCGAGCTGATGCGGGCCCGGCGCCGGGCCCTGACGCTGACGGCGGCCACCGCGCTGGTGGTGGTGCTCGGCGCGGGCTGCGCCCACCACGACGGCGCCTCCCCGAAGGCCACGCCCGACGCCGCCTCCGGCACGGCGCCGTCCGCCGGGCCCTCGCAACTGGCCGAGATGCAGAAGAAGGTGAACGCGGCCGAGTCCGCGGCTGCCGCGGCCGACCGGGACGCGGCGGGCACCGTCGACCGCTGACCCCGGACGGGGGGCGCCGCACGGCGCCCCCCTCCGGCACGTCCCGTCCGTCCGGCCGCCGTCGGCAGGGCCGCCGTCAGGTGCCGGGTGCCCCCGTGCGCAGGCCGTCCATGATCAGGTCGAGGAGCCGGGTGGCGCGGGTCCGCCAGTCGTCGTGCGGGGCGAGCTGCCACAGGCCCGCGATGGCGAGGAGGAAGTCGTCCGCGGTGACTCCGGGCCGGATGGTGCCCGCTTCGTCGTTGGCGCGCAGCAGGAGCTCCGCCGCGGCCGTCACCGGTGTGGGGGGCGGCTTCCCGGGGCCGCCCGGTGCGCTGGTGGCCTGCCGGATCGCCTCGGCCAGCCCGGCCTTGGTCATGGCGAACTCCGAGAGCCGGTCCATCCAGGCACGCAGGGCCTCCTCCGGCGCCCGGGTCCGGAGCAGATGGGCCGCGGCGTCGGCGACCTGCTGCATCTCGTGGCGGTAGATCTCCAGGACGAGCGATTCCCGGTTGGGGAAGTTCCGGTAGAAGGTGCCCTGTCCGACACCGGCCTTCTTGGCGATCGCGCTGAGCGGGGCGTCCGCGCAGCGCGACAGTTCGATGATCGCCACTTCCAGGATGCGCTCGCGGTTGCGCTGTGCGTCCGAGCGCCGGGGTGATTCCTTCTGCTGCGGCACTCGTCCTCCTCGAGGGTCGTGGCCGAACCTCGCCCTTGCTAAGCGGACAGCTGTCCGTTACGTTTTCAGGTACCGGACAGCCGTCCGGTTGCGTCCACCATAGCCGCGGACGCCGTTCTACGGCAGTCGCCGGCCCGCCGGTTCCGTTCCCGCACCCCGCGCACATGCGGCAGCCGGCCCACTCCCGACCTCCCTGGAAACGCGAAAGAAGCAGCTCATGGCCTCATCGACGTCCAGTGTCATCAGCCTGAAGATCAACGGCGAGAAGTACACACTGCCCGTCGACCACCGCACCACCCTGCTCGACGCACTCCGCGAGCGCCTCGACCTGACCGGCAGCAAAAAGGGCTGTGACCAGGGGCAATGCGGTGCCTGTACGGTCCTGCTGGACGGGCGCCGGGCCGTCGCCTGCCTGCAACTGGCCGTGGCGGCCGAAGGCCGTGAGATCACCACCATCGAAGGCGTGGCCGACGGCGACCGGCTGCACCCCGTCCAGCAGGCCTTCCTCGATCTGGACGGTCTCCAGTGCGGTTACTGCACACCGGGACAGATCTGTTCGGCGATCGGGGTGATCGAGGAACACGCGGCGGGCTGGCCGAGCGCCGTCACCTCCGACGTCCGGCCCGAAGCGGGCCCACCACCTCTGACAGCCGACGAGATCCGGGAGCGGATGAGCGGCAACCTGTGCCGTTGCGGCGCGTACGTCTCCATCGTCGAGGCGGTGGCCCGGGCCGCCGGTCAAGCGGCGGGCAAGGGAAGCACGGCCCCCACGGCGGGCGCGGAAGAGGTGGCGGCATGAAGGAGTTCGCCTATCAGCGGGCGTCCGACGTCGCCGGCGCCGTCGCGCTGCTCGGTGCCGATCCGGACACCCGCTTCCTCGGCGGCGGCACCAACCTCGTCGACCTCATGAAGACCGGTGTCGAGCGGCCCGCACGACTCGTCGACATCCGCGAACTCCCGCTCGACGTCATCGAGTCGACGCCGGAGGGCGGTCTGCGCATCGGCGCCACCGTCACCAACGGCGACCTGGCCGCCCACCCCGAGGTCCGGCGCCGTTACCCGGCGCTGGCGCAGGCGGTGCTGGCCGGTGCCTCGGGGCAGCTGCGCAACATGGCCACGGTCGGCGGGAACCTGCTGCAGCGCACCCGCTGCGGCTACTTCACCGACGTCACCAAGGCCTGCAACAAGCGTGTCCCCGGCAGCGGTTGCCCCGCGATCGAGGGTGAGCACCACAACCACGCGATCCTGGGCGCGTCGGGCCACTGTGTGGCCGTACACCCCTCGGACATGGCCGTGGCCCTGACCGCCTTCGACGCCGTCGTCCACTTCCAAACGCCCGACGGGCCGGGGCAGTTGCCGCTCGCCGCGTTCTACCTGCCCGTCGGTGACACCCCGCACCGCGAGACCGCCCTGCCGCGGGGCGCCCTGATCACCGGCATATCGCTGCCGCCCGCGCCGGTGGCCGTCACCTCCCGCTACCGCAAGGTGCGCGAGCGTGCCTCGTACGCGTTCGCCATCGGCTCGGTCGCCGCCGCGCTCGACGTCCGGGACGGTGTCGTCCGCGACGCGCGCCTGGCCTTCGGCGCCGTCGCCTCACGTCCCTGGCGGGCCGTCGCCGCCGAACGTGTGCTCACCGGTGCGACGGCCGACGCCGCCACCTACGCCGCCGCGGCGGACGCCGAACTGGCGGCGGCCCGGCCGCTGCCGCACAACGGATACAAGGTGGACCTCATGCGCAACCTGGTGGTGGCCGTCCTGACCGAACTCGCCGAGGAGGCCGCCCGATGACCACCGTCACCACCGGAACCCGCACCCACGCCCCCTCCGTCGGCACCGCCCGCACCCGCGTGGAGGGCAGGGACAAGGTCACCGGAGCGGCGCGCTACGCGGGCGAGGTGCCCTTCGCCGACCTGGCGCACGGCTGGCTGGTGCTGTCCACGGTCGCCCGCGGTCGTATCCGCGCCCTCGACACCGACGCCGTCCTCGGCATGCCGGGTGTCCTCGCCGTCCTGGACCACCGCAACGCCCCGCGCGTCGAGACCGACTACACCGGCATGCTGGGGCGACCGGACCCGACCTGCGCGGTCTTCCAGCACGACCGTGTGCCCCATCTGGGCTGGCCGGTGGCACTGGTCGTCGCCGAGACGTCCGAACAGGCCCGGGAGGCGGCCGAATCACTCGTCGTGCACTACGAGCAGGAGCCGCACGACACCGACTTCACGGGCGAGCGCGCGGACGCCCACCCGGTGGACGGCCACATGCCCGCCGTGACCGGGAAGGGCGACCTGGATGCCGCACTGGCCTCCTCGGCCGCCGTCCTGGACGCCGAGTACACCACACCCGAAGAGCACCACAACCCGATGGAACCGCACGCGGCGACCGCCCGCTGGGACGGCGGCCGGCTGGAGGTGATCGACTCCAACCAGGGTGCCACCTGGGTCGTCGGCGAACTCGTGAAGCTCTTCTCGCTCGACCCGGCCTCGGTGCGGGTACGCTCCGAACACGTCGGCGGCGGCTTCGGCAGCAAGGGCCTCCGCGCCCACCAGGTGGCCGCGGTGATGGCCGCGACCGTCCTGCAGCGCCCGGTGCGGGTGGTGCTGACCCGCCGTCAGATGTTCTCGCTGGCCGGCTACCGCAGCCCCACCGTCCAGCGCGTCCGGCTCGGCGCCGACGCCGACGGACGGCTGCGCGCACTGGAGCACCGCTCGGTCAGCGTCACCTCCACGGTGCACGAGTTCGTCGAGCCGAGCGCCGGGGTGGCCCGGGTGATGTACGACGCCGACGCCCACCACACCGCCAACCGCGTCGTACGGCTCGACGTGCCGACCCCGACCTGGATGCGCGCGCCGGGCGAGGCGCCCGGGTCCTTCGCGCTGGAGGCCGCGCTCGACGAACTCGCCGAGCGGTGCGGGATCGACCCGATCGAGCTGCGCCTGCGCAACGAACCCGACAAGGGCCCGGTGTCCGGCCTGCCGTTCGCCGGCCGCAATCTGGCCGCCTGCTTCCGGGAAGGCGCCCGCAGGTTCGGCTGGGCGGACCGGGACCCGCGCCCCGGGCTGCGCCGGGACGGCCGCTGGCTGCTCGGTACCGGTACGGCGGCGGCCTCCTTCCCCGCGGGTGCCGCACCGTCCACCGCGGCGGTGACCGCGCACCCGGACGGTACGTACACCGTCCGGATCTCCGCGGCCGACATCGGTACCGGGGCCCGTACCGCACTCACCCTGGTCGCCGCGGACGCACTCCGGGTGCCGCCGGAGCGCGTCCGGGTGCGCATCGGCGACAGCGACTTCGGCCCGGCGATGATCGCGGGCGGCTCCATGGGCACCCGCTCCTGGTCCTGGGCCGTCACGGCCGCCGCCGGTGAACTGCGCGAACGGCTGGCCCTCGGCGCCGAGATCCCCGCGGAGGGCATCACGGTACGGTCCGACACCACCGCCGCCATCGGCGCCCTCGCCCCCGCCGAACGGCACTCGTTCGGCGCGCAGTTCGCCGAGGTCGCCGTGGACACCGCCACCGGTGAGGTGCGGGTGCGGCGGATGCTCGGCGTCTTCGCGGCGGGCCGGATCGTCAACCCGCTCACCGCCCGCAACCAGCTCCGGGGAGGCATGATCTGGGGCATCTCCATGGCCCTGCACGAGGAGGCCGTCCGGGACCGCGCCTCGGGCGGCCACATCGGCGCCGACCTCGCGGGCTACCACGTGGCCACGCACGCCGACGTACCGCACATCGAGGCGGACTGGATCGACGACTCGGACCCGAACGACCCGGTCGGGATCAAGGGCATCGGCGAGATCGGCATCGTGGGCGCCGCGGCCGCCGTCGCCAACGCGGTCTGGCACGCGACCGGCGTACGCCACCGCAGCCTGCCCATCCGCCCCGACCGGGTCCTGTCGGCCGCCGCGGGGGCGCCGGATGCTTGACCTCGCCGGGGAACTGCACCGCTGGACCGAGGAGGGCCGGGAGTTCGCCGTCGCCACCGTGGTGGCCGTCAGCGGCAGCGCGCCCCGCGGTCCCGGCGCCGCGCTCGCCGTCGACCGCGCGGGCACTGTCATCGGCTCGGTCTCCGGCGGCTGCGTCGAGGGCGCGGTGTACGACCTGTGCCTCGAGTCGCTGCGGACCGGCAAGGGCGTGCTCGAACGGTTCGGCTACAGCGACGAGGACGCCTTCGCCGTCGGACTGACCTGCGGCGGAACCATCGACGTACTGGTCACACCCGTGGCCGGACAGGCCGGGACGGTCCTCGCGTCGGCCCTGTCGGCCGCCGCCGGGAACGAGCCGGCGGCCCTGGTCCGGGTCGCCCGCGGCCCGGCCGGACTCCTCGGACACGTCCTGCTGGTGAGGCCCGACGGCACCTTCGAGGGCGGCCTCGGCGGCCATCCGGACCTGGACCGGACGGCGGCGGCCGAGGCCCGGGCCCTGCTGGAGGCGGGCCGCACCGGCACGGTGGAGGTCTCCGCGGACGGCTCCCACTGCCCCGGCGGCCTCACCCTGCTGGTCGAGTCGAACATGCCGCCGCCCCGCATGATCGTCTTCGGTGCGATCGACTTCGCGGCGGCGCTGGCGCGGGCCGGAAAGTTCCTCGGCTACCACGTGACCGTCTGTGACGCCCGGCCCGTCTTCGCCACGCGGGCCCGTTTCCCCGACGCGGACGAGGTGGTGGTCGACTGGCCGCACCGCTATCTGCGACGCACCGGCACCGACGCCCGTACGGTCCTGTGCGTGCTCACCCACGACGCGAAGTTCGACGTGCCCCTGCTCAAGGAGGCCCTGCGCCGGCCGGCGGCGTTCGTCGGCGCCATGGGCTCACGCCGCACGCACGAGGACCGCAATCGGCGGCTGCGGGCGGAAGGCGTGACCGAACGGGAACTGGCCCGGCTGCGCTCACCGGTCGGCCTCGATCTGGGCGCCCGGACGCCGGAGGAGACCGCGCTGTCGATCGTGGCGGAGATCGTCGCCGCGCGGCGTGGCGGCACGGGTGTTCCCCTCACCGGCTCCGGAACACCGATTCATCGCGGGAGTATAATATTCAGCACCCGATGAATTACTGCTCCTGAAGGGCAGCACTGCCATGGAACAGAGCGAACAGAGGGAACAGAGGGAACAGACTGGCTGCTGTGTGGTGGGCGGCGGACCCGCGGGCATGGTGCTCGCCCTGCTGCTGGCCCGGGCCGGCGTCGAGGTGACGGTCCTGGAGAAGCACGGCGACTTCCTGCGCGACTTCCGCGGCGACACCGTCCACCCCTCCACGCTGGCGCTGCTGGACGACCTGGGCCTGGCCGAGCGCTTCGCCCGGCTGCCGCAGCGCCGCGTACGAACCGTCCAACTGCCGGTCGGGGCCGGCCGCTCGGCGGTCACGGTCGCGGACCTCACGGTGCTGCGCGGTCCCTACAACTACGTGGCGATGGTGCCCCAGTGGGACCTGCTGGACCTGCTCGCGGACGAGGCCCGGCGCGAGCCGTCCTTCCATCTGCGCATGAACACCGAGGCGACCGACTTCCTGATCGAATCCGGGCGGGTGACCGGAGTGCGCTACCGCACCCCCGACGGCCGCACCGGCGAGCTGCGCGCCGTCCTCACCGTCGCCTGCGACGGCCGGGGATCACTGGCCCGCACCCGCCCGGAACTGGGACTGCATGGCTTCGCCTGCCCGATGGACGCCTGGTGGTTCCGGCTGCCGCGCAAGGAAAGCGACCCGCAAGGACTCGTCGGCGCCGCCGGTGACCGCTTCCTGACCGCGATGATCGACCGCGGCGACTACTGGCAGTGCGCCGGGCTCATCCCCAAGGGGACGGACGCCCAGCGCCGCGCCGCCGGTCTCGACCGTTTCCTGGCCGACTTCGCCGCCGCTGCTCCCTGGATGGCCGACCGTGTGCACGCCGTGCGCTCATGGGACGAGGTCAAACTGCTCGACGTGCGCCTGGACCGGCTGCGCCGCTGGCACCGCCCCGGCCTGCTGTGCATCGGCGATGCGGCGCACGCGATGTCCCCGGTCTTCGGCATCGGCATCAACCTCGCGGTGCAGGACGCCGTGGCCGCCGCCCGCTGTCTCACCGAACCGCTGCGCCGGGGAACCGTGGGCCTGCGCGACGTACACCGGGTGCAGCGCCGCCGCCGTCCCACCACGGTCGCCACCCAGACGCTCCAGCGGATGGCCCACGCCCGCTTCATCGCTCCGGTCCTGCAGGGCCGGCCGCCCCTCGGGAGCGCGGACCGGGCCCGGAGGGTGGCACGCCTGCTCGCCGGGTCGCGGTGGCTTCGCCGGCTCCCTGCGTACTTCGTCGCGTACGGCGCACTGCGGGAACGCCCACCGGCCGCTGCCGTCCGGTAGCCCGTCAACGTCGCCTCGGCCAGAGTTGTCGTGACAACCATGCGCGCGCTAGCCGGCTCCGCGGTCCAGGACGCGGCGGGCCGCCTCGGCCTCGGCCGCCGGCGGGGACAGTTCGTCGAGCGTGTCGAGCTCGTCATCCGCTTCCAGTTCCCGTTCCCAGGCCGCCGCGAGCCTTTCCTGCTCCTGGCGTGGCTTGGCGCCGATCGCCTCCCGGTGATCCGGGGCGAGGGCTGCCAGGAATCGTCCTACCGGATCCGTCGGCATACCGTGCTCCTTGTCGCATGGAGGGGTGCCACTCTGGGCCAGTATGGCCGAATGCGCGCGCACCGGCCGCCCGAGTCCGCCGGGGAACACTCCGTCGGCTACTCGACCGCCGGGTCCTCCTGGGCACACCGCACCGCCTTCTTCACGGCCTGCTCCACCTCGAACCGGCTGGCCCCGGTGGCCGCGGCGTGCGCGGTGAGGGCCGCCTGTACCGCCTCGGACGCCTCGCGCCAGCGGCGCAACTGGGCGTCGTACTCGTCACCGGTCAGGCCCGCCAGCTTCGCGCGCTCTACCTCGGCGGATCGTTCCAGCTTGATCAACTCATCGGGGACCTCTGCCACGGGCACGGATCCTAGACGGCGGGTGCGCCGCGTCGGCCGGAGGACTTACCGGCCGATCGGGTAGAGCCGCTGTCGCCCTCGCACGGGGGGAGTCTCTCCCCGGCCTTCGCCCCGTCGGCGTCGAGTCCGCACGCGTCGCCGGCCGAGACGAGCGCTTCCACGCCGTACCCCGGAGAGACCCCAAGGAGTCCGATCCCTCTCGCCACGCCGATGTCGCCACCGCACGCTCCGCGCGCTACCTCACGCAGCTGGTCTCGCACATGGGGCACAAGGCCACCACCGCGGTCGACGCCGAGCCGCTGGGCCGGGTACAGGACGTGATCACCCGCCACAGCCGGCCGCCGTCGCGACGTGAGCGAGGAATGGGCCGCGATCGGCCGGCCGTACAGGGAGCGAGCGGGCGTCGCCGACCGGATCGACCTGCGCATCTCGCCCGCGCTCGAGACACTGCGTGCGCTCGGCGACGAGCCGGTCGTCGACATCGCGTTCATCGACGCCGACAAGGGCAGCTACCCGGCGTGCTACAGGGAGATCGTGCGCCGGCTGCGCCCCGGCGGGCCGGTGGTCCTGGACAACGTCTTCCTCGGCGGCCGCGTCTTCGACCCCGCCTACCAGGAGGACCATCGCCCGGCGCCGCTGACACCAGGACCCGCACGCTACCGACCGAACCCGACGGCACACGAACTCGGGGGTTCCAACTGGACAAACCACGCGTCCGGTAGGGCAGTCGACGGTGCAGGTCCGCGTCAAGTCACACCAATCGCTCCACTGACAACCGGTCCCTCTGCCAGGATGACCACATAAGGGAGCAGGACTGACGGGAGGACTGCGTGGACGAGCGGTTAGTGGTCGAGGTCGCCGGTGACCGGGCCGCCGACGAGCTTCGGTCGCTGCGTGACTGGCTGGTGGCCGAGGAGGAACTGCGCGGCAGGGTAAGGCTGGAGCTGCCTCCGCCGGCACCCGGTGCCCTGGGCTCGCTGGTGGCGGCCCTGACGGTCGCGCTCGGCCCCGGTGGCGTGGCGACGGCCACCGCGAGCGTACTGATCTCCTGGCTGCGCCGGCGTACCGGAAACGTCTCGGTCAAGGTGGTCCGGCCGGACGGGACAGCGGCGGAGTTCAGCGCCACCAACGTCCTCGGCCTGGACGCGGCGGAGGTGCAGCGGATCACTGCCGAACTCTCCCGTTCCCTCGACCCCGCCGGCGATCGGGAAACCGATGACGCAGGCTGAGCCGCCCGGCGCGTCCCTGGCGACCGGGCTCGGCTCGCCCGGATCGCGCGCCCTGCTCATCGGCACCGGACGTCACCTCCCCGGCTCTCAACTCCCCGACGTGCCCGCGGTGTCAGCCACCATCCGTGATCTCGGCCGCACCCTGGTCGACACCTGCGGGCTGCGGCCGGAGAACCTTCTCCCGCCGCTCCTCGATCCGAAGGACCCGATCGAGTTCGGCAACGCCGTCGTCACGGCCGCCAAGCAGGCCGAGGACGTCCTCCTGCTCTACTACGTCGGCCACGGACTGGTCAGCCCGGGCAACGAGCTCTATCTGGCCACGGCCGCGACGGACGACCTGGCCGAGGGGCTGGCGTTCAAGGCGCTGCCGTATCAGGCGGTCCGCGACGCGTTCAGCAACTGCCGGGCGCGCTCCATCATCGTGGTGCTGGACTGCTGCTTCGCCGGACGCGCACACGGATCCTTCGGTACGGCAGCGACCGACGCGTTCGCGCTGGCCTCGCTCAGCGGCAGCTATGTGCTGGCTTCCGCCTCGCGGGACGAACAGGCACTGGCGCTGCCGGACGAGCCGTACACGGCGTTCACCGGAGAGCTGCTGCGCTTTCTGCGCGAGGGTGACCCGGGCGGCCCGCCGGGACTCACCATCGAGGGCGCCTACCGGCATCTGCGCCGCGTCCTGCCGCTCCGGCACCTGCCCGCACCGGAGCGGCACCTCAGCGGCCGGGCCGGAGACCTGGTGCTGGCGGCCAACCCGGCCGCCGCACCTCAGCACGGGCAGGCGGCCACCCCTGCGCCGCACGAGCAGTCCGACGAACAGGTCTGCCCGTATCCGGGCCTCGATCCGTTCACCGCCGACGACGCCAGGTTCTTCTTCGGCCGGGCCCAGGTCACCTCCGAGTTGCTCACGAAGCTCGCCGACTGGTCGCAGGACGACGGACCGGTCGCCCTGGTGGGGCTGTCCGGGGCGGGGAAGTCCTCGCTGCTGCGCGCGGGCCTGCTGCCCGCCGTCAAGCGCGGCGAACTCCCGCTGCCCGGCGCCGGTACCTGGCCGCAGCTCATCCTCGCCCCCGGCGAACACCCGCTGGACAGCCTGGCCGGTCAGCTGGCCCGCCCGACCGGACGCACGAAGGCCGAGCTGATCGCCGAGCTGCGCGCGGACCCGACCCGCTCGGCCGGCCTGATGCGCCGCGCCCTGCGCCGGTGGAGCGGCGGCCAGGACGTACCGGGCGGCCGACTGCTGCTCGTGGTTGACCAGTTCGAGGAAGTGTTCACCGCGTGCCAGGACGAGCAGGAGCAGCGGGACTTCATCAGCGCGATCTGCTCGGCCGCGACGGGCGACGAGGCCGCCGCCGGCGCACCCGCCCTGGTCGTGCTCGGAATCCGCGCGGACTTCTACGCCTCCTGTCTGGCGCACCCCGAGCTGGCCGACGTGCTCAAGCACCGTCAGTTCCCGGTCGAGCCCATGACGCCGGAACAACTGCGCGAGGCAATCGAGAAACCCGCCGAAGTGGCCGGTCTCCAGCTCGAGAACGGCCTGGCCAACACGCTGTTGCGCGATCTGCGCGCCGACCGCGAGTTCGCCGGCGGCGCCCTCCCGCTGCTGGCCTACGCGCTCTGGCTGACCTGGGGCCGCCGCGAGGGCCGCACCCTGACGCTCGCCGGGTACGGCGCGACCGGCGGCATCTGGGACGCGATCACCCAACAGGCCGACCGCACCTACGACAGCCTGACCCCGGAGGCTCGGCGGGCCGCCAAGCTGATGCTGCTCCGCATGGTCCGGATCAGCGAGAGCACCGAGGACACCCGTCGACGGCTCGATCTCACCGACTTGCTGGCCCAACGCCCGCCGGACGAAGCCGCCGCCATCGCCGCCGCCCGTGACGCACTGGCCGGCGCCCGCCTGATCACCGTCGACGGCGACAGCGCCCAGATCTCCCACGAGGCGCTGCTGCGCGCCTGGGACCGGCTGCGCGGCTGGATCGACACCAGCCGCGCGGGCCTGCTGGTCCAGCAGAAGCTGCTCGACGCGGCCGAATCCTGGGAGAGGGACGGACGCGACCCGAGCGGTCTCTACCGGGGCAGCCAACTGGAACTCGTCCGCGACCAGTTCGGCGACACCAGCCGGCACGGCGGCCACGACGGCCAACTCGGCGAGCTGGCAACCGAGTTCTTCGCCGCCAGCGTACGAGCCGACCGGCGGCGCCGCCGCATACGGACGGGAACAGCCGTCACACTGATCCTGTTGCTGGTGGCATCACTGATCGCGACCGGCTTCGCCGTGCAGGGCCGCAACGAAGCGCAGCGACAGCAGCGCTCGGCGATCGCCGAGGCGCTGGTGCGCGACGCGGACTCCGCCCGGGCCAACAACCCCAGGCTGGCCCTGCAACTCGGCATCGCCGCCGACCGCCTGGACCACACCCCCGCGACCACCGCGAACCTCCTCAGCAGCCTGTTCACGCCCTACGCCAGCACCCTCTCGGGCCACAGCGGCGCGGTGGCCGGTGCCGCGTTCGCGCCCGGCGGGCGGACCCTGGCCACCGCAAGCCAGGACGGCACCGTCATCCTGTGGGACACCAGCTCCCCGCAACGCCCCCACAAGCTCAGCCGGCTGCAGGGCCCCAGCTACGGCGTGTTCACCGTGGCGTTCAGCCCGGACGGGAGTGTCCTCGCGGCCGGCGGCAGCGACCGAGCCGGGCTCACCGTACAGATGTGGGATGTGAGCAACCCGGGACGACCACGCCGTCTCGGCGAGCCGTTGACCGGCCCGGCCAACGTCCACACGCTGGCCTTCACACCGGACGGACACACGCTGGCGGCCGGCGCGCCGGACGGCAAGGTCTGGCTGTGGGACACCAGCGACCCCGGACAAACCCACCGGCTCGGACAGCCCCTGACAGTCGGTGACACGGACGTGTCGGCCCTGGCGTTCAGACCCGACGGGCACCTGCTCGTGGCCGGCGGCCTCAACGGCACCGCGGTGCTGTGGGACGTCACCGATCGCGCTCACCCCCGGCGGCTCAAGAACCCGATCAGCCACCCCGACGGGGTGACCGCTCTCGGCTTCACCCCCGACGGTCGTACGCTCGTCACCGGCGGCGGAGACGGAAAGGCCAACCTCTGGAACACCGGTGATCCGGACCGCCCCACCTGGGTGAGCCAGATGTCGGTCGGAGACGCCCCGGTGAAGGCACTGGAAGTGTTCCGGCATGAGATCGACGTGGCTCTGGCCGACCATTACACGACCGTGTGGAACACCTCGCGGCCCACCGCTCCCCGCATGGTCAACAGTTCCATCACCGGGGCGTCCAACTGGACCGGCGCAGTGGCGTTCGCCCCGCACGGCGACCTGCTCGCCACCGGGAGCGCCGACAACACGGTGATCCTCTGGCAGGGAAAGAGCGACAACGGAAGCGTTCCGCTCACCGCCCGTATCGGAGGCATCGGTGCTGTGCAGTCGATGGCGCTGCGCTCGGACGGCCACGCGGCGGCCACGGGCGGAGTGGACGGCAAGGTGACGCTGTGGGACCTGGCGGACCCGAAGCATCCCCGCGGAGTCACACGCAAGAGCGTGCACCACACAGGCAGTGTGTTCGGGATGGCCTTCAGTCCCGACGGACACATCCTGGCCAGCGGCAGCCTGGACCACACCGTGATCCTCTGGGACGCCGCTGACGTCCACCACCTCCGCAAGATCACACAGTTCACCGCCAACAACGGCGGAGTCGACGGGCTGGCCTTCAGCCCCGTCGGCCATACCCTCGCCACCGTGGGCGGGGATGCCGCGATCACGCTCTGGGACACATCGGACCCCTCCCGTCCCCGGCCCATCGGCCAGCCGATCAGGGGGCACCGCGCAGGTGTGGACGCGGTCGCCTTCAGCCCCGACGGACACACCCTGGCCACCGGCAGCTGGGACGGTACGGCCAGACTGTGGAACATCGACGACCTGGCCCGGCCGCATCCCCTGGGCAAGCCACTCGCCGGCCACACCAACTGGGTGTCCTCCGTGGCCTTCAGTCCCGACGGACACACCCTGGCCACCGGCAGCCTGGACTCCAGCATCATCCTGTGGGACATCACGGACCCGGCCAACGCCCAGCACTTCGGCCCGCCGCTCATCCAGCACAACAGCTGGGTCCTCGGACTGGACTTCGGCCCTGACGGCCACACCCTGGTATCCGGCAGCGCCGACCAGACAGCGATCCTCTGGGACGTCACCGATCGCGTCCACCCCTACGACCTCGGCGTGGTCGGCGGCGGCCACACCGACTCGGTCACGTCCGTGGCGATCAGCACCGACAACAAGACGCTCCTGACCGCCTCCGCGGACGGCATCGTCAACCTGAACAGCCTGGAAAAGCTCAACAACGCACGCACCCACGCCCGCGACCTCGCCTGCGCCCGGGCAGGTGGGGGGCTGGCCGCCGATCAATGGGCCCGCTACGTCCACGAGCTCAAGCGCCCGCGCACCTGCTGACGACGGAGGCGCGCCTCGACTAGGTTGTGATCATGGATGATGACTGGCGGTCGGATCGGATCGGGGCCGCGCTGCGGGGCGAGAACCCGACGGTGCTGCGGCGGCTCGAGTCGGGGTTCGCGGCGATCGGCGACGTACAGTTCCTGCCGGGTTACTCGGTCCTCCTCGTGGACGAACCGGGAGTTCAACGGCTGTCCGACCTGCCGAGGGCCAAGCGGCTGGCGTTTCTGTCCGACATGGACCGGCTCGGAGAGGCGGTCGAGCGGGCCTGCCGGCACCTGGACTCCGCCTTCCGCCGGGTCAACCTGGAGATCCTGGGCAACACGGACCCGTTCCTGCACGCGCACGTATGGCCGCGGTTCGAGTGGGAGCCGCACGAGTTGGTGGGCAAGCCGGTGTGGCTGTATCCGCCTGACCGGTGGCGAGACGAGCAGTTCCGGCTCGGTCCGCAGCATGACGTGCTGCGGGAGACGATCAGCGGCGAACTGGACAGACTGGGGTCGACGACCTGACGAGACCTGGCGCCCGGAGGAACTACCCAACGGCGATGCCGCGGGCGGAACCGTACGGGATCACCCGATGGAACGAGAAGCACCGGCGTGACATGGGGCTGTCCGAGGTCGTTGACCAGGCTATGAAGAAGATCACTGCGCTTGCCGCGCTCACCGTGGCCGGTTTCTCCCTCGCCACCCCGGCCCACGCCGACGAAGACGGCAGCCACCCCAACCACGGCCGCATCAACGTCGCCGGCCGGCCGTTGAACGCCGACAACCTCTGCAAGCAGGCACTCGGACTCGTCGGCATTGCCGCACCGTGGATCGGTGACCCGGGGCAGGACGCCTGCAACGACCGTGACCACACCGCCCGCGCCCGCACCTGGTCCGAAGACCCCGGCTCTCCCTCCGGTCGGGAGTGATCGTACGTACGCCGGTCCCTGCCGGCGGCGTCAGGCTGCGGACGGCCCCGCCGCGAGGTTCAGCGCGAACGTCGCGGGCGGGGCCGCGGTGTCTGGCAACAGCCTCACGCGAGCCTCCCGTGATCGGTGGCCACCGGGGCCGGCACGCGCCTGCGTGGACCGGCGGGCTGACGCGAGCCCTGGGAGGTTTCGCCCCGGCAGCCGGGCAGGGGCTGGATGCCTACCAGTAGTGCCGTCGGCCGGCGACCGCGTGCCCCATCGAGCCGAGGATCCAGAAGATCGCGCCGATGACCACGAGGATGATCCCGATGGTCCACAGGATGGACAGACCTGTGACGAAACCGACGACGAGCAGGATGATACCGAGGGCGATCATGACGCGCCTCCTGTTGATGAATGGCTCCTGTCCCTGCGGGTTCCCCGAAGCGGACGGTGTCATCATGCGCGGGCCGGAAATCTGCGGGAATTCCGCACCGGAGTGGACGGCAGCGGAGTGCCGGCTCAGGGAAGTCGCCGGGAAACGCCGCTCGGCAGCTGCTGCTCCGCCCAGATGGTCTTGCCCGCGGCGGTGTACCGGGTGCCCCAGCGCTGGGCGACCTGCGCGACCAGGAAGAGGCCGCGCCCTCCCTCGTCCGTGCTGCGGGCACGGCGCAGGTGCGGGGAGGTGTTGCTGGCGTCGGACACCTCGCAGATGAGAGCCCGTTCGTGGATCAGACGCAGACTGATCGGTCCGCCGGCGTGCGTGATGGCGTTGGTGACGAGTTCGCTCACGATCAGCTCGGTGGTGAAGGCGATGTCCTCCAGACCCCAGGCGGCCAACTTACAGGCGGCGTTGTCGCGAGCCTCGTGCACCGCACGGGGATCGGCGGGCACCTCCCAGGAGGCCACGCGGTCGGGGGCGAGGGCGCGCGTCCGGGCGATGAGGAAGGCGACGTCGTCGTGTGGATGGTCCGGCAGCAGGATGCGGACCATCGTGTCGCAGATCTCCTCCAGCGGCCGGTCGGGGTGGGCCAGGGCGAAGCAGAGTCGCTCGAAGCCGACATCGACATCGCGGTCCGAGGCCTCGATCAGCCCGTCGGTGTAGAGGGCGACGACGCTGCCCTCCTCCAGTTCGATCTCGGCCGACTCGAAGGGCAGACCGCCCAGTCCCAGCGGGGGACCGGCGGGGATGTCGGGGAGTTCGACCGGTTCGCTGAGGTGGGCGATGGCGGGCGTGGGGTGCCCGGCCCGCGCCACGCTGAGTTTCCGCGAGATCGGGTCGTAGACCGCGTAGACGCAGGTCGCGCCGATGACCACCGGTCCGTCCGTGGCGGCCTCCGCCTCGTCCGCCAGGCGCACGACAAGGTCGTCGAGGCGGGCGAGCAGCTCGTCGGGGGGCAGGTCCAGGTCGGCGAGGGTCTGTACGGCCGCACGCAGCCGGCCCATGCTGGCCGCCGCGTGGATGCCGTGGCCGACGACGTCCCCGACGACCAGGGCGACGCGGGCGCCGGACAGCGGGATGACATCGAACCAGTCGCCGCCCACGCCGGCCTCGGCATCGGTCGGCAGATAGCGGTAGGCGACCTCGACGGCACAGTGATCGGGCAGATCGGGCGGCAGGAGACTGGTCTGGAGGGCGAGGGCCGCGTGGTGCTCACGGACGAAGCGCCGGGCGTTGTCCACGCACACCGCGGCCCGTGCCACCAGCTCCTCCACGAGCAGCAGGTCGTCCTCGTCGAACGGGTTGGGGTTCTCCCAGCGCAGCAGCGTGACCACTCCCATGGTCACGCCCCGGGCCCGGAGCGGCACCACGAGGTGCGTGTGCACACCGAGGGAGACGATCTTGGCCAGGCGTTCCGGATCACCGGCCAGCCACCATGTCGTCGGTTCCAGGACCGGATCGAGGATCGGCCGGCCCGTGGTCAGGCACCGTCGTTGCGGGGAGACGGCCGGGTACCCGGCCGTCTCCCCGATGGGAACGATCGCCTCCGGGACCTCCTCGCGGATCGACCGGTGCACCGCCCGCTGGAGCGTGCCGCCGGCGACCGGTCCAGGGGTGAGGTCCCTGGCCGCGAGGACGCCCTGGAAGAGGTCGATCGCCACGAATTCGGCGAGCTGCGGTACGAGGACCTCGGCCAGTTCCTGCACGGTGCGGTCGAGGTCCAGGGTGGTGCCGATACGCTGTGCCGCCTCGTTGACCAGGGCGAGCCGCTCACGTGCCCGGTCCTGGGCGGTGAAGTCGACGGCGGTGTGACACACCCCGAGCGTCCGGCCGCCGACGTCCCGCAGCGGGAACGACGAGCGGAGCCTGAGGTGACCCTGCGCGTTCCGGCGGGACCTGCCGTGCGGGGGCGGCACATGCTCGACAGCGGGCGTCACCCGGCCCGACAGCAGCGCCTGGCGCGCCTGCCAGTCCACGGC
Source organism: Streptomyces sp. NPDC007205 (assembly GCF_040634095.1). NCBI lineage: Bacteria > Bacillati > Actinomycetota > Actinomycetes > Kitasatosporales > Streptomycetaceae > Streptomyces > Streptomyces sp. NPDC007205. The sequence goes on from NZ_JBEYEW010000001.1 coordinate 653,936, forward strand.
CGACGGCACCTGTCCCGGTCCGGACGGCACCTGTCCCGGTCCAGGGGGCGCGGAGATGCGGTCGGCCCCGGACTGGGCCGGCATGCCCTCCATGGCGACCAGGGCCTGGTTCACCCACTGGAAGTGCAGCTCACTGTCGAGGACGGCGATGCCGATCGGCGACTCCTCCAGCAGGCCGCGCACCACTGCCTGATCGAGCTCCCACCGCCGCGAGTCGGAGACCTCACAGGCCACGGCGAGCCAGGCGGAGCCCTGCTCCGCGCTCAGCGGACACGCCCGCAGGGCCAGCTCGACCGGGTGGCCCGCACGGTGACGGGCGGTGATCAGGCCCTCCCAGCCCTCGCCGACCCGCTGCGCCGCGGACAGCGCGGACGTCGGCGAGTCCTCGGCCATCAGCACGGAGGTCGCCGGCCGCCCCAGCACGCTGGACGCCGGATACCCGAGGAGGTCCTCCGCCCGCTGATTCCAGTAGCGGATCAGGCCGTGTCCGTCCACGAGGGCGACGGCGGCAGAGGTGATGCCGAACGGATCGTCCTGGTGCTTGTTGTCCAGATCCCTCAGACCCATGGTGTCGACCGCATCCGCAGGCGGGTTTTCTCACACCACGGTCTCACATGGACCCGGGTGTGTCTCCGGGCCGACCACCCGGTCCTGTGCCGAGCGTTACCCGCGCGGACGCTCGAAGGTCAGCAGCAGTCCCTCCACGGCTCCGGGCCCTATGCGGCCCTTGACGTCGGCGGAGGTGATGGCCTTGAGACCCCAGCCGTCCTCGGCGTGCTTGTTCAGGACCTTCTCCAGCTTGTCGCTGTCCAGCGCGTCGCCGATCAGCGACTCCCGGAAGGTGACGACCTTGTACTCGTACGTGTAGCCGCTGCTCATGTGCGGAGTCCTCCTGAACCCGGGCCGGGTGGTGGTGTGATGGCCGGGCAAGCTAATCATGGCTTCCGGCCGTGCGGGAGGCCCGGCCCGGCAGGGGCATGGCGCCGAGCGGAAGCGCCGAGCCTCAGAGCGGAAGCGTCGCGGCGTCGTTGAGGCGGACCGCGCACTCCAGCAGGAGGGCGTGGACGAAGGCCTGGGGCAGGTTGCCGCGCAGCTGGCGCTGGCGTACGTCGTACTCCTCCGCGAACAGCCCCGACGGCCCGCAGGCCGCCCGGGTTCGTTCGAACCAGCGCAGCGCGCCGGCGCGGTCACCGAGGTGGTCGGTGGCCAGCGCCATGGTGAACCCGCACAGCAGGAAGGCCCCTTCGGCCTCACCCAGCGCGATTCCCTGGTGAACGAAGCGATAGAGGTACCCGTCATCGGCCAGCTGCTCCTCGATGAAGCGACGGGTGATCGCGTTGCTCGGGTCGTCGGCGGGAGGGAAGCCACGGGCCAGAGGCGTCAGAAGAGCGGCCTCCGGTCCGTCGTCGTCGGCGGCCCGCCGCCACCGGCCGTCTTCGCGCAGGCAGCGGTGCCGGGTCTCGGCGAAGACGGCCTCGGCGAGGTCGGCGCACCGCTGTCCCGTCCGCCCCGGCAGCACGTCGGCCACGCGTCGCAGACCGCAGACCACACTCAGCCGGGACTGGGTCCACCACCGTTCGTCCAGTTCCCACAGCCCCGCGTCGGGCCGCCGCCAGTTGCGTTCCACCGCCCGGGCCGCGACCGTGGCCGCCTGCTCGGCCTCGGGCGTGAGCCGGTCGTGGTGAGCGGCGGCGGCGAACAGCTGGAGCGCCTCTCCGAACGCGTCGAGCTGGAACTGATCGCCCGCACGGTTCCCGATCCGGTCCTGGCCTCCCGGGTAGCCGGGAAGCGGAAGCCCTCTCTCCTCCGGTACGGGGCCGCCGTCGACGGTGTACGCCGGGTGCAGGCCCTCACCGTCGGCGAGAACGCGTTCGGCGGTGAAACGCACCGCGGTGTCGAGCAGCTCGTGCGGCCCGTGTGCGGCGACCGCGAGGCCGGCGTAGCTCTGGTCGCGCAGCCAGGCGAAGCGGTAGTCGTAGCTGCGGCCGGTGTTCGCGCGCTCCGGCAACGAGGTGGTGACGGCCGCGACCATACCGCCGGACGAACTCGTCAGGCCGCGCAGGACGGCGTAGGCGTGCCGGGCGTCACGCGGTGCGGCCAGGCCGGAGCAGTCGGGCACGGCCCGCCGCCACGCCTCCTCCGTCCGCGCCCACAGCCGCTCCGGATCCAGCCGGGCGGTGCTCTCCTTCTCCGACAACTCCAGGACCAGGTCGTGCTGCTCGCCCTTGCGCAGGCGGAACTCACCGCGCAGGACGGACTCGGTGTCCCACGCGGCCCGCTGCGCTCCGTGGAGCCGCAGCCGCAGACCGTCGGCGTGCGCGGTCCACACATCGCCCTCAAGGCGAAGGCCGCGCATCCCGCCCGCGCCGAACCCCGGACGCGCATCGAGGGTCAGCCGCAGGCGTGCCTCACCCTCTTCGACGCGCATCCGGCGCAGCAGCACAAGACGGTCCACGGAGGCCGGCATCGCCAGCGCGTCGCGGCACTCGATCACGGAGTCGGCGGTCACCCACCGGTTGACCCGGATCAGCGTGCCGTCCTCGTAGTAGCCACCCGATACGTGCCAGTGGTCCTCCGGTTCGACGCCGAAGTACCCCCCGCCGCCGATCAGGGCGGAGAACACCGCGTCACTGTGCCAGCGGGGAGCACACAGCCACACGATCCGGCCCTCCGGGTCCACCACGGCGCCGCGTTCGCCGTCGGCGAGGACGGCGTAGGCCCGCAGCACCCACGGCGGGCAGACGTCGTTCGGCGCATGTGCCGGTTTGTCCGCTGAGTCACCCATGGCACTGCAGTTTTCCCGACCGCCCCACCGGGAAACGCCCACTGGGCCGGCGGAGGGCCAAGCACGGCATCTTCAGGGGGGCCGGTTCGTCAACTGCCTGAAGCGGTGGCGGGGCATCGCCACCTGCTGCGAAAAAGGCCGCGACCACGACCGTCTACCTGGCCGGACTCCACATGGCCGGCATCTCCGGCCCGCCATGATGGCGCACATAGCGGTGTCCGCACCGTGAATGTCAGCCCCCGTCGGTCCGGGCGCGCCGCACCCCTGGCCGGGACGCGACGCCGGAGCGGGCTACGAGGCGCCGTCGTAGACGACAAGCCCGTCCTCGCGCACACGCACGCCGGGCGTCACGGTGTGCGCGCTGATGCGGCCGTTGTGCATGAGGTGGTCGGCCGGTACACCGCGGGCGAGGACCGCGAAGTCCGCGATGAGGCGACGGTGGCAGCGCCACCAGACCGCCTCCCTGTCAGATCGTCGGCTCGGCCCAGACGTCGGGGGATGTCGTGTCCCGCGGCGAGAATCCTGCGATCTACCCGCCCTCCATGGCCAGTCTCGCATTCTTGAAGGGGCAGGCCCGCGCGGGGCGGCCCGGAGGAGGAGCGGAACATGGCGTTCGCCGACTACCAGAACGAGATCTACCTCGCCGGGCTGCACGGCGTGGCACCGAGGCTGCCGATGACCTACGCGGAGCTGGAGCCGCCCGCCCTGGCCGCGATGCCACCGTCGGTGCGCTCCTACGTCGCGGGCGGCGCCGGGGACGAGTACACCCAGCGGGCCAATGTCACCGCCTTCGAGGAGTGGGGTCTCGTCCCGCGCATGCTGGTCGGCGCGAAGGAACGGGACCTGTCGGTCGACCTGTTCGGCATGCGCCTGCCCGCGCCGCTGTTCCTGGCTCCGATCGGCGTTATCGGGCTGTGCGCCCAGGACGGCCACGGCGACCTCGCCGCCGCACGCGCCGCCGCCCGAACCGGCGTGCCGATGATCGCCTCCACCCTGACCGTCGACCCGATGGAGCAGGTGGCCGCCGAGTTCGGCGACACCCCGGGCCTCTTCCAGCTGTACACCCCCACCGACCGGGAAATGGCCGAGAGCCTCGTCCACCGTGCCGAGAAGGCCGGATTCAAGGGCATCGTGGTCACCCTGGACACCTGGATCACCGGCTGGCGCCCCCGCGACCTCGCCGTCAGCAATTTCCCTCAGCTGCGCGGACACTGCCTGGCCAACTACACCAGCGACCCGGTCTTCCGCTCCCGGCTCGCCCAGTCCCCCGAGGACGACCCGGCAGCCGCGGTGATGCGCTGGGCGCAGACCTTCGGCAACCCGCTCACCTGGGACGACCTGCCCTGGCTGCGGTCGATGACCGACCTGCCGCTGATCCTCAAGGGCATCTGCCACCCCGACGACGCCCGCCGCGCCAAGGACGCCGGCGTGGACGGCATCTACTGCTCCAACCACGGCGGACGCCAGGCCAACGGCGGACTGCCCGCGCTGCACTGCCTGCCCGGCGTCGTCGAGGCCGCCGGTGACCTGCCGGTCCTGTTCGACTCCGGCATCCGCTCCGGCGCCGACATCGTCAAGGCCCTGGCCCTGGGCGCGACCGCCGTCGGCATCGGCCGGCCCTACGCCTACGGCCTGGCCCTGGACGGCAGCGACGGCATCGTCCACGTCCTGCGCTCCCTGCTTGCGGAGGCCGACCTCCTCATGGCCGTCGACGGCTACCCCACCCTGGCCGACCTCACGCCCGACGCCCTCCGCCGCATCCGCTGACACGAGACGATCCGCGCGCCCTGACGTCCGGCTCGGGGAGGCGCCCGGCGAGCTCGGCCACCGGGCGGTGCGGTCCGTGCGGCGCACGCCGTGCTCGTGTGAGCCCTGTACGCGCCCCCGCCCGGTCGAGAAGACTGCCTTGGCGGTGGGTGGTTGGCCAGAACATCACCCACCGATATGGGTCCGAGTTCTCCGGAAGGCAGGTCGGCTGCTGTGCTGTTGAGGCTGCCCACATCCGTGTCCGAAGCCCAGGAGTGCCTGGCCGAGGGTGCCGTGCCGATCGGCGGGGCGACCCTTGTCTGGGCCACCTGGCAGCGGGACGGATTCCCCGAACTGGCCATGTCTCTGCGGGAGTTGCCGCAGGCCAACGTACTGGGGCGGGAGACGGTGGGCGGCGCCGTGGTCCTGCACCGGATCGACGACCGGGTACCGGACGTACTCCGCCTGGCCGCCGCCATGGTGGGCACCGGGGCCGTGCGGCGGACGGCGACGGTCGGCGGCAACCTCGTCGGCAGTACGCTGCGCTGTCTGCTGCCCGCGGCGCTCGTCCTGGATGCCCGGGCGACAGTGCTGGAATCCGACGGCGTCCAGGAGACGGACATGGCCGAGCTGGTGGCCAAGCGTCCCGTCCTCGTCAGCCTGCGCTGGCGTGCACCGATCGTCTCCGCGTACCGCAAACTGGCCGGGGAGACAGGCGGACCGCCACCCCTCGTCGTCGCCTCGGCCGTCCACGCCGACGACGGTGGCCACCGCCTGCGGGTCGCCGTCCGTGACGGTCATGACGTGCTCAGCGGCAGCGTCACGTGTGACACCGACGCCGAGGACACCTTGCGCGCGCTGAGCGAGACCGCCCTCGGTCACCTGCCGGCCTCCGCCTGGCAAGCCGTCCACTCACAGGTCACCGGCCTGCTCGGCGCTCGTGGCACGGACTGATGTGACGGATGGCCGACGGCTTCGCCTCTCGCCGCCTGCTTCGTCGTGCAGCACCTCCCGCCGAACGCGCCGGGTGCGTGCCCTGAGGGTGGCTTGGCAACCGCTTGCAGCGGCCTCGCCCGAAGGCGCAGCATGACGGTTCCCGCACCCGTTGTCGAGCTCGGGCGCACTGCCCGCGACGAGTGATGCCGGTGTCCCGTGTCTCCCGAAGGGGATGGACGTGCCAGAGCCGCTTGATGCCGTGACCCCTGTTACCGCCGGCGGGCCAGTGTTCCCGCCGGAGGCGACCGCACCGCCTACGGTCGGTGTGGAGGAGGAGTTCGTCCTGGCCGACCGGCACAGCAGGTCGGCTGTGTACAGGTCCCTGTCCGTCGTGCGTGCCGCCCGTACGCACCTCGGCGCGCCGCACGCCACCCCAGAACTCTCGCAGTCCCAGGTGGAGACCGTCAGCGCGGTGTGCCGTACGGCCGCCGAACTGGAGGCGGAGATCCTGCGATTACGCGCGGGTGCGGCCGTCGCGGCCGCCGAGTACGACTGCCTGCTGGTGCCCAGCGGCACGGCGGTCCTCGGCCGCACCGGGCCACCACCCCTCCTCGACCAGCCGCGCTATCTCGCCCTCGCCCGCCGCTTCGGGCCCCTGGTCCAGGAGCAGGGCGTCAACGCCTGCCATGTGCACGTCGGCGTGACCGACCGGGAAGAAGCCGTGGAGGCGGTCAACCACCTACGCGGCTGGATGCCCCTGCTGCTGGCCCTCACCGCCAACTCCCCGTACAGCGGCGGATCGGACACCGGATACGCGAGCTGGCGCTCCATGATCTGGAGCCGGTGGCCCGCTGCGGGTCCGCCCCCCTACCTGCGGGGCGCGGCCCACTACGCACGGGTCGTCGACCAACTCGTGGCCACCGGAGCGGCGATGGACCCGGGCATGATCTACTGGCACGTCCGGCCCTCGGCGCATCTTCCCACCATCGAGGTACGCATAGCGGACGTGATGCCCGACGCCGGGATCACCACCGCGTACGCGCTGCTCGTCCGCGGCCTCGTCGGGCACGCCGTCGAGGCGGTACGCGCCGGCGAATACGCGCCGGAGGCCCCCGACCTGCTGGTGCGGGCGGCATGCTGGCAGGCCGCCCGGTACGGTCCGACCGGCACCCTGCCCGCCACCCACACCCGCGACTGCGCCGCCACACCTGTCGGCCGGCTGGTCGAGGAGCTGTGGAAACGGGTCGAGCCCCACCTCAGCCGGTACGGCGACGACCAGTGCGTCGGCGACTGGCTGAGCGATGTCCAGCTCAACGGGACCGGCTCCGCCCGCCAGCGGCGTGTCGCGGAACAGTACCAAGGCCGCCTGGAGGCCGTGGTGGACGACCTCGCTGTCGAGCTTCCCGGATGACGCGCCACGCCCAGGGACCAGCGGGCCGATCCCGCGCCGGTCCCTGGGCCTCACCCCATCCGTATCACCGCTCCCGACCCCTGATGTGTGCTACCGGGGCGAGTCCTCGTGGGACAGTTCGAGATCGTGGTCGGTGACGCCGCTTGCGTCCACGTGCAGTGATGCGGCGACCGGCGCGTAGCCGCCGGCGATGACGGTGTACTCGCCGCCGGCGAGGTCGGTGAACCCGTAGGCGCCGTCGGGGCCGGTGACCGCCGAGCCGACGACGTTACCGGCCGCGTCCAGCAGGGTGACCTTGGCGTCGGCGAGCACCCTGCCGGTAGCGGTGCCGACCACACCACTGAGCCGGGCGCCGGGTTCGAGGCGGACCTCGCAGGCCTCCGTCGCTCCCGGGGTGACCTCGACCGGGAGGGCGGCAGGGCGGTGTCCCGGCGCGTTCACCGCGAGCGTATAGCTGCCGGGGACCAGATCGGCGAGCACGAAGGCACCGTCGGCGGCCGAGGTGCCGGAGGAGACGACCTCGCCGCGTACGTCGGTGGCGACGAGCAGGGCACCCGGCAGCGGGTGTCCGTCGAGAGCGTCCCGGACGGATCCGGTGAGGGCGGCGCTGCCGCTCAGCGCGAGGTCGCACTCGACATCCCCGTCGCCGACGAGGACCGTGACGGCCTGCGGCTGCCGCGCGCCGGCGGCGCCGATCAGCACATAGGTGCCGGGGCGCGGGACGCCCACCGCATAGCTGCCGTCCTCCCCGCTGACGGCGCGGTCGCGCTGCCGCCCCTCGACGTCGATCAAGGTGATCACGGCCTGGGGCACCGGCACGCCGGAGCCGTCCAGCACCCGGCCGCGGATGCCGTACGACGGGGCGCCGTGAGCGGGTTCGACCCGCTCGGCGGAGGCTTCGCCCACGGGCCCGGTTCGGGCGGCGGAACCGGTGACGGCGGCCTCGTCGACGGCCTGGACACCACCGGCGGCCGGCCCGTCGGCGGCTGCTGACCCCGCGGCGGCGGTCGCGGCCGGCTCCACAGCTGGGCCGGGCTGCACAGCTGGGCCGGGCTGCACATCCGGGCCGGCCTCCGCAGCCGGGCCGCCGCGCTCCTCGGCGGCCTGCGCCTCCAGACCGGAGACCTTGCGCAGCGGCACCTCCTTGGTCCACAGCGCGACCAGGAAGCCCAGCACCGTCACGGCCGCCGCGATCAGGAACACCAGGTGCATCGAGTCGGTGAAGCCGACCTTGAACGGCTGGGCCAGACGCGGGTCGAGCCGCTGGATGAACGAGGAGTCGTTCAGCACACCCGAGCCGCTCCCGCCGCCCGCCCGGGGGTGCTCGAACATCTCCAGCACCGGTGCGTTCGCGGGGTTGGAACGTACCGCCGGGTCATGGAGTGCGGCCTGGAAGGCGGGCGTTTCGGACGAGGACCGGAAGGCGGAGCCGATCTTGTCGCCGAGGGTGCTGAACAGCACCGAGAGGAAGACCGCGGTACCGGCGGTGCCGCCCATCTGCCGGAAGAAGGTGGCCGACGCGGTCGCCACGCCCATGTCCTTGGGCTCCACGGCGTTCTGCACGGCCAGCGTCAGGATCTGCATGCATCCGCTGAGGCCGATGCCGAACAGCGCCATGTAGGCCATGGTCTCGGGCAGCGCGGTGTTCCACTGCACCCGGTAGTGGAACAGCAGCATGGCGGCGATGATCAGCGCGGTGCCGACGATCGGGAAGACCTTGTACTTGCCGGTCTTCTGGATGATGCGTCCGACCACGATGGTCCCGGCGATCATCCCGACCATCAACGGCAGCATCAACAGGCCGGACTTGGTGGGGCTGACGCCCTTCACGATCTGCAGGTACAGCGGAACCATCATCATCCCGCCGAACATGCCCATACCGGTGAGCACGGACAGCAGGCTCATCTTGCTGAACACCGAGCTGCGGAACAGCCGCATCGGGATCAGGGCTTCCTCGCCCATGGCCCGCTCGACGAAGACCCACACCACCAGGCCGACCACGCCGACCGCGTAGCAGACACAGGCCTTCGTGGACGTCCAGCCCCAGTCCTGGCCCTGCTCGGCCACGAGCAGCAGCGGCACCACCCCGACGGCGATGGTGAACGCGCCCCACCAGTCGATGCGGTGCTCGCGCCGGGTGTGCGGGAGGTTCAGCACCTTGGCGACGACGAACAGGGCGATGATGCCGACCGGCACGTTGACCAGAAACACCCAGCGCCAGCCGGCGATGGCCAGGATGCTGCTGCGGCCCGCCAGGAAACCGCCGATCAGCGGGCCGAGCACGCTTGAGGAGCCGAACATCGCGAGCATGTAGCCCTGGTACCGGGCCCGCTCGCGGGGTGGCACGATGTCACCGATGATCGCCAGCGCCAGTGACATCAGACCGCCCGCACCGATGCCCTGGAAGGCCCGGAACGCGGCCAGCTCGGTCATCGAGGTGGCGAACGAGCAGGCCGCCGAGCCGACGATGAAGATGCTGATGGCTGCCAGGAAGAAGGGCTTGCGTCCGTAGAGGTCGGACAGCTTCCCGTACAGCGGCGTGCTGATGGTGGACGTGATCAGATACGCGGTGGTGACCCATGCCTGTGAGCTGAGTCCGTGCAGATCGTCGGCGATCGTGCGGATCGAGGTGCTGACGATGGTCTGGTCGAGCGCCGCGAGGAACATCCCCAGCATCAGGCCGCTGAGGATCGTCATGATCTGGCGGTGCGTCAGTCGGCCGGCCGGCGGGGCCGGCGGGGCTATCGCGGTGGCTTCCCCGCGGGGCGGGGACGCGGGCGTGGTCATGCGTGCGGATCTCCTTGCCTCGCCCCGCCACCCGTGCACTGCCCGGCTGGGAGGCTACCCGTGTCGCTCATCACTCACTATCCGTTGCTTGCGGCTACCAAGTGAGTCTAGATCCCGGCGGGAGCAGGCTGCATCACGCTTCGCGCACCACCATGGAGCCGACGTCCGGGAAGCGTCACGGTCAAGCGGGAGACGATGAGTCGCCACCCGCTTGACCGGTTGCCGTGGACATCACCGCCAGAGCTCAGCCACGCCTCCGGGGCGGATCCGCCCACGCGTCGGACTGACTGCCGTGACCGGTGACACCGGTTACAGGTAAGGGCGGGTGATCAGCTCGATCGCGTGCCCGGCGGGGTCCTTGAAATACACCCCTCGGCCCCCGTGCTCGTTGTTGATCTCGCCCGGGCGCCGCATCTGCGGATCGGCCCAGTGCTCGACGCCGCGCTCGCGCAGCCGCCGGTACGCCCGGTCGAACAGCTCGTCGTCGACCAGAAACGCGTAGTGCTGCATCTGGATCTCCACCGGCGGCTCGGCGAACTGGAGCAGTACGCCGTCGGTGAGCTGGATGTTGGTGAACGGGCCCCAGGACGGTGCTTCCGGAAGTTCCAGGAGGTCCCGGAAGAACCGGGCCGACTCATGGCGGTCCTTGGCGGCGATGATGGTGTGGTTGAACGTGACTGTCATTCGGCTGACCTCGCTGTTGTTCGGCACGGGAAACGGACTCGCGGTGCACGAGCGCGAGGAGGTCCACGTGCCGAACGGAGGGGGTGCGTTCTGCGCACCCGCCATGCGATCAGTCTTCCACCGGAAGACCAATCCGTGTGTGGCGTAGCGCCGGTCCGGTGTTCACGACGTAGGACACTACTTGATCTTGCAGGCTGCGCCAAGGGCGGGGCGGGACGGCGCCGTTGCCGCCCCCCCGGCGGCAAGCCCACCTGTGGCCCACCCGCCCACACCGCGCTGCGGCGTCTCACCCTGGGCGCCTCCCAGTGGTCAAGTAGCCTGCGCGGGCGCTGACTTGGCCGTCCGGACCGTCACCCGCCGTCCCGCCTGGCGTCGCCAGGCAGGCGGGCAGGCGGGAGTTCGGCGACAGGGACGTGGACGCCTGCGCGGACGGTGATCAGCCCGTTCGGGTTCTCCTCCGCACGTCTCTTTCTGTGTACGCCGGGAGTCGTAGGAAGTCTGTCCTGCAGAGGGATCCTTGGGCCCAGTAGACGCGAAAGGGTCGTCCCGTACTGGCAGTTGACCGAAAGGAACGGCCATCGTGCGGACAGGACGCATGGCACCCTTGCTCGCCGTGGGGATCACGGCAACGCTGCTCCCCGCCCTCGCACCGGCGGCACAGGCATCCGCGGCGGAACCGCTGAAGAGATTCGAGAACCAGAAGGCCGCCTGGCACCGGTGCGCCGCGTCGCAGCCCGCGGCGTTCCAGTGCGCCACCATCCAGGTACCGCTGGACTACGGCCGCCCCGACGGGAAGACGATCAAGCTGGCCGTCTCCCGTATGAAGACCGGTGTCCCCGGCAAACGGCACGGCGCGATCCTCTTCAACCCCGGCGGACCGGGTGGCGAGGGCCTGGACATGCCGGTCGTGATGAAGGACGCGATGCCTAAGAACGTCCGCGAGCAGTACGACCTCATCGGGTTCGACCCGCGCGGCGTGGGCCGCAGCACCCCGCTCACCTGCGGTCTCACGCCCACCCAACAGAACTCCGAACACCCTTACAAGGCCGCGACGTTCAGCCGCGACGTCAAGTGGGCCCGGACCGTGGCCGACAAGTGCCGTGCCAGGAACGGCGACCGGCTCGCGTACTTCACCACCCGCAACACCGCCCGTGACATGGACGTCATCCGCGCCGTTCTGGGCGAGAAGAAGATCTCCTACCTGGGCTACTCCTACGGCACCTACCTGGGTGCCGTCTACGCGCAGATGTTCCCCGCGCGGACCGACCGTTTCGTACTCGACAGCGCGATCGACCCCGCCCGGGTGTGGCGCGGCATGATCCAGGTCTGGGCCGAGGGCACCGAGCCGGCGTTCACCCGCTGGACGAAGTGGACCGCCCAGCGGGACCGTACCTACAAACTCGGCAGCACCCCGGCCAAGGTGAAGAAGACGTTCTGGGACCTGATCGCGCGGGCCGACCGCACTCCGATCGAACAAGGCGGCCAGAAACTCACCGGGGACGACATCCGGGCCACCCTGCGCGCCGAGTTCTTCAGCCCCAGGTCCGCGGCCGAGGCGGTCGTCGGCCTCAAGAAGGCCGCCGACGGCCATGCCGCCCTGCGCCCTTCCCCCGTGCCGGACCAGCAGCCGAAGCCGCGCTTCGCGAAGGCCCCCGCCGCACAGCCGCCGGCCGACAACACCTCCGTGGCCTTCTGGGCGGTGGTCTGCGGCGACACCGCGGCCTGGCCACGCGACCCCGAGCAGTACCGGCGTGACGCGATCCGGGACAAGGCCGAGTACCCCCTCTACGGCGACTTCGCCTCCAACATCACCCCCTGCGCGTTCTGGACCGAGCCGGCCGAGCCCGTCACCGCGGTGGACAACAACGTCGGCGTGCTCACCGTCCAGAACCAGTGGGACTCCCAGACCCCCCTGGCCAGCGGCCTCGGTATGCATCGCGCCCTGAAGGGCTCCCGCATGGTGTACGTCAAGGGAGGCGAGGGGCACGGCGTCTACGCGACAGACCCACGCTCCTGCGCCGACCGCACCGTCAACGCCTACCTGAGCAACGGCAGGCTTCCGGCCCGGGATGTCACCTGCAAGCCGTCCGGCCGCGAGAGCGCCGGAGTGACCTCCCGCATCGCCCCGGCGCCGCCGCACACACCGCGGTCCCCCCGCTTCTGACGCGGCTGACAGAGCCGGTGACGTGGCCGGCTCTGCCTGCCGTCACGACAGACTGCCCCGCTCGCACACCCCGCGGGCGACGTCCCGGAGCTTGATGTTGTTCTCCTGCGAGTAACGGCGCAGCACGTCGAACGCCTGCTCTTCGGTGAGGTGGTGGCTTCCCATGAGAATGCCCATCGCCTCACCGATCATGTGGCGGGTGGCGACGGCGTGCTCCATCTGGGCATGTGTGCGGGCGCTGGAGAACGCGACCGCCGCATGCGAGGCCAGCAGCCAGCCGGCCAGTTCACTGGCCTCCGTGAAGGCGCCGGGCCCATGCGAGTAGAGGTTCAGCGCGCCCAGCTCTTCGTCCTCGGTGTACAGCAGGAACCCCATCATGCTGCCCACGCCCAGCTGATGGGCCATCGGGGCGAAGGCGGGCCAGCGCGGCTGCTCACGGGTGAAGTCGGCGATGCGGAAAACCGGCTCCCTTTCCCTGCTGCGCGCCGCGTCGAAGCACGGCCCCTCACCCAACCGCTCCTGCAGCCGGTCACTGTCGACGACGAGCTGCCGGGTGGGCGCGAGCGTCTGCACCTTCGTGCCGTGCAGCACCAGAATGCCCGCCGCGTCGCAGCCCTCGACCAGCTCGGTGGCCGAGTCGGTGATCCGTTCCAGGGTGGCGCCGACCGACTCCTGCGCCAGAAGGTCCCGTGCCATCGCCGCCATCTGCTGTGCGAACCGAGCCCAGTCCATCGTGTCCTCCGCGCCTCCCGGTTCGTCGCGGCCGGGCCGTCGCCCCAGCATTCCACGCAACCCTTGGCGCGCGTGCGTGAGACATCCCGGTCCCCCCGGGCCCGTCCGCGCCCGTATGCCGGCAGAACGGCTCACTGACCGGGACGGTGCCGCTCGTACGGGTGGGGCGGCTGCCGGCCCGTCGGCGGAGGATCACGGACGGCGGGCCGACCGGCTGACCGTCGGCGGGACGGTGCCGAGACGGGTCGCGGCGCGGAGGTTCACTCGCGAGGGCCGATCTCCCTCCCGTCGGCGTCCCGGACGGTGATGGCCAGCATCGGGCAGATGTCGGCGGCCTCCAGAGCGCGGTCGTCGTCCTCCGCGATGCGCTCGCGCACGGGCCGGGCATGGTCGTCGTCGAGGGCGAACAGGTCCGGTGCGGCCCCGGCACACATCCCGGAGCCGATACAGCGGTCGGAGGCGATGTGCAGCTGCCAGCTCATGGCCGCCTCACCAGCCCACCGGCATGACGCGGGGGCCGCGTACCAGCATCTCGGTCTTCCAGGTGATGTCCCCGGCGACGCGCAGCCGGGGGAAGCGTGCCACCAGCGCGCCGATGGCCTCCTGCAGTTCGAGGCGGGCCAGGGGAGCCCCGAGGCAGTGGTGGACGCCGTGGCCGAAGCCCAGATGCGCGTTGCCGCTCCGGGAGATGTCGAGCGTGCCGGCCGCGGTGAAGCGCAGCGCGTCCCGGTTGGCCGCGCCGATGGCGACCAGCACCGGTTCCCCGGCCCGCACCAGGGTGCCACCGACCTCGATGTCCTCCTTGGCGTAGCGCGGCTGACCGGCGGCGCTGCCCAGCGGCACGAAGCGCAGCAGCTCCTCGATCGCGCTCGTGATGAGCGCGGGCTCGGCACGCAGGCGGGACAGCGCCTTCGGATGGTCGAGAAGGGTGAGCACGAAGTTGGGGATCTGGGTGGCGGTGGTCTCGTGACCGGCGACGAGGATGCCGACGCACAGGTCGACGAGCTCCAGCTCGGACAGCCGGTCGTCGTGATCGCGCGCCTCGATCAGCGCCGTCATCAGGTCGTCCCGGGGCCGCTCGCGATGGGCGGCGATCAGCTGGGCCATGTATGCGCGCAACTCTTCACGGTTGCGGTCGAACTCCTCGGCGGTGAGCGAGCTGGTGGACAGCGCCGCGTCACTCCACGTGCGGAACCGCGGGCGGTCCTCCTCCGGTACCCCGAGGAGCCGGCAGATCACCGCGACCGGAATGGGCAGGGCGTAGCGGTCGACCAGGTCGGCCGGCGGCCCTGCCGCTTCCATCTCGTCCAGCAGCGTGGCCGTCAGCTCCCTGATCTGCGGCCGGAGTTTCTCGACCTGGCGCACGGTGAAGGCCTTGGCGACCAGGGAGCGCAGCCGGGTGTGGTCGGGCGGATCCATGCTGAGGATCCCGCTGTCCCGCCTGCCCTCGGAGGCGCGCGGCTCGTCGTGTTCGAGCCCCAGGGCCCGGCTGAAGCGCTGGTCGCCGAGGACCAGCCGGGCGTCCGCGTAGCGGGTGGCGAGCCATGCCGGCTCCCCGTACGGCAGCTGGACCCGTAACAGCCCCGGCGTGTCACGGGCTCGTTCGTACGCGTCGGACAGGCCCAGGCCCTGGCTGGAGTTGAAGGGATAGGCGAGAGCTGTGTGGTCCGTTTTTGTCACTGCTGTCTCCCTTGTGTAAGCACGTGCTTACAACGCTAGAAGGCGCTCACCGAGCGGTCAACCACGCTAACCGGCCGTTACTCTGACGGCTCCTCGGCAGGCGCGGAGCGAGCTCACGGCGGACGGCAGAAGGAGCAGAGGGTGGACATCAGCGAGCACACGCGGCAGCAGGACGGGCCCGGCGACGGCCCCGCGAGCGAGGACTCCCCGAGCCGCCCGCGTGACGCACGCGGGACCCGCCTGCGCATCCTGCACGCGGCCGGCGCGGTCTTCGCCGAGCGCGGATACGAGGCAGCCACCGTCCGTGACATCGCCGGACGCGCGGGGGTGAACCAGGCACTCATATTCCGCTACTTCGGATCCAAACAAGCCCTGCTCACCGAGGTCATGGCCCAGGGAGGCAAGGAGCAGCTGAGCAGCACGCCCGCGGACCGGCTGTTCGAGACCGCGCTGCGCGGTGTCCTGGCCGAAGGCGGCAAACCCGATGCGGACCGGCTGCTGGCCGTCTACCTGCGCTCCATCGGCAGCGCCGACGCCGCCCCGGACACCGTACGCGCCCTGGGGGAGGAGTACGCCGCCGCCCTCGCCGGCCTCTCCTCCGCCGACGACGGCGAGCTGCGCGCGCAGCTCGCCATGGCCTGGCTGCTCGGCATCGGCCTGATGCGGGTCGTGGTCGGCCAGGAGCCGCTGGCGAGCGCGGAACCGGACGAGATCTGCGGCCACGTACTCGCGGCACTCGAAGGACTCCTGCACGACGAGAACGTCCCCGGGGGCCGGGCAGGGGAACAACGGCCGCAGGGGCGCCGCTAGTCCCACCGCGTCCGCTCGGAGTCAGGCGCGGACACGGAACTGGTCTCCTGTTCCTGACGGCCGCGAGGGCCGTCTCCGGCGCGTACCGGTGGTGCGGCACGGTACCACCGCGACGGTCGCCCACGGTCGGCCTGCCCCATCGAGGTATTGCTCGACGGGGTCGCGATGAGCCAGATGCCCGCGCGCGGGATCCAGCCGTTCACGACCCAGCCGTGGACGGTGGACAGGCCGACGGCGAAGCCGGTGGGCGCCCACAGCCCCGACGGTTGCCACGGACGCGCCTGCGAGCTGCCACAGCAGGAACGGTGTGGACGGCGAGACAATTGAAAATGTCACGACGGCCGAAAAACACCCGCGCCGGGCGCACCGGACGTTTTGACACGCCATGCTGTGAAACATTCGGGCGAGATCGCATAACGCGCACCGGTTGCGTAACCCCCTTGAAAGGGAAACGAGTTGCCCCTGCACGTTCTCACAGCGTCCAGTGCCCATTCCGCGATCGCAGAATGGGCCGGTGGAAAGGCCAAGAACCTCCACACCCTGACCAGGTCCGGTTTTCACGTACCGCGCTGGTCCGTCCTCGGTCTGGACGTCTTCGCGGAATTCTGCCGCGGCAGCGGACTGGACGAGCGTCTGGCACGGCTGCTCGCCGAGGGCCGGCAGGCGCAGGCCCGGCAGGTCGCCGAGGAGGCCGCCCGCCTGATCGAAGACGCGCCGCTCGGCGCGCGCGTCACCGAAGCCATCGCCCTGGCCTACCGGCAGGCCGGCGGCGGTGCGGTGGCCGTCCGCTCGTCCGGCGCGGAGGAGGACGGCACACGGCACTCCTTCGCCGGCCAGTTCGACAGCTTCCTCAATGTCCGGGGCCTGGACGACGTCACCGCCCATGTCCGCCGCTGCTGGGCCTCCGGCTTCTCCGAACGCTCCCTGCGCTACCGGGCCCAGCGGCGGCTGCCGCCCGGCGCCGGAGGTGTCGCCGTGATCGTCCAGCACATGGTGCCGGCCGAGCGCAGCGGCGTGCTCTTCACCGCCGACCCGACGACTGGCCGCACCGACCGCCAGGTGGTCAGTGCCGTCCACGGGCTGGGGGAGGGGCTGGTCTCGGGCGCGGTCGACGCCAACACCGTCGTCCTGGACGCCGCCACCGGCCGGCCCCTCACCACGGTGATCGGCGACAAGCAGGAGCGCTACGACGCCGGATCCGGATCCGGCTGCGCGGTGTCACCCGTCGCCGCCGAGGACCGCGCCGCGCCGGCCCTGACCACCGCCGACCTGGCCCTGCTGTACGAGACCGGACGCCGCATCACCGCGCACTACGGCGCCCCGCAGGACATCGAGTGGGCCGTCGCCGAAGGCACCCTGTGGATCCTGCAGAGCCGCCCGGTCACCACCCCGGGTCCCGCACCCGAGCCCGGCGGAGAGCTGCGGATCTGGGACAACTCCAACATCATCGAGAGCTTCAGCGGCGTCGTCTCCCCCCTCACCTTCAGCTTCGCCGCCGACACCTACGCCAAGGTGTACGACGGCTACGCCCGTGCCCTGGGCGTGCGCGGGGAGCAACTGCGCGAGGTGGGGGAGTGGACCCCGCACCTGCTCGGATACTTCCACGGCCGGGTCTACTACAACCTGCTCCACTGGTACCGCATGGTGCGACTGGCTCCGCTGTACCCGCTCAACCGGCGCGTATTGGAGAAGTCCCTCGGGGTCGCCGAGAGCATTCCCGACGAGACCGCCGGCGCATTACATCCGTTCACCCCTCGATCCGGGCCGCGCGCCCGGTTGTCACGCCTCATCCGCACGAGCGTCTTCGCCTGGCGATTCCTCACCATCCGGAAATCCGTGGCTGCCTTCCACCGGGATTTCTACCGGGCGTACGCGATCTTCAACAATGTCGATTACGACACCCTGCCCGGCGACGAGACCTACCGCCGTTTCCGCCGGCTGCAGCGCGACCTCATCGAGAAATGGGGCCCGATGCAGGCCCTGGACGCCACCATCCTGCTCTCCGTGGGACTGCTGGCCCTGCTGACCCGCCGCTGGCTGCCGGACGCCCCCGAGTGGTTCACCTGGGCCGCGGCCGCCCCCGGCGGCACGGTGGAATCGGCCGAACCGGTGCGGGTACTGCGCGAGCTGGCCGCCCGGGCACGCGCCGACCCCGAGATCCTGCACCTGCTGGAGCGCACCCCCGACCCCGAGGCCCACCGGGCGCTGCACGAGGCCGGCCACACCCGGTTCCTGGCCGCCGTCGACGCCTACATCGCCGACTACGGCTATCGCAGCCCCGACGAACTCAAGCTGGAGGTCCCGGACCTGCAAGAGAACCCGGCAGGACTGTTCGCGCTGCTGCGGGACGCGTTGCCGGACACCGCGAACGGGGGCGCCCCGGACCGGGATTGTGAGGCCGGCGCCTACCTCGACGAGCACCTGCGCGGCCCGCGCCGGCTGCTGTACGAGCGGGTGCGGGGCAAGGCCCGGGCGGCGCTCGCCGACCGGGAACGGCTCAGGTTCTGCCGCACCCGGGCCTTCGGCGCGGCCAAGCGCATGCTGCGCGCCCTGGGCCGCGACCTGGCGCGCACCGGTGCCCTCGATGCCTGGGACGACGTGTTCATGCTGCGCCTGGAGGAGATCAAAGGGGCCTACGAGGGCCTGATCGTCCACACCGAACTGCGTGAACTGGTCGCGCTGCGCCGCAGGCGACTCGCCGCCGACACCGCCCTGCACGCGCCGTCCCGCTTCACCACGCACGGCGCCCCGTACTGGTCGGGCAACCTGGAGCGGGCCGGCTGGGCCGGCGGTCCCGCCGCCCGCAGCGGTGCCCGTGAGTTGCGCGGCACCCCCTGCGGCCCCGGTGTCGCCGAAGCGGCCGCCGTGGTCACCGACCACCCGCACGACATCGGGGGCGGCATCCTGGTCACCTACCGCACCGACCCCGGCTGGGTCGCCGCGCTGCCCTCGGCCGCCGCCCTCGTCATCGAACGCGGCAGCCCGCTCACCCATGTCGCCGTCGTCGCACGCGAGTTGGGCATCCCGACCGTGGTCCAGGTCAAGGACGCCACCACCGAGATCCGCACCGGCACCCGGCTGCGCGTCGACGGCGCCGCCGGGACCGTCACCGTACTCTCCGACCCGCCCGACGACGGCGCGACCGCCACCCGGAACGGCCCCCGAACGGAGGCACACCCGTGATCCTCACCGAGGACCGACTGCAGGACCTGCTCGACAAGTCCCTCGCCGAACCTCCGGGCGGCGTCGAGTGGGCCGTGACCCTCGAGGGCTCCATCGCGGAAGGGTTCGGCAACCCCTCCTCGGACATCGACTTCCTGTTCGTCGCCCGCTGCGCGGACCAGCCGCCGACCATGCCGTCGCTGCTCTTCGTGGACGGCCGGCGGGTGGAGATCCGCACCCGGTCGGTACGGCAACTCGCCGACCAGTTCCGCGCGGTGGAGCAGGCATCCGCACGGCCCGGCCGGCTCTCCGAGGACCTCCTCAACCGCTGCCAGCGGCTGCTGCACAGCCACCCGCTGCGCGGGCACGCCCTGGTCGAGGAGGTGAAGGCGCTGCTGCCCGTCGAACGGTTCCGGCGGATCACCGCCGACTGGTGGGCGCACCGGGCCCGCCAGTCCCTCCGGCAGGCCATGGCGCTGCTGTGCCTCGGCGAGAGCGGCGAGGCGGTCGACTGGACCCGCGCCGGACTCCTCCAGACCGTCAAGTCCTGGGCGGCCGGGATGGGCGAGACCTACCTCGAACCCAAGTGGCTCTCCCTGCAACTGGACCGGACCGGCCGCACGGACGTACGCGACCGCTACTGGGAACTGGAGACCGCCGCCCCCGCATCCCGTGACGCGGACGCCGCCCGTGAGCACCTCAGCGCCTGCCTCGCGTTCGCCACGGAGCTCGGGCTCACCGGCGTCCCCCGGCACCCCGAGCGGCTCACCGTCGCACGCGTGGCCGGGGTGACCACCTGGCAGGCCGGTGAACGGGTCCACGTCATCCGCGGCCGGCGCGACGTGTTCGCCCTGGGCGACGAGGCCGGCGCCGTCTGGCGCTCCCTCGTCCTGGGCCGGCCGCTGCCCCGCGTGCTCGCCACGGCCGCCGACACCGGCGTCGCCGACCCCGGCCCGCTGCTGGCCGCCTTCCTGCGCTACGGGCTGGTCCGCCTCGCCTGGAAGGGCGGCGGCACCGTCACCCCCTCGCTGCCGCTCGCCGCCCCGCCCGGTCCCGTCACGCCGCCGCCCTCCACCGCACAGCCGCTGCTGTCGGTGCACGGCGCCGCCGTTCGCGGGCCCCGTGCCGTGGACCTGATGCCGCTGCCCGCCGACCGGTTCGCCGCCGCGGCGATGGCGCTGGTGTGGTCCAACGTGGTCGTCGAGAACGCCGTCGAGGATCTGACCGGTGCCCTGCGACGCGGCCAGTGGCGGGTCGCCGCACTCACCGCCCGCCGCGCCGTACACGCCGCGCTGCGCGCCCTGTTCAGCGCCCACGGCGTCCATCCGCTGCCCGTCGACCCCGACCTCGTACGCCGCCTGGACCTGCTGCCACCGGCCACCCGGCCGATCGGGGCACGAGCCGGCGAACTGCTGCGGCGCGGCGTCGACTCGGCGGACCACGGCGCCACCCTGCTCGCGGAGCTGCGCGCCTTCATCGCCCAGGTCCGCGCCGCCGTGGGCGCCGACTCCTTCCCGCTCTCCTTCGACTCCGCGGACACCTGGCGGGCCACCCTGCAACTCGGCTACGACTGGCTGCGCATCGGCGCCCACCTCGACGCGGAACTGCCCATCGAAGAGGCCCGCGACCTGCTGGCCGGCCACGGCACCCAGCCCCACCCGGCCCCGAGCAGACACCAGGACCCGTGAGAGTCCCCGTCCTGCCTTCCGTCCGGAGGAGCCACCGATGTCCGACCCGATGACGGTGCTGGTGACCGGCGCCGGCGGTTTCGTGGGCGCGGAGGTGACCGCCCGGCTCACCGCCGAGGGCCACACCGTGCTGGCGCTGCTGCACCACACCCCCGACATCATCCGCAACAACGGCAGAAAACTCACCCCCGGCCCGGGCACCCTGACCCGGATCGCCGGCGACATCACCCGCCCCGGCCTCGGCATGACCGACGACGACCGGCGGCTCGCCGCCATCGCCGACCGGATCGTGCACTGCGCGGCCGTCACCGACTTCGGGCTGCCGGACGAACGCTACGAACGCATCAACGTCGTCGGCACCCGGCACGTGCTGGACCTCGCCCGCGCCGTCCGCACCCCGCTGGTGCACCTCAGCACCGCCTATGTGTGCGGGGAGCGCGACGGCATGGCCCGCGAGGACGAACTCGACGTCGGCCAGCACCCCGGCAACGGCTACGAGAAGAGCAAACTCACCGCCGAGACCATGGTCCGCACCGCCGCGTCGGACGGCCTGCCGGTGTCCGTGGTGCGCCCGAGCATCGTCACCGGCGCCACCCGCAGCGGCCGCGTCCGCGACTTCAAGACCATCTACCCCGTGCTCCGGATCCTCACCCAGGGCCTGGTAAGGACCGTGCCCGGCCACTACGACGCCGTCCTCGACCTGGTCCCGGTCGATCGCGTCGCCGCCCTGGTCACCGAGGCCGCCACCCGCACGAAGGACGCCGAAGGCCG
Source organism: Streptomyces sp. NPDC007205 (assembly GCF_040634095.1). Lineage (NCBI taxonomy): Bacteria > Bacillati > Actinomycetota > Actinomycetes > Kitasatosporales > Streptomycetaceae > Streptomyces > Streptomyces sp. NPDC007205. Next base: position 675,292 of record NZ_JBEYEW010000001.1, read on the forward strand.
CACGCTGCACGCCGTCGGCCACGAACTGACCCTGCGGGACTTCTCCGACGTCCTCGCCGAATACCCCTGCTTCCAGGTGCCGCGCTTCGTCCCGCCGTCCGCGTTCTCCGCCGCGTCCCTGTCGGACCGCGAACGCGCCTACTACGACCGTGTCATCTCCCTGTACGACACCTACTTCCGGCGGCGCGTCCACTTCGACGACGCCCAGGCCGCGGCCTTCAGCAGCCGCCCGGCGCTCACGGGCGCACGGCCCTACCTGCGCCGCCTCCTCGACCACTGCCTCGCGACCGGCTATCTCGGCCCGGCCCCGCGCCGGGCGCCGGCCGCCGCGGTCCGACCCGACGGGAGCACCCCCCGATGACCCCCGCCCACCTCACCCGGCCCGCGCACGGCATACCCGTGTCCGCGCTGCTGACCTGCCACCCCGCCAAACAGCGGCTGTACGGCGCGGACACCTACTTCCAGGAGAGTCACGACCAGCTCGCCGCCCTCACCGACGACGTCACCGGGTTCGCCCACCGGCACGCCGCGCTGCTGCTGAAGCCGGACGCCGTGGTGGCCCGCAGGCTGGAGGCGGCCGTGGACTGGACGACCGGGCGGGGTTTCAGGATCGTCGGAGCGGCGGTCACCCGGCTGACCCGGACCATGATCCGTGCTCTGTGGTACTTCCAGTGGAACCTCGCCACCCCCTACCGCAGAAGGCTCGCCGCCCTGTTCCTGGAGGACGCGGACGCCCTCGTGCTGCTCGTCCGCCCCGACCACCAGCTGGACATTCCCGCGTCGGTCGAACTCACCCGGCTCAAGGGGCCCACGGACCCCGACGCCCGCAGGCCGGGCCAGCTGCGGCACCTCCTCGGCCGCCACAGCTACCTGCTGAACCTGGTGCACACCCCCGACGAGCCCGCCGACGTGCTGCGGGAGCTGGCCGTCCACTTCGACGACACCGCACGCGACCGCCTCTTCCGCTCCGCCCTCACCGGCCAGGACCGCACCGACGAGGCCCTGCGGCTGACCGGACGGCTGTACGCGGCCACCAAGCCCCGGGACCTCGACTTCGACCCCGCCGTCGAACGGCTGCGCACCGCCGTGTCCCGGCGCTCGGGCACCGATCCGACGGCGGCCCCGCGCCTGCTGCTGGAGACCGCGTGGCAGCAGGAGATCGACCTCGACCCGTGGGACACCGTCATCGTCGGCTCCAAGGTGCTCCCCATGCGGCAGCCCGGCCGCGTTCCCGTGCTCGACGGGGCCGACGCCGAAACCTGGCGCCGCCACCTGGACGGCCTGAAGTGAGGAGCGGTCCATGCGCTTCACCCGGACACTCGCCAAGGAACTGGTGCACCGGGCTGCGGTCGCCGAGGTCTTCCTGACCGACGCCGAGCGCCCCGGCGAGGACGAGCTGCTGCTGGCCGCGCAACTTCCCCGCAGCCACGCCTACTACCACGACACCCTGGAGCCCCGTACCCACCACGATCCACTGCTGCTGCTCGAAGCGTGCAGGCAGGGCATCTTCGTGGTGGCCCACCGCTATCTCGACGTCCCCCTCGGGCACAAGTTCCTGCTGCGCGCGGTCGAGTTCGAGGTGCCGGACCCGACGGCCCTCGCCCGCGGTGGCCTTCCCACCGAGGCCGTCATATCGGTCCGGGTCGAGCACCGGTTCCGCACCCGGGCCGCGGTGACGGGACTGCGGCTGCGCTTCACCTGCACCACCGGCACACAGGAAGCCCTGCTGGCCCGCATCGACTACTCCTGGATGCCCCCCGAGGACTGGACGCGCCTGCGGGCCCGTCAGCGGGGCGCACTCGGCCTGCCCGACGTGCCCGTCGCCCTGCCCGGCCCACGCGTCGATCCCGCTCTCGTCGGCCGGCGTGACCCGGCCAACGCGGTCATCTCCCCACCGTGCACCGCAGGCGACGGCACCCGCACGGCGCAGCTCGTCGTCGACACCACGCATCCGAGCCTGTACGACCACTGGGTCGACCACGTGCCCGGCATGCTGGAGCTGGAGGCCTTCCGGCAGCTCGCTCTCACCGCGGCCGTCGCCGCCGGCGCCGTCCGCACACCCACGGCGCTGCCGGTCGGCCTGACCGCGCGGTTCCGCTGTTTCGCCGAGATGGACCTGCCGCTCCGGTGCCGGACCGCCCCGGTGCTGCCCGGCGCCGACATCGCGTGCACCCTGCGTCAGCCCGGCGCCGTCGCCGCCGAGGCCCGGATCCGGCTGGCCGACCCGGACCGGTCCGGCAGGGCGGGAGTCCTCGCGGCCCGGGCAGCCCATGGAGCCGTATGACGTCGCTTCCGCCGGCCCCGGCCAGACTGGGCCGTTTCGTGCTGCACAGATTCCGGCCGCATCTCTACGTCACCTACGGGCTGCTGTGGGTTCTCGCCCTGGAGAGTACGGCGGTCGTTGCCACCGGTACGCCCTGGCGGCCCTCCGGCGCCACCTGGGTGCGGGTCACGAGCGTCGTACTGGCGCTGCTGTTCCTGCGGATGCTGGACGAGCAGAAGGACCTCGCCCACGACCGCGTGCACCACCCGGACCGGCCGCTCGTCACCGGCGCGATCAGCGCGGCCGAACTGCGCGGAGCGATGACGGCGATCACTGTTGGGGCGACGGCCCTGAACGCCGCCGTCCTCTCGGCCACGGCCGCCCTGCTGCTCCTCGCGGCCCTCGGGTACGGGCTGCTCCTCGCCGTGCTGGAACGGCTGTCGTCCGCGGTACGCGACCGTCAGTTGCTCGGGCTGGCGGTCGCCTACCCGGTGCAGGTGCTGCTCGGCGTCTATGTGTACGGCTCGCTCGTGGCCGCCGGGACCGTGACCGCCGACTGGCGCGGCGCGGCGCTGCTCGCCCTGAGCGCCTGCGTGTTCCTGCACGTCGAGTTCGCCCGCAAGACGGCGTGGGAGGCGCCGCCCGGCGCCCGTCTGTACGCGGCGGACATCGGACCGCGCCGGAGCGCGGCGGTGACCGCGGGGCTCGCGGTGGGTGCGGCCGGCTGCCAGGTGCTGCTGTGCGCGCCGGACGGCCTCCTGGGGCTGCTGCCCTGCCTGGCGGCGCTCCTGCCCGCCTGGGGCACCCGGAGGTTCCTGTCCGCGCGGCGCGGCGGCTGGCCGATGCCGACCGCGACCGGCTTCGTCGTGCTCACGTACCTCGGGCTGGTCGTGCGGGCGGTGCTGTATTCATGACCGCGGAACTCCCGTTGACCTGTGAGGAGTTGCTGACCACCACGCGGTGTGTGCGGCGCGGCCTCGATCTGGACCGGCCGGTCGATCCGGAACGCGTCAAGGACTGCCTGCGCATCGCCCTGCAGGCGCCCAACGGCAACAACCGGCAGAACTGGCGCTGGATCCTGCTCACCGACCCGCGGGTGCGCGCGGAGGTCGCCGAGGTGTACCGGGCCGCCTTCTACGACCGCAACGCCGCCGCACTGGAGCGGCCGGCGCAGCTGCCCGAGGCCACACGCTCCGTGCTCACCGCCGCACGGTTGCTGGCCGACCGGCTGCACCGGGTTCCCGTCCTGGTCATCCCGTGCCTCGAACTGGCCGACGGACGGCTGCCGACGGGCAACCAGGCCGGTCTGTGGGCGTCGTTGCTGCCCGCCGCCTGGAGCTATGCGCTGGCCGCCCGCAGCCGTGGTCTGGCCACCGCCTGGACGACGGTCCATCTGGACCGCGAGCAGGAGATCGCCGAGCTGCTGGGCCTGCCGCCCACCGTCCGCCAGGGCGCGCTGCTGCCGACGGCGTACCCGCTGCGCGCCACCTTCCGGCCGGGGCCGCGACTGCCGTTGGAGCAGGTCCTGCACCATGACGGCTGGCAGGGCACCTGACCGGGATGCAGCCGCGGACAGGATCTCACGGGGGTGTCTGTGCCGTCTCGTCGTCGTGCTGGGGTGCCGCCCGAGGGGCCGTGGTGGCTCGCGGGATCAGCTGGGTGGGCAGGATGATGTGCCGGGTGTGGTCGGCTGTGGTGTCGTCGATGAGCTGCAGGGCGAGTTCTCCCGCGAGCCGGCCCATGTCGGACGGCGACTGGGCGACGGTGGACAGATCGAACCACTGCGCCACCTGGTGGTCGTCGAAGCCGATGACGGACATCCGGTCGGGTACCTGGATGCCGGCCTGGCGCAGGGTGTGGATGACGGCCACGGCCAGCTCGTCCTGTTCGGCGAAGAGAGCGGTGGGCGGCTCGCGCAGGCTCAGCAGCTGTCCTATGCCGGTGACGAGGTTCCGCGTGTCGTCGGCCGTCATGGTGACCACGAGTTCGTCGTCGACGGGGATGCCCGCCTCGGCCAGCGCCTGCCGGTAGCCGAGCAGGCGTTCGCGCGAGCTGAAGCTGAAGCCGGTGGCCCCCGTGGTCGGCGCGAACGCGATCCGGCGGTGCCCGAGGTTGAGCAGGTGCCGGGTGGCCTTTAGGGCACCGGCGACGTCGTCGACGTACACACTGGGCCGGCCCTCGGCGTGCTGGCTGACGTAGATGACCGGCATCCCGAGGTCGTCCAGGCGTGCGGTCTCCTCGTCGGTGAGGTCGAAGCCGAAGACGAGCAGCGCGTCGGCGTTCCGGCGGGCCGGGAGACGCTCGAAGAACGCGGTGCGCTCGGCCATGTCGGGGATGACGTAGACGTTCAGTTCCCGGCCGGCCGCGCGCAGCAGGGGGCCCAGGCTGGACAGCGCCGATCCCATGAACCACGAGTTGAGCGTCGGTACGAGCACCGCCACCACCCCGGTCTTTCCCGTGACGAGGCTCGCAGCCTGGCGTGAGACCGCGAAGTTCAGCTCTGCGGCGGCCTGTTCGACCCGGGCGCGCACCTGTGGTGAAACGGTCGGAAGGCCGCGCAGGGTGCGCGAGACGGTGGACGGGGAGACGCCGGCCCGTTCGGCGACGTCGGCCATCGTGGGGTGCCGTTGAGCGGGTGACATGAGCGGAAGTTAGCACAGGGACGGGTCTCGATCCCATCCATCGTGACAGCGCTGTCACGACAGCAGCACGCCGTCGTCATGTCGGACTTTGCCAGTAAATAGGCCATCTGCACTTCCAGATATGTTCGAGCTACCGACAAGTTACGGATTGACTGCGCCTGAGTGCACTCCTAGCGTGCAAGCGTTGTCTCGACAGCGTCGATTCATTCCTTCGGTTCCCGCACGACCAGGAGAGAGACAGTGAAGACCAGGACCACCAGAGCCCTCCGGTGCTCGGCGCCGCTCGCCGCCGCCGGGCTCCTCCTCACCGCCTGCGGCTCGAACGGGGCCAGTGACTCGGGCGAGCCAGCCGGGGGCACGTCCTTCGAGGGCCGTGGCCCCATCACCTACGTCGCCGGAAAGGACACCTCCGGCGTCGTGCCGAAGGTCATCGCCCGCTGGAACAGGCTGCACCCGAAGGAGAAGGTCACCTTCGTCCAGCTGCCCACGGACGCGGACTCGCAGCGGCAGCAGATGATCCAGAACGCGGAGACGAAGTCCGACGCCTACACCGTGCTCTCCCTCGACGTCGTGTGGACGTCGGAGTTCGCCGCCCACCAGTGGATCGACCGCCTGCCCGAGCAGAGGTTCCCGCTGCGGAAGATGCTCAAGCCGGTGGTGGAGACGGCGAAGTACCGCGGCGGCCTGTACGCGGTCCCGGCCAGCTCCGACGGCGGACTGCTGTACTACCGCACCGACCTGCTGAAGAAGGCCGGCATCACCAAGCCCCCGGCCACCTGGTCCGAGATGACCGCCGACTGCGCCAAGGTGAAGCGACTGCCCGGGGCCGAGGGCATGTCGTGCTACGCCGGTCAGTTCCAGAAGTACGAGGGTCTGACGGTCAACTTCGCCGAGGCCGTGAACTCCGCGGGTGGCGTCGTCACCGACGCGAGCGGCAGGCCGGACGTCGACACGCCCGGCGCCCGCAAGGGCCTGGACTTCCTCGTCGGCGCCGTCAAGAACGGCACGATCCCGAAGGAGGCCGTCACCTACCAGGAGGAGGACGGCCGCCAGGCGTTCCAGTCCGGCAAGCTGGTCTTCCTGCGCAACTGGCCCTACATGTACGCGCTCGCCGAAAAGAGCAAGCTGGCGGGCAAGTTCGCGGTCGCGCCGCTGCCCGGTCTGAACGGACCCGGCTCCTCAAGCCTGGGCGGTCACAACCTCGCCCTGTCCTCCTTCGCCAGGAACAAGGCCACGGCCCTGGACTTCATGAAGTTCTTCAGCAGCCAGGACAGCACGAACACGTTCCTGAAGGACGCCTCGCTCGCCCCGCCGTACGCGACGTCGTACGACGATGCCCCCCTGGCCAAGCAGTATCCGTACCTGCCCGTCCTCAAGCAGTCCATCCTGCACGCCGTGCCCCGCCCGCGGGTCGTGCAGTACGGCGACGCGACCTCGGCGATACAGCAGGAGGCGTACGCCGCGCTGACCGGCGCCAAGAGCAGCGCCCAGGCGCTCAAGGACCTGCAGAGCGCACTGCAGAAGTCCACGGCGCAGTGAGGAGCGGGCGATGACGGACACGACGATCCCGCCCGGCACCCCGGTGCACGAATGCGGCAGCGCCCTCCGGCAGCCGTCCGCGCCGGTGCCTCCGCGCCGCCGTACGCACCCCCGGGCGACGGCCGGTTCGGGCCGGATGGCGGCCCTGCTGGTCTCGCCGACGCTCCTGGTGCTGGCCGTCGTGGTGCTCTATCCGACACTCATGGCGCTGCACGAGTCGCTCTACGGACCCAAGGGCCTCGATCCCAGGACCGGTTTCATCCGCACGGCCGAGCCGTTCGTCGGGCTGCACAACTACGCCGACATCCTCGGCGCCGACGGCGACCGGTTCTGGAACGCCTTCTGGAACACCACGTTCTTCACGGTCGTCACGGTGGGACTGGAGACGGTGATCGGCGTGGCGATGGCACTGATCATGCACCAGGCCTTCCGGGGCCGCGCCCTGGTACGGGCGGGCATCCTCGTGCCCTGGGCGGTGCCCACGGCCATCTCCGGGCTGCTGTGGCGGTGGATCTTCAACAGCAACGGCGTGGCCAACGCGATCCTCGGACGCCAGATCCTGTGGACCACCGAAGGCTTCCACGCCAAGGTCGCGGTCATCGTCGCCGAGGTGTGGAAGACCGCCCCCTTCATCGGACTGCTGGTCCTGGCCGGCCTGCAGGTGATCCCGAAGGAGGTCCACGAGGCCGCCCGCATCGACGGGGCCGGCGCACTGCGCCGGTTCTGGCACGTCACCCTGCCCCTGGTGAAGCCCGCGCTGCTGGTGGCGGTGCTGTTCCGCTGCCTGGACGCGCTGCGCATGTTCGACCTGCCGTACATCCTCGTCGGGGCGCAGAAGAACTCGGTGGAAACCCTGTCCATGCTGGCGCAGAACGAGGCCTCCAACGTCCGCTTCGGACCGGCCTCCGCCTACGCGGTGATCCTCTTCCTCTACGTCCTGCTCATCGCCCTCGCCTTCGTCCGGCTGCTCGGCGCGGACCTGGTCGGCGACCGCAACGGCAGGAAGGTGAACCGGACAAGGCTCCGGGGCATCCTCGCGCCGCGCCGGACGGAGGTGGCGGCATGACCCGCACGGCGACCTGGCGCACCCGGCTGCTGTACCTGGGAGTCGCCGCGGTGGTGGCCTACTGTCTGGCCCCGTTCTACTGGATGGTGGTCTCCAGCCTGCGGCGCACCTCCGACATCTTCGACACCTCGCTGCTGCCCGCCCCGGTGTCGTTCGAGAACTACCGGGCGGTGTTCGACCCGTCCCAGGGGTTCACCCGCGCGCTGCTCAACAGCCTGGTGGTCGCCGGTGTCACCACGGCACTGGCGCTGCTGCTGGCCACGTTCACCGCCTACGCGATGGCCCGGCTGGAGTTCCGGTTCAAGCGGCTGATCCTGACGGTGATCATCGCCACGTCGATGTTCCCGGTGGTGTCGATCGTGGTTCCGCTGCTGAAGCTGTTCACCGACATCGGCTGGATCAACACCTACCAGGCGATGATCGTGCCGAGCATGTCGTTCGCGCTGCCCCTGGCGGTGTGGAACCTCACCACGTTCTTCCGGCAGATGCCCGACGAGCTGGAGCACGCCGCGATGATCGACGGCTGCACCCGCGGCCAGGCCTTCCGCAAGGTCATCGTCCCGCTCGCCGCGCCGGGCATCTTCACCACCGCGATCATCACGTTCATCGCCGCCTGGAACGAGTTCCTCATCGCCCTGTCGATGACCAACAAGTCCGCCATGCAGACGGCGCCGGTCGCCATCTCCAAGTTCGCCGGCGCGACCCAGTTCGAGACCCCGTTCGGCAGCCAGATGGCGGCGGGCGTCCTGGTCACCGTCCCGCTGGTGGTGATGGTGCTGGTCTTCCAGCGCCGTATCGTCGCCGGACTCACCGCCGGCGCAGCCAAGTAGACACCCCACCGTCCCGCACTCTCGAAGGGCCCACTCCACACCATGTCCAGCACCGCGCCGTGGTGGCGCAGCGCCGTCATCTACCAGGTCTACATCCGCAGTTTCGCCGACGCCAACGGTGACGGTGTCGGTGACATCGCCGGCATCCGCTCCCGCCTGCCGTACCTCAGGTCCCTCGGGATCGACGCCATATGGATCAACCCGTGGTACAAGTCGCCGATGGCGGACCACGGTTACGACGTAGCGGACTACCGCGCGATCGACCCGCTGTTCGGCACGGTGGCCGAGGCCGAGCGGCTCATCGAGGAAGCCCACCGGCACGGAATCCGCGTCATCCCCGACATCGTGCCCAACCACACCTCCGACGAGCACGCGTGGTTCCAGGCCGCGCTGGCGGCGGGCCCCGGCAGTCCGGAACGCGAGCGGTACGTCTTCCGCCCCGGCCGCGGACCCGACGGCTCCGAACCGCCCAACGACTGGGTCTCCTGCTTCGGCGGCCCGGCCTGGACCCGGCTGCCCGACGGCGAGTGGTACCTGCACCTGTTCGCCCCGCAGCAGCCCGACCTCAACTGGGAACACCCCGACGTCCGGGCGGAGTTCGAGTCGGTCCTGCGCTTCTGGTTCAGCCGGGGAGTGGACGGCTTCCGTATCGACGTCGCCCACGGACTCGTCAAGCACCCCGAACTGCCCGACCTGCCGCCCCGCCGGGAGCCGGCGGTGCTGGGCCCCCTCGTCTCCCGGGAACCGGCCGAGTCGGGGCCCCGGCAGCACGTCGACCACCCCCACTGGGACCGCGACGAGGTGCACGACATCTACCGCGCCTGGCGCAAGGTGGCCGACGAGTTCCCCGGCGACCGGTCGTTCGTCGCCGAGGCCTGGGCCGACACCCCCGAACGGCTCGCCGCGTACGTCCGCCGGGACGGCCTGCACACCGCGTTCAACTTCGACTTCCTGATGTCCAGTTGGAGCGCGAAGGACCTGCGCGCCGTCATCGACGACTCGCTTGCCATGCTCGGCGCGGTCGGCGCACCGGCCACCTGGGTGCTGTCCAACCATGACGTCATGCGCCACCCGAGCCGTTACGGCCGCCGCACGGTCAAGCGGTGGACCGCCAACGAGCCGTACCGCCCCGAGGGCTCCGCGGACCTCGCGCTGGGCACCCGGCGCGCCCGCGCGGCGGCCCTGCTCATGCTCGCCCTGCCCGGCGGCGCCTACATCTACCAGGGCGAGGAGCTGGGCCTGCCCGAGGTAGAGGACCTGCCCGAGCACGTGCTCCAGGACCCCGTCTGGGAGCGGTCCGGGCACACCGACCGAGGCCGCGACGGCTGTCGCGTGCCCATCCCCTGGGGCGGCGAGTCGGCACCGTACGGCTTCAGCCCCGAGGACGCCTCCGCCGCGCCCTGGCTGCCGCAGCCCGCCGCGTGGGCCGGGCTGAGCGTCGAAGCCCAGACGGGCGACGCCACGTCGATGCTGGAGCTCTACCGCGGTGCCCTGCGTCTGCGCCGCGAACACCCCGCGCTCGGCGACGGCACCCTCACCTGGCTGGACGCCCCCGAAGGCGTCCTGGCCTTCACCCGCGACCCCGGTTTCACCTGCGTGGTCAACCTCTCGCCCGAGCCCTGCCCCCTGCCCGCCCACACCTCGGTCCTCGTCTCGAGCGCCCCCATCGAGGACGGCCGCCTCGCACCCGACCAAGCGGCCTGGCTCGCGGTGTAGAGCAGCGCACCCACTCCGGCCGTCCACCCGGCGCACCTCCGGCCTCCGGCCACCGGAGGTGCGCCCCGTACATCCGGACGGTCACGCCGGCTTCAGCAGGCCGGCCGAACTCCTCAGGACCTAGAGCGGTGCGGGGGAGGAAGCCCCCGCGATCAGCAGGCGGGGGGTTCCCGTGCCGTCCGCGGGTACGCGCCACAGGTCGCTGCTGCCGACCTCGCCGTTGGCCGGGAGGGCATAGGCGACGGTGCGGTTGTCGAGCCAGACGGCCTGGTCGTCGACGCTGTGGCGTTCGGCGAGTGCCGTCTCGTGCAGGGTGCTCAGGTCGAGGACGTACTCGTGCCAGAGGGCGGCACCGGACAGGACCCGCTTCTTGAAGGCGACGCGGGTCCCGTCGGGGGAGAGCGAGGGACACTCCACGTTCTGGGCCAGGGTGGTGACCGTACGCCGGGAGAGTGAACCGCGGGCCAGGTAGGTGCGGTTGCCGGTGTTGAGGGTGGCGTAGAACGTGTCGTCGTCGGAGGCGAAGGTGACGCCCCAGAAGTTGATGTCCGAGGCGTGGTAGGGCTTGCCGTCCTTGACGACGGAGAACGTCTCCAGACTGGGAGTCAGCCGCATGGTGCGGGTGTCCAGGATCGAGGTCCGCGTGGAGAAGAAGGCGGACGAATAGGACTCGCCGGAGACGAAGACGGTCCAGGCGGCGAAGCGGCCGCTGGGCGAGACCCGGGCACGGCTGGGGGTGCCAGCGAGCGGGAAGGTGCGCAGGGTACGGAGATCGGAGTCCAGGAGCAGCGCACGGGTGCTCTGCTTGAGGACGCCGGGGTTGGACTGGAGGCAGACACCCGTGCCGGCCGCCGCGTAGAACCGCGCGCACGTCAGGCCGGAGGCGGTCCGCCCACCCCTGGGGTCGGTGGCCGGGACCGAGGCGACCGCGGTGCGGTGCGGGCCGGTGGCCGCGTTGAGGAACATCAGGCGGCCCTTCCGGCCGAGCGTCACCGTGCCCGCGCTGACCGCGGGACCGCCCGACTGCGGCCGGTTCGCCCGGTCCGCGCGGGCGGCGGCGTGCAGGACCACGCCGGTTGCCAGGCCCGCCAGGAGCAGGACCGCCGCGACGAGTATGAGCAGGCGGCGGCGCAGCGATGTCATCCGGATCCTGGTGGTCCTCGGTGCCGGCGTGGTCATCGGGTCCCGCCCGTCGGTCGCAGCACCATGCCCGCGACGGCGGCACAGCACAGCAGGCCGGCCGCCGATCCGGCCAGCGCCGGACCGTCTCCCCACACCGTCCAGGCGGCGCCGAAGGCCAGCGAGCAGCAGAACCGGGCCAGCGCCTGGCTGGTACCGACGAGGGCGAGGCCGCTGGCGCGCAGCTGCTCGGGCACGATGCCGGCGACGGCGGCCGGGAGCACACCGTCGGTCGCCGCGTAGAACGTGCCGTGCAGGGCGAGGACGAGAAAGGGAAGGGCCGGCGTGGCGGGGGCCCACAGCAGGAGGGCGTAGGCGGTGAGCAGACCCCCGTGCCCGGCGAGGAACACGGTGCGCCGTCCGGCCCGGTCGGCCAGCCCGCCGACGGGCACCGCCAGCAGCAGGAACACGGCGGCGGTGCCCAGCGGCAACAGCGTGAACCACTGCTCGCCGACACCCGCGCGCCGCTGCAGCAGCAGATAGACGAAGGCGTCGCTGACGGTGGTCAGCCCGAGCAGCGCGGCACAGCCGGCGAGCGCCCGCAGACGCGGCAGGCGCAGCAGCGCCAGCGCCTCGCGTACGCGGACGGGCTGCTTGCCGTCCGCCGCAGCCGGCGCGCTGTGGCCCCTGCCGGGTACGAACAGCACCAGCACGAGCACGCCGAGCGCGGCGACACACGCGCTCACACCGAACACGGCGTCGTAGCCGTCGGCAGCCGCGCGCAGGATGAGGAAGGCCGCCAGCGGGCCGAGCAGCGCGCCGGTGGTGTCCATCGCCCGGTGGACGCCGAACGCCCGGCCCTGGTTCCCGGCCGGCGTGGACAGGGAGATCAGCGCGTCGCGCGGGGCGGTGCGCAGGCCCTTGCCGGTCCGCTCCAGGGCCAGGACCGTACCGAGCGTGCCGAGGCCGCTCACGAGCAGGAGCAGCGGCTTGCACAGCGCGGACAGGCCGTAGCCGAGCCCGGCCAGCAGCTTGTGGCCCCGCACCCGGTCGGCGAGGTGGCCGCCGACGAGCTGCACCAGCGCGCTCACGCCGTTGTAGACGCCGTCGAGGGTGCCGAACCCCAGCGGGCTGAAGCCGAGCGTGGTGACCAGGTAGAGCGGCAGGACGGCGGTGACCATCTCCGAGGAGGCGTCGGTGATCAGGCTGACCGCACCCAGCACCAGCACGACCGGGGCGACCCCGGGCCCCGGGCCGCGTCTTCGGCCCTGCTCGGTGTCCGCCCCCGGCGGCGTGGCGCGGTCGGTGAGATACATGATCAGGGACTCCAGATGCGGTACGAATCAGGTCTGCCTGCTGCTCTCGTCCCGAAGCCAGGTGCCGAAGTCCCTTATCCGGATGGCCTTTTGGGCCCTTCGCCGGGCGACGGCCGCTGCCGCGACGAAGACCACGACACCGGGGAACAGCTTCGGCTCCCTGCGCAGCACGGCCAGCAGATCCGCCTTGCTCGTGCGCGCCGACGCTCCGTCCGGTCTCTGGTGCTGTTCGACCTGGGCGGTGGAGATCGCAGCCCGGATCCGCCGCTTGATCAAGTCCCGCCAGGTGCGCGGCGGGTGGACCACGACACGGGCCGCGGCGACCACGCGTCGCTCCTCGGGGGCGAAGGCCAGGGACGCGGCCAGGTCGTCCGCCATCAGCGGCGGCAGTGCGGCGATCCGGGCGTGCCCGGCCTCGGAGACCGCGATCACGCCCCGGCCGAACAGCCCCTGGTGTACGGCCGGCAGGCGCTGCCACACCTGGTAGTAGGCACGCACCCGCCAGGCGCAGCCGGCCAGCGGGATCTGCCGTTCGGGGGCGGTGGCGAGAATGCCCGCGGTGTCGTCGTGCAGCGGCTCGGTCAGCGCGCGTACGCCGGCGCTCGTGATCACGACATCGGCGTCCACATAGAGGCGCGGGAAGCCGCGCGCGTGATCGTCCCCCGTGCGCAGGGCGACGTGCTTGGAGGGGACGGGGATCTCGACCACCCGGACCCGCGGGCCGCGTGCGGCCGCGATCCGTGCGGTGCCGTCCGTACAGCCGTTGCACACGACCACGATGTCGGTCTCGGCCCCGGAGCAATCGGCCAGCAGTGAATCGAGGAGCCGCCCGATGACTCGTGCCTCGTTGTGAGCCGGGATCACGATGCTCGTCACGGGGGCAGTATGCAGCCAATATCGCTCATGCGATGCGTGTTTCGTCCAACTGTTCCCGCGACTGAGGCTCGTGGTCTAGATTGAGGACCGCCGGGCCGATTTGGGTGGGGAACTCGCCGCATGTCACGGCTCGGCTCGATGAACGGATCGTGCACGGGCAGTACCAGCATGCCGGGGGCATGGCGCGGTTGGGGAACCGCTGAAGCTCCCTCGCTTTCCAGTGCCGCTGTGTCGAGGGCACTTCGGTCAGGGACAGCCGCGCATGTGGGGGGTAGGCATGACCATTGAGGTCACGCATGAGCATGTGGTTGTGGAACGCAGAATTCCACAAAGTCGCCGAAGACGTTGGGAGCAGAAGTACCGGATAGCCCTGCTGCTCGCGGACGGCTTAGCGGGCGTCGCCGCGGCCTTCCTGATCCACGCGGCGTACGGCCGCTGGACGGTGGCTCTGGTACTGCCACCGGCGTGGATCGTCGTCATGTTCGTCCATCGCTCCTACCACCGCAGCGCCCTGGGCCTGGGCGGCGAGGAATACCGACGGGTGCTTCGAGGCGCCGTCGCACTGCCGGCGCTGGCCGCGGTCGCCTACTGGTTGTTCACACACGATTCGGGCCTCCTTCATGACATGGCCATGGCTGCTGTGCCGGTCGCCGCGATCTCCCTGCCGGTCCGGTACATCCTGCGCCGCCGGCTGCACCGGCGATGGGCACGCGGCCGGGACCGGAGTGCCACGCTCCTGGTCGGGCCGTCACACGGCATCGTGGAGCTGTCCGCGGTGCTACGGCGCGGCGGGGCACAGGAACTGCAGGTCGCCGGAGTGTGCCTGAGCGATCCGGAGAACGCCGCCCGGACACGCACGTTGGGGATGCCCTTCCTCGGCGGCCTCGGCGACATGAACGACGTGATCCGGGCCCTGGGCATCAGCACCGTGGTGGCACTGCCGGTGCCCGGCGCCGACGCCTCCGTCCTGCGCCGGATGTCCTGGACGGCAGCCGTACAGGGCGTCGACTTCGTGCTCGCCCCCGTGCTGACCGACGTGACCGCCTCCCGGCTGGCGGTACGGCCCACCAACGGGGTGCCGCTGATGCGGATACAGGCGCCGGACCTGTCCCGGATCTCCCGGCTGCCCAAGGAACTCCTGGACCGGACGCTCGCGGCGGCGCTCCTCGCGGCCCTCGCCCTGCCCATGCTGCTGATCGCCCTGATCGTCCGGCTGGACAGCTCCGGCCCCGCGCTGTTCAGACAGCAGCGGGCGGGCCGGTACGGCGACCACTTCACCATGCTCAAGTTCCGCACGATGCGGCCGGACTCGGAGGCCCTGCGGGCGGAACTGGAGCACCTCAACCAGAACGGCGACGGCCTGCTGTTCAAGGTGCGGGAAGACCCCCGGATCACCCGGGTCGGCTCGGTGCTGCGCCGCAGCTCGCTCGACGAACTGCCGCAGCTGATCAATGTGGTCCGGGGCCACATGTCACTCGTCGGCCCCCGCCCGCCGCTGCCCCACGAGGTGGAGGAGTACACGCCGGACATCAAGCGCCGGCTGCTGGTGAAGCCCGGCCTCACCGGACTGTGGCAGATCAGCGGCCGCTCCGACCTGCCCTGGGACGAGGCGGTCCGGCTCGATCTCGGATACGTGGACAACTGGTCGATGGGCCTCGACCTGTCGATCCTGGTGCGCACCGGTTCCGCAGTGGTGCGAGGAACGGGGGCGTACTGATGGACCAACCGAAGAGCAGCCAAGTGACGCGGACGGACGGGCCCTTGGGGGTCGCGGTCGTCGGGGCCGGCTACTGGGGCCCCAACCTCGTCCGCAACTTCCAGGCCGGCGAGCGGTTCCGGCTGCGCTGGCTGTGCGACCTGGACGTGGAGCGGGCCCAGCGGGTCCTCGGCGGGTATTCGACGGTCCAGGCCACCGCGGACTACGCGGCCGTCCTCGCCGACCCCTCCGTCGCCGCCGTCGCCGTCGCAACGCCCGCCGGAACCCACCTCGACATCGCCCTGGCCGCCCTGCGCGCCGGCAAGCACGTCCTGGTGGAGAAGCCGCTCGCCGCGACGTACGCCGACGGCATGCGCCTGGTGACCGAAGCGGAAGAACGCGGCCTCACCCTCATGTGCGACCACACCTACTGCTACACACCCGCCGTGGGCCGCATCCGGGAACTGGTGCGCTCCGGCGCCCTCGGCGAGATCCACTTCGTCGACTCGGTCCGGATCAACCTCGGCCTCGTCCAGAAGGACATCGACGTCCTGTGGGACCTGGCCCCGCACGATCTGTCCATCCTCGACTTCATCCTGCCCGACCACGTCGAACCGGTCGCCGTCGCCGCCCACGGGGCCGACCCGATCGGCGCCGGACAGGCCTGCGTGGCCTATCTGACGCTCCAGCTCAACACCGGAGCCATCGCGCACGTGCACGTCAACTGGCTGTCCCCGACCAAGGTGCGGACCACCATGGTGGGCGGCGCCAAACGCACCCTGAT
Source organism: Streptomyces sp. NPDC007205 (assembly GCF_040634095.1). Lineage (NCBI taxonomy): Bacteria > Bacillati > Actinomycetota > Actinomycetes > Kitasatosporales > Streptomycetaceae > Streptomyces > Streptomyces sp. NPDC007205. Next base: position 691,139 of record NZ_JBEYEW010000001.1, read on the forward strand.
CTGGGACGACCTCAACCCCCTGCAGCGCGTGGCGATCTACGACCGGGGCGTGGACCTGGCCGCACCGCAGGAGATCGGCGCGGACGAGCGCCGGGACATGCTCATCTCGTACCGCTCCGGAGACATGGTCGCGCCCGCCATCGGCGAGAAGGAAGCGCTGCGCAGCATGGTCGACGAGTTCGCCGACGCGATCAGAGCGGGCCGGGCGCCGCTGACCGACGGCCGGGCGGGCCTGCGCGTGCTGGACATTCTCGAGGCGGCCTCCCGGAGCCTGGAGTTCCGGGGCGCGGTCGTCGGTCTGCGCGCCGGGCGTTGACGCACCCCATTCACGGAGAGGTCACGGCACTTGAGCAGCGTACGAGGCAAGAAGATCCTGGTCACCGGGGGAGCGGGCACCATCGGCTCCCACCTGGTCGACCTCCTGGCCGAGGGCGGCGCCCGCGAGATCGTCGTACTCGACAACTTCGTGCGCGGACGGCGGGCCAACCTCGCCCAGGCCCTGACCAGCGGCGTCGTGGAGGTCGTCGAGGGCGACATCCGGGATGCCGACACCGTACGGAAGGCCACCGAGGGCGCATCCCTGGTGTTCCACCTCGCCGCGATCCGTATCACCCAGTGCGCGGAGGAGCCGAGGCTCGCCAACGAGGTCCTGGTCGACGGCACCTTCAACGTTTTGGAGGCGGCGGCCGAGGCCGGGGTGGCCAAGGTGATCGCCTCCTCCTCGGCGTCCGTCTACGGCATGGCCGAGACGTTCCCGACGACCGAGCGCCACCACCCCTACAACAACGACACCTTCTACGGCGCCGCGAAGGCCTTCAACGAGGGCATGCTGCGCAGCTTCCACGCCATGTCCGGACTGGACTACGTGGCGCTGCGCTACTTCAACGTCTACGGCCCCCGGATGGACATCCACGGTCTCTACACCGAGGTGCTGATCCGCTGGATGGAGCGCATCCAGGCGGGCGAGCCGCCGCTGATCCTCGGCGACGGCACGCAGACCATGGACTTCGTCGACGTGCGTGACATCGCGAGGGCCAACGTCCTGGCCGCCGGGCCGGATCTCACCGACGAGGTGTTCAACATCGCGAGCGGCACGGAGACTTCGCTGCGCGAGCTCGCCGACGGCCTGCTGGAGGCGATGGGGGCCGAGGGCCTGGAGCCCGTGCACGGGCCCGCCCGCGCGGTGAACGGGGTGACCCGCAGGCTCGCGGACACCAGGCAGGCCGCCGAGCGGCTCGGGTTCACGGCGCGGATCGATCTGCGTACGGGGCTTCGGGACCTGGTGGAGTGGTGGCGGGCGGAGCGGGAGGCGGCCCAGTGAGTACCGACCGCATCCCCGTGATGATCCCCTGGCTCGGCGAGGAGGAGGCCCGGGCCGCCTCCGACGCGGTGCTGTCCGGGTGGGTCGCCCAGGGCCCCCGGGTCGCCGCCTTCGAGCGGGCATTCGCCGAGCGGGTGGGCGCCGAGCACGCCATCGCGGTCAGCTCCTGCACCACCGCCCTGCACCTGTCGCTCGTCACGCTGGGCCTCGGCCCCGGCGACGAGGTCGTCGTACCCTCGCTGTCGTTCATCGCCACCGCCAACGCCGTACGATACGTCGGCGCCGAGCCGGTGTTCGCCGACGTCGACCTCGCCACCGGCAACCTGACCACGGCCACCGTGGACGCGGTCCGCACCCCCCGTACCAAGGCCGTCCTCGCCGTCCACCAGGGCGGCGTACCGGCCGATGTGCACGCCCTGCGCACCGCCTGCGCCGACTGGGATCTGCCTCTGGTCGAGGACGCGGCCTGCGCCATCGGCTCCACCGTGGGCGGCAAGCCGGTGGGGCACGGCGCGCTGCTCGCCGCCTGGTCGTTCCACCCCCGCAAGGTCCTCACCACGGGCGAGGGCGGCATGATCACCACCGACGACGCCGAGTGGGCGGCCCGGCTGCGCAGACTGCGCGAACACGGCATGAACGCCTCGGCGGCCGAGCGCCACGCGAGCACCAAGCCGGTCCTGGAGAGCTACCTGGAGGTCGGCTTCAACTATCGGATGACCGACATCCAGGCCGCGGTCGGCCTCGTCCAGCTCGGCAGACTCGACGCGATGATCGCGCGCCGCCGGGAGCTGGCGGCCCGCTACGACACGCTGCTGCACGACGTCCCCGGCCTCACCCCCGTACGCGACCCCGCGCACGGACAGAGCAACTTCCAGTCGTACTGGGTGCTCCTGGACGAGGACTTCCCCGTCGGCCGGGACGACCTGCTCGGCGCGCTCGCCGAGGCCGGAGTCTCCGCCCGGCGCGGGATCATGGCCGCGCACCTCGAACCCGCCTACGCGGACCACCCCTGCGCGCCGCTGCCGGCCACCGAGCGGATCAGCCGTGACTCACTGATCCTGCCCCTGTTCCACACGATGACCGAGGCCCAGCAGGACCGTGTCGTGGCGGCCTTGCGCGAACCGGCCCGAAGGTGAACGGGCTGCTGATCGTCGGCGCGGGCGGCTTCGCCCGGGAGACCGCACAGGCCGTACGCGACGCGGGCGATGCCGAGCTGCTCGGGCACCTCGACGACAACTCCGCCCTGCACGGCACCGAGGTGGACGGCGTGCCCGTCCTCGGCGGCTGCGACCTGGTCCACGACCTGCCCGGCGCCCGGGTGGTGATCTGTGTGGGCAACCCCGGGGACTACGCGGCCCGTGCCCGTCTGGTCCGCAGGCTCGCCCTGCCCCCGGACCGCTACGCCACCGTGATCCACCCGACGGCGGCGGTGTCGTCGACCTCCCGGGTCGGCCCCGGCTCGGTCCTGCTCGCACACTGCGTCCTGACCGCCGCCGTACGGCTGGGTGCGCATGTCGCGGTGATGCCGCAGGCCGTCCTCACCCATGACGACGTCGTCGAGGACTACGTCACCCTCGCGTCCGGCGTCCGCCTGGGCGGGGGAGTGCGGCTGGCGCGGGGCGCCTACCTGGGCTCCGGAGCCCTGGTCAGGGAGGGCACGGAGGTCGGCGCCTGGTCGCTGGTGGGGATGGGCAGCTCCGTGCTCGGCGACGTGCCGCCGGGCGAGGTCTGGGCGGGCAACCCGGCCCGGCGGTTGCGCGCGGCGGACACGCCCGCGCTCGACGAACTCGCGACGCACACCATGGGGGGACCCGTCCTATGAACCAGATTCCGCTTGTCGACCTCAAGGCGGCCCACGCGGAGGTCGCCGAGGAGGTACGGGCCGGATTCGAACGGGTCCTGGCCGACACGGCGTTCATCGGCGGCGACGAGGTCCGCCGATTCGAGCGCGAGTACGCGGACTTCGCCGGTGTCGCGCACTGCGTGGGCGTCGCCAACGGAACCGACGCCGTCGAACTCGCCCTGCGTGCCGTCGGGACGGGGCCCGGCGACGAGGTCGTGGTGCCCGCCAACACCTTCATCGCCACCGTGGGCGCGGTGGCCAGAATCGGTGCGCGACCCGTCCTGGCGGACTGCCTGCCCGACACCCACCTGCTCGACCCCCGGGCCGCGCTGGACGCGGTCGGCCCGGCCACCCGCGCGGTGGTACCGGTGCACCTCTACGGTCAGCTGGCCGACGTGACGGACCTGGCCCGCCAACTACCTGACCGCGTACGGGTCGTCGAGGACGCCGCGCAGTGCCAGGGCGCCACCCGCGACGGCCGCTCGCCGGGCAGTGGCGGCATCGCGGCCACCAGCTTCTACCCGGGCAAGAACCTGGGAGCCTACGGCGACGCGGGCGCGGTGCTGACCGACGACGAGGAACTGGCCGGCCTGGTGCGCGCGATCGCGAACCACGGCGGCGTCGCCAAGTACCGCCACGACATACCCGGGTTCAACAGCCGCCTCGACGGGCTGCAAGCCGTCGTCCTGCGGGCCAAGCTGGCCCGGCTGGCGGACGGCAACGCGGCCCGGCGCGCAGCCGCGGCCCGCTACGACGCACTGCTCGCCGACCTGGCGGCCACCGGCCGGATCGTGCTCCCGACGACGGCACCCGGCAACGTCCACGTATGGCACCTGTACGTCGTCCAGCTCGCCGGCGCGGACCGCGACGACATCGTCGGCAAGCTCAACGCCGAGGGCATCGGCGCGGGCGTGCACTACCCCGCCCCGGTGCACCTGACGCCCGCGTACCGCCATCTCGGCCACGCCCGGGGCGACTTCCCGAACGCCGAGAGGGCGGCCGACCGGATCCTGTCGCTTCCGCTCTACCCGCAGATCACCGCCGACCAGCAGCAGCGCGTCGTGGACACGCTCACCGACGCGCTCGAAAGCGCTGAGAGGTACACATGAACAGATGGAGCAGACGGATCCGGGGCGTCCGCCTCGCCGTCGTGGCGGCACTGATATGGGCGGTGCTCCCACAGGCCGTGCCCGCCCAGGCGGCATCCGATCCGTGCGGAGCGGGTTCGAACCCGGTCGTGTGCGAGAACTCCAAACCGGGCAGTCCGAAGTCCGACTGGTTCTCGCCCAACGCCTATGGTGACATCCAGGGGTTCTCCACCAAGGAGAGCGTCCAGGCGGGGGACACCGTCCAGTTCAAGGTCCAGTCGAAGGTCACCTACCAGATCGAGATCTACCGCCTGGGCTGGTACGGCGGCGACGGCGCGCGCGAGATGTCGACCGCGGCCCAGGCGGCCGTCACCTACCCGGCCGACTACACGACGAAGCCGGCCGGTTGCACCACCAAGAGCAGCACCGGCCTGGTCGACTGCGGCAACTGGCCCGTGACCGCGACCTGGACGGTGCCCGGCAACGCCGTGTCCGGCCTGTACATCGCGAACCTCACGCAGACGGACGGTGACGGACTGATGCCGTACCCGTTCGTCGTCCGCAACGACTCCAGCACCTCCGACATCGTCGTACAGACCAGCGACCAGACCTGGCAGGCCTACAACGACTACGGCGGCCAGGACCTCTACGGCGGCGCCGGGCCGGCACCGGACGGCCGCGCCTACGAGGTCAGCTACAACCGGCCGCTGGACATCGGCGGTGACAACGGCATCTACGGCTCCGAGTACATGATGCTGTCCTGGCTGGAACGCAACGGCTACGACGTCAGCTACCTGTCCGGCGTGGACGTGTCGGCCAACGGCGCCACCCTGCTCAAGAAGCACAGGGTGTACATGTCCTCCGGCCATGACGAGTACTGGACGCAGAGCCAGTACTCCAACGTCCTGGCGGCCCGGAAGGCAGGCGTCCGCGAGGCCTTCTTCAGCGGCAACGAGGTCTTCTGGAAGACGCGGCTGGCCCCGAGCACCGACGGCGCCGGCACGGCGAACCGGACCCTGGTCTGCTACAAGATGACCAAGATGGCGCAGAACAACGGCGTCGCCGACCCCAGCGGCATCTGGACGGGCACCTGGATGGACCCGACCAGCACGCACTACGGGCAGGTCTACCAGCCGCCGAACATCCTCACCGGATCCATGTTCCAGGTGAACGGCTACCGCAGCGACGCGATCACGGTCCCCGGCTCCTACGGCAGGAACCGGCTGTGGCGGAGCACCTCCGTCGCGAACCTCACCTCCGGTCAGACCGCCACCTTCCCGGCAGGCACCCTGGGCTACGAGTGGGACAGCGACCTCGACAACAGCACCAGACCCGCCGGAGCGATCGACCTGTCGTCCACGACGGTGGACATCACCGACGGCAAGCTCCGCACGGACTGGGGCAACGTGTACGGCAACGGCACGGCGACACACAACCTCGTCGAGTTCCGCGACCAGGACTCCGGGGCCCTGGTGTTCGGGGCGGGGACCGTGCAGTGGTCGTGGGGCCTGACCAACATCCCCACGTACAACCCCGAGGACACGGTGGTCACCGAGGACGCCCGGATGCAGCAGGCGACCGTGAACATCCTCGCCGACATGGGTGTCGGGCCGCTGACCCCGCAGAGCAACCTCGTCACCGCGACGGCCTCCACCGACACCACGGGTCCGGCCGTCACCGTGAAGAGCCCGGCCCCCGGGATCACCGTCCCGGCGCTGAAGCCGGTCACCATCACCGGTACGGCCACCGACTCGGGCGGAGGCGTGGTGGCCCGCGTGGAGGTGTCCACGGACGGCGGAACCACCTGGAAGGCCGCGAACGGCCTGGCGTCCTGGAGCTACAGCTGGACCCCGACGACCCCGGGCCCGGCATCCGTCGAGGTCCGCGCGGTCGACGACAGCGTCAACACCGGTGCGGTCACCACCGTACCGGTGACCGTCGGCCCGCAGACCTGCCCCTGCACCGTCTGGCCGGCCTCGGCCGTTCCCGGCACCGTCAACGCGGGCGACGGCAGCTCGGTGGAGCTCGGCGTCAAGTTCCGTACCACCAGGGCCGGTTCGATCACCGGCGTCCGCTTCTACAAGTCACCCGCCAACACCGGCACCCACACCGGCAGCCTGTGGACCGCCTCCGGCACCCGCCTGGCCACCGGCACCTTCACCAAGGAGACGGCCTCCGGCTGGCAGCAGCTGAACTTCGCCACCCCGGTCAGCGTCAAGGCCGACACCACCTACATCGCCTCCTACTTCGCCCCCAACGGCGGGTACTCCTACGACGGCGGCTACTTCTCCGACAGCGACGCCGGCCTGGCCCCGCTCACCGCGCTGAAGTCCGGCACCGACGGCGGCAACGGCGTCTACCACTACGGCTCGACCAGCGCGTTCCCGTCCACACAGTCCCCCGGCAGCAACTACTGGGTCGACGTCGTACTGGACACCTCGACGGCCAGCACCACCCCGCCCACCGTCACCTCCACCTCCCCGACGTCCGGGGCGACCGGCGTGTCGATCACGGCACCGGTGTCGGCCGTCCTCAGCTCGGCCGCCGACGCCGACAACCTGACCTTCACCCTGAAAGGCCCGGACGGCACCACCGTGCCGGGCACCACGACGCTCCCCGCGTCCGACAAGGCGACCTTCACACCGTCGACGGAGCTGCAGCTCCACACCACCTACACCGCGTCCGTCCAGGCCTCCGACCTGTGGGGCAACGCCATGGCGGACCCGGCGACCTGGTCCTTCACCACCAGTTCCACACCGCCCGCGGTCACCTGCCCCTGCACGCTGTGGAGCTCCTCCACCGTGCCGGCCGGCACCGACATGACCGGTGACACCAACTCCGTGGAGCTCGGCACCCGGTTCACCTCCTCGGCGGACGGCTGGATCACCGGCGTCACGTTCTACAAGGGCACCGGCAACACCGGCACGCACACCGGCAGCCTGTGGACCGACGACGGCACGCTGCTCGCCACCGGTACCTTCACCGGCGAGACGGCCTCGGGCCGGCAGCAGCTGACCTTCGCCACCCCGGTGGCCGTCACCGCGGGCACCCCGTACGTCGTCTCCTACCACGCACCGCACGGCAACTACGCGGTGGACGGCGGCTACTTCGCGGCAGCCCACCAGTCCTATCCGCTGACCGCCACCGCCGACACCGCCGCGCACCACAACGGGCTCTACCGGTACGGCACCGACCCGGCCTTCCCCAACAGTTCCTACGGCTCCGCGAACTACTGGGTCGGTCCGGTCTTCACCGCCGACAACCCGAGTGCGTCCCTGTCGACGGCCAAGGCCTCGGAGGTGACCGCGCCCTCGGTGACGCACACCGCCGACGCGACGGACGCCCTCGTCCTGGCCCTGCCCGCCTCGGCCAAGCTGTCGTCCGTCAAGGCGGCCCTGACCGTCCTGAGCGGTTCCGAGGCGGCCAGGAAGCTCCACGTCACCCTCGTCACCTCCTACGACCGGGCCACCCGCAAGGTGTCCGTCCACCTGTCGGCCCCGTTGCCGGACGGCACACGGTTCACGGTCACGATCACGGCCCGGGACCGGCACCACCACACGGTGAGGTCCCGCGACTGGACCCTGACCGGCGAGACCGTCCGCGAGAAGATTGGCTCCCTGCATCGATGAGCACCGTCAGCGTTGTGATCCCCTGCTACCGGTACGGCCATTTCCTCGCCGACTGCATACGCAGCGTCCTGGACGAGCAGGACGGCGTCGACGTCCGGGTACTCGTCATCGACGACGCCTCACCCGACGACTCGGCGGAGACCGCGCACAAGCTGGCCGCCTCCGACCCCCGTATCGAAGTCCGCGTCCACGCGACCAACAAGGGCCACATCGCCACCTACAACGAGGGCCTCCTGGAATGGGCCGACGGCGACTACGTCGCGCTCCTGTCCGCCGATGACCGGCTCGTCCCGGGGGCGCTGGTGCGGGCCGCCGCGCTGCTGGACGCCCATCCCGGGGCGGGGTTCGCCTACGGGCGCCCGCTGCGCTTCCAGCACGGCGGTCCGCTGCCACCGGCCCGGACGCACAGCACCGGCTCGGTCGTCTATCCCGGGCAGTGGTGGCTGGAGCGGCGCTTCCGCGAGGGCACCGGGTGCATCACCTCGCCGGAAGTCGTCGTCCGCACCAGCCTCCAGCGCACGGTCGGCGGCTACGATCCGGCCCTTCCGCACGCCGGTGACATCGAGATGTGGATGCGGCTGGCCGCACACGCCGACGTCGGTTACATACGCGGCGCCGACCAGGCCTTCTACCGCGTCCACGGCGAGAACATGTCCACCACCGACTTCGGCGGCCAGCTCGACGACCTGCGCCAGCGCCTCCTGGCCTTCGACTCGGTGCTCGCCAAGTGTGCCGACCGGCTGCCCCACGCCGACCGCCTCGCCGACGAGGTCCACACCCGCCTCGCCCGCTTCGCGCTGCGCCGGGCGTACCGGGCCTACGACCGGGGGCGGACGGGCGCCGTCCCGGTCGACGAGTGTGTGGCGTTCGCCGCGCGGTGCCTGCCGGGATACACGGCGCTGCCCGAGTACCGCGCGCTGCGGTTGCGCAGGCGGATCGGCCCGAAGGTCATGCCCTGGCTGCAGCCGCTGGTGTGGTCGGCCGTGGCCGAGCGCGGCCGGGAGCGGCTGTGGTGGGAGTCGTGGAAGCGCCGTGGCGTCTGATGGTCCTGATGGCTCGTCAGCACAGCTCAGTGGGTCACGGAAACGGGACCGGCGTGACGGCCGGGAGAGACGTTACGGCGACTCAGCGCGTACCGGTCGAGCCACAACGCGCCGAGAACGCCGCCGGCCGCGCCCAGCAGGGCCATGCCCGCCAGACCTCGGCTCCTGTCGCCCCGCACCTGGGCGGCGCTCGGGGAGGTCAGCACCGAGGCGGTGATCCGCGACCCGGCCGGGACTCCCTGGGCCGTCTGCAACCGGTCGACATGCCGGGTGTAGACGTCGATGACGCGGCGGACCGCCGCTACGGCGGCGTCGGCGCCGGACGCCTGCGACTGCACCTGCAGCGAGGGGATCAGATAGCGCGGTGTCGCACTGGTGCCGCTGTTGCGCGGGACGAGACGGTAGCTCCCCTGAACGCCTGCGGCACGCAACTCCGCGGCACCCGCAGGGGATTGCAGCTGCTGGACGACCGCATAGGACACCACGGCGAGCGGCGGCTGCAGATTGGTGAGCTGATTGGGCTGGTTCTGCGTCACCGGCGGTTTGAGGACGACCACCGCGGAGCCGGCGTACCGGGGAGCGGGTCGCACCACGTGGTACGCCCCGGCGGCCGTCAGCAGCAGCGCGGCCACCACGACGTACCAGCGGCGGAGCAGCCCATCGGCGACGTTCCCCGGCGACATGTGAGCTCCTTCCGTCGCCCCGATACTGGCAGGGCATGCGGTGGGATGCCACCGAACGGAGGGACGGTTCATGAGTCTCGGTGAGATATGGGCCATTCTGCGCAGACGTTGGTATGTCATGGTGCCCTTCACCCTGCTCAGTCTGCTCGGCGGCGCGTATCTGTACGTGACCGTCCCCGTCTCCTACCAGTCACAGAGCTCGGTCGCCCTGCTGGACTCCTCGGCCGTCGCCCGGCTGGCCCCCACGTTCGGCAACCCCCTCTCGAACGCGGGCGGTTCGCTCATCGTCACGGCGGACGTGCTGATCAGGACCCTCGAATCGAACGACGCCGCCAAGGAGTTGCACAGCAGAGGCGTCACCGATCCGTACACGGCAGGCTTCGCACCGCAGAGCGACAGCCCGCTGCTCGTGCTCGGCGTCACCGGAACCGACCGGGCGAAGGTGCTCAAGGAGACCACCACCCTGACCACCTTCGCCGGCGAGCAACTCGACGCCCTGCAGGCCGCCGCCAAGGTCCCGCCCGCGTATCTCGTGCAGACCGCTCCCGTCGTGCTGCCGCAGACCCCGGTGGCCAGGTCGAAGAGCCGCTACCAGGACATCGCCGCTGTCGTCATCCTGGGCGTCGTCAGCGCGTTCCTGCTGTCGATCCTGATGGAAGGCGTCGCGGTGGTCCGCCGCCGGCGCCACACGAGCCCACGACGGGGGGAGGCCCGAAAACGGAAGCGGGTACGAGCAGGACCGCTGAGCCGACGGGTGGACGCCACCACGATCCTCACCGGCTACCTGGCGCTCGCCTTCTTCATTCCGTCGAACCTGGCCCTGCCCGCGCTCGGCGGCGTCGGCACCCCGGCCAACGTCTTCGCCCTGCTCGGACTGCTGTGGTACCTGGCGACCTGGCTCGGCGGCCGTATCCTTCCCGCGCCGGGTACCAGGCTCGCCCGGGTCGCGATGTGCGTACTCGGGCTGGCCGTCCTCGCGGCGTATGTCGCGGACGCGACGCGGGAGAGCTCCCACGAGGAGGTTCTCGGGGCCGACCGCGGGCTCATCGGGTTCCTGGTGTGGGTGTCACTGGTCGTCCTGACATCGGCGGGTGTGCAGGACCGCGCACGACTGGACGTGCTGATGCGCCGGGTGGTGGTCCTGGGGTCCGTCGTCGCCGCGATCGGCTTCTACGACTTCTTCGCCGCCACCAACATCGCCGACTCCCTCCACATCCCCGGGCTCCAGACCAGTGTGGCGCAGGTGAGTGTCATGGACCGCGGCGCCTTCACCCGGCCCCGGGCCACCACGGCCCAGCCGCTGGAGTTCGCCGGCATGCTGGCGATCCTCCTGCCCTTCGCGATCCAGCAGGCCTTCGATCCCGTACGCCGTCACCGCCACGTGCTGCGCCGCTGGGCACCGGTGGTGCTCATGGCCGGTGCGCTGCCCCTGACCGTGTCGCGGACCTCGATCATCGGGCTGCTGCTGGTCGCCCTGGTGATGGTGCCGCGCTGGAGGCCGGCCCGACGCTGGGCCGCGATCGGCGTGATGACGGCCTCCGTGGCCGTCTTCAAGGTGCTCGTCCCCGGGCTGATCGGCACGATCACGGGATTGTTCGCGTCGTTCCTGTCCAACTCCGACAGCAGCACCCAGGCCCGTACGGTCAAGTACAGCGCGATCGTGCCCTATCTGAAGGAGCACCCGCTGTTCGGGCGGGGCTTCGGCACCTTCACTCCGGACCTGTACTTCTTCACCGACAACCAGTACATGCTGGCCCTGGCCGAGACGGGCCTGCTCGGGCTCGGCGCCCTGCTCACGCTGTTCATCACCGGCATCCACCACGGCGGCGCCCTCCGGCGGCTGGCCCGCACCGAGTCCGACCGCGAACTGGGGCAGGCGTTCTTCGCCTCGTCGGTGGTCGCCCTGGTCATCAGCGCCACCTTCGACTCACTGAGCTTCCCGATGTTCGCCGGCATGTTCTTCCTGATGCTGGGGGCGGGGTGCAGCTGTCTGGGCTTCGTCCGGCGCGAGGCGGCTGCCGCTGCCGTCCCGGCCCCCCGCCCCACCTCCGAAGACCGGCTTCCCCACCTCATGGAGTCCCGTTGAGCCCTGTCGCCGTCATCGTCGTCACCTGGAACAGCGCCGCGGTGCTCCCCGGGTTCCTCGCCGCACTCGGGGACGGCATGGCCGGCCTCGACTGGCGGCTCGTCGTCGCCGACAACGACTCCGCCGACGACACCGTCGAGGTGCTCCGTGCGCTGGCCCCCGACGCGGCCATCGTCCAGACCGGCCGCAACGCCGGGTACGCCGCCGGCATCAACGCGGCGCTGGGTGCCGCCGGTGCGTACGGGGCGGTCCTCATCTGCAACCCCGACATCCGTATGCGGCGGGACTGCGCCAGACGTCTCGTCGACAGTCTCGGCGACGGCGTGGGGATCGCCGTACCCCTCCTGTACGAAGAGGGCCGGGACTCACCCCATTACTCACTGCGCCGCGAGTCGAGCGTGTCCCGGGCCCTCGGCGAGGCCGTCATCGGCAACCGCCGGGCCGGGCGCTTCCCGCACGGGAGTGAACTCGTCACCGACCCCGCCGCGTACCGACGGCCGACACGCGCGGACTGGGCGACCGGCGCGCTCATGGCCGTCTCCGCGGACTGCCTGGCCGCCTGCGGTCCGTGGGACGAGTCCTTCTTCCTCTATTCGGAGGAGACCGAGTACTGTCTGCGCGCACGGGACCGGGGCTACGCCACGCAGCTGGAACCGACGGCCGAGGCCGTCCATCTCGGCGGTGACTCCCAGGTCTCGCCCCGGCTCTGGACTCTGCTGACGCTCAACCGCGTGCGGTTGTACGGGCGGCGCCACGGGGCCGCCGCGACGGCGTGCTTCAGAGGTGCCGTGTTCCTGCGCGAGGCGTCGCGAGCGGCTCTCGGCAGGAGGGCCAGCCGCGCGGCGGCGGCCGCCCTGCTCAAGCCGGGCGCGCTGCGGGCCGCTCCGGGGCCGTGACGCTCAGTCGGCCCACGTCGTGTAGAAACTCCCGGGATTCACCAGATACCGCACGGTGGCCTGCGGCACATGCCGCACGCTGTGGCTGCGGCTGTACCGGTAGACGAGCTCCCAGTCCTCCCGCGGAAGGACCTCCGGCGTCCGGCGCAGACGGCTGAAGTACAGCGAACCGTCCCGCCGCGCGACGAACGCGTTGGTGTCCAGAAAGGACTCCCTGGCCGCCCGGCGGCGGTCGAACGGCACGGACAGGATGTCCCGTTCGGTCCCGTCCGGCAGGACGCGGCGCAGCGCCGTGTAGACGCCGTCGGGCCCGTGGGGGGACTCCAGGAATGCCAGTGCCCGTTCCAGGTGGTCGGGTTCCCACAGGTTGTCGTCGTCCAGGAAGGCCACGTACCGCGAGCGGGTGAGGCGGATGCCCACATTGCGCACAACACCGGCCACGCCCGTGTTCCGCGTCAGCGAGACCGCGAACAGCCTTGGATCGTACGGGAGTTCAGGTAGTCCGGCACCGTCGTCGACAACCACCACGACCTGGTCGCGGACGGTCTGCGCCAGGGCCGAGCCGACGGCCGCCCGCAGCTCGTCGGGGCGGCGGTGGGTGGCGATGACCGTGACGACCAGGGCGAAGGGGAGGGGGGCGGCGGCAGCCGCGAGCCGGCGGGTCTCGGCGGTTTCGAAGCGGCGCAGCCGCAGCGCGGAGGCCCCGAGGACGACCTTGTTGCGCAGCTCGAACAGGACGAGCCAGCCGAAGGTGCGTTTGAGGAGCTCCCAGGGGGCGCGGGCGATGCGTCGCATGATCCTCTTCCTCAGCCGGCCGGCTCAGGGGTGATCGGGCTGCCGTGGGAGAACCGGTTGCCGCGCCAGACGTTGCCGGTGCCGGCGGCGTTCCAGGCGGTGACGGCGCCGTAGACACCGCAGTTGCGGTGGTAGCGGGTGGAGAAGACGTTGTTCGTGACCTCGATCCCGGTGGCGCCGTCGCCACCCCCGTACAGGCAGTACGCGCCACCGGCCAGCAGGTTGTGGTCGATGACCGTACGGGAGACGGGGCCGGAGTCGGCGAACAGACCCAGGCTGGCAGAGGCTCCCTGGCCGACGGCGACGGGGTTGAGCAGGGTGTTGTGACGGATGACAAGCCTGCCCTTGTTGCTGCCGCCGCTGATCACCGCGTCGGTGTGCTGCCACTCGCCGCCGTTGTTGCGGAAGGGGACCAGGTCGTGGACGTAGTTGTCGTGGATGTGGCCCTGACCCATGGAGAGCGCGTTGCCGAAGACGGAAACGTCGCACCAGCCGACCTCGACGGAGCTGGTGCTCATGTTGGACACGGCATAGTCCACGCCGCCGTTGTCGGGGCCTTTGCCGGGCACGGCGGTGACGGTGCTGTGCAGGATCCGGAGTCCGCCGTAGCCGGGACGCAGGTTGACGCCCCACCAGTTGGTGGAGGTGATCTTGCTGTCGACGATGGTCACGTCGTTCGCGTAGATGTCGAGCGATCCGGTGATGTCCCAGCCCTTGATGACCATGCCGTTGGTCGTGACGCTCATGTTCCCCGTGGAACGCGGCGTGAGGGGGACACGGGGGCCGGTGGTGCGGGCGTCCGGGAAACCGGCTTCCCCGGGTGGCGCGATGGTGGAGGGAGCCGTGCTGGGGGCCTCGCTCCGATCCGGCGGTGCCCAGTCGCCGCGCGACGGGGAACAGGCGGCGCACAGCACGAGGGCCAGGACGGCGAGCCGGCGGCCGAGCCCGGTCATACGGTCTCCGGTGTCCGGGAGCCGAGGAGCAACCGGCGGCTGGGCAGGACACACACCGCGTAGCAGGCCAGGGCCGCTGTGCCCATGACGAACAGGGCGGGGGTGCCGTCGCCGAGGAGCCGCTTCGCGGCGAGGACCAGCAGGGTCATCACGGCCCCTCCGAGAAAGGGCCAGACGCAGGCCCTGGCGATGTGGCCGAGGCCGATCCCGGCCCGGCCGAGGGCGTAGACGAACGCGGGCACGACGAGGCCGACGGCGACCAGGACATGGCCCTGGGAGACGCCGACGATGCCGCCGAGGCGCGCGCCGACGAGGAGGACGGGGACGAGGGCCACGACCCAGAGGCCCTGGACGAGGATGAGGGCGCGGCGCTGCTCGGTGGCGACGAGGCAGTCGTAGGCGAGTTCGCAGCCGATGCGGACCAGGCCGAGGGCCATCAGCCAGGGCAGCGCGTCGGCGGCGGGCAGCCACCTGCCGCCGTACACGAGATGCACGACCGGAGCGGCGAGGCCGCCGAGCAGCACGCACAGCGGGACGGTGCCCGTGACCAGCACACCCAGGGCGCGGCAGAAGCCCTGGGCGAGGGCCTGCGGGGAGCCGGCGAGGCGGGAGAAGCCGGCGAACGAGACCCGCCGGGCCGCCTCGGAGATGATGCGCACCGGCCAGCCGGACATGTTGAACGCCAGGACGTAGAAGCCCAGGGAGACCTGGCCGAGGGTGGAGCCGACGACCAGGGTGTCCACGTTGACGACGGCGAGAGCGAGGAGGCTCGCGCCGGCCAGGGGGAGCCCGAACCTCAGCAGGGCGCGGGCCTGTCCGGAGTCCCAGCCGAACCGCAGGGTGCCGGGGGCGGCCAGGGCACAGCCGGCGAGGGCGGCGGCGTTGCCCGCGACCGCACCCCAGGCGAAGCTCATCGCGCCCCAGCCGGCGAAGGCCAGCACCAGGGTCACGGAGGTGCTGAGGACGAAGTTGAGCCCGTCGATGACCATCCGCCTGCCCTGGGCGAACTCCCGGGTCAGGAAGCCGGCGGGCACCTGGGCCACCCCGTCGATCACCAGACACAGACACATCACGCGCAGTACGCCCGAGGCCTCGGGCGAGTCGAGCAGCCCTGCCACCGCAGGTGCCGAGACGAAGAGGGCGGCGTACAGCACGCCGCTGGACGCGGTGGCCAGTGTCAGCACCGTCGGCGCGAAGCGGCGGGGATCGCCGTCCCAGCGGACGATGGCCAGGCTGACGCCCAGTTCGTTCGCGGAGAGCAGGACCAGGAGCACGGTCTGGGCGATGCCGTAGACGCCCCACTGAGCGGGCCCGAGGGCGAAGCGCGCCAGCACGATGCCGGTGGCGAAGGTGGCGAGGCGCATGACGACGGTGTTGATCAGGCTCCAGCGGGCCGCGGAGCGGACCCTGCGGCCGAGGGAGGCGGGAGCGGGGGTGTCGGTCGGCTCAGCGGTCCCGCTGTCCGGTGTGCGAACGCTGTCCATGAGTCGACTCCTCGTCGAGCGGCTCGGCGGCGGGTGCCACGGCCATGGCGGGCCGTCCGGCCCCCGGCTCCGCGGCGGGCCCGGTCCCGGCGGACCGCGACCAGGCGGGCGGCGGCCGGAGGGCCGTCGTCCCGTCCGTCGCCGGTTCCCCGGTCGCGGACGTGGCGGCGGTGACCGGTCGCGCCGGCTCGTGCGACCGGCGGCGCGCCTCCACGTAGAAGACGGCGGCCAGGCTCAGCACCAGCCCCAGGCACCCGGCCATGACCAGGTACTCGAGCCGGGTCTTGGTCTGCGCCACCGGGTTCTGCGGGGCCACGACGGTCGTCATGCGGATCATGGCCTTCGGGGCGACCGACTGCTGTTTCTGGAACTGCTCCAGCCGTTGTCCGGCATACGCGGTGAGGATGCGGTCCGAGGCCAGCACGGCGGCCTTGTCGGTGCCGGTGGCCGTGAGCCACATGAGCGGGCCCTGGGCGTTGTCGGCGAGCTTGGCCTCCAATGTGCCGGTGGCGCCACGGGACTTGAGTTCCCGGACGGAGACGTCGGAGTCGAGATTGCGGGCCAGGCTGTCGGCCATCCCGGTGAGCGAGGTCTGGGTGCTGAGGAAGGGGTTGCCGTCGTAGGCCACCGTGGCCTTCTGGGAGTTCAGGAGGACCACTGTGCTCTGCGACTGGTAGGTCACCGGAACCAGCAGGGCCACGGCGACCGTCAGTCCGGCCGTCAGCAGCAGGCCGGGCAGCAGGACGTACCAGCGCCTGCGCATGACCCGGAAGATCTCAGCGAGATCCATGGTGGTCCCCCCTCGCGACCCGACGTGCGACGAGCATATGCGGCAAGCGGATCATTCGGGGCAGGTTCGGTCCGTGGGCCTCGGCCGTGTGCGCGCGGTGCCTCCCTCCAGCAGCACGTCGGCGATGCGGTCGCTCGCGCGACCGTCCCACAGTTCGGGCCGGCGCGGTGCGGGCGGATCGTCCAGCACCCGGTGCACGGTGGACACGATGCGCGCCGGATCCCGGCCGGCCAGCACATTGGTGCCCTGCTCGACGGTGATGGGCCGCTCGGTGTTCTCCCGCAGGGTCACACACGGCACACCCAGCGCGGTGGTCTCCTCCTGAATGCCGCCGGAATCGGTCAGCACGAGGCGGGCGGCGTCCTGCAGGGCGATGAAGTCCAGGTATCCGGCGGGCGGCACGAGCCGGACGCCTGCGGGGACACCCAGGCCGGCCAGCCGTCCGGCCGCGCGTGGGTGCACGGGCAGCAGGAGCGGGCAGCGGCCGGCGATCTCGCCCAGGGCCTTCAGGAGCCCGGCGAGGACCTCGGGATCGTCCACGTTGGCGGGGCGGTGCAGGGTGACCAGGCCGAACTCACCTCTGGTCAGGCCGTATCGGCCAAGGACGTCCGAGGTCCTGGCCCGTTCCAGGTTGGCCAGCAGTGTGTCGATCATGACGTTGCCGACCAGATGGATCTGGTCGTTCCGGTACCCCTCCGCGCGCAGGTTCTCGGCGGCGTCGGGCGAGGGGGCCAGCAGGTAGTCGCTGACGCGATCGGTGGCGACGCGGTTGACCTCCTCCGGCATGCTCCAGTCGCGGCTGCGCAGGCCGGCCTCGACATGCGCCAGCAGCGGTCCGGCCTTGGCGGTGACCAGGGCACAGGCCAGGGTGGAGTTGATGTCACCGACCACCACGACGAGGTCCGGGGACACCTCGCCGAGAAGGGGCTCGAACGCGGTCATCACACGTCCGGTCTGCTGGGCGTGGGTGCCGGAGCCGACCCCGAGGAAGCGGTCGGGCGGCCGGATGCCGAGGTCGGCGAAGAACACGTCGTTCATGGCCGGGTCGTAGTGCTGACCGGTGTGCACGAGGACCACCTCGGCGCCCCGGCGCTCCAGGGCGTCCATCACCGGTTTGATCTTCATGTAGTTGGGGCGCGCCCCGGCGACGCAGACGATGCGCGGCATGGCTCAGAGCACCTCGATGGTGGGTCCGGAGGGCAGCCGTCGGCGGCAGTCGAGGACGAAGGGGGCGTGTTCCGCGACGAGTTCGTAGTCGAAGCTGTCGTGGTCGGTGAGCAGGACCACCACATCGGCCGCCGCCAGCTCCTCGGGCACCGGCTCGACCCGCACCAGCCGGGTGTCCACCGGCAGGCTCTCGACGACGTGCGGGTCGGCCGCTCTGACCTGGGCCCCCATGTCGAGCAGCAGATGGGAGATGCGCAGGGCGGGCGACTCACGGGCGTCGCCGGTGTTCTTCTTGTACGCCAGACCGAGCAGCAGGATGCGCGAGCCGTTCACGGAACGACGTCTTTCGTTGAACAGGTCGCTGATGCGGCGCGCCACATACTCGGGCATGTGGTTGTTGATGTCGTTGGCCAGTTCCACGAAGCGGAAGCTCTGGCCGAGTTCGCGCTGCACCCGCCAGGACAGGTACGAGGGGTCGATGGGCAGGCAGTGACCGCCGACGCCCGGTCCGGGGGTGAACTTCATGAACCCGAAGGGCTTGGTGGCGGCGGCGTCGATGGCCTGCCAGACGTCGATGTCCAGGTGGTGGGCGAACATGGCGATCTCGTTGACCAGCGCGATGTTCACATGGCGGAAGGTGTTCTCCAGCAGCTTGGCGAGCTCGGCCTCCTTGGGTGAGCTCACCGGCACGGTGGTGTCGACGAGTTGGGCGTAGAAGTCCTGAACGGCTTTGAGGGACGGTTCATTGACCCCGGACACGACTTTCGGGGTCTGCTGGAAGCCCCAGACGGCGTTTCCGGGGTCGATCCGCTCCGGGCTGTAGCCGAGGTGGAAGTCGGCACCGGCGGTAAGGCCCGAGCCCTCCTCCAGGACCGGGGCGAACAGATCCTGGGTGGTGCCGGGATAAGTCGTCGACTCCAGGACGACGGTGGCCCCGGGGCGCAGGTAGCGGGCGAGGGTGAGCGCCGACTCCTTGATGTACCGCAGGTCGGGAGTGCCCTCGTGCAACGGGGTGGGGACGGTGACGACGGCGACGTCGAAACCGCCGCAGTCGCGGGCCGACTCGCTCGGGCGGTAGGCACCGTTGTCCAGTGCCGCGCGGATCCGCTCCGAGGAGACGTCCTCGACGAAGGACTCACCGGCGGCAAGGCTCTTGATCCGCCGGGAGTCGACGTCGTAGCCGACCACCTCGTGTCCGACCTCGGCGGCGCGGATGGCCAGTGGCAGGCCGACGTATCCCTGTCCGACCACGACGACGCGCATCAGTGACTCCTGTTCGCGGAAGCGGGCGGCGGGGTGAGCCGGATGAACTCGCGCGCCGTCATGAGGACGAAGGCAGCATTGGTGGTGAGATAGCGCCGGCCCAGGCGGCGTGGCTCCTGCAGCGCGCGGTAGAGCCATTCGAGTCCCCACCGCTGCCAGGATGCGGGGGCCCGTCTGGTGACACCGGCCAGGATGTCGAAGGAGCCGCCGACTCCGTGCACGACGCGGGCGCCGGTGCGTGCGCCGTAGGCGGCGGTGAAGATCTCCTTCTTCGGCGAGGTCATGCCGAGGAACAGCATCCGGGCGCCGCTGCGGGCGACGGCGCCGGCTATGGCTTCCTGCTGGGAGTCGTCGAAGTAGCCGTTGCGGCTGCCGGCCACCTTCAGCCGGGGGAAGCGGTCGGCCACCCGGCGCAGCATCCGCTCCAGCACCTCCTGCCTGGCGCCCAGGAAGTACACGGACACGCCCGCCGACTCCGCCTCGGCCAGCAGCCGCAGGAACAGGTCGATACCGGCCACCCGTTCCGGTAACGGCGCACCCAGTAACCGGCCGGCCCAGACCACGGCCTGCCCGTCGGCCAGGACCAGATCGCAGCCGGCCACGGCCTGGGCGAGCCGCTGGTCGCGTCGCATGGTCACCAGCTTCGCGGCGTTGACCACGCCGATCTCCAGCTGTCTGCCGTCCCGCACCGCCTCCAGGCAGCGCTGTACGGTCTCGTCCATGGTCAGCGGGTCCAGCTCGACCCCGAACAGGGACTGACGCGCGCTCATGTCCGGCCTCCCTGCCAGGCGTGGAGCATCCAGCCGAATTCGTACGGCCGGCATTCGCGGTCCACGGACACGGGGCGGTACACCCGGTCCAGGGGCTTCAGCCGGAGGTTCGGAGCGATCCGGGTGCCGAGTCCTCGGACGGCCCGTACGGCCTTCTTCGGATCGCCCCGGTAGACCTTGCGCCACGTGGCGCCGAGCCCGTCGAGGATCAACGGCTCCTTTCCGTCCGGGCGTTCGGCCAGTTCGGGCACGTCCGTCATCCAGCCCAGGCCCCTCCGGAGCGACGCGCCGAAGTCGGTGCCGCCGGCGTCGGCGAGATCGAACAGGGCGGTCGGCGCCATCGCGTGCTGATGGACGCTGTAGACCGGGTAGCCCTCCACGACACCACCGGTGCGGGCGTCGTAGTGCCACCACCACTGCCCGCCGTCGCCCTGCAGGGCGCAGATGCGCGCCGCGCAGGCCTCCGCCGCGGCCAGTGCCTCCGGATCGTCGTCTCCGTCACCGCTGGCGTGTGCGCGGGCCAGGGCCTGGAGCGGGTAGGTCTGGTCGGCGAAGCAGCCCACGTGTGCCCGGTACCAGGGCAGCAGACCGGGTCCGGTGGCATGCGGGAACAGCGGGCTGTCCCCGATCCGGGCCCGCAGCAGACGGTCACGAGCTGTGGTGAAACGTCTCTCCACATCGACCGAGCCGCGGGCCGCCGCGAGGGCGGACAGCACCCACGCCGCCTCGACGGTGTACTGCGGCCGGCCGTCCTCGTCCAGGGCTTCGACCCGCGCGACGGCGTCCGACAGTTTGGGGTGCCCGGTCTCGGCGGCGGCCCAGGCGATCAGCGCCGCGTCGCCGAGGTTGGTCACCGCGGGCAGCGACTCCACCAGCAGGCCGGTGAACTCCTGGGCGGTACGCCCGCCGAGCACCGCGCGCTGGCGGTCCTCGGGGAGGAAATGGACGCCCAGAGCGGTGATGGCCGCGTACCGGGTGCTGGTCCCGCGCCGCTCCAGGGCCCAGGATCCGTCGGGTGCCTTCCGCCCGGCCAGGGTGAAGGCGAAGGCCTCGCCCCCGGGGAGCAGCATCGACGGAAGCCCCGACTCGGCGACGGCGAGCAGTCGTTGGGCGAGGGCGAGCAGCTTCGGCTCCTCACGACCGAGCGCCGCCAGACGTGTGATGGTCATCGTTCGGACACACCAACCCCCCTGTGGGTCCCCTTGTGCACAGACTTGCGAGCGCCGCGGCACGGACGGCCAGACGGCGGAAGACAGGCGTCGGACGTCGGACGTCAGGCGCCGGAGCGGTCGTCACTCCTCGCTGCGGACACAGGTGTCCCCACCCGGTAACCCCCCTGGGCACTGGTCTGTGTGCTCACTGTGCCCGGTCTGCACAGTTCGCACACACGTTATGCCTGCACGTGTTCGAGGGTCGGTGTTTTGGCAGAATCAGGAGTCAAGCACGCTCGACGAGTCCGCCGTCCTTCTCGTCGTACAGCGCGCCCGTCTCGGGGCACTCCCATCCGCCCGGCTCGCCCTCCCGCCCGACCAGCCGGACGCCGGCCCGGCCGACCCAGCCGATCCGGCGCGCCGGCACGCCCGCCACGAGCGCGAAGTCCGGCACGTCCCGCGTCACCACGGCACCTGCCGCGACCAGCGCCCAACGACCGACCCGTACCGGCGCCACACACACCGAACGCGCCCCCAGCGACGCCCCCTCGCCCACCACCACCGCCACGGCCTCCCAGTCACCGCCGCGCTTCAGCCGGCCCCGCGGGTCCACCGACCGGGGGGAGCGGTCGTTGGTGAGCACCGCCGCCGGGCCGACGAACACCCCGTCACCGAGCACCGCGGGTTCGTAGACCAATGCGTAGTTCTGGAGCTTCACATGGGCGCCGATCCGCACGCCCGGACCGACATACGCTCCCCGGCCCACGATGCACCCGCCGCCCAGCCGGGCGTCCTCCCGTATCTGGGCCAGATCCCAGACCGTCGTCCCGTCACCGATCGTGGCCGTCTCGTCGACCTGCGCGGTCGGCTGGATCCTGGAGTTCACCGGGTTGAACCTTTCTTCTCGTCGAGCAGAGCAGGAAACGCCGCCTGCAGCGCCTCCCGCCAGGGACGGATCGGTTCCATTCCGGCCCGGCGCCAGCGGTCGTGTCCCAGGACGCTGTACGCGGGCCGGGGAGCGGGCCGCGGGAAGGCGGTGCTGGTGGTCGGCCGCACGCGTCCGGGGTCCGTGCCGAGCAGCCGGAAGATCTCCTGGGCCAGGCCGTACCAGGTGGTCTCCCCACCGCTGGTGCCGTGGTAGATCCCGGCGGGCGCGGTACCGGCGAGGGCGGCCTGCCCGAGCCGGACCAGCCGGTCCGCGAGGTCCACCGTCCAGGTGGGCTGTCCGCGCTGGTCGTCGACCACATCGACGGTCTCCTTCACCGACTCGAGCCCGATCATCGTGTCGATGAAGTTCCCGCCCTCCGCCCCGTACAGCCAGGCCGTACGCACGGCGTACCCCGTGTCCGGGAGTGTCGCCAGCACCGCCTGTTCCCCCGCCAGCTTGGTACGTCCGTACGCGCTGCGCGGTGCCGTCGGGGCGTCCTCGGCGTACGGACGGGTGCCGTCGCCCGCGAACACGTAGTCCGTCGAGACCTGGATCAGCCTGGCCCCCGTCTTCGCGCACGCCTCGGCGAGGTGCCGGGGCCCGTCGCCGTTGATCCGCAGGGCGTCCGCCTCGCGCGCCTCGGCGTCGTCGACGGCCGTCCAGGCGGCGCAGTTGACCACGATCCGCGGCCGGTGCGCGTCGATGGTGCCGTGCACCGTATCGGCGTCCGTGATGTCGAGACTGCCACGGGCGAGGCCGACGGCTTCCTCGCCGTCCCGGCGGAGCCGCGTCAGAAGATCCCGCCCGAGCATTCCGGCGGCGCCGGTGATCAGCCAAGTGGTGGTCATTGCCCTCCGCTCGTCGTCCGTTTGGCGTCCGAAGGCGGCCGGGGAGGGTTCACCGGAGCGCCGCGCGTTCCTTCAGCGGCTCCCACCAGGCGCGGTTCTCGCGGTACCAAGTGACCGTCTCCGCAAGGCCGGTGGCGAAGTCCTTGCGGGGCTCGTAGCCCAGCTCCGCACGTGCCTTGCCGCAGTCCACCGAGTAGCGCCGGTCGTGTCCCTTGCGGTCGGGGACGTACTCGACACTCGTGTCCCAGTCCGCGCCGCAGGCCGCCAGCAGCAGAGCGGTCAGCTCCTTGTTGGACAGCTCGGTACCGCCGCCGATGTTGTAGACCTCACCGGCGCGCCCCTTCGTGCGCACCAGTTCGATGCCCTGGACGTGGTCGTCGATGTGCAGCCAGTCGCGGACGTTGCCGCCGTCGCCGTACAGCGGGACCTTCTCGCCGTCCAGCAGGTTCGTGACGAACAGCGGGATGACCTTCTCGGGGAAGTGGTGGTGCCCGTAGTTGTTGGAGCAGCGGGTCACCCGCACGTCGAGGCCGTGGGTACGGTGATAGGCCAGGGCGATCAGGTCGGCGGACGCCTTGGAGGCGGCGTACGGGGAGTTGGGGCGCAGCGGGTCCGTCTCCGGCCAGGAGCCGGAGTCGATGGAGCCGTACACCTCGTCGGTCGAGATGTGCACGAAAGTCCTCGGTCTTCCGTGTCTCGTGTCTCCGCTGTGGCGCAGCGCCGCGTCCAGCAGTGTCTGGGTGCCGAGGACGTTGGTCCGGACGAACGCGTCGGCGCCGAGGATCGAGCGGTCCACATGCGACTCGGCGGCGAAGTGGACCACCTGGTCGTGTACGGCGAGCAACTCGTCGACCAGTCCGGTGTCACAGATGTCGCCCCTGACGAAGGAGAATCCCGGGTGATCACGCGCCTCGTCGAGGTTGGCCGGATTACCCGCGTAGGTGAGCTTGTCCAGCACCGTGACCGCCACATCACCCGGGCCGGCCGGACCGAGCAGCGTACGGACGTAGTGCGAGCCGATGAAACCGGCACCGCCGGTCACCAGGATCCGGGCCGGGCGGGCGGGACTTCGGGCCGGGCGGGCGGGACTTCGGGCCGGGCGGGCGGGAGAGGAGGAAGAGGCCGTCATGACGAGATCTGCACCTTGCTGTGGTCGCCGAGGACGAGACGGTGAGCAGCAGGCTTGCGGGTCGCGGGAGTGACCTCGACATTGCGGCCGATGAGGGAGGCCTCCACCCGCCGGACGCCGCTCAGCGAGGAGTCGCGCAGCACGATCGAGTACTCGATCTCGCTGTCCTCGATCCGGCAGTCATCGGATATCGAGGTGAAGGGGCCGATGTACGAGTCGGTGATCACGGTGTTCGCGCCGACGACCGCCGGGCCCACGATCCGGCTGCCGGTCACCTTGGCCCCGGGCTCGACGCGCACCCGCCCGATGATCTCGCTGGCGGCGTCGACCGTGCCGTCGATCCTGCGCTCCAGGGTCTCCAGCACCGAGCGGTTGACCTCGAGCATGTCGGTGACGTTCCCGGTGTCCTTCCAGTACCCGGAGATCGTGGTGGATCGCACATCCCGCCCGGCGTCGATCAGCCACTGGATGGCGTGCGTGATCTCCAACTCGCCGCGCCAGGACGGCTGGATCGCGCGCACGGCCTCATGGATCGCCGGGGAGAACAGATACACGCCCACCAGCGCCAGTTCGCTCTTGGGATGCCTGGGCTTCTCCTCCAGGCCGATCACCCGGCCCGCCGTGTCCAGCTCGGCCACGCCGAACGCGGTCGGGTCCGGCACCTTCGTCAGCAGGATCTGCGCCTCCGGCCGCTCGGTGCGGAAGGTGTCCACCAGTTCCGTGATGCCGCCGACGACGAAGTTGTCGCCGAGGTACATCACGAAGTCGTCCTCGCCCAGGAACTCACGGGCGACCAGCACCGCGTGGGCCAGCCCCAGCGGCGCCGCCTGCCGGATGTAGGTGACGTCGACGCCGAACGCGGAACCGTCGCCGACCGCCTCGCGGATCTCCTCCGCGGTGTCCCCGACGATGATCCCCACCTGGGTGATGCCGGCCTCGGCGATGGCCTCCAGGCCGTAGAACAGCACCGGTTTGTTCGCGACCGGTACAAGTTGTTTCGCCGATGTATACGTTATGGGGCGCAAACGGGTACCTGAGCCACCAGACAACAAAAGTGCCTTCATGCGCATCACCCTACTTACGCCGGACTTGCCGACGGAGGGATTCCGCACACCTCGGCGGACCGCCGCCAGTGCGTGGCTTGAACGCCACCTGAGGGCCACCGGGGTGCGGCAGGAGACACCGCCGGCCTGATACCGGCCACGCTCGCCCTCACCGCATGGCGGCTCCTCGACGACTGAACGCGGGCGTCGGTCCGAGACCGACGCCTCCTGGCCTGTGGCGCTCGTTGGACTTTCTGCCGAGGGAGTTCGGCGTCCATGGTGCAGAAAGCGCATGGTGTACCGGGGCGTTGACAGATTGGATCGCCAAGGTCAGGACAGCGGTGCAGAGGAAAGCGAATGACATCCATGCTCGACGGCTGTACGCCCTGGCCCGAGGAGTTCGTCGACCGTTACTGGGCGGCCGGGCACTGGCGTGGCTACACGCTGGACAACCTGCTGCGCGACTGGGCCCTGCAGTACGGAC
The DNA here is from genome assembly GCF_040634095.1 of Streptomyces sp. NPDC007205. Classification (NCBI taxonomy): domain Bacteria; kingdom Bacillati; phylum Actinomycetota; class Actinomycetes; order Kitasatosporales; family Streptomycetaceae; genus Streptomyces; species Streptomyces sp. NPDC007205. The sequence continues at coordinate 716,533 of NZ_JBEYEW010000001.1, forward strand.
CGCGGACCGCACTCGTGCACGGCGGTACCCGCATCACGTACGCGAACCTCAACCGGCGCGTGGACCGCATGGCCGCCGGATTCCGGCTGCGCGGCCTGCGGGCCGGGCAACGGGTCGTCGTGCAGCTGCCGAACGTTCCCGAGTTCGTCGTCACCGTGTTCGCGCTGATGCGTGCCGGCGCGGTGCCCGTCTTCTGCCCGGTCACACACCGCGCGTCCGAGGTGTCCCACCTCGTGCGGGTCACCGAGGCCGCCGGCTACGTCGGCCCCTCGACGTACCAGGGCTTCGACCATACGGCGATGGCCGCGGACATCGCGGCCCGAGGGCCCTTCCTGAGGCGGGTGTTCACCCTTGAGACACCGGGCGCCGCGTCCCCGTACGGCGGCCTCAGGACCGACCCGTCGGGCTGCCACTACTTCCCGCTGGGCTCCGTCGACGCCCCGCCCGGGCCGGCGCTCGCGCAGGGCGCCGACCAGGTGGCGTTCTTCCTGCTCTCCGGCGATACCGCCGTGGCGCCCCAGCTCGTCCCGCGCACCCACAACGACTACGCCTACCAGGCGCGGGCCGCCGCCGAACTGGTGTCGCTCACCGAGAACGACGTGTATCTCGCCGCGCTGCCCGCCGAGTCCAACCTCGCCTTCGGCTGCCCCGGCATCGTCGGCACCCTCTCCGTCGGCGGCACCGTCGTCCTGGCCGAGAACCCGGAACCCGCCGCATGCCTTCCGGTCATCGAGCGGGAGCGGGTCACCCTCACGTCGGTGGTGTCCGCCGTCGCCCGGCTCTGGCTCGATGTACCTCCCACGGTCCGGGCCGACGTGAGCAGTCTGCGTCTCGTGCAGATCGGCGGCGCACCCCTGGACCGGGCGACCGCCGAACGGACAGGCCCCGCATGGGGCTGTCGCCTGCAGCAGGTCTTCGGCACGGCTGAGGGGCCGCTCACCCTCACCCGGCCCGCCGATCCCGACGAGACCATGCTCACCCCGCAGGGCCGACCACTCTCGCCCGACGACGAGATCCGGATCGTCGACGCCGAAGGCAAGGACGTGCCCGAGGGGGAGCCCGGCGAACTCCTCGCCCGCGGTCCGTACACCCCGCGAGGTTACTACCGGGCACCCGACCGCAACGCTCGCGCCTTCACCCCCGACGGCTACTTCCGCACCGGCGACCTTGCACAGCGCACCCCGGACGGCAACCTGGTGGTGACCGGCCGCATCGAGGAGGCCCCGCGGCGGACCGACCACGAAGCCCCGTCTGGCCCGTGACGCGCAGGGACCGGTGGCCGGCCCAGGTGCCGGCCCGGGCAGGTCGTTGCCGCCGCAACGCCGTAGAACGCGATTTCACCCCACCCGGCGCGCCCCCACGGCGGCCGTCCAGACCCGGCAGGTCAAGCAGAACCCGAAGCTCAAGCCGTGGATGGCGGCGCTGGCCGCCGCCCACGGCCGTACCAGCGGCGGACTGGGCACAGCTTGCGCACCCCTGACGGCCTCGCCGAAGGTGCGCACCCGCTGCTACGCCGGTGTCTCGGCCCGCGGCTCGTCCCCGGCGGAAAGGCCCACCGGACGGCGGCCCGGCGGCTGTTGTGGCTCGGGGCGGCCCGGTGCGGGGGGCGTCGGGCGGTCGACCGGCGCGTCGGTGGTCACCGTCGTCGGCTCTCCGTGGTGCAGCAGAAGCAGCGGTTCGCCTTCCACCAGCTGGTAGCGCGTACGGGACCGGCCGATGTCCACCTTCAGCCTGCGTCCGCGTACCAGCACGGTGAACGCCACCCTGGCCAGCGCCTCCGGCAAGCGCGGTGTGAAGGCCAGCCGGTCCGGTTTCCCGTCCTCGCCGATGTATCGGCGCATCCCCCCGAAGCCCGCGACCAGGGCGATCCACGTTCCGGCGAGGGAGGCGATGTGCAGCCCGTCACGGGTGTTGTGCTCGAGATCGTCCAGGTCCATCAGCGCGGCCTCGCCGAGGTAGGCGTAGGCCAGCCGCAGGTGTCCGGTCTCGGCGGCGAGCACCGCCTGGCAGCACGCCGAGAGCGAGGAGTCGCGCACGGTCAGGGCGTCGTAGTAGGCGAAGTTGCGTGCCTTCTGTTCTTCGGTGAAGAGGTGCGGGCACTCCATCATCGCCAGCACCAGGTCGGCCTGCTTCACCACCTGCTTGCGGTACAGGTCGAAGTAGGGGTAGTGCAGCAGCAGCGGGTAGTGCTCGGGTGGGGTCGCCTCGAAGTCCCAGCGCTGGAAGGTGGTGAAACCGGCCGACTGTTCATGGACGCCGAGAGACGCGTTGTACGGCAGCGCCATGCGGGCCGCCGCGTCCCGCCACACCGCGGCCTCCTCGTCGTCGACACCGAGTTCCCCGGCCCGGTCCGGATGACGTGCCGCCACGTCCGCCGCGGCCAGCAGGTTCTGCCGGGCCATCAGGTTGGTGTACAGGTTGTCCCGGGCGAAGGCGCTGTACTCGTCGGGGCCGGTGACCCCGTCGATGTGGAAGACGCCTTCCGCGTCATGGTGACCGAGGGAGCGCCACAGCCGCGCGGTGTCCACGAGGAGGTCGAGCCCCTCGGCACGCTCGAAGTCCTCGTCCCCGGTCACCATGACGTACCGGACGACGGCCATCGCGATGTCGGCGTTGACGTGGAAGGCGGCCGTCCCGGCGGGCCAGTAGGCGGAGCACTCGGCGCCGTCGATGGTCCGCCAGGGGAACGTCGCGCCGGCCAGCCCGAGTTGGCGCGCGCGTTCCCGCGCCGCCGGCAGCGTCCGGTGCCGCCAGCGCAGCGCCGACGCGACGGCCTCCGGCGCGGTGAACGTCAGGACGGGCAGCACATAGGACTCGGTGTCCCAGAAGGAGTGCCCGTCGTACCCGGTACCGGTCAGGCCCTTCGCGGGAATCGCCCGGTTCTCGCCGCGCGCCGCCGCCTGGAGCACATGGAACAGGGCGAACCGCACCGCCTGCTGGATCTGCGCGTCGCCCTCCACCACGACGTCCGCGCCGGCCCAGAAGCGGTCCAGGTACGCCCGCTGCGCGGCGGCCAGTCCGTCCCAGCCGGTGCTGACCGCGGCCGCCACCGCCCCGTCCACCTGATCGTGCACGGCCGGCAGCGAGCGCTCCCCGGACCAGCCGTACGCCACGAACTTCACCAGCCGCAGCGGCTGTCCGGGCACCAGGTCCGCGGTCACCGTCAGCCGGCTGACGTCGGGCTCGCTGTGCACCGTCCACTGCGTGCTCTCGGGCCCCTCGACGAGGTGGTCGGCCGCCGTTCCCACGCGCAGCGCGCTGCGGCCGGTGCGGTGGACGAGCCGCAGCCGGGTCTCCTGCGCGAAGTGCTCCTCGGGCACGAGCGGGGACCCGGTCACCGCGGCGACACGGGGGTCGCCCTCGAAGCGGGGCAGCTGTTCGTTGGCGACGAGCTCGGACTGTACGACCACCGCGGTCGGCCCGTCGACCGGCTCCACCTCGTACACCACCGCGGCCACCGCGCGCTGGGTGAAGGACACGAGTCGCCGTGAGGTGATCCGGACCGTACGGCCGCCGGGCGAGGTCCATCGCGCGGTCCGGCTGAGCACACCGGAGCGGAAGTCCAGAACCCGCTCGTGCGCCAGCAGCCGGCCGTAGCGCAGATCGCACGGGTGGTCGTCGACGAGCAGCCGGATGACCTTGCCGTCGGTGACGTTGATCATCGTCTGGCCGGACTCGGGATACCCGTAGCCCGCTTCCGCGTACGGCAGCGGGTGCCGCTCGTAGACGCCGTTGAGGTAGGCGCCGGGCAGTCCGTGCGGCTCTCCCTCGTCGAGGTTCCCGCGCCACCCGACGTGCCCGTTGGACAGCGCGAACACCGATTCACTCTGGGCGAGCACATCGAGGTTCAGCTCGGTCTCGCGCAGGCACCACGGCTCGACCGTGTAACTGGGATGAGTGATCACCGTGACTCCAGAAGCTCGGCCAGGTCCCGGACCACCACATCGGCCCCGTGCGCCCGCAGTTGCTCCGCCTGGCCCACCCGGTCGACCCCCACGACCACGCCGAATCGTCCCGCCCGGCCCGCCTCGACGCCGGCCAGGGCGTCTTCGAACACGGCCGCCTCGTCCGGGTCCATGCCCAGCCCGCGCGCCGCCTCCAGATAGGTGTCCGGAGCGGGCTTGCCGCGCAGCCGACGCTCGTGTGCCACCACTCCGTCGATCCGCTCGTCGAACAGGTCCTCGATCCCGGCTGCCACCAGGACGTCCCGGCAGTTCGCGCTGGACGACACCACCGCGCAGCGCAGGCCGGCTTCCCGCACCGCGCGAACGAAACGGACCGAGCCCTCATAGGGCTCCACCCCGTCCTCGCGGATCCGCCGCAGCACCAGGTTGTTCTTCCGGTTGCCCAGTCCGTTCACGGTCTCGGCCTCCGGAGGGTCGTCCGGCGACCCTTCGGGCAGGTGTACCCCGCGTGCCGCGAGGAACGTGCGCACCCCGTCCTCACGGGGGCGCCCGTCCACGTACTCGTCGTAGTCGTCGACCGCGTCGAAGGGCACGAACGCGGTCCCCTCGCGGGCGGCGCGTTCGCGGAGATAGCCGTCGAACATCTCCTTCCAGGCGGCCGCGTGCACGTGCGCGGTCTGGGTGAGCACCCCGTCGAGGTCGAACAGGCAGGCACGGACGTGAGCAGGAAGCCCCAGCATGTCGCCGAGGCTAGAAGGAGGGTGCGGCCGGTGGCGGCAGGACACCGCCCGGCAGGCCGGAAGGCACCCACTCGGTGGAGGAAGCCTCTGAGGTTCCTCAAGTGATTTGGCGGACCGGGAACGTGACAGGCACAGTGATCCACATGAAAGCATTCACGGGGCTGACCAAGAAACACGACGCCGTACTGCTCGTCCGGGACTCCGACCTGGTCTCGGCGGCCCTCCGCCAGGCGCTGGCCGAGGCGTCCCCCGAAGAGCGCCCGGGCCTGGAACGCGCCGCCGCACTCGTCGAGTCCACCGCCGCAGCCACCGAAACGCAGCTGCGCGCCCGCTGGGTCCGTTCCCGGCTGGCCGCCGTCGGCTTCACCGGGGACATCGCCTCGGTCGCGGCGGTCAAGGCGCTGCGCCAGGCAGAGCCGGCGCTGAGCCTCCTGGCGTCCGTGCAGCTGCAGAGGGACGCAGTGGCCCACCCGGAGTGATCCGGCACGCCCGGGCAAGCCGTGTCCGGACGGTGACGTCCCGTGGCAGCCCTGCGCAGGAGGCGTATGCGGAGCCACCGCGGGTACTCCGGGTGGGTCCGTTCCCGTCGACAGACGGGTCTCGTCCCGTCGGGCAAGGACCCGCCATGGCCGCCTTGGACGACGCCCTGGACCTGCACTTCATCGGCACCGCGACCGTCCTCGTGCGGTACGGCGAGCTGGTCCTGCTCACCGATCCCAACTTCCTGCACCGAGGCGAACGCGCCCACCTCGGATACGGGCTGACGAGCCCGCGGCTGACCGAGCCCGCCGTGGACGTGACCGACCTGCCGCCGCTGGACGCCGTGGTCCTCTCCCACCTTCACGGGGACCACTGGGACCGCGAGGCCAGGCGGCACCTGGATCACTCGGTGCCGATCGTGACCACCCGGCACGCCGCCCGCCAGCTGCGCACCTGGCAGGGATTCCACCGGGCCGGCGGCCTGCGCACCTGGGAAAGCTGCACCCTGCGACAGGGCCGTTCCCAGGTCCGGATCACGGCGTTGCCGGGCCGGCACTCCCTGCAGCCCGGGGTGCGCCGGCTGCTGCCGCCTGTGATGGGCAGCATGCTGGAGTTCGGCTCCCCCGGCGGACCGGTCTCCCTGCGGCTGTACGTCTCCGGCGACACCCTCCTCTACGACGGGCTCGACCGGATCGCACGCCGCTTCCCCGACGCCGACCTGGCCGTGCTCCACCTGGGCGGTACCCGGTTGCCCGGCGGCTTCGTCGTCACCATGGACGGCGCGCAGGGCGCCGAGCTCGCCCGCCGGCTCGGCTACCCGCGCGTCCTGCCCGTTCACTACGACGACTATCCCGTCTTCCGCTCGCCGCTCGAAGACTTCCGCACCGCGGTCGACCGGCTCGGGCTGGGAGAGCGGCTGGTCCACTGCGCCCGCGGACAGCATGCGCGTATCACCCCCCACAGCGACCGGCCGGCGGTCCGCTGACCACCCCGCCTTCCCGCCTCGCAGGGCCCCCGAGGCGGTTCGCCAGTCCTGCACCGCCCCGTACACCGACGCCGGAGACGTCATCGGCACGTGACGGGAGGACGCGGGCGCCAGATGGCGACAAGGGCGGCCGCGAGGAGGAGTTCGCGATGTCACCGCCGTAGTACATGATCTCCGCCGACACCGCCGGACAGCGTGCCGAAGACCGGCCGCCGCTCAGAACGTCCAGCGCGTATGGGTGTAGACCCCCTCGCGCCGGCCGAAGCCGTACGCCGTCGCGGGGGCCACCGCGAACACCACCACGTCACCCCTTCGGAACGCGTCCCCGATGCCGTGGAAGGTGCCCTCGGGCGAGGTGATGTGCGGCCCGTACTTCGTCTCATATGCCGCGATGACCTCGTCCAGCACGGCTGGATCGGTAACCGGCTCGGCCTTGCCCTCGACCACGAGGTCGAGCCCTTCACCGAGCGAGTTCCCGCCGGTGGTCAGCGCGCAGTGGCTGTCATGAGCGAGGTTCTTCGCCTTCTGTTCCCCCTTGCCGGTGGAGAAGTACAGCACCCCGTCGTGCCAGGCGGCGATCACGGGAGTGACGTGCAGCCTGCCGTCCGCGCGCACCGTGGACACCCAGAAGATCTCGGCGGTCGTCATCTGCCGCTCGGCCTCGGCCCATTCCGTGGCGGTGACGTCCGCGGCACCAGGGCGGGCATGCAGCGCGGAACTGTAGCGGGCATCCAGCTCGGACGTGGGCTGCTCGGCGGGTCCCTGTGGTGGCATGCGGATCTCCTCCCTCCCTCCCATGTAAACCGACCGCCCTGACGGAGGACGTCGCCACGCCGACGGGTCGCACAAGGCGGGAAAGATGATCGTGCGGCCTCGACCGGGCCGGGTCACCGTTCGGGCGGGGCCGAACGGGGTGTGGTCGTGGGTTCCCGCGCCAGCCGTTCCTTTTCCGCCTTGAGTTTCCGCCACACGACTCCGAGGGAGTCGATGTCGTGCTCGTCGAGGAGGTCGGTGAAGACCGGAGCCAGAGCCTCGCGGCGGGTGGCGTCGGCTTCCGCGAAGACGCGGTGGCCCTCGTCGGTGAGGGAGACCTCGACCGACCGTGCGTCGCGCGCGGACGGGGTCCGTGCCACCAGGCCTCGGGCCTGGAGGGCGTCCACGACCCGTGAGACCTGGCTGCGGCTGAGCATGGTGCTGTTGCCGAGGACGGAGGCGGGTACGGGCTCGGGGCTGGACGCCAGCCACAGCATGACCTCGAACCAGGACACGGGGAGGCCGTGCGCCTTGCTGAGGGCCCGGTCGACGCGCTCCGTCAGCACGGTCCCGGCCCAGACCAGCCCGTAGAAGGCGTAGTCGGCGGCGGGCATCTCGGCTTGGGGCAGCTTCTTCGGCATGGGCCTAGTATAGGGGGGTTGCGTGTGCACACACATAAAGCTATGTTGTGTGTGCACGCACATAAGCAAGGGAAAGGCCGCTCCATGTCCGTCACCTCCCGCACCGTCCTCATCACCGGCACCTCCTCGGGTATCGGCCTCGCCGCCGCGATCGCCGCCGCCCGGGCCGGCTGGCGTACCGTGGCCACCCTCCGCGACACCACCCGCGCCGAGGCGCTGCGCAAGGCCGCCGCCGAAGCGGGTGTCGCACTCGACATCCGTCAGCTCGATGTGACCGACGAGGTGTCCGTCGCCGCCGCCGTCGACGGCGTGATCGCCGACTACGGCCGCCTGGACGCCGTCATCAACAACGCGGGCGCCGGCCACCTGGGCACACTGGAGAACGACTCCGTCGCAGACGTTCGCAGGGTGATGGAGGTCAACTTCTTCGGCGTACTGCACGTCTCCAAGGCCGCGCTGCCGCACCTGCGCGCCACGGGCGGGCGCCTGATCACCGTCACCAGCGTGGGCGGCGTCATCGGCCAGCCGTTCAACGAGGCGTACTGCGCCGCCAAGTTCGCGGTCGAGGGCTACATGGAGAGCCTGGCCCCGGTCGCGCGGACGCTGGGCGTGAGCGTGTCCGTGGTGGAACCGGGCGCCGTCGCCACCGAGTTCGTGAACAACATCGCTTTCGACCTGGAGGCCGACATCGACGCCGGCCCCTACTCGGACGCCCTGCGCCGCTACATCGACCGTACCGCCGAGCAGTTCCTGGACGGCAGCGCACAGACCCCGGCCGCGGCGGCGGAAGCGGTCATGGAGGCGCTCAACGCCGACCGGCCCGCCTTCCGGATCCAGACCTCCGACTGGGCCCGTACCTTCGTCGGCACCAAGCTGGCCGACGTCGACGGCTCCGCGATCCAGGACCTCACTGCCGCCTGGGTCGCCTGACAGGCCCGCCCGGGTGGCCGGACCGGGGTTGCCAGGACACCAGGGCGAGCGCAGGCAGAGCGACGCCGCGGCGCCGGCAGCCCGAACGCCTGCCCGGCCGTCGTGACCCGTCCGCCGCGAAGTACAACCGCGAGGCCTGCCCGATGGCCTGCGGGCGACGTCGATGATCATGGCGCGGGTGCCAGGTGGGTTCGGGAGGGAGCGGCCACGCGCCGGGGGCCCGCGCCGGTTTCGATCGGGGGCATGGCAGCCCACCGGGATACCCCTACCGGTACCGCTCGCAGAGCGCGGTCAGTGACCCAGGAGCAGTCCTGCTCCCGACACCTCGACGCGGATGCCGTCCTTGCCCACCGTCACGCTCTGCAGGCGCAGGGAGCCCCCGGGCGGTTTCGGGAGCTGGAAGGCGAAGGAGAAGCGGTCGGCGATCTGGGGGCGGGTGAGCTTGGTCAGTGCGGTGAGCAGGGACGGGTCCAGGCCCAGCCTCTTGAGGAGTGCGGGGTGGGCGAGTGCGGCGTCCACGAGGTTGATGCGGGTCATCTGGTGCAAAAAGCGTGGGGCACCGGTGAGTTGATGGAGTTTGTCCTCGTCGTGGAGCGCGGCGCGCACCGCGCTGTCGGGGACGCCCAGGCGGTGCACGATCTCGGGGAGTGCCAGGAAGGCCTTGATCTTCTCTGCCTCCCGGGTGAGTTGTCTTGCCGACGCGGGGGTCAGGTGGAGGCCCTCGGTGGGCCTGGTGCCGGGCCGGTAGGTCGCGAGGTCGTCGATGTCGAGCCGTATGCCGTCCACGGAGGTGGCGATGCCGCGGTCCCCGTCGAGCCGGATGCGCGCGTCGGCCCGTACGCTCAGGTCACGGCCCGCCATGTGCAGGGAGCCGCGGGCCCGGACGCCTCCCGGTCCGTGCGCCGTGAAAGCCACCTGGGACGCGCCGAGTTCGCGGTTCATGTCGGCGAACGACAGCAGGACCTGACCGTGCACCTGCCGGACGAGTGCGCCGCGCACCGCGGTGGGTCCGTCGCCGTCGATGCGTATGTCGTGAGCGGTGGCGGTGACCTGGGTGAGGGTGACCCGGTGGGCCGGGATGTCGGGGACGGTCACCCTGACCGAGTCCAGGCGCTGGGCGGCCAGTTGGGTGAGGAAGGGAAAGCCGCCGATCTGTACTTCGGGGGCGGCTGCGAGATGCAGTTTGTCCTTCAGCTGTTCCGAGGCCTTGTGCTCGGCGTACAGCAACGCCCAGCGGTCGGCGAGGGTGACGAGGCAGGCGAGCGTGAGCACCCAGGCGAGGCCCCGGACCAGGGTGGGCAGACCGGTGGCGCGGTTGCGACGGCGGCTGCCACGCCGGTGGTTGGGGGGTGTCCAGGGCTCCTCGGCGTCGTCCTCCTGCCGGGCCGGCGTGCTGTCCTCGGTGAGGAAATCGTCCAGCGGATGGTCTGCCAGCGAGGCAAGTTCGTCGTACGGATTCCGGGGGGATGGAACCCCTTCGGTGGGAGGCCCGTCCGACTGAGCAGCATGATGCGTCTTTATGTGGGGGGTACGCATCGGTAGATTTGATCACATAGTGGCACCCAGTGCGCAAGTCCTACCTGAAGTAAGGCGCGAAATGCGTCACTTCGGCGGGCCCGGCTCGGCTGAGCGGGGCGGTCGGGCCCATCCCAGGGAGCGTTCGACCGCCCGCTGCCAGTTGTCGTACTCCGCCTCCCGCAGCCCGGGGTCCATGGCGGGCAGCCACTGCGCCGCCCGGTGCCAGTTGCGGCGCAGCACTTCCAGGTCCGGCCAGTAACCGGAAGCCAGGCCGGCCGCGTAGGCGGCGCCGAGGGAGACCGTCTCGGCGACCAGGGGCCGTACCACGGGCACGTCGAGGACGTCCGCCACGAACTGCATGAGCAGGTTGTCCGCGGTCATGCCCCCGTCCACCTTCAGCTGCTGCAGGGGGACCGAGGAGTCCGCGTTCATGGCGTCGACGACCTCGCGGGTCTGCCACCCGGTGGCCTCCAGGACGGCGCGCGCGAGGTGTCCCTTGGTGATGTAGGAGGTGAGGCCGACGATGACCCCGCGTGCGTCGCTGCGCCAGCGGGGTGCGAACAGGCCCGAGAAGGCGGGGACGATGTAGCAGCCGCCGTTGTCCTCGACCGTCCGCGCGAGTGTCTCGATCTCCGGGGCGCTGCTGATCAGGCCCAGGCGGTCACGGAACCACTGGACGAGTGCGCCGGTGACGGCTATGGACCCTTCCAGGGCGTACGCCGGCCGCTGGTTCCCGATCTTGTAGGCGACGGTGGTGAGGAGCCCGTGCCGGGACCGCACGACGTCGCCCCCGGTGTTCAGCAGCAGAAAGCTCCCCGTCCCGTATGTGCATTTCGCTTCCCCCGGGGAGAAACAGGTCTGGCCGAAGAGCGCGGCCTGCTGGTCGCCGAGGGCGGCGGTGAGGGCGACACCCGGGAGCAGCGAGCGGGCGTCGCCGTACGTCTCGGCGGACGACCTGATCTCGGGCAGCATCGAGCGGGGGACCCCGAAGAAGGCCAGCAGCTCTTCGTCCCAGGCGAGTGTGTGGATGTTCATCAGCATGGTGCGGCTGGCGTTGGTGGCGTCGGTGATGTGCAGGCCGCCGTCGGTGCCTCCGGTGAGGTTCCAGATCAGCCAGCTCTCCATCGTTCCGCACAGCACCTCCCCGTCGACGGCGCGCTGCTGCAGACGCTTGACATGGTCGAACAGCCAGCGGAGCCGCAGCGCCGAGAAGTAGGTCGACGGCGGCAGACAGCACCGTTGCAGGAAGAACTCCTCGCCGGGGTCCTTCCTGAGGTCCTCGACGAGCGGCGCGGTGCGGGTGTCCTGCCAGACGATCGCCCGGCCCAGCGGGGCGCCGGTCCGCCGGTCCCAGAGCACGGTCGTCTCGCGCTGGTTGGCCAGGCCGACGGCGGCGACCTGCCCCGTGTCGACACCGGCGTCGGAGAGGGCCTCGGGTACGACGCGGCACAGGTTCTGCCAGATCTCCACGGCGTCGTGCTCGACCCAGCCGGGCCGGGGGAAGTGCTGCTGGTGCTCCTTCTGAGCGACCGAGACCAGCCGCCCACGGTGGTCGAAGAGAATGCAGCGGGTCGAGTTGGTGCCCTGATCGATGGACATTACATACCGTTCAGCCATGATCGGGTCTGCCTTCCGACGGATCGAGGGGCGGCTGTCCTGGCCTACCAGCGGGCGGCTCCCAGGTCTCGGGAGATCGCGCGCGCCGCTTCACGGATCAGGGTGATCAGGCTCGGGCGGGGACGGCCCTGGCTGTCGCAGATCCGCTCGACCGGCCCGGACAGGCCGATGGCCCCGACGACGAGGCCGCCGTGGCCGCGGATCGGCGCGGCGAGCCCGGCCTCGCCCATGCTCATCTCCTGGATCTCGGCGGCCCAGCCGAGTTCCCGCACCTCGGCGAGCGCCCGGGTGAGCCGCTCGCGATCGACCAGCGTGTGGCGGGTGTACGCATCCAGGCCCGGCCCGTCGCCGGGCTCGGTCGTCGCGGTCCCGAACGCCAGCAGTACCTTGCCGAGCGAGGAGGCGTGCAGGGGCAGCAGCGAGCCCACGTCCAGGGTCTGGAAGGTGTCGTCCGGCCGGAACACATGGTGGACGATGAGCACGCTGCCCTCCAGGGGGGTGCCCAGGCGTACCGCCTCCCCGCTGCGGGCGGCGAGGGCGTCGGCCCAGTTCAGGGAGCGCGAGCGGAGTTCGTTGACGTCCAGGTAGCTGGTCCCGAGGTGCAGCAGGGCGGCTCCGAGCTGGTATTTGCCGGTCGCCGCGTCCTGTTCCACGAAGTCCACGTGCTGGAGCGTGCGCAGGATGCCGTGTGCGGTGCCCTTCGCCAGCCCGAGCGAGGCCGCCACCTCGCCGAGCCCGAGTCGGCGGGGCCCACCGGCGAGCAGGCGCAGGATCGCCGCCGCCCGTTCGATCGACTGGACTGGGCCGGCCATGAGGCGAGCCTATTACCGCCGCGGATGCTTCGCTCCGCGGGCGGACGGCGCTTCGGGGTCGCAGGGAAGGAGGGGCGTTCGGTAATGCCGACCGCCGTTCATTGACGAGCCCGATTTGTCTTCATACCTTGCTACGAGGCCGGTATGCGTGGGGACACAGCATCGGACCGGCGGCACACACCATGGGGAGAGACCATGACGGCACAGCTCAACACGCTGCTACGGGCGGCTTGCGAACACGTGTGCCCGGTGCCCCCCGTCGCCGGCGCCGTCTCGGCCGTACGCCGGCGTGCTGCGGCGGTCCTCGCCGACTGGAGGGTGTTTCCGGAGCTCGTCGAGGACTCCTTGCTCGTGGTGTCGGAGCTGGTCACCAACGCGCTCCTGCACGCCCGGCCCCCGGCCGTACTCCGGTTGTCCTGGGTGCCCGGCGACGGCGGCTGCACTCTTCGCGTCGAGGTCACCGACGCGGGGGCCGCGCTCCCGGCGGGCGGGTCCCGTGCCGGGACCGACCCGGACGAGCACGGCCGGGGCGAGACGATCATCCACGCTCTTGCGACCAGCCATGGCATACGCGTCCATCCTGGCGGGGTCACCCGCTGGGCCGACCTCGTCGCGGTCTAGGTCGTGTCGTCGACTTCCCGCCTGCCCGGCGGGCGACGACGGGAATGTGACGACGACGGGAATGTGACGACAGGGCCTAGCTGTATCGACGACGACAGGGCCTAGCTGTATTGACCTAGAGCGCGGCCTGCACCCGGGACGGCAGGGGGGCCGCTCCGTAGTCCGCGGTCTCCTTGCGGATCAGGAGCAGGGCGGCGTCGTCGTGCAGCCGGCCGCCCACATGCGCCAGCAGCTCGTCGTGCAGCGCGGTGAGCGTGCGGGCCGGCTCGTCGGAGACATGGCGGGTCACCCCCTCGACGAGCGGATAGAACTCACGCGCGTGGTCGCGGGCCTCGGTGACCCCGTCGGTGTACAGCAGCAGCTGCTCTCCCACCGCGAAGGGCAGCCGCTGCAGACCAGGGGCCTGGCCCGAGAGGGCACGCAGGCCGAGAGGCGGCGCGGGGTGGGTGGCCTCCACCGCCCTGACGTCTCCGGACGCGGATATCAGCAGCGGAGGCGCGTGTCCGCAGTTGACGACCTCCAGATGTCCGGACCGGGGGCATCCGGCGACCACGGCGGTGACGAAGTCGTCGGGGCCCAGGTTGCGGGCCAGGCTCCGCTCGATCCTGCCGACGACGGCGAGCAGATCGCGCTCGTCATGGGCGGCCTCGCGGAACACCCCGAGCACGAGTGCGGCGGTCCCCACGGCGGGCAGCCCCTTGCCGCGCACGTCGCCGACGATCAGCCTGACGCCGTGCGGAGTGGGCACCAGGGCGTAGAGATCCCCGCCGATCCTGGCCTCCGCCGCCGCGGCGCTGTAGCGGACGGCCACCCGGAACGGCCCGACGGTCTCCGGGACGGGCTGGAGTACGGCGTGCTGGGCGGCTTCGGCGACCGAGCGGACGGCCGCGAGTACCCGCTCACGCCGGCCGTGCAACGCGCTGGCCAGGCCGCTCGCCGCCGTGACGGCCAGCAGGGCGGACAGTACGGCCATCAGCTCACCGGCGGGAACGCTGTTCCCCGTGCCCAGCGCCGTGCCCAGCGCCGTGGCGAGGAGACCGGCACAGAGCACCCCGCGTGGCCCGTTGGTGGCGGCGGCCAGCGCGGGTCCGGCCGCCAGCAGCGGCAGCCAGACCATGCCCGCCCCTCCGACGATGTCCACGAGCACGACGACGGCGAGGACCAGAACCGGCAGGACGGGCATTTTGCGGGCCAGCTGACCGGCGGCACGCCGGCGGACCGATCCCCAGACGCCGGCTGCGCGCCTCCTGAACAGCCTCGGCTGGTGGTCGCCGCCATGGTGTCGGGCCTGAGTCATGTTTGGTCCGCGATCCTCGCCTGTATGGGGGTGCACACCCGGAATGTCCCTTTCGTTCAAGGAAACGGGCTGGGCGTGGCGGCCACAAGGAGCGGATTTTCAGATAGTGAGTGAGAGGCTTCTGGTGATACGGCTCGCGATCGGAAGCAGACGCGCCCGGATCTCCTGGAGCTGGGCCTGCCGTTCCACGGGCAGGGAGACGCCGAGCGAGCCGAGTGTGCCGCCGCGGTGGACGGGCACGGCGACGCACACGGTGCCGAGGGAGTACTCCTCCAGGTCCGTGACGGCCGGCGCCAGGGGGGACGACTCGATCCTGCGCAGCAGCTCCGGAAGACTGGTGATCGTCCGTGGCGTGAGGTCAGGGCGGTGATGTCTGGACAGATAGTCCCGGCGGGCCTCCTCGTCCAGCTCACGCAGCACCGACTTGCCCAGGGCGGTGGCATGTCCGGCGTCCTCGAACCCCACCCAGAGGTCCACCCGCGGTGTACGGGGCCCGTCGACGATCTCGGCGACCCTGATCTCACCGTCCTCGTAGAACGTGAGGTAGGTGGCGGTGGACAGCTCGTCCCGCAGGGCGGCGAGCGTCGGGCGGATGCGGCTGAGCAGCGTCTGGGTGCCGCCCGCCGCGTGCAGGGAGTCCAGCCTGTCGCCCAGGACGAAGCCGCCGTCGTCCAGTTTCCGCACGTATCCGTCGTGCACCAGGGTGCGCAGCAGGTGATAGGCGGTGGCCAGGGGCAGCCCCGTCTCGCGCGCCAGCTGTTTCGCCGGTGCGCCGTTCTCGTGGGCGCTCACCGCCTCCAGCAAACGGAAGGCCCGCTGCACGGACGTGATGAGCGTGGGGCCGTCCTGCGCGCTCATAGGACCAGACTGCGCCGGGCGCGTGGCACGGGCAAGGCAGGGATCACCGCCGGAATCACCGAGGGGCCGGCCGCGCGTCGATACGCCGATCCTCCCCTCGAATCGGCGAGTGTCGTGCCCAGAGAACGTGCCAAGGGAAAACGAAACGCCTCGAAGGATCGCAATGATCAAGTCTCTCCGGATCGCGGCTGTCACTCTCCTCGCTGTCGGCGGCCTCGGTGTGTACGCGGCCGACACGTCGGCAGCCGCTCCTCGTGCCGGCTCCGCTCCGGTCGGTGGCCTGGTCCCCGGCCCTGCGCGGTTCCCGGCGCCGCCCGCGGGTGACAGCGCTGACCGGGCATCCACCGGCGGGGCCCTGGGCGGCCCCGCCGATCCGATCAGCTTCGGGCCCCTCAATGTCGCGGTCCCTGCGGTGGGCCTGCTGTAAAAGGCAGTTCAGGTCCATGACAAGGTGGCTAATGTGATCAGGTGACAGAATTCAGCGTCCTTGGTGACACCACGGAATGGCAGAAGGACTTCGAGCGGCGGCTACGCACTCGCTACACGGCGGCCGGGCTCGCCGCTGCCGCGGCGGAGAGCATGCTGGAGAAGGCATGCGACGGCATCGGTGACTGGACCGTCGCCGAGATCACGGACGCCGGAAACCGCGTGGGACACGTCGCCGTGGTCGTGACCGACCGCGGCGGCGCGCTCGCGGGTCGCATCGGCGACCTCCGCGTGGACGCGGCGCACACCGGCCGGGGGCACGAGCGGGCCGCCCGGGACTGGGCGGAGGGATGGTGCGCGCAGCACGGCGCACGTCTGCTGGACATACGGCTCACCGAGCCCGCCGGCGAACTGTTCGACGACTACGGCGTCCGCGGTCAGCTCAGAATGCGGCGCATCGGCTCCCCGCCGGAACCACTCGACGGTGTCACGGCACGGCCGATGACACACGCTGAATATCCCGAGTGGCTGGCCTCCGAGAAGGTCGCCTACGCCGGTGACATCGTCCGGGCGGGAGCCCTCAGCCCCGAGGAGGCCGTACGCAAGTCCGACCGCGACTTCGCGGAACTGCTTCCCGAGGGCCTGGCGACGCCCGACACCACTTTGCTGGTGCTGGAGGCGGCGGGCGAGCAGATCGGCACCGGATGGTTGAAGCACGGGTACCTGGACGGGGTCACCTACGGCTACTCCTTGTACATCCAGGAGCGGCACCGCGGCAAAGGGTACGGGCGGGCCGCGATGGTGGCCGGCGAACAGGCCACGCTCGCAGCCGGCGACTCGGCATTGATGTTCACCGTGTGGGGCGGCAACGAGGTGGCCATGAACCTGTACACGAGCGCCGGCTACCAGGTGGTCGAAGAGAACCGCTCCATCGACCTTCCCCGCCCCGCGGCCTGACGCGACCACTCTCCCTACACTCAAGAGACCACGCCGGTGAGGGCCAGGAACTCGCTCCGCGAACGGGCGTCGGACCGCAGCAGGCCGAGCAGGGTGGAGGGCATGGTGCTGACCACGCCGACGCCTTTTGGCTCCAGGTGTGTCTGCAGCCGGTCGGCGACCTGCTTGCACCGGGCAGGTAGCCGACGTGTGCCGTGCCGACGAACGGCAGCGGATGGTGCTCGCACATAGAGCGGACCGGAATGCGGCGGGCCAGGACCAGTTCGTCGTAACCCTGGTCGTTGGGGAAGGTGGTCAGGCCGAAAGGACGCGGGCTGAACGGTTCGGCGTACGCGCGGGCCGTCCGCCCCGGTGTGCCGCGCAGGCTCTCAGGTCTATTCGGGCGGTGGCGCGGTGCTGCGGCCGCTGGCTCATGTCAGCTGCCTCCGATGCCCAGGGCGGTGAGCAGGACCAGGACGAGGGTGACCACGGCGAACAGGCCGTGTGCCAGCACCACCGCAAGGGGGAAGTTCCGTTCGGCGGGGACGACCCCTTCGGCTCCGGCGGCCGTCGCGGCGGCCGGAGCCATCCCTGCGGCCGGAGCCGTGCCGGCCGTGGCGCGGTCGCGGTAGACGGGGATCCAGCGGGCGAGCATCACGAATCCCAGCAGGGCGACCGGCAGCAGCAGACCGAACGACGTCCAGGCCAGGGCGCTCTTGTCGGCCACGACATAGATGATCCACACAACCAGCCCGATCGCGGCCAGGGCGAAGTGGCCGAAGACGACGGGTGCGGGCAGGCGGCTGGTGCCGGATTGCTGCTGCTGGATTCCGCCGCGTTGGATCCAGGTGCCGAGCATGTAGAAGCCGCCCAGGGCGGTGACCACCCAGGCGATCAGTGCGGCGATGTCCATGGGAACTCCCAGGTGAGGACGGGGTCGGAGGCGGCCGGAGGACACCGGCCGCCGGGGCGGGTGCGCGGGCCGGGTCACGCGACGGAACGGGCGCTCCCCGGGTTGCGGTCGGTGGCGAAGCCCTCGGCCTGGGTGCTCTCGTCGGCGACCCGGACGCCATAGCGGTAGGCGAGCTTGCCGCCGAGGAATCCCGAGACGCCCAGCGTGGCCACGCTCAGTGCGGACAGGACGAGCCGCCCGATGCCGACGCTTCCGCCGCCGGCGTGGTCGCCGTACCGCCATAGGAAGTTGACGATGTAGGCGGCGGTGACCAGCAGGTTCAGCGTCATGTGAACCAGGGCGGTGCCAAAGGCCGGGGTGCCGCTGGGGATCGCGAACAGGTCGAGGAATCCGACCATGGCCGCCAGCAGGGCACCGATCACCCCCACCGCGATCAGCCACTCCGAGGACTGGGTCAGGAAACCGGGGCGGTGCACGACATGGGACGCGATGTCGAACACCAGGCTGGCCACCCAGGCGCCGATCGGCACGGTCACCAGGATCGGGTGGAACGGGTGGCCGTACGGGCCGGCGAGCGAGGCGCTGACCGGACGCTTCGCCTGGAGCTGTGGCTCATTGACCATCGCAACCTCCCAGTGGTTTCACCAATAGATGTTGGTCTTATTCAGAGAGCGCGTCAAGACGCGCAGAACAGAGGGCTAAAAAGGCAGTTGCGCCCGGCCAGGTGGGAGTTACCGTGTTCTCGTGGCTTCCGACCCGACTTCGCAGACCGACGCGGCCGACACCGCTCTCGGCTCCGTCAGCGTCCTGAACGAGGACTTGCGCAGGCGCATGTTCACCTTCATCCGGCGTGCCCGCCGTGCCGTCACCCGCGACGAGGCCGCCGCCAGCGTCGGCATATCCCGCAAGCTCGCCGCCTTCCACCTCGACAAACTCGTCGACGCCGGCCTGCTGCGCGCCCGCTACGAGTCACCGGGCGGCCTCCGCAAGGTCGGCAGACAGCCGAAGGTGTACGAACCCACCGACACCCAGATCACCGTGACCATCCCCGACCGGCGACACGAACTGCTGGCCGACCTTCTCCTGGACGCCGTCCTGACCGAAGGTGCCGACGAGAACGCGACGCAGGCGGTCATGCGCACGGCCGACCAGCGAGGTCGGCAGATGGGCGAGGCCGCGCGCGAGGAGAGCCGCCCGGGCCGTCTGGGCCCCGAGCGCGGGCTGACCGCGTGCGAGCGGCTCCTGGACCGGTACGGCTACGAACCGGTCCGGGAGAGCCCCACCCGGCTCCGGCTCCGCAACTGCCCCTTCCACCCGCTGGCAGCGAAGGCCCCCGACCTGGTGTGCGGCATGAACCAGGCTTTCCTCAGCGGCTACCTCGACGGCCTTCAGGTCAACGGAGTCCACGCCGTCCTCGCCCCCGAGCCCGGGGAATGCTGTGTGCGGCTGGGCCCGAGCGACCCCGACCGTGAGGACCAGCCGACCCAGGACCACTGAGGGCGACCCGGCCGCCTGCCCCCGGCGGGCTGGGCAGATCCACGTCGTAGGGAACCAGCCCGGCCCGGGCCGGCGCGGTACGGGCCGCCCGCACCGCGAGCGCCGAGGCGTACTCGCCCTCCGCAGCGGCCCGGCGCGAGACGATCCCGGTGACGGGTTCGAGCATCCGCGCGCGTACTCAACTCCCGTAGTAGACGGCCGCCCACCAGGTCGCCGGCGCACACGCACGCGGCGGAGGGCGCGCCCGTGGGCGCGCCCTCGATCGCCTGCGGTGACCGCTAGCGGACCACGATGACCACAACCCCTCCGTTGTCGAACCGGTGGTCGGAGCGGTGGTCGAAACAGAACCAGGGGTGGTGGAAGCAGAAGCCCCGGTGGTCGAAGCGGAACCCGCCGTGGTCGAAGCAGCGCCAGTCGTCATGGCCGAAGCACTGGTCAGTGATCACACCAGTGTGTGCGGCCGGGGCTGCTGCTGCGGCCGTGCCTGCTGCGCCGATCGCCGCGCCGCCGGCCATCAGCAGGCCGGCCGCGGACGCCGCGACGAGACGCCTCACGCCTTGTACTCGCATGATGGATGCACCCTCTTCTTTCCAGACTGCGCCCTACTCTCTGTACGTCAGCGGCGCGCTTCGGGATTGCGCTTCGGCGGGACCGTTTCGGTGCGCAGTTGCCGATCGCCGGGGTTGATCGCATTGTCAGTGCCCCCTGCCATCATCCCGCCATGCTCTACGACGCCTTGATGGCCGAATCCCGCAGGGGCGACCCGCTCGACGACGTGCGGTCCGCTGCGCTCGACCGCGTCCGCTGGCTCGTCGACCTCCTGGAAAGCCAACGGACCGAGTTCCGGCGAGCCATGGGGCATGAGCGCCGCAGATCCAGGGCGGAGGGCGCGGCGACCCAGGCCGTGATCGACGGCCGGCTAGCGGCCTGCACGGACGAGGAGGGGAGGGCCGCGGTCCTGTGCCTCATGCTGGCCGCCCGCTTCGACGACACGAGCCTGTGGCAGTACGACACCGAGATCGAGTCGCTGATCTCCCGGGTGCGGGGCTGGACGCCCGACGAGGTCGCGGTGATGCTGCTCCGCGCCACCGAGTACGACATGGGCTCCTGGTTCGCCGGCTCACTGCGGCTGGTACTGAACGCCGTCGAGCAGCTCGACGCCGACGGCCGTCGCGCCGTCATGCCCTGGCTGCGGCATGCGCACAGGGAGCTCATGGACACCACTGTCGAGGCGCGTGGGCGCGCGTCGCTCGGCCGGCGCCTGCGCGCGCTGCTCGCGAGCGCGGACCAGGCGCACATCCCCGAGGGACTGATCCCCGCCGACACCCCTTGGGCAGCCCCGTTGAGCGACCGTGCCAAGATTTCCCCGGCGCGCGAACTCGCCGACCTGTTACGGCACTTGGCGAGCCTGTCGGGCCCGCGTCCCGCGCAGAGGTGGCGGCGGACGTGCCTCGACCTCGTGGCCGCGGCGGCGGCACGGGACCTCATGGCCGACGTCCTGCGGGCGCTGGCCGAGGGCGATCCGCTGTGCAGCAGAACAAGCGGAGCGCACACCGGCTGGCTCGGCGGCGGTTACCACTACCACTACCTCGTCCACCAGAACGACGGAGACCTGGCACGCGGCGTCGTCTGGGCGGCCGCGCTGACCGGCGCCCCGGCCGCGGTGCGGCACCTCGGCGCACTGGCTCTGCGAACCGGCGGCGTGGGAACCGGCGTGATCGACGACCTCAAGCTCGCGGGCGCGGCGATCAACGCGCTGGCCGAGACAGCCGATACGGCCGCCCTGGAGGCCCTGTGGCGGCTGCAGTCCCGGATCAGTCACCGGGCTCTGCGCAAACAACTCGACACCGCTCTGGTGACGGCGGCCGGGAAGCAGGGCATCACGGCGGCTCAGCTGATCGAGCGCAGCGTGCCGGACCACGGTCTGGGGCCGGACGGTTCCCTGGAGCGGCAGGTGGGCGGACACCGGGTACGGGTGGCGATCGAGGAAGCCGCGACCGTGCGGCTCACCTATACACGGCCCGACGGGAAGACCTCCCGCACGGCTCCGGCCGCCCTGAAGGACGGCTTCCCGGCCGAACTAAGGGAGTTGAAGGCCCTGGCCAAGGAGGTGCGGGGCACACTGTCGGGCGAGCGGTCACGCGTGGAGGCGCTGATGTCGACCGGACGCGCCTGGCCGTACGACGACTGGTGCCGCCACTACCGCGACCACCCGGTCACCGGGACCCTCGTTCGCGGCCTGATCTGGGAGTTCGAGGACGCGCACGGCGAGTGGCGGGCGATGGCACCGACGACCGAGCCGCCCGGCCGGCCCGAACGCGTCCGGTTGTGGCATCCGATCCGGGCGTCGACCGACGAAATCAGGGCGTGGCGGGAGCAGCTCGTCGCCACGTGCCTGCGGCAGCCGTTCAAACAGGCCTTCCGGGAGATCTACCTGCTCACCCCGGCGGAGCAGAAGACGGGCGGCTACTCCAACCGGTTCGCCGCCCACATCGTCCACTACCGGCAGCTCTACGCGCTGTTCAAGGAACGCGGCTGGCAGGCCAACTTCCTCGGCCGGTACGACGGCGGCTACGACGGGAGGGCGCGGGCCGAGTTCGGCGACGGCGAGTGGCGGGCCTGCTTCCACCACGAGCCCGCCGCGGACGACCACGGCGGCTACGCACCCGAGCACGCCGCGACCGATCAGGTGCGCTTCGAGCGGCGCGACGGCCGGCGCTGGCGGGAAGTGCCCCTGGCGGAGGTGCCCCCGCTGGTGTTCAGCGAGGCGATGCGTGATGTGGATCTCTTTGTGGGCGTGACCTCGATCGCTGCCGATCCCGACTGGACCGACCGGGGCGAGGAGCGTTGTGCCGCGTACTGGCGGGCGGCCACGTTCGGTGAGCTGACGGCGGGTGCCGAGATCCGCCGGGAGGCGCTGGCACGGATCCTGCCGCGCCTGAAGATCGCCGACCGGTGCGCGATCCAGGGCCGCTTTCTGGTCGTCCGTGGCGATCTGCGCACGTACAAGATCCATCTAGGCTCGTCCAACATCCTGATGGAACCGGACGACAGCTACCTGTGCATCGTCCCGTCACGCGGCAAGGAAGAGGGCAGGGTCTTCCTGCCGTTCGAGGACGAACGGCTCTCCCTGATCCTCAGCAAGGCGTTCCTGCTCGCCGCCGACACGAAGATCACCGACGAGTCCATTCTCCTGCAGATCAAGCGAGGTGCCTGATGGCCACCGTGACGTTCCGGGACGAGACCGCGACGGGCAGACCGGTCACCGAGTGGGAGGTCGCCGGGCTGCCGGAACGGATGACCGTACGGGAGCTGATCAGGCTGCGGGTCCAGGAGGAGGTGGCCCGGTACAACGCCCGTCCGGGCAACCGCTTCAACGGCCTCGTCCGCCCCGACGACGCCGAGACCGAGCTGAACGGCTACCGTCTCCACGAGCCCCGCCGGATCAACTGGGAGCGCCAGGCCGCGATCGCTGAACGCGCCTTCCTGGCCA
The DNA here is from genome assembly GCF_040634095.1 of Streptomyces sp. NPDC007205. NCBI lineage: Bacteria > Bacillati > Actinomycetota > Actinomycetes > Kitasatosporales > Streptomycetaceae > Streptomyces > Streptomyces sp. NPDC007205. Next base: position 738,955 of record NZ_JBEYEW010000001.1, read on the forward strand.
ACGGATTCTTCGTGCTGGTCGGCGATCGCCAGGTCGAGGACCTCGACGAAGTCGTGGATCTCAGCGCCGACCCCGACCTGGTCTTCATCAAGCTCGTCGCCCTCGTCGGCGGCTGAAGGACCGGCGCCTTTCAGCGGGTGGCGTAGCCGCCGTCGACGAAGAGGTGTTTCGGACGACGCCGGCACGCTTACGGCAGGTCGTCGCGCCCCAGCCACGCCGGCTTGACCGGCACGCCGTCCGCATACCTCTCGACTTGCTCGGCCTGCTCCACCGCCTCGACCCGCTCCACCGCCTCATCCGGTGAAGCAATGGGGTCGGTCGGCGCCTCCACGGGTTCTGGGGCGGTGGGCGCGTCGGAGTCCTCCAGCAGTTCCGCCACCGTGAACCGCGTGGCGAAGGACTGCCACGCCCCGTCGACGACGACGAGGAAACCGTCGCCGTCCCGAAGGAGCCGACGCCGCCTGGGAGTTCTGGGATGCTCGGGTGAGTGGCTCCGGGCCCGCCGTTCCAGCTCCGCGAGCGCCTCGGCGCGAGTGCCGGAGACGTGCGCCACCACGTGTGCCTCCATGTGCTTGCGCTCGCCGGCACCCAAGGTCGTCTCGACAACCAGGGCCCACGTCGTCATATCCTCCGCCCCCTTCATGTTCGTACTGCTGCCTACAGTAGAAGGCGCGGCGAGGACCCCGGGTCACGGGAACACGTAGGTGGCGTTGCCGGGCGTCTCGCCGGCACCCACCCGTGCGGCCTGTGCGGACTGGTCGGAACGACGCCGGCGGCCAGGCCGGCCGCGATGATCTCCTCGACGCTGCCGCGGATGGAGTGCTGGAGTTCCTGCACTCATGGATCATGTGCGACCGGTCCGCCGATCAAGGGCAGCACGAGGCGTTCGCGCCGTTCCACCACACGCCGGAACAGCCGCTCCACCGCGCCTGCGGGATCGGCCGGTTCCTGACGGGCCGCCTGCACCGCTGCCAGGCAGATTTCGAAGCCGTCGACGATGACCTGCCGGATCAGCGCGCCGCGGTCGGGAAACCGGCGATAGAGGGTGCCCGCGCCCACTCCGGCGCGGCGCGCGATGTCGTCGAGGGCCACCGCGGTGCCCCGCTCCCGGAAGAGCGGTCCACACCGGGCGGCTGGGACCAGTTCATGGAGCAGTAGCGCCTGGTCCAGGTGGGCGGACCCGAGGAAGATACCGACGGGAGACCCACCTGTCCATGGCGTCCGTCAGATGTGGACCCAGGCCCTGTCTAGCCGCTCTTGCGGCGGAACCAGCCGCGTCGAGGTGCGGGCGGGATCGGGGCGCCGTAGGGGGCCGCAGGCGGCCCGGGGTGGGTGTGGGGTGGCGTCGGGCCGGGGTACGGCGGCAGGGTCTTGAACTGATCGTGGAGGGTGACTGTCGGCGTGATCCGGCGCAGGGCGGCGCGCACCAAGGTGAGCGGGTGGTCGGGGAACTCGGGATCCCACTGCTCCAGGTCGGCCACGTGGTACGGCAGACCGCCGAACTGTCCGCCTCCGGCGTACGGGTGGGGCTGGAAGTAGTCGGCCGGCCCCACCCGACTCATCACCATGGCCTCCCGCAGGCCGGTCGTGGCGCCCTCGGCAGCCTGCACCTTCACCACGGTGCTGCAGCGGTCCTTCGGCAGCGTCCAACTGCCGATGAAAGCCTGTCCCTGCCTGCTCTGCAACGGCATCTTGATGAGCTGGCGCAGCGCCGGGACGCCGTCCACGCTGCCCACCACCGCCTCGATGAGGCCGCCCCCGGACCCGGCCGCGCCCTGTGCGCTCCCGTACCGCAGCCGCTCCTGCTCGTGGAGCGCGGCCGGCAAGTCCGGGGCGAGGGGAAAGAAGTGGACCGACAGGACGAGCCCCGCCGCATCGGTCCACAGACCGGGCTCACGCTCGGTGAAACCTGTGAGGTCCAGGCCGGTTATCGGGGTCTGGGCGATCGAAGTCATGGTGATCATCATGCCGGGTCGGTGGAGTGGCGCCGTGGCCGGGACCGGGGCAGGCGGATGCCCGCCGGATACCAAGGACTCCTTCGTGCTCTGCTCGCTTCGGCAGGAGAGGGGGCTGCTCCTCGCGGCCGTTGACCAAGCACATGGCGTGCTGGTCACCTGGCTCACGTGCGAGGGGCCACCAGCTCCTCGCCCGGCCGTTCCCGCACGAGGGCACTCGGCCGTTCTTGTGCAGGCACTCAGGTCGGCCCCGGCCCGTCGGACCGGTTCAGCGCGGCGGTGGCCCCGTCGCAGATGTGGGTAGATTTGGCCCCCGCTGGTCCGCCGCCCGGGACTGGCGGACCAGCGCCTTGGAGGCGCCGTCGCGGGGTAAGTGGAACCTACGCCTCCACCGGCAGCGGCGGAAGACCTGTAGATGTGGTCCAGGTCATATTGACTCGGTCGGGCGCGGCGTGGACGGCTGGGGTGACCGGAGAGGATCCCGCCCGTTTCCTGCCCCCAGGATGGGGCGTCTACCAGCATGTTCTTCCCGGCCAAGGCCGGCTGACAGTCGTACCGTGCTTACTTGATCGAGGAAGCCTGCCTCAGTGAGGACGGAGTCAGCCGATGAGTGAGCGGAACTGTTCGATCGTGCGGCGCCGCATGGTGAGGAAAGCCAGCCAGGAGCCGTCGGCGTAGTGCAGCCGGAAGCGGGCCATCAGCTGTGTCCGCGGCCGGCGTTCGACCCGGGTCACCCAGGCCCGCGGCACCTCCCACACCGGGGTGCCGTCGAGCGGCTTGACGAGTCCGATGCGCTGGTCGGTCACGCGCAGCAGCAGCGAACCGGAGGTGCCCGGCATCTGCGCGGCGATGGTGCCGGCTCCGCCGGACTGGGCGCCGATGCTGTTGACCAGCTGGTTCCCGAGCGACCGGCCGATGGTCGGGCTGATGCCTTTGGCGCTCTTGGCGGGAACGACGGTGCCGTAGCCCAAGAGCCGCTCACCGTGGGCCAGTTGACTGAGGGCGGAACGCTCGTGGAGGACGGACATGCCCGTGATCATATGCCGCACGGGTGGAGGAGGCGGCACCGGCCCCCCGCACCCCTCGGCCGTATCAGGAGTCGTCGCCGCTCGGCAGGGGCAACGGCGCCGTCGCCGGCAAACAACCGTGCTTCGACTGCCTGTCGATGGATCAGGCGAAGGTCCACTGTGCACGCGGCGCAGGCATCTGGGAATGGGCCGGCAGCGAAGACGGCTCGCGTGAATCCGATGTGGTGCTGGCCTGCGCCGGGGGCGTACCCGCCCAGGAGGTGCCGGCAGCGGCACAGCTGCTGCGCCGTCACCTGCCCGAACTGACCGTGCGCGTGGTGGACGTCATCGACCGCGTCCCGGCCTCGCCGTGCGGACGGCGGCCGTACGCCAGCACATGGAGGACACCCGGCAGCGCCACCACGCTGGATCCGCGAGCACGCGGCGGATCTGCCCGAGGTGGCGGACCGGTCGTGGGAGGGCTGAGCTCCGGCCCGGTCGACCACCTGCGCCGGTGTCCCGCCGCCGGATGTCCTCTCGGACCCGACGAGGTTTCCGGCTCCCGTCCCTGGTCTGACGCGCCTTCAGATGTGCAAGTCGGGGGGAAAGCCGGTCCAGCGCAGTTCGGCGGGCAGATGGCGCATGTCGTTGGAGACGAGGACGGAGGCCGGTCGGCCGGGCGCGTAGCGGATCACGGTGAGCGCGGCGTTGCCGTGGTTGAGGCCGAGCCAACGCCACTTCGGCGCATGCATGGCGTCCCGGACGAGCCAGGCGACGAGGAAATTGTGGGTGACGACCAGTTCGTGCCGCTCCTCTTCTCCCTCCACCGGACCGGCGAACAGATCCAGCGCCCGGCGGGCCAGCGCAGGTCCGCGCTCCCGCTCCTCATCAGTGGCGCCGGCGAGAAAGCGGAGGAACAGGTCTGCTGACTCCTGCGGGAGTTCCTCCCTTGCCGGCACATAGGGAACGTAGTCTCCGGCAACTTCCGAGACTTGCAGAGGGACGTTCTTCAGCTGGTCGCCGATGAGACGCGCGGTCTGCTCCGCCCGGGGCAGCGGACCATGGTGGACGGCGGTGACAGGGATGTTCCGGAGGCGCTGGCCGAGCAGCGTGGCTTGCCGACGGCCGCCCTCGGTCAGCCCGCTCTCGTCCGGCGACGCCTCGCCGTGCCGGGCCAGATAGAGGTAACGGGTGGCCGTGCCGGTCATCTCGACTCCTTCGCGCCATGAGCGATCTTGTGCGTCGATGGACGCCGCCCCCTCGGGTGCCGGTTCCGGCGGGCCCTGGTCAGACGTCATCCGGCCGGTTGCGGATCACAGTCGTGCGCTGTCGGCGTGCGGTACGCGACGGGGACGGATGAGACCGGTCTCGTACGCCACCGTCACGGCCTGCGCCCGGCTGCTGAGGCCGAGCTTGGCCATCATCTGGTTCAGATGCGCCTTCACCGTGGCGATCCATGCCGTACAGACCCGCGTTGAGAGGCTCTTCCCGCGCTCGGCATCCGCGACGGCCGGGCCCTGGCCCGCCGCCACGCCGTCCTCGACGAGAAGCCGGACATATCCGCACCCCGGTTCCTTGCCCAGCCGCGCGCCGGCACCTTTCCTCACGTTCACCGTGAAGCCCGGCGACGAACAGCGGGCGGTGAAGGAACTCGGCACGCTGTGCGCACAGACCGGCTTCGTCCCGGACCCCATGCTCGACAAGATCCGCTGCCTCCTGACCCCCGCGGACCGGTGAGCATCCCGATCGAGCGTCGCCCAGAGGTGCAGAACGGTGAGGGGAAGTTCCCCGCGAATTGAACAAGCGCTTAGTAATATGACGGCGTCGGGAGTCCGAGCGGCAGGAAGGGGCAGTCGTGCCGACGTCGCAAGCCGAGGCCTTCTACGAGCGGGAGGCCGACGGCCGGTTCCTGCCCACCGTCTACACCCGGGGTCCCTGGGACGCCGACTCCCAGCACGCCGGCCCGCCGGCCGCGCTGCTCGCTCTGGCCGTCGAGCAACGGCCGGGCGGACGGCCGGACACGCGGGTCGCCCGGCTCACCTACGAGATCATGCGCCCGGTCCCGATACGGCCGCTGAACGTGACCACACGCGTGCTGCGCGCCGGGCGCAACGTCGAACTCGTGGAGGCGGTACTGACACCCGACGGCGGCCAGGAAGTGATGCGGGCGACGGTTCTGCTGATGAAGACCGTGCCGGACTCGGTACCGCAGGTGTCGCCGGGCCGGCAGGTCCCCGGGCCTTCGGCCGCACCCCTGAAACCGTTCTTCCCGGTCCCGTGGGATCAGGGCTACCACACCGCCATGGACGTACGCTTCGCCGCCGGTTCGTTCCTCGAGGCCGGCCCGGCCACCGCGTGGATGCGGATGAGGGTCCCCCTGATCGCGGGGGAGGAGATCATGCCGCTCAGCCGGGTGCTGACTGCTGCCGACTCGGGCAACGGCGTCAGTGCTGAGCTGGACTTCCACCGCTACGTCTTCGTCAATGCCGATCTCACTGTCAGCCTGCACCGCCATCCCGAAGGCGAGTGGGTCTGCCTGGACGCCCGGACGTCGGTGGACGGCGCGGGCATCGGTCTGGCCGAGTCCGCCCTGCACGACGAGAAGGGACCGCTCGGCCGCGGTACCCAGAGCCTGTACGTGGCCCCGCGCGGCTGAGACGACGGGCGCTGGGTGGGCGCTGGGTGGGCGCTGGGGGTGACGCCCCCCACGAGAGCCATGTCACGTCCTACCGCCGATCGTAGAGCCACGCCGCCACAAGCTGGGCATAAACCCGCCAGAACGGCGAAATAGGGACATTGCTCCGTAGTCGGGTAGTACGTCACATCCTTGCGCCCGTTTCCGCCCCCCGATAACCATGTCTCTCGTTGCCGGAGCCGCGGGACGCACCGGGCCTACATCCCCAGGCCTGCCCGCCGTGCCCTGCAGCACGGGGCCTCGCCCCGACGCCTTACAGGCCGCGACCGACCCGGCCGGCGCCTCTACGACGTCCCCACAGGAGAGACCCCTTCATGACCGCGATCACCACCCGCCGCCTTGCCCGCCTGCGTACCCTCGCCCTGACCGGCATCGCCACCACCGGCGCCGCCACCGTTGCGCTCACCCTGATGCCGGCGTCCGCGCAGGCCGCCGAAGCGCCGCAGACGAACGCCGCCCACAAGGTCGCGGCTCTCTCCACCGGCAGCCATACCGACCCCAAGGGCACCACCGGCACCGCGGGCAATCTCGACGGCTGGATCAAGCAGTCCCTGGCGATCATGAAGGCCAAGGGCATCCCTGGCAGCTACGAAGGTCTCAAGCGCAACATCATGCGTGAGTCCGGCGGCAACCCCAACGCCCAGAACAACTGGGACGTCAACGCGCAGCAGGGCACCCCGTCCAAGGGCCTGCTGCAGGTGATCGACCCCACCTTCAACGCCTACCACGTCGATGGCACGGCCCACAGCGCGACCGACCCGGTGGCGAACATCACCGCCGCCGCCAACTACGCCGCGCACCGCTACGGCTCCATCGACAACGTCAACTCCGCCTACTGAGAAGACCCTGGACGGGCCCCCGTGGTGGGCGCACTGTCAATTGCTCTGCTGTGGCAAGGTGGTTGTGCAGGAGCGATCAACGGAGGGGCTGGTCATGGCGGTGGAGTTGAACGAGCAGGTGCGCAGGCGGCTGGAGGAACCGAACTTCTGGTACGTGGCCACGGTGACGCCGGACGGGGCGCCTCATGTCACTCCGATGTGGGTGGGACTGGAGGACGGGCTGATCGTGTTCAACACCTCGGTCGGCCGGATCAAGGAGGAGAACCTCCGCAACGACTCCCGCGTCCATCTCTCGCACGCCGACGCCGAGAACCCCTACGACCGGGTGCAGATCTCGGGCCGCGCGGTTCGCTTCGTGGAGGGTGAGGAGGCCGAGCGGGGCATGGACCGGCTGGCCCTCAAGTACCTGGGCCTGAACGGGTACCCCTGGCTTGTCGAGGGCGAGCAGCGGGTGCATGTCCTGGTCGAGCCGGACCGGGTGCGCCACATCGTCGGCGTCGAACCGTTCCGGCCGGGAGTCATCCCCTCTTGAGGCGTACCACGCGAACCGCCCGAGGCATGATCCATCGCCGGCGACAGCCCCGTACGAGGCCCTGAAAGGGGGACGGTGTACGTTCGACGCCCCAGCTCGTCACCGAGAGGAACCCACCGTGACTGTCGAACGCATCGGTCCGCCCCCTTTCGGTACGGAGCGTGAGACGCTGCGGGCGTTCCTGGAGTTCCACCGGGCGACCCTGGCGATGAAGTGCGAGGGCTTGACGGAGGAGCAGCTCAAGGAGCGGTCGAGCCCGCCGTCGACCCTGTCCCTGCTCGCTCTGGTCCGCCACATGGCCGAGGTCGAACGGGCCTGGTTCCGCCGGGTGTTCGACGACAACGCCGCCCCGATGGTCTGGTCGGAGAAGGAGTTCGATTTCCAGGCCGCGTACGACACCACGGACGCGAGCGCCGAGGAGGCGTTCGCGGCGTGGGAGGCCGAGGTCGAGCACTCGCGCCGCATCGAGCGCGAGGCCGAGTCCCTGGACCTCGCGGGGTACCAACCGCGCTGGGGCGAGGACGTGTCCCTGCGGATGGTGATGCTCCACATGATCCTGGAGTACGGTCGCCACAACGGCCACGCGGACTTCCTCCGCGAGGGAGTGGACGGCACGGTAGGCGCCTGACCCGAGCGCCCGTGACCAGTTGCTGAGCACACCCTCCAACCGGGCGTCCTCATGAGTCGTCCGTGTTCGGCGGCGGCACCTCGACGCCGCTGCTGTCCGGCTGGTCGATGCAGGTGACGAACGTGACGAAGGCGGGCGGGGCCGAGCCGCCGGTCACTACGAACCTGCTCGCCGGATGGCTACGGAGCAGGCACGTGTCGTAGCGGACCACGGAGGGCAGTGCCATCTGGGACTCGGCCCTGCGGTACTGGTGACGGCCCACCAACTGGCAGGAGTCATAACGGATCAGCGGACCGCGCGGCCCTACCGTGTAGCGATGCGTGCGCACGTCGGCGGAGAAGTCCTTGCCGGCGCCGGCGGTATCGTCGCAGTCGTTGAAGTGGACCGTTCCGCTGCTCCACACGCAGTCGATGATCACCACGTTCGGGTTGCGTACCTCGAAGCGGATGTCCTCGGCGTGGAAGCGCTGGACGGCGTCGTAGTGCTGTGCCACAGGGAAGCGGAAGAACGTGCTGGTGCTCCCGTATTCGTGGGTGGTCCGGGGGCGTTGGCCCTTGATGACGTAGGAGCCGCCGCGGCAGGTGATCGAGCCGCCGTAGGGGAACTCCAGGAAGTTACCCCACTCGTACTCGACCTTCATGTCCGTGAACCAGTAGTTCAGGAACTGGTCCTGGTCGTTGAGGTTGGTCTGTCCGCGCCGTGAGAGGCCCGAGTAGAGAAAGGCCCGGCGGTAGCTGCCTCCGATCTGGCACGCCTCCCAGCGCATCTCGGAGTTGTTGTTCGTGCCGTCCAGGGCGAGGCCGTACTCCCATTCTCCCGTCCACTCGCACTCCGAGAAGCGGTAGTCCTGCGCCTGCCCCGTCGAGTAGGAGATGAAGAAGGAGGCGCCCGGGGTGGTCGAGCGGAACCGCATGCGCTCAAAGGACAGGTTGGACCAGCAGTCCTCATTGCGGCACAAGAAGGAGCCCGGTCCGGTCTTCGGGCGGAAGACGAGGGTGGTCATACGCTTGCCCGCCCCGCGGAAACGCAGTCCGTTCGCAGGCCGCGGCGGCGCCACACCGTTCAGCAGCGCGTGCGGCCGGCTGATCAGGAAGTCACCGGCCGGAATCTCGATCACCAGGCGACCGACACCGTCTCTGACCCGGGCGGCGGCGACGGCATAGGCGAGCTCGAAGGCCCCGGTGTCGTCGGTTAGCCCGTCGCCCACAGCTCCCAGGTCGGCCACGTTGATGGTCGACGGCCGTACGGAAGCGGCGCCCGATTCTCTCAGCATCCCGGTCGGCTCACTCCCAACGGCACACCCAATATCACCTCAACAGTGCATAATCCGAACATATCAAAAGAGGGGTGCACTTCCTGGCGCCGACGAGGTGTCACACACGGAAATCGTCCGGTTCGGGGGCGGGGAGCCGCGGGCACCGAGGTGGCTGCACGGTAGCGCCCCGACCGGACGTATTGCACTGGTGACGCTTCTGCTCGCGCCTTAACCTCAGGCCATGGCGACATCTTCGCGTTCGCAGCGTTCGGCCAGGGCGATACGACAGCCCGGACGCACGCTGGTCGTCATGCTGATGGCCGTGCTGACATGTCTGCCCGGCGCCCCCGCCAGAGCCGGCAGCACCGCTGTCAACGCCACCACGTCGAGGTTGCGGCTGTTCGTCCTGGGCGACAGCATCGCCGGCGGCAGTGACCAGGGCGGCAACGGACCGCACGGCTGGCCCGCGCTGGTCGCCGCCCGGCTGGGACTGACGCTGACTCTCGACGGGGAGGGCGGCACGGGCTATACCACCGCCGGCACGCAGCCGGGCCGACGGTCCTACCCCCAACGGGTCGACGACGCGGTCGCCACGGCGCCCGACGTGGTGATCGTCGAAGGATCCCGCAACGACGTCGATCCGACACGAACCAGGGCCGCCGCGGTGAACACCCTCCGTCGTCTGCACGCAGGCCTGCCCCACGCGCGGATCCTGGTCATCGGGCCCATCTACTCCGACCCGCAGCCGGTAGGCTCGCGACCGGTCGACGATGCCGTCGCGGCTGCGGCGGACGAAGTGCCCCTGCCCTATCTGTCCGCGGTGCGGCGCGCGTGGTTCACCGGATCCGCCCACCAGTTCATCGGCAGTGACGGCGTCCATCCCACAGACGCGGGACACGCCTACCTGGCCGACCGGATCACCCCCGAACTGTCCCGGCTGTTGGGATAGTGCCCGTATCAGTATGCGGTCGGCGGATTGAGTCGGTTGAGTCGATTGAGCCGGCCCAGTTGGCGGAGATTTTCCTCGACTTGACCGCGCAGTAGGTCCGGTCGCGCCGGCGTCACCCACTCGCCGTCGGCATCCCCGGCGGAGGTGGCCGACGTCCTCGGGGGCGGCTTCCCGGCCGGCGACGATGCCGTAGTCGGGTACGTCGCCGGCGGACGCCCGGGCCTGTCCGGGCGAAGCTCAGATGGCGTCGCGGATGGCCCGTTCGAAACCCTCGACGTGGCTCCGGGCGAGCCGTGCCGCCTTGTCGGAGTCGCCGGTGACGATCGCCTCGATCAGCGGTCCGTGCTCTTCGACGTGGCCGGCCATGTCGGACAGCCGGTCGACGAACAGACACCAGATGCGGGTGGCCAGATTGTCGTGGCGGACGAGGGTGTCTTCCAGGTACGGGTTGTGCGTGGCGGCGTAGATGGCGCGATGGACCTGGAGGTCCAGGTGCATGAGTGCGGCGGCGTCGCGCCCACGGGCATCCGCGCTCGTCAGCTGCCGCCGTAGGGCCGTCAGGTTCGCGCGGTCCGTGGCCGTCGCGCGCCGCGCGGCCTGCGCGGCGGCCAGGGGCTCCAGTTCCTGACGCACCTCGGAGATGTGGGCCAGGTCGGTGATGTTGACGTCGGTGGCGAAGGTGCCGCGTCGGGGGTACGTCGTGATGAGGCGCTCGTACTGGAGCCGTTTGAGCGCCTCGCGCACCGGCGTCCGTCCGACGCCGAGGGACTGGCCCAGCTGCTCCTCGTTGATCGGCGCACCCGGGCGGATCTCGAGCATGACGAGCCGGTCACGGATGGCCCGGTAGGCGCGTTCGGCGAGGGACAGCTCCTCGCCCCCGGCTTCTCTGCTCCTGGAATCGGCCGCCACCTGTTGCATGGATGTCCCCTTGACCTGTCCTGGCGAGCTCCCATACCTTACCGCAGAGGCTGATATATCAGTTGCCCATTAGTTGGCTCTCAGGATGGTGCACAGATGGCAACGAACCCGTCGTCCACCCCGCTCGCATCCCCCCTCTCCCTCCCGCTCAGCGAACTCGACCCGGACGTCGCCACCGCCGTCGACGCCGAACTGCGCCGTCAGCAGTCCACGCTGGAGATGATCGCCTCCGAGAACTTCGCCCCGGCCGCCGTGATGGAGGCCCAGGGCTCGGTGCTGACCAACAAGTACGCCGAGGGCTACCCGGGCCGCCGCTACTACGGCGGATGTGAACACGTCGACACCATCGAGCAGTTGGCCATCGCCCGGGTGAAGGAACTGTTCGGTGCCGAGGCCGCGAACGTACAGCCGCACTCGGGCGCCCAGGCCAACGCGGCCGCGATGTTCGCGCTGCTCCAGCCCGGCGACACGATCCTCGGCCTCGACCTGGCGCACGGCGGCCATCTGACCCACGGCATGCGCCTCAACTACTCCGGCAAGCTGTACCACGTCGTGCCCTACCACGTGCGCGCGTCCGACCTGCGCATCGACATGGACGAGGTCGAGCAGCTCGCGCTCGCCCACCGGCCCAGGATGATCGTCGCCGGCTGGTCGGCCTACCCGCGCCGGCTGGACTTCGCCGCGTTCCGGCGGATCGCCGACGCGGTGGGCGCCTACCTGATGGTGGACATGGCGCACTTCGCGGGCCTGGTGGCCGCGGGCCTGCACCCGAGCCCGGTGCCGTACGCCGACGTCGTCACGACCACCACGCACAAGACCCTCGGCGGCCCGCGCGGCGGTGTGATCCTCAGCCGTGCCGCCCTGGCCAAGAAGATCAACTCCGCGGTCTTCCCGGGCCAGCAGGGCGGCCCGCTGGAGCATGTCATCGCGGCGAAGGCGGTGGCCTTCAAGGTGGCGGCGGGGGAGGAGTTCAAGGAGCGGCAGCAGCGCACCCTGGCCGGCGCCCGCATCCTCGCCGGACGGCTGCTGGCCGACGACGTGGCCGAGGCCGGGATCACGGTGCTGACCGGCGGCACCGAAGTCCACCTGGTCCTCGTCGACCTGCGCGACTCCGTGCTCGACGGCCGGCAGGCCGAGGACCGGCTGCACCGCATCGGTATCACCGTCAACCGCAACGCTGTGCCCTTCGACCCACGTCCGCCGATGGTGTCGTCGGGACTGCGGATCGGTACGCCCGCCCTGGCCACCCGCGGCTTCGGCGAGACGGAGTTCCGTGAGGTCGCCGACATCATCGCCGAGGCCCTGAAGGGCGGACAGCCCGACGACGAACTGCGCGCCAGGGTCGGGAAGCTCGCCGCCGCCTTCCCCCTCTACCCGCACCTGAACGGAGACGCGGCATGACCGCCGAGCCGCTTCCGGAACACCCGGACTTCCTCTGGCGCAACCCCGAGCCGCGCTCCTCGTACGACGTCGTCATCGTCGGCGCGGGCGGCCACGGCCTGGCCACCGCCTACTACCTCGCCAAGAACCACGGCATCACCAACGTCGCCGTCCTGGAGAAGGGCTGGCTCGCCGGCGGCAACATGGCCCGCAACACCACCATCATCCGCTCCAACTACCTCTGGGACGAGAGCGCGGCGATCTACGAGCACGCGCTGAAGCTGTGGGAGGCGCTCCCGGAGGAGCTGGACTACGACTTCCTGTTCAGCCAGCGCGGCGTCCTCAACCTCGCGCACACCCTCCAGGACGTCCGCGAGGGCGTGCGCCGCGTCAACGCCAACCGCCTCAACGGAGTCGACGCCGAGTGGCTGGAGCCGGACGAGGTCGCCGAGATCTGCCCGATCCTCAACGTCTCGCCCCGCACCCGTTACCCGGTCCTCGGCGGAACCTTCCAGCCGCGGGCCGGCATCGCCAAGCACGACCATGTCGCCTGGGCGCTGGCCCGCCGGGCCGACGAGCTGGGCGTGGACCTGATCCAGGGCTGCCAGGTCACCGGCTTCCTCAAGGACGGCGACCGCGTCGTGGGTGTCGAGACCGACCGCGGCCGCATCCTCGCCGGCCGGGTCGGCCTCGCGGCGGCCGGGCACAGCAGCGTGCTGGCCGAGCGCGCGGGCTTCCGCCTGCCGGTGCAGTCCCATCCGCTGCAGGCGCTGGTCTCCGAGCTGCACGAGCCGGTCCACCCGACGGTGGTCATGTCGAACCACGTACATGTGTATGTGTCCCAGGCGCACAAGGGCGAGCTGGTGATGGGCGCGGGCGTCGACTCGTACAACGGCTACGGGCAGCGCGGCTCCTTCCACGTGATCGAGCAGCAGATGGCCGCCGCCGTCGAGCTGTTCCCCGTCTTCGCGCGGGCGCATGTGCTGCGGACCTGGGGCGGCATCGTCGACGTCACCCCGGACGCCTCGCCGATCATCGGCGCCACTCCCGTGCAGAACCTGTATGTCAACTGCGGCTGGGGCACCGGCGGATTCAAGGCAACCCCGGCCGCCGGCTGGACCTTCGCGCACACCATCGCCACGGGCGAGCCGCATCCGCTGAACGCACCCTTCGCCCTCGACCGTTTCTCGACGGGCGCCCTGATCGACGAGCACGGCGCGGCAGCCGTGGCCCACTGAGGAGGACAGCGTGTTGCTGATCAGCTGCCCGTGGTGTGGTCCCCGTGACGAGACCGAGTACCACTACGGGGGACAGGCCCATGTCGCCCACCCCGACGACCCCGCGGACCTCACCGACGAGCAGTGGGCCGAGTACGTCTTCTACCGCGACAACCCCAAGGGCCCCTTCGCGGAGCGGTGGGTGCACAGCACCGGCTGCCGCCGCTGGTTCAACGTCCTGCGCGACACCGCCAGCCACGAGGTGCTCGCCGTCTACCGGCTCGACGAACCCCGCCCCGAACTGCCCCAGGCCGGAGGAACCCGATGACCGACCAGCAGTTCAGGCTCCGGCAAGGAGGCCGCATCGACCGTGGCACGGTGCTGCGCTTCACCGTCGACGGGCGGGAGTTGACCGGCCACCCCGGAGACACCGTCGCCTCGGCCATGCTGGCGAACGGCATCATCCAAGTCGCCCCGTCGCTCTACCGCGGCCGCCCGCGCGGCATGGTCGCCGGGGGCGTCGAGGAGCCCAACGCCCTGCTGCAGCTCGACGGCCCGTGCTCGGAGGGCATGCTCCCGGCGACGACCGTGGAGCTCTACGACGGCCTGTCCGCCACCACCCTGTCCGGCATGGGCCGGCTCGACCCGAACCCCGACCCCGCCGTCTACGACAAGAAGTACGTCCACACCGACGTCCTGGTCGTCGGCGCCGGACCGGCAGGGCTCGCGGCCGCCGCCGCTGCCGCCGGCTCCGGCGCCCGCGTGATCGTCGTCGACGACCAGTCCGAGCCCGGCGGTTCGCTGCTCTCCGGCCCGCAGGGCGGCCTCGAACGGGTCGCCGGGTTCCGCGCGGTGCTCGACGCCGCTCCCGAGGCCGTCGTACTGCAACGCACCACGGCCTTCGGGTCGTACGACGACAACTACGTGCTGGCTCTCCAGCGGCGCACCGACCACCTCGGAGCCGCCGCCCCCGAGGGTGTCTCGCGTCAGCGCCTGTGGCACATACGGGCCCGCCAGGTCGTCCTGGCGACCGGCGCGCACGAGCGTCCGCTGGTCTTCGCGGGCAACGACCGCCCCGGGGTGATGCTCGCCGCGGCCGTACGCTCCTACCTCAACCGGTACGCCGTGGCGCCCGGTTCGCGGGCCGTGGTCAGCACGACCAACGACAGCGCCTACGACACCGTCGCGGACCTCCACGCCGCAGGCATCGACATCGCCGCCGTCGTGGACGCCCGCCCCGGGCTGTCCCCCCGAGCCGCCGAGGTCGCCATGGCGACCGGGGTGCGGGTGCTGACCGGCAGCGCGGTGGTCGACACCGCTGGCGACGGCCGGCTCACCGGCGTGACCGTGCAGGCTCTCGACGCCGAAGGCCAACTCACGGGTGCCGCGGCGTCGTTCGGCTGCGACCTGCTCGCCGTCTCGGGCGGATGGAGCCCGGTGGTGCACCTGCACAGCCAGCGCCAGGGCCGGCTGCGCTGGGACGAGGACCTGGTCGCCTTCGTCCCCGACGGTGCCGTGCGGGACCAGCACGTCATCGGTGCGGCCCGGGGGACGTACGACCTCGACGGCTGCCTGGCCGAGGGGGCGCGGGCCGGTGCACAGGCGGCGACGGACGCCGGCTTCCCGGTCTCCGTACCGTCGCCCGGCGATGCCCGGCCCGCAGGCCCGACGCGTGCCCTGTGGCTGGTCCCCGCCCCGGAGGGCGAACCCGGCACCTGGGACACCCACTTCGTCGACCTCCAGCGCGATGTCACCGTCGCCGACGTCTGGCGTTCCACCGGCGCCGGCATGCGCGGCGTCGAACACGTCAAGCGCTACACCTCCCTAGGTACGGCGAACGACCAGGGCAAGACCTCCGGCGTCAACGCGATCGGTGTGATCGCCGAAGCCCTCGGCGGGTCACTGGGAGAGATCGGCACCACGGCCTACCGGGCGCCGTACACACCGGTGTCCTTCGCCGCCCTGGCCGGGCGGGAGCGCGGCGAGCTGTTCGATCCGGAGCGCACGACGTCCATCCACAGCTGGCACGTCGCGCACGGCGCGGTGTTCGAGGACGTCGGGCAGTGGAAGCGCCCCCGGTACTACCCCCGGCCCGGTGAGGACATGGACACGGCCGTGGCCCGCGAGTGCCGCGCCGCCCGCGCGGGCGTGGCGGTCATGGACGCCTCAACCCTCGGCAAGATCGAGATCCGGGGTACGGACGCGGGCGAGTTCCTCAACCGCGTCTACACCAACGCCTTCAAGAAGCTCAAGCCCGGGACGGCCCGCTACGGCGTGATGTGCAAGCCCGACGGCATGATCTTCGACGACGGTGTGACCCTCCGCCTCGACGACAACCGCTACTTCATGACCACCACGACCGGCGGCGCCGCCGCGGTCCTGGACTGGCTGGAGGAGTGGCTGCAGACCGAGTGGCCCGAACTCGACGTCCACTGCACCTCGGTGACCGAACAGTGGGCGACGATCGCCGTGGTGGGCCCGCAGTCGCGCCAGGTCGTGGCCCGACTCGCGCCGGACGCCGACCTGTCGGCGGAGGCGTTCCCCTTCATGGCCTTCCGAGAGACCACCCTGGCCTCCGGCATCCCGGCCCGCATCTGCCGGATCTCCTTCTCCGGCGAACTCGCCTACGAGATCAACGTCTCCGCCTGGTACGGCCTGGCCGTCTGGAAGCAGGTGCACGAGGCCGGACAGCCGTACGGCATCACCCCGTACGGCACCGAGACCATGCACGTCCTGCGGGCCGAGAAGGGCTACATCATCGTCGGCCAGGACACCGACGGCACCGTCACCCCGCAGGACGCCGGCATGTCCTGGGTGGTCTCCCCGCACAAGGACTTCATCGGCAAGCGGTCCCACTCCCGCGCCGACACCTCCCGCACCGACCGCAAACAGCTGGTCGGCCTGCTGCCGAACGACCGCACGACCCGGCTGCCCGAGGGCACCCAGCTGGTGGCACCGGACGTGCCCGTCACCCCCCAGGCCGGGCCGGTGCCCATGCTCGGCCACGTCACCTCCAGCTACCACAGCCAGGCCCTCGGCCGCCCCTTCGCCCTCGCCCTCGTAGCCGACGGACGGGCGAGGATCGGCGAGACCCTGCTCGCTCCGGTGGGAGAGAACCTCGTGCCCGTCGAGGTGACCGACTTCGTCCTCTACGACCCCGAAGGGACCCGGCGAGATGGCTGAGCCGATGATCGACGCACGGGTAAGCCCGTTGGCACACCTGGCGGCGCGGATGAGCGCCGCCGCCGTCACCGGCGCCCGCGGCGTCACGCTGACCGAGTGGCCGTTCGTCACCATGGTGAACCTGCGTGTCGACCCCGCCTCCGAAGCGGCGGCCCGCATCGAGAAGACCCTGAGCGCGCCGCTCCCTCGCCGGTGCGGCCACACCACCACATCCGGCTCCCACACGGTCGTCTGGCTCGGCCCCGACGAATGGCTCGTGCTGTCCCAGACCGAAGCGACCGCTGTGGCCGCCGAGTTGCGCGAGGCGCTCGCCGAAGCCCCAGGCTCGGTCGTGGACGTCTCCGCGAACCGCACCACGCTGGAACTGAGCGGCCCGGCCGCCCGACAGGTCCTGGAGAAGGGCTGCCCGCTGGACCTGCATCCCCGGACCTTCGGACCCGGCCGGGCGGTGTCGACCACGGTGGGCCCCGTCGCGGTACTGCTCTGGCAGGTCGACGACGAGCCGACGTACCGGCTGTTCCCGCGCTCCTCGTTCGCCGACTACCTGGCGCGCTGGCTCATCGACGCGATGAGCGAGTACCGCGGCCCGGAGGTGCCCTGATGCGCCCCGTACGTGGCAGCCCGGTTGCGGGCCATGCGCGGAGGCGTAGCCTGAAGTTGATCGGTCCTGCCCGATTCTGGAGGTAGGCGATGTTTCTACGATTGCTGCGGCGCCGTATGCCGCATCAGCTGGTCCTTCTCGGCAACGGCCGTCTGATCCGGGGTTTCAGCGGCGGACTCTACGACGGCCACGGATACCAGTCCTGACACCGTCCGTGGCGGAACTCTGGAGGATGTGCGGTGGCAGAGGACACCGATGCCGTGGAAGCCATGGCGAGGATCCTGCCACCGCATTGCCGTGTCACCCGGATGTCCGACGGCGCACTGATCGCCGACTGGAAACGGACGCGTTTTCTCGGGATGGCGGCGGCGGACGTCCAGAAGCTCGCCGAGGGAAGCCCCGAGGAACGCGCCGAGCTCATCACCGTTCTCGTGCGGGCCCGGTGCGCTACGGGCCGCCGGAAGAAGCATGCGGACGCCGGCGTCGGGCTCTGGCTGCGTGGAGTGCACCTGCTGATCCGGACCATCGGATTCGGGCGTGTCCTCCGGCTGCTGTCCTTGGCCGCCCCGGCATACCACCGCGCGGACCTCCCCTCCGCGCAGGAAGCCCTACGGCTGAAACGAGCGGTGCAGACACACAGCCGCCGCAGCTGGTTCGTCAACGGTGACTGCAAGTCCGAGGCCGTGACGGCCTTCGTCCTGCTGCGGCGGTACGGCCTGCAGGCCGCACTCCACGTCGGAGTGCGCGAACACCCCTTCGCCCTGCACGCCTGGACCACCTCGGCCGGCCTGTCCATCCCCGACGCCGATCCGCGCGGGCACGCCTTCACCCCCGTGCTCTCGATCGACTGCGGGGGACCGTGACATGGATGCGCTCCGCCTCGAATGGGCCGGCGGCGCACCGAGGCTGCGGATCGCCGACGCCATGGCGCGTCAGGGGCTTGCGACGACGGTCTCCTCGCCGGCCGGCACCGCGGCCGTCGTCGGCTGGGTCGGCTCGGCCCGCAACCGCACGGCGGGCGCACACGGTCTCCTCGACGCCTTCGGCCGCCAGGGAGCCGTCCCGCCGCTGCCGGCCGGCGACTACGCGGCCGTTGTGGTCTGCCACGACCGCATCCTCCTGATGCGCGACGAGCAGGCACGCATCCCGCTGTTCGTCAGGGCGTCCCATGGCCGCGTGAATGCCGTGAGCACCTCCGCCCGCAGCCTGGGCAACGCCACAGAGCTGGAACCCCGCTACTTCTGCCGGTACCTCACCGGGAACATGGCCCAACCGCACACGCACCTCACCCCGTTCACCGGGGTACACCGCGTCCTCGGCGGAGAGGTGGTGGAGCTCTCCCTCACCGGGCAGCTGCGCAGTCGTATGCGGCGGCCCGTCCGCCGGGCCACCGCCCCGCTCGCGCCGGCGGCTGCCGGGCCCCACCTCGCCGAGGCCGCGCAGGAGCTGCGCCTGGCGCTCGAGAACGCCGTCGGACGCCGTATGGGCACGACCACGGCATGCCACGTCTCGGGCGGCACCGACTCCACCAGCGTCGCGCTGCTCGCCGCCCGCCTGCTGGCCGAGGGACGGGGCGGCCCCGGAGACCTCGTCCTGCTCGCCGGGCGCTTCTCGCGCGGAGAACTGGCCGCGGAACAGCCGTACCTCGCCATCGCCATGGAGGAGATCCGGCGGCACGCACCCGCAGCCCGCCCGGTCGTCGTCAACGCCGACGACGTGGCCGACTTCGACGACTTCCAACACCACGCGGGTGACGCGGACGAGCCTCACGCGCACGCCTTCCGCGCCCCGTTCTGGAGCAGACTCCACTGCGAGGCCGCGGAACTGGGCTGTGACACCCTTCTGACCGGCTGCGGAGCCGATCCGCTCGCGGACGCCAACCCGTTCCAGCTGCACAGGCTCGCCCGTACGGGCCGGCTACGGCAGATGACCCAGCAGGCACGTGCCTGGGCCGCAGGGAGCGAGCGGGGCCTGCGGGACGTCGTGTACGCCTATGTGGTCCAGCCGGCTCTTCCTCTCATGGCCGAACGGTTCACCGCACTGGTCCGCGGCGGAACGGTCCTCGGCGGCCTCGGCACCTTCAACCGCCCCCGATGGCTGCGACCCGGATTCGCGCGGGCTCACGGCTACCGGGAGGCCGTCATCGCGGAGAGCCGCTTCGTGTTCGGGCGCAGACCGGAACAGTCGCTGTACGACGCCGCCAACTACGTCGCCGCTCCCGACCCGCTGTCCTGGCATCGCGCGCGGCAGGACGGGTTCTTCCTCTCACACCCCTTCCTCGACCCGGAGGTCGTCGCCACGATGAGCCGCCTCCCCGCCGCAGCCACCTTCCGGCCGGGCCGTCCGAAGGCTGTGCTCCGCGAAGCCATGGCGGACCTGCTCCCTGCCCCTATCCGCGGCAGGGCGGTCAAGGTGCCCTTCAACGACCTCTATGCCCGCGGCCTGCGGACACACGGCGACGAACTCGTCGACCTGTGCCGCTCCGCCCGGCATCCGCTGATCGCGGAGATGTTCGACGTCGAAACGCTGTGCCGGGCCGTGCGGGAGGCGCAGCTCGGCATAGGGGACTCGTACTCGTGGGATCGAATGAACAGCTCGCTCGCCCTGGTGGCCTGGCTGGAGCGACTGGACCGGCGCGCCGGCGGGCCCGGTGCGGCGCTGCCCGTCAGCGCTGGCTCTTGATGTCCCACAGGTTCCGCACGTACGGGCCCGTGATGAGGTCGATGAGGCCGTACCGGCCCGTCACCTCGCGTTGTTCCGAAGGGCTGGGGATACGGCCCTCCTCGCCCTCGCGCGCGATGGACGCCGCCACCGTCACGCCGTGCGTGCCGAACCTCCAGTAGACGGTGACGAAACGCGGATCCCTCGTGTGCTCGTCGATCGCGTTGTTCTCGTGCACCCTGGCACGGTAGACAAGGAAGTCGGAGCCGTTGTCCTTC
The DNA here is from genome assembly GCF_040634095.1 of Streptomyces sp. NPDC007205. Lineage (NCBI taxonomy): Bacteria > Bacillati > Actinomycetota > Actinomycetes > Kitasatosporales > Streptomycetaceae > Streptomyces > Streptomyces sp. NPDC007205. The sequence goes on from NZ_JBEYEW010000001.1 coordinate 759,053, forward strand.
GCCTGTTGTTTCCTCACCCATTCGGGGACCTCTTTCCCGCCCCAGGATTTCGTCAGGTAATGGAGCGGCGGCTGCAGCACGAGCCGGTCCTTGCGCGCGAGGTCCGCGGTGGCATAGAACGTCACCTGTTCGTACTTCGTGGTGATGGGCAGTTCCACCACCAGTTGTGTGGCGAAGGTGTCGCTCGACTCGATCCACTGTCCATAGGGCATCCACGGTTGTGCCGCCAGCAGATCGCCGGGCTGGTGGATCTCCCTGCGGGAGAGCGGGTTCACTTCCGAGAATTTGGACCACTGATCGGCATCGGCTCGCCACTGCTGGCGGAGCCGGTCCGTGGGGCTGATGGCCACGCGTTGGGCCATCGCGTGGAATTCGGAGCCGAGCACATAGAAACTCCTGTCGCCGCGGTTCTGGAGGGTGATGTCGACCGGTACGGCGAACGCCTTGCGGTCCGTGCTCAGCACTGCCTTCCCCACGGACAACGTGATGACGGGCCTGGTTTCCCGTTCGTACGGCTGGTACAGGTTCTGGTAGCCGAAATTGGCGACGGCGATGAGCGAGGGAACGATCACCGCGATGGCCACCCGCTTGGGCGCGGGAACCATGACCGACGTCCGCCACACGGCGAAGGCAGCCCATGCCGAACCCGCCGTGAGCGCGCCGAACAGCGACTGGTAGGCCGTGGAGTCACCGTCCTTCAACGTCTCGACCAAGAGCATGGTGTTGGTCAGCAAGGCCGTGAACGTGCCGATCAGCGCGACCAGGCCGGAGTAGGCGAAGCGGTGCTGGACCCAGTGGTCCAGGACGGCGACGGCACCCACCAGCGTGGTGAACGAGACCGCGAGAAGAACCGCACCGGTGACCCGGCCGGGGAAGGTCAGAGCATGGGCGAAGTCCTCCAGGCCGAACCGAGCCTGCAGCACCGTCGTCCCGAGGAGGACCAGCTCGATCACTCCCAGAGACACCCGTGACCGCCAGCTCCTCAGCGAGGGCCGTACCGCTTTCGGGCGCAAGCCGGAGTGGGGCCTGGGGGGAGTCCGCACCCGATCACCTCCTGAGGCCGCCGGTCGTGCCTGTACATGTGCAGCGCGCCCGCAGGAGATCTGCCGCCGTGCCGGGGGTTCGAGCACCATCGTCCGTGGTGATCGACCGGGCCGCCATCCGGAGCCCCCGGACGTGGGACCTTCCCGGCAGCCACCCGGCTCACCAGGCGGACATCGCGACCTCGCCGTCGACCCCCCGCCTTCGACGTCAGCGGCGCTTGCTGATCGTTTCAGGAGCAGCTGTCATGCCTGGGATCTCGGTGAGCGCGCGATACGAAACCCCACGTCGTCGATCCGGAAGGTCGGGTGGCTGCGCCGCCGCACCGAGGCCCGGCAACTCCAGTGCTCGTCGGCCCAGCCACCGCCACGGAGTACGCGGTAGGAGCCGTACACCTCGGCGTCGTAGACGTCCCAGCACCAGTCCCACACATTGCCCAGCATGTCGTGCAGACCCCAGGCGTTGGGCTGTTTGATCCCCGCGGGCTGGATGTGCCCGTCCGAGTTGCCGTGGTACCAGGCGATCTCGTCAAGCCGGCCGTGCCGAGGGCCGGTGGTACCGGCGCGGCAGGCGTGTTCCCACTCGGCCTCGGCCGGCAGCCGGTACCCATCGGCAGAAGTGTTCCATTCGACCGCCTCTTCGTCGGAATGGAGGTGGTAAGCGGGTGTCAGCCCCTCATGACGGGACAACATGTTGCAGAACCGGACCGCGTCCCACCATGAAACGCCCTCAACCGGCAGCCGGTCCCCCCGGGCCGTGCTCGGCCGCTGACCGGTGACGTGCGCGTACAGCGACTGAGTGACCGGCACCGCTGCCATCCAGAAAGGTGCGACCTCGACCGTCCAGCTCTTCTGCGTCCGCCGGTCCGACAACGTCACCCGTCCCGGCGGGACGGCAACCATCTTGTTTTGCGCCCCCGTGTCCACCGGACCACCCTACCGGCGCCATCGCGCGGGCAGTCCCGCCCACAGCGTTCGCGCCCTCGGCTACGCCGACGGGCTGCACCTCACGGGTTTTTCGAGGAGCGTGAACGACTTGGTGAGGCCGCCTGGCTGGGGCTTCTCTTCCGTGTGGCCGACGACCTGGTAGCCGGCGTCAAGGTAGTAAGCGGTCAGACGATCATTGCCCGCCAGGCAGTCGAGGCGGGTCAGGGTACGGCCCACCTCGGCCACGCGCCGCTCAGCGGCCCGCAGAAGCAGCCGTCCCGTCCCCGGCAGGGTGGCGGCATGGTCCACCATCAGGCGATGCACATAGCCCGCCATCGGGGGCCGCGGGCCCCAGGCGTCCGGATCCTCCCACCACAGTTCCCAGGCCCCGACCGTACGGCCGCTGACTTCCGCTATCCAGACCTCTCCGTCCTTCATGATCCGGCGGAAGTGGTCTTCGCCAAGTTCGCCGGGCTGCCACTGGCCGGTGGTGCCACGGGAGTTCATCCATCGGGCAGCATCGTCACGCAGGCGTACGAGGGTGGAAAGGTCGGCGCGGGAAGCCGGCCGGAAACGCAGATCATTCACCCGCCGATCCTTGCACGGCAGCCGCCTGCCGAACGCAGTGCTAGGCGACCTGTGCTTCCCGCTCCGCTGGACGCTGACGATCTGCGGCCGGCGAGAACCCAGCTGTCCGTACATCGCGAGCCAGGGGCTGCACACCGAGCTGCTGCATGTACTCCTCGGCGCACACGGCGCCGCCCTCTCACTCCCGAGGCGCCGGAGCCCGAGCCGCCCCGGTGCCGTCACCGTCCGCGTCGTCGTCAGCGGCCGAACCGCGCCGCCAGCTCGCGTTTGAGGACCTTGCCACTGGGGCCGAGCGGGAAGGCGTCGACGAACTCCACCACCCGCGGATACTTGTACGCGGCCAGTCTCTCCTTGCTCCAGGCCACGATCTCCCCGGCCAGTGCCGCGCCGGGCACCGCCCCGGGCCGCACGGACACCACCGCGCAGACCTCTTCGCCGTGCCGGTCGTGCGGCACGCCGATGACGGCGACCTGCGCGATCTCCGGATGCCGCATCAGCACCTCCTCCACCTCGCGCGGATACACGTTGTACCCGCCGCGGACCACCATGTCCTTCTTCCGGTCGACGAGGGACAGATAGCCGTCGACGTCCTTCACACCGAGGTCACCCGAGCGGAACCAGCCGTCGACCAGTACCTCGGCCGTCGCCTGCGGCCGGTTGAGATACCCGGCCATCACGTTGTGGCCGCGGATGACGACCTCGCCCAGCTCACCCGCCGGGAGGAACTCGATCCGGCCCTCCACGTCGGCCCTCGCGATCTCCACGTCCACGCCCCAGATCGGTCTGCCCACCGTGCCGGGCCTGCACGGCCATGCCTTCTGGTTGTACGCCACCACCGGAGACGTCTCGGTGAGGCCGTAGCCCTCGTAGATCGGGCAGCCGAAGGTCTCCTCGAACTCCTCGAGCACCGTCACGGGCAGCGCCGAACCACCGGAGAACGCGCGGTCCAGACGGGGGCGCTGCCGGGCGTCCCCGACTGCCGCGAGCAGGGCGATGTACATCGTGGGGACACCCATGAACACCGTGCAGTCGTGCCGCACCATGAGGTCGATCGCGCCCGCGGCGTCGAACCTCTCCGTCAGCACCAGCGTCCCGCCCGCCCGGAAGCAGGTGGCCATCCCGCAGATCTGCCCGAACGTGTGGAACAACGGCAGACAGCCGAGCAGTACGTCGTCAGGGCCCAGGTCGAACGGGGACAGCATCGTGGTGCCGACGTTCATGACCAGATTGAGATGGGTGAGCATCGCCCCCTTGGGCCGGCCCGTCGTACCCGAGGTGTAGAGGACGACCGCGACGTCGTCCGGCATGCGCGGCACCAGGCGGTCCAGCGGTGCGGTGTCCCGGGCGAGCGCATCGAGACGGGTACGACCGCCGCTGCCCACCTCCTCCATGACCGTCAGCAGCGGCACCCCGGCCGCTTCAGCGCCCTTGGCGCCCTCGTTCAGCAGGGGCTCGGCGCACACCAGCGCCTTCGCCTCGGAGTCACCGAGGACGTAGGAGATCTCGTCGGCCTTCAGCAGGGCGTGCACGGGCACCGCCACCGCACCCAGCGCGAGCACGCCGAAGTACGCCTTCGGGAAGTGCGGCGTGTTGGGGAGCAGCAGCGCGATCCGGTCACCGGGCCCGTAGCCCTCGGCGCGCAGCACGGCGGCGTACTGCCTCGCGTCGTGCCACAGCTGCCGGTACCGCAGCTTCTCGCGGCCGAAGACGATCGCCGGATGGTCCGGCCGGCGTTCGGCGGACTCGGCGAGCACGTACGCCAGCGACATGTGGACGCTCACCTGCGCCCCCAGGCGTCAGCGCGCAGCGCCGCCTTGTCGGGCTTGCCGGTATGACCGAGCGGAATTCCGTCGCAGTACCTGATCTCCACCGGCGCGTGGTTGGCCGAGAGCTCCCGGCTCACCTGGTCGCGCAACTCGTCCGCCCTGGTGGCCGCCCCCGCCCGCAGCACCACCGCCGCGTGGACATGCTCGACCTGGTCCTCGTCCGCGACGCCGAACACAGCCGCCTGAACCACGTCCGGGTGGGCCAGCAACGCGTTCTCGACGGCCGTCGGATGCACCTTGATACCCCTGGTCTTGATCACATCGGCCAGCCGCCCCTGGAGGTGGATGTACCCGCGTTCATCGAGACAGCCCAGGTCGCCGGTGTACAGCCAGCCGTCACGGATGGTGCGCGCGCTGAGCTCCGGCGCGCCCCAGTAGCCGAGCATCGCGTACGGCGAGCGGACGCAGACCTCCCCGACCTCGCCGGGGGGCAGGTCGCGGTGGTCGTACGGGTCGCGGATGCGGACCTCCGCCGCCGTCGGGCGCCCGGCTGTGGAGAGCAGGCTCGCGTCATGGTGGTCGGCCGGACCCAGCTCGCTGATGGGTCCCACCTCGGTGGTCCCGTAGGTCTGCGTGAGCACGTCACCGAACACCTTCACCGCCTCGGCCAGCCGCGTCGGCGAGGCGGGGCAGCCCGAGTACGTCAGCGTCCTGAGGCTCGACAGGTCGAAAGCGCCGGAAGCCGCCGCGTCGAGGAGCATGTACAGCTGCGGGGGAGAGACCGTCATCCGCGACACCCGGTGGGCCTCGACCGACGCCAGGGCCTCGGCCGGGTCGAAGCCCTCGTGCAGGACCACCGTGCCCCCGGAGACCAACGCCATGTCGGCGACCGCGCCACTGGTGTGGCTCAGCGGCAGTGTGGACAGATAGACCGTGCGCGCGTCCTTGGGCAGCCCCGTGACGGCTGTCTGCCGTACGCCGAAGGAGACGGTGACACCCTTCGGGGCGCCGGTGGTTCCGCTGGTGTAGGTCACGGTGGCGGGATCGTCCGCCGCGATCTCGACGTCCGGTGTGTCGCCGGGGCCGCCCCCGCCGTCCGCGTTGAGATCGAGAATGTCGGTCAGGTCGAGCACGTCGTCGCCGAGAGCCCCGAGACCGACGAGGTGCGGCGCATCGGTCATCCCGGCGCACAACTCCCGTGCGAGGACGAGGTGTTCCCCGTCCGTGGCCAGGAGGGTCGTTCCGGTCGCAGCGAGAATCCCGCGGCGGGCGTCGGTGCTGATGCGGTCCAGCGGGTCGACGGCGTTGGCGGTCTGCAGATGCACCACCATCGCGCCGATGAGGTTCGCCGCGTACCGCAGGATCAGGGTGGCGGGCGTGTTGGTGACGGTCAGCAGGCCGACGACCGTCCGGCCGTCTTTCGCTGCGCCGAGCTCGCTCCGGCGGCGGTCCAGTATCTGTGCGGCGGACGTCACCGAGTAGATGAACTCGCCGGCGGTGACAGGCTTGCCCTGCCACCACAGCGCCACCCGCCCGGGGTTGACGGACAGCTCTCTCAGGATCTCACGGACGTAATTGCGACCCACGTTCCTCATGCTCACCGCGGACTCCCGTCAGGCTGGCCGTTTACCGAATTCAACTGCAGCCGCCGAGGAGTTCGCTCTTCCGCCAGTAACTGAACCCGGTGAACTGCGGGTTACCCGCCGCTGGACGGGACCCCCGCCGGTGGTCTGCGGGTTACCCGGCGCTTGACGGCACGGAGATAGCTTTCCGGGAAAACGAGAAGCTCAGCACAGTCGGCCCCCGATACCGTACGGCAAGAAGAGAGTGAGTAGACGTCATGACTCAGCACTTGGAGATCTTTTCGCGCCAGATGGCCGAACTCGCGGACAGTAAACGAGAGTTCCTGGAGATCGGGCGCCTGGTCGGACGATTTCCCGCCGCAAGCGCACGGACCAAGAGCGACAGCGACTCCTCCGAAATAAGCATCTGGTGCAGCAACGACTACCTCGGCATGGGGCAGCACCCGCTCGTGCTGGATGCGATGAAGGAAGCCATCGACACATTCGGGGCCGGATCCGGCGGTTCCCGCAACATCGGGGGCACCAACCACTACCACGTGCTCCTCGAAAATGAGCTGGCGGATCTGCACGGCAAGGAGGAGGCGCTGCTGTTCAGCTCCGGGTACACCGCGAACGACGGTGCCCTGACCGTACTCGCGGGCCGCATGGAGGGCTGTGTCGTCTTCTCCGACGAGCTGAACCACGCCTCCATCATCGACGGGCTCCGCCACAGCGGCGCCGAGAAGCACATCTTCCGCCACAACGACGTCAAGCACCTGGAGGAGCTGATCGCGCGGGCGGACCCCACCCGCCCCAAGCTCATCGTCGCGGAGTCCGTCTACTCCATGTCGGGCGACGTCGCACCGCTCGCCGAGATCGCCGAGATCGCACAGCGCCATGGAGCGATGACCTTCCTCGACGAGGTGCACGCGGTGGGCATGTACGGCCCCGAGGGCGCCGGTATCGCCGCGCGGCTCGGCATCGCCGACCAGTTCACCGTCATCATGGGCACCCTCGCCAAGGGATTCGGCACGGCCGGCGGCTACATCGCGGGACCCGCCGCGGTCGTCGACGCCGTCAGGAGTTTCTCGCGGGCCTTCATCTTCACCACCTCGCTGCCGCCGGCGATCGCGGCGGGCGCGCTGGCCGCCGTGCGCCACCTGCGGAGCTCGGAGGAGGAGCGCGACCAGCTCTGGAGCAACGCCCAGCTGATGCACGGGCTGCTGAGGGAGCGGGAGATCCCCTTCGTCTCGGACAACTCACACATCGTGTCCGTGTTCGTGGGTGACGAGAAGAAGTGCAAGCAGGCGTCCGAGCTCCTGCTCAGCCGCCACGGCAGCTATGTCCAGGCGATCAACGCGCCGAGCGTGCGGGCGGGGGAGGAGATCCTCCGCGTCGCTCCCGGCGCCGTGCACAGCGCCACCGCGGTACGGGAGTTCGTCGAGGCGCTCGACCGGATCTGGAAGACCGTCGACATTCCGCGTGCGTCGGCATCGCCGTCCTCCCAGGCCATCGGCTGACGTGTAGAGGCAGGGGGGCGCCCCCGCGCCGGAGGAGGACTCCGGCGCGGGGGCGTCTGCCTGGCCGGTGCAGAGGGCTCAGAGCAGCGGGGTGTCGGGGTCCATGCCGAGGATGACACGGCCGTAGACCTCGAGGTTCGCGCTCAGCAGGATCCAGCCGTGCAGCGACAGCCCCTGGATGTCGCGGTGGAACCGCTGTAGCGGAACGTCGCGCTTGATGACCGAGGCGCCGCTCGCGTTGTAGAGGATCTCCACCGCCTCCTTGGCGAGCTGGACCGCGTAGGCGCTGTGGCCGCGTACGGCGGCCCGCTCCTGGAGCGACGGTTCCTCACCGGCGTCGGCGCGCTCCTGGAGGGTCCGGTACATCTCGGCCGCGAGGGCCTCCGCCGCGGCGATCTTGCTGGCCGCGGTCGCCACCTGGATCTGAGTGAGGGGGTGTTCCTTCTGCTCGGTCCAGGACGTGTAACTGATGCCGCGTCCCGGCAGCCGCTCGAGGAACAACTCGTACGCCCCGCGCGCGATGCCGATGAAGGTGGAGACGGCCTGCGAGAACAGGAAGCTGTAGAGGCCGTAGCCCCGTCCGGCGGGCGGCGGGGGCAGTTCGATCCCGGCCTCGATCGCCGCGGCCGCCTCCGAGGGAATGACCACCCGGTGCGCCGGCACGAAGACGTCCTCGGCGGTTGCCGTCGCGCTGCCGGTGGCGGCCAGCGAGGAAGCGTGCCAGTCGTCATCGATCGAGAACTCGGAGATCGGGACCATGGCGATGGCGTCGTCCAGGGTCCCGTCGGGACGCTCGACGAAGGCGAGCATCATGTTCCAGTCCGCGCCGTGACAGCCGGAGTTGAACCCCCACCTGCCGTTGAGTGTGTAGCCGCCCTCGGTGGGGGTGAGCGTGCCGGTCGGGCTGAAGCCGCCGGACACACGGACGGAGGGCTTCGCGAAGATCTCCTCCTGCAGCTCGCCGGGATAGAGCGTCACCATCCAGGCACTGGACACCCAGACCATGGCAACCCAGCTGGTCGAGGCGCAGCCGCGCGCAATCTCGGCGAGCACCTTGGACTGTTCCTGCAGGGAGAAACCGAGGCCGCCGAACTCGCGAGGGGTAGCCATGCGGAACACGCCGGCCTTGTCCAGGAGTTCGAGATTCTCATCGGGCAGCCAACGCCGGTTCTCGGCCTCGAGGCCGTTCTCGCGGAGCTTGGGGACTATGTCCCGCACAGCTTTCAGTACGGATGTGACGTCAGTTTCAGTGGTCACCATTCAGGCTCCTCGGTCGTTTGCATACACGGGGATTCGCGCGAGCCCGTCCTGATCCTCGCAGAGCAAACTCCGGCCACGGTCACGGCCGGGTAACCCCTGGTCCATTTCGCCGGATGGGGACCTGTGAATGACCTGCCAATGAGAGCGGCGCCGCATATCTGCGACGCCGGGCCTTGAATTCCGAACACGAATGGGAGAGCGGATCAAATGCTCTCGGGCACCGGTTCCGCCTTCTCGGGCAGGTACTCACGGCCCCAGGCGCCCAGTGGCTTGAGAGCCTCGTTGAGAGCGAAGCCCCGCGGCGTCAGCGAATACTCCACGCGCACCGGGGGAGCCTCGTACGTCTCGCGGTGGACCACACCGTCCGCCTCCAGCTCCCGAAGGTGCTGGAACAGGACCTTTTCGCTCACGCCCGGAATGAGCCGCCTCAACTCCCCGAAGCGCCGGTCCTGCTGGGCGAGCGCCCAGAGGATGACCACTTTCCACTTGCCGCTGATGACTTCGACCGCGGCGTCCAGTCCGCAGTGCGTCGGCCTGACTCTGACGCTCATGCTCCCACTCCGCTAGCTGACAAAAGGCGCTTCATGGCCCGTGCGAACTCCGGTCGCACGTGTAACTCCATGGTAACGCAGGGTCGTTGACCGGGGCGGCCTGCGGTTCGGGGTCGGCTGGATCCGGCCCTTCGGGTTGGGGTGCATGGCCGAGACGGATCGCTCCGCGGTCGCGGACCCGCGCCCTCGACACCGTGGAGTGGGGGAGGCGACCGCCCTCCGGCAAACCCGCGCCGATTCTATCGGGGCCGGTCGGGGAGAGCGATGGAACTCCCTCCGTGCCCGGTAATTCTCCGGTAATCAAGGCCCCCTGGGGCATTTGATTCCCCGCTGATTACCGCGCGGGGTGGCTCGGGTACGTACTTTGCAGTAAGTACTTGAGCGGCCGCAGGTATCGGTATAGCTTTCCAAGGGTGTACTTAACAGGGGGCACCATGACGGCCGTTGCCGAGGTGCACCCGTATGCAAGCCAAGATAAATGCCAGAAGGAGCGTGGTTGTGGTGGCCGATGCGAATCGTGCACCTGTATCAGTTTTAGGTCTGGGCATGATGGGAGCCGCGCTGGCCGGTGCGTACCTCAAGGCGGGTCACCGGACAACCGTGTGGAACCGCTCGGCCGGCAAGGCGGACGCACTCGTCGAGCAGGGCGCGGTGCGCGCGGACGACGTCGCCGCGGCGGTGGCCGCCAGCGACATCCTGGTGATCTGTGTCGTCGACTACGACGCCCTGTACACGATCCTCGACCCGGTCAAGGACTCGCTGTCCGGCAAGGTCATCGTCAACCTCACCTCCGGTGTCCCCGCGGACGCCCGCAACGCGGCCAAGTGGGCCGACGAGGTCGGCGCCGAGTACCTTGACGGCTACATCATGACGGTCCCCCCGGCGGTCGGGCTGCCGCAGACGCTGCTCTTCTACGGCGGCTCGCAGGCCACCTTCGAGGCCCACGAGTCGACGCTGAAGGTCCTCGGCGGCAACAGCGTCTTCCTCGGGACCGACGCGGGCATCGCCTCGCTCTACGACCTGGCGCTGCTGGGCATCCTGTGGTCCTCCCTGGCCAGCGCGCTGCATGGCTACGCCCTGGTCGGCAGCGAGAAGGTCCCGGCCGCGGCGCTAGCGCCGTACGCCGAGGCGTGGATCACCCATGTGGTGCTGCCCAGCGTCAAGGGCGCGGCCCAGATGGTCGACGCGGGCCAGTACGGCACGGCGTTCTCCACCACCGACCTCAACGCGGTGGGCCTGGCGAAGCTGGTCGAGGCGAGCAAGGCCCAGGGCATCCGGCCCGACCTCATGATCCCGATCAGGGAGTTCCTCGCCAAGCGGGTGGCCGACGGCCACGGCGACGAGGCCATCGCCGGAATGATCGAGGTCATCAAGAACCCCGAGTAAGGGGCGCGGTCGGCCGGCCGTCATCCTCCTGTGGGCCGCCCTGCACGCCTGGCACGGAGAGCCCCTTCCCGTGCCAGGCGTTCTTGTGTGCCAGGAGTCCTTGGACTTCGAGGGCGCGGGCATCCCGATCCGCGCGCCGCACGCCGCGGACGGCCTGACCCGCTCTCACTCCTTGATCTCGCAGATGGTGGCGCCGGAGGAGAGGGAGGCGCCGACTTCGGCGTCGAGGCCCTTGATGGTGCCGGAGCGGTGGGCATTCAGCGGCTGTTCCATCTTCATCGCCTCCAGGACGACGACGAGATCGCCTTCCTTGACTTCCTGGCCCTCCTCGACGGCGACCTTGACGATGGTGCCCTGCATGGGGGAGGTGAGGGTGTCGCCGGAAGCGGCGGCGGTGGGCTTCCTCGCCGCCCGGCGCCTGGGCCGGGCGCCGCCGGCCGGGCCGGTACGGGTCAGAGTCATGCCGAGCGAGGAGGGCAGGGAGACCTCCAGGCGCTTGCCGCCGACCTCGACCACGACCGTCTCGCGGCCCGGCGCGTCCTCGGTGTCCTCGGCGGCGGGCGCGGCGAACGGCTTGATGTCGTTGACGAACTCGGTCTCGATCCAGCGGGTGTGCACCCGGAACGGTTCGGCGGTGAAGGCCGGATCGGCGACCACCGCGCGGTGGAAGGGGAGGGCGGTGGCCATGCCCTCGACCTGGAACTCGGCCAGCGCACGCGCGGCGCGCTGCAGCGCCTGCTCCCGGCTGGTGCCGGTGATGACGAGCTTGGCGAGCAGGGAGTCCCAGGCCGGCCCGATCACGGAGCCGGACTCGACACCGGCGTCCAGGCGGACACCGGGGCCGGTGGGCGGGGTGAAGGCGGTCACGGTGCCGGGAGCGGGCAGGAAGTTGCGGCCGGGGTCCTCGCCGTTGATGCGGAACTCGAAGGAGTGTCCGCGCACCGGCGGGTCGTCGTATCCGAGGGGTTCGCCGTCGGCGATGCGGAACATCTCGCGGACCAGGTCGATGCCGGTGACCTCTTCGGTGACCGGGTGTTCGACCTGCAGGCGGGTGTTGACCTCGAGGAAGGAGATGGTGCCGTCCATGCCGACGAGGAACTCCACCGTGCCGGCGCCGACGTAGCCGGCCTCCCTGAGGATGGCCTTGGAGGCGGCGTACAGCTGGGCGTTCTGCGCCGCGGACAGGAACGGCGCCGGGGCCTCCTCCACCAGCTTCTGGTGGCGGCGCTGAAGGGAGCAGTCACGGGTGGAGACGGCCACGACGTTGCCGTGGGAGTCGGCCAGGCACTGGGTCTCCACATGGCGGGGCCTGTCGAGATAGCGCTCGACGAAGCATTCGCCGCGGCCGAAGGCGGCGACCGCCTCGCGGACGGCGGAGTCGTACAGCTCGGGCACTTCCTCCAGGGTGCGGGCGACCTTGAGGCCGCGTCCGCCGCCGCCGAAGGCGGCCTTGATGGCGACGGGCAGGCCGTGCAGCTCGGCGAAGGCGACGACCTCGTCGGCGCCGGAGACGGGGTCGGGGGTGCCGGCGACCAGGGGGGCGCCGGCGCGTTGGGCGATGCGGCGGGCGGCGACCTTGTCGCCCAGGTCGCGGATGGCCTGGGGCGGGGGGCCGATCCAGGTCAGGCCGGCGTCGATGACGGCCTGGGCGAACTCGGCGTTCTCCGAGAGGAAGCCGTATCCGGGGTGGATGGCGTCCGCGCCGGAGTCCCTGGCGGCCTGCAGCACCTTGGCGATGTCCAGGTAGCTGGCGGCCGGGGTGTCACCGCCCAGGGCGAACGCTTCGTCGGCCGCGCGGACATGCAGAGCGTCCCGGTCCGGGTCGGCGTAGACGGCTACGCTCGCGATCCGGGCATCACGGCAAGCACGGGCAACGCGGACAGCGATTTCGCCACGGTTGGCGATGAGCACCTTGCGCACGACGATCCTTTTCCCTTCGTGTCCTGATGATCGCGGGCTCCGTGGCTCGCGTGGCTGTGGCTTGACTGCGCCCGGGGGGACTACGGCTGCCCCCAGGCGCTTCGGCGCCAGACCCCGGGACCGCGCTGCGTCGGCTGGGCCCGCAGCCCGGACGTGTACCGTCGGCGGCGCCCATCCGGCTCGCCGGGCGAGGGGCCCTGTCCGGCGCGCTGGGCGGCGAGTGCGCGCAGGGCCACCAGCGCGGCCGCCAGCTCCTCCGGCGTCGGACGCCCGCGGACCACGTGCACCTCACTGCCGGCGGCCGGGTTCACAGGGGGATGTTCCCGTGCTTGCGGGGCAGCCGGGTGACGCGTTTGTCGCGCAACGCCCACAAGGCGCTCGCCACTTGCTGCCGGGTCTCGTGCGGCATGATCACCACGTCGACATAGCCGCGCTCGGCCGCGACGTACGGATTGCACAGCGCGCTCTCGTACTCCGCGCGCAGCCGCTTTCTCTCGGCCTCCGGGTCACCGGACTTCTCGAGCGTGCGCCTGTGCAGCACGCTCACCGCGCTCTCGCCGCCCATCACCGCGATCTCGGCCGTCGGCCAGGCGAGGTTGACGTCGGTGCCCAGGTGTTTGGAGCCCATGACGCCGTATCCGCCGCCGTACGCCTTCCTGGTGACCACCGTGACCATGGGGACGGTCGCCTCCGCGTAGGCGTAGATCAGCTTCGCGCCACGGCGGATGATCCCGCCCTGCTCCTGTTCGAGACTGGGCATGAATCCCGGAACGTCCACGAACGTCAGGATCGGGATGTGGAATGCGTCGCACATGCGGATGAAGCGGGCCGCCTTCTCGCTGGCGTCGATGTCGAGCACGCCCGCCATGAAGGTGGGCTGGTTGGCGACGACGCCCACGCTGCGGCCCTCGACACGGCCGAACCCGCAGATGATGTTGCGGGCGAACAGCGGCTGGACCTCCAGCAGTTCACCGTCGTCGAGCACGGTGTGCACGAGGCGCAGCATGTCGTACGGCTGGTTGCGATCGTCCGGGATCAGGCTGTCCAGCGCCAGGTCCGCCTCGGTGACGACGTTCTTCTGCCCGCTGCCCGCATAGACGGGCGGGTCCTCCATGTTGTTCGACGGCAGATAGCCGAGCAGTTGCCGCACGTACTCGAACGCGTCCTTCTCGTCGGGCGCGAGGTAATGGGCGTTACCGGAGACGGTGTTGTGGCTGCGGGCGCCGCCCAGTGCCTCCCGGTCCACGGCCTGGCCCGTGACCGTGCGCAGCACCTCGGGGCCGGTGACGAACATGTGGGATATGCCGTCGACCATGACCACGAAGTCGGTGATCGCGGGCGCGTAGACGGCCCCTCCGGCACACGGGCCGGTCATCAGGGAGATCTGCGGGACCACCCCCGATGCCTCCACATGGCGCTTGACCAGCTCGGCGTAGAGCGCCAGGGACACCACACCCTCCTGGATGCGCGCACCGCCCGAGTCGTTGATGCCGATGATCGGGGTGCCCGTACGGATCGCGAAGTCGAGCACCTTGACGATCTTCTCGCCGTACACCTCGCCGAGGGAGCCGCCGAAGACGGTGAAGTCCTGGGCGAAGAGGCAGACCTGGCGGCCGTCGACCGTGCCGTAGCCGGTGATCACGCCGTCGCCGAGGGGACGCTCCCGCTCCATGCCGAAGTTGTGGCTGCGGTGCCGGGCCAGGGCATCCAGTTCGACGAACGACCCCGGGTCGAGCAGCGCCTCGACGCGCTCGCGTGCGGTCAGCTTCCCCTTGGCGCGCTGGCGCTCGACCGCTCTGGCGTCGTACGGCTCGGCCACAATGGCCCTGCGCCGCGCCAGTTCGGCGATCCGCTCCTGTGTCGTACCGCCGCCTTCGCCCGGCATCGCCTCTCCTGTACGTGCGGTGTGCGCGGATTCTTCGGTATCAGTCATGGCAGGGTCACCACCTGGGCCGCGTGCACCAGGCCGGCGCCGAAACCGACGAGGAGTGCGTGGCCGCCGGACGGCGCGGCGCCGTGGGACAGCAGGCTGTCCATGGCGAGCGGAATCGAGGCCGCCGACGTGTTGCCGGACTCGGCGATGTCTTTGGCCACGGCGGTATGCGGGGGGAGTCCGAGCGCCTTTGCCGCCGAGTCCACGATCCGCGCGTTGGCCTGGTGAGGGATGAACGCGGCGAGATCGGTGGCGTCGATGCCCGCCGCGTCGAGTGCCTGCCGGGAGACCTCCGGCACGCTGCGGGTCGCCCAGCGGAACACCTCCGGGCCCGCCATGCGCAGCACCGGCCAGGGAGTGGAGCCGTCACGGGTGGCCAGCCAGCTCCGGTCGTGGGCGATGAGCCTGTGCCGCTCCCCGTCGGAGCCCCAGACGACCGGGCCGATACCGGGCGTCTCGGCGGGACCCACGACGACCGCGCCCGCTCCATCGCCGAACAGGAATGCCGTTCCCCGGTCCTCGGGGTCGATGATGTCGCTCATCTTCTCCGCCCCGACGACCAGGACATGGCCGGCTGAACCCGAGCGTACGAGGGAGTCGGCCAGGGCCAGCGCGTAGCAGAATCCGGCGCAGGCGGCGCCGATGTCGGTGGCCGCGGCGGCGCCCGAGCCGATCAGATGGGCGACCCGGGGCGCGGCGGCGGGCGCCTGCTCGAGATGGGACATCGATGCCAGCAGCACCATGCCCACGACCGCCGGGTCGACACCCGCGTGGGCCAGGGCCTTGACGGACGCCTCGGCCGCCATGGTGACGACCGTTTCCTCCTCCCCGGCGAAGCGCCGCGTGGCGATCCCCGAGCGCCGGCGTATCCAGGTGTCGGAGGAGTCGATGCGGGCAGACACCTCGTCGTTGTCCACCACCCTGGTCGGCCGGTAGACGCCGATGCCCAGGATGCGGGAGCCGGCCGGGCCTCGCGCCGTGCGTAACGCCTTCGCGGTCATCGCTGCACCTGCTCGGATCCGGCCGAGGCCATGGCGAAGGCACCCAACGAGCCGTCCTCGTACCGCTGTCGGCAGGCCCGGCGCTGCACCTTGCCGCTGGAGGTCTTGGACAGCGCGCCCCGGCGCACGACGAGGATGTCGTCGGCGTCCAGCCGGTGGTTCTCGCGGATCGCCTCCCGCACGCGCTCGCGCAGCCTCCGCTCGCCCGGCGTCCGCATGACCCTGCCGTCGGCCTCGATGACCACCACGAGCCGTTCCTGCGTGCCGTCGTCGACGGAGAAGGCGACGGAGCAGTTGGGGTGCAGCCCGGGTACCGACGACTCCGCGGACAACTCGATGTCCTGCGGGTAGTAGTTGCGGCCCCGGCGGATGATGACGTCCTTGAGCCGCCCCGTGACATACAGCTCGCCCTGGTGTACGAAGCCCAGGTCACCGGTGCGCAGATAGGTCTCTTCCGCGGTCCCGGCCGAACCGCCCCTGATACGGGCGCGGAATGTCTCCCGGCTCAGGCCGGGCCTGCCGAGATACCCGTCGGCGACGCACGGCCCGCTGATCCAGATCTCGCCGACCCGGCCGGGCGGGCAGGGCTCCAGGGTGTTCGGGTCCACGGCGCGCACCCGCGTGCCGAGGACGGGAACACCGCTGCTGACGACAGGGGTTGCCCCTTCGGTGACCTCGTCCACGATCTCGACGCGGTCTTCTCCGAGAGCGCGGGCGGACAGCCACAGCGCGGAGGGCTCGCGGTCCTGCGGGCTGCCGGTGGCCTTGAGCGTGTTCTCGGCGAGTCCGTATCCCGGTGCCATGGCACGGGGGTCGAAGCCGTACCGAGCGAATGCCGTGGCGAAGGCCTGGATGGTCCCCCAGCGGACGGGTTCGGCGCCGTTGGCGGCGACCCGCCAGCTGGAGAGGTCGCCCACGTCCGCCGTCCTGCCCTCCTCGGCGGCCCGGACGCAGAGTTCATAGGCGAAGCTGGGGGCCGCCGCGTGGGTGCCGCGGAACCGGGAGATCGCCTCCAGCCAGCGGGCCGGTCGGCGGATGAAGGCGTCGGGCGCCATGAGGTACGACGGCACACCGGCCCAGAGCGGGAGCACCACGCCGAACAGCATCCCCATGTCGTGGAAGAGCGGCAGCCAGGACACGAACGTCCCCCGCGGCTCACACGGCCACAGCTCGTCCGTCTCCACCGCGTTGCTCAGGAAGTTGGCGTGCGTGACCATCACGCCCTTGGGGTCCCCGGTGGAACCGGAGGTGTACTGGAGCAGCGCGATGCCGTCGGGGTGGGCGGCCGGCAGGGCGTACGAGACGAGGACGTCGGACGGCGGGGGAGCGAGTGTCCCGGTGTCGAGGAGGGTCAGTCCGGCCAGTTCCGGCAGACCGCCGAACCGCTCTTCGAGATCGCGCTTGACCTCCGCCGTGGTGAGCACCGTGGACGTGCCGGCGTCGTCGGCGATGCGGCGCAGCCGCTCGACGCCCTGGCGGCGCCGGGGCACCTGGACGGGAGCGCCGGCCACTCCCGCGTACATGCAGCCGAGGAGGGCGCGGATGAATTCCAGCCCCGAGGGGTAGAGCAGCACCGCGCTCTTTCCGGTCAGCCCGGCCGACTCGAGCGCTGCGGCCCGGACGCGCGCGTCGTCGTAGAGTTCCCGATAGGTGAGGGACTCTTCCGGTTCCTCGCCATTGCGCAGAAACACATACGCCGTCTCGTCGGGCTGCTTCACGCTGCGCAGCCGCAGTGCGTCGGGAAGGGTGCGAATCTCGGCCATGTGGCCGTCGGGTGCGGCCGTGCTCGCCAGCACGGCCTCGGATATGTGATCCATGGGCACGCCCTTTCCGTGGAATGTGCGGTGCAACAGCGGTGCGGTGCTGGATCTCAAGCTGCCGGAGCGACCTTACCCGGAGATCCGTATGCACTCTCCAAAACTTACTCATGGCGCGGTAACCGTGTGTTCTGGAGGGATCGACAAGAAGCCCCTGCACCGGCGGGAATTACTTCGCCGGTACAGGGGCGGAGAGGACGAAATGCAAAGGCGTTATGCCGCGTGAACGTCCGCCACGGGACGGTCGATCGCGAGGCGCCACTCGCCGTTCTCGTCCCGGACCAGAACGTCGGTGCACGTCCCGTCGACGTGGGTGACCTCGCCGTCCGGACTCGGGATGTCCAGGCTGTAGTCCACGATGAGCAGTGAGGTGTCGCCGGTCGTGTAGGTCTGCAGCACCCTGGACTTGATCTTCGGACCCAGGGCCAGAAAGTCCTTGAAGAACTGCGTACGGTCGGCGCCCGTGAGCGGGCTGCCGGAGATGTTGGAGATCGCGTCGCTGGTGTACATCGAGTCGTACAACGCCCCGTCGCCCTCATTGAAAATGCGGACGAAGAGATCATTCTGCTGGTGGGGGTCTTCGGGGATTTCGAAACCGAGGCTGCCACTCATGCGGTAACTGCTCCCAACTCTCCGGTGAACCGTGCAAAGGCTGTCGTAGAGCATCGCAGAGGATCTTCGTGCCCCGGTCACGGACCGGTAACCTGGCATTCTGCGGATCAATGGTGAGCCAAGGGTTACCTGTGGGTGGGTGCTGTCCGCTCGATCGCACCCCCGGCGAGTTTCGGCCATGCCAATTGCTTTCCTCAAAGTCAGTACTTACCCTGAAGTTGGCCCATACCTGAGGGCCGGTCGGGAATGTCGCCGAGGCGTGGGGCGCTGGAGAGGCCGTGGGGGGAGCGGATGCGAGGGGATCCCGTTCGTCCTTCGTGGACTGATCACATCTCTCTTTATGGCGTCCTTAATTGCGTCATCTCCGACATTTCCCTCACTTCTACCCAATTCATGCCGAATGTTATGGTTGCATGATTCTGTACCGCACTAGGGGGAAGCTGTGCAATTTCAGATCTTGGGGCCTATGGAAGTGTTCGACGACCGCTGCTCCCTGGCGCTAGGCGGGACCAAGCAAAGAGCGACTCTCGGTTATCTGCTGCTGCAGGCGAACCGCGTGGTGGCGACCAGTCAACTGCTGAACGCGCTGTGGTCCGTCGACGACGCCCCCATCTCCGCGCGGAAGATACTGCAGAACGCCGTCTGGGGGCTACGGCGTGTACTGACCAGGGGGGAGTCGACGGACGCCGCTCTGGTGACCCAGGCGCCCGGCTACAAGCTGAGTGTCGACGCCAACGACATCGATCTGTTCCGCTTCCAGCGTCAGGTGGACGCCGGGCGGGACGAACTCGCGGCTGGTGAGCCGGAACAGGCCGCACGGCTCCTCAAGGGCGCGCTCTCCCTCTGGCGCGGTCCCGTCCTCGCCGACCTGGTGGAGGCGGGCATCAACTGGCCCGAGCTGTCCGCCGCGCAGAACGCCCAATGGGACGCCATGGAGGACTACTTCGAGGCGGAGCTGGCCTGCGGACGCCATCTCGCGGTGCTCGGCGAGCTGGAGGCCATGGTGGAGAGCATGGCCCTGCGGGAGCGGTCCTCCGGCCAGCTGATGCTCGCGCTCTACCGCAGCGGACGGCAGGCGGACGCGCTCAGCGTCTACAGCCGGGTGCGTACCGCACTGGTGGAGGAACTCGGCCTTGAGCCCGGCCGGGATCTCCAGCTGTTGCAGCAAGCGATCCTCGCGCACGACCCGTCCCTGATCCCGCCCAGGGGAGCGGGGCACGGGGAAACGGCGGTCGTACGTGACAGCGCACCCCGCGCACCTCAGGCGCCACCCACCGACCGGACTCCCGCCGTGGCAGAAACGCCCTTCACGAAGGCCTCCACGTCCGAGACGCGGGCCTCCGCCGAGCCGCACCCGGCCGTCAGGCCCGAAGGGCCGGCCGACGTACGTGAAGCCGGGCTCAGGAGCGGACAGGTCGGCGATGCCACCTCTGTGTACGACCCGGGTGGCATGGCTCACGCTATCGCCGAGCAGCACGAGGCGGTAGCACGCTCTCACGAACCGTTACCACACCGTGAGTTGACCGTGGAGCCACGCTCCGTCACCGGGAACGGGCGGCGCAAGTCCGTCAGCGCCCTGCTGGTGCGCACCCAACTCGGCCCGGAGGCGGCCGACATCGACCCCCTGCGTATCGACGAGACGCTCGAGGACGTCGCCCACCGGATCCGGGAGAGCATCGAGCACTTCGGAGGGACCGTCAGCGCGAGCATCGGATCCGTGTCGATGGCGCTGTTCGGAGCCCACGGAGAGTGCGAGGACGCCGCCGAGCGCGCGGTGCTGGCGTCCGTGACCATCCGCGAAGAACTCCGCGCGGGCTCCGGTGCCCTCGCCCGCACGCCATCCTTGGCCAAGGGCCTCTCCTTCCACGCCGCCATCGTCACCGGAGAGGCGCTGGTGCGCTACCAGCCCGACGGCGACACGCTGTCCATCACCGGGACGCTGTTCGACCGGGGCCACGCGCTGCTCTCGCACGCCGGCGCGGGCGAGATACGGGCCTGCGACGTCACCCGCAGGGCCACCGAGCCCTCGGTCGCCTACGCCCGCAGCGACGACCTCGGCGAGTGGACCGTCCAGGACGTCAGCAAGGAGAGCATGGGACACGACTCGATGCCCACCGTGGAGCGGGAGTTCGAACTGGAGCTGCTGCACGGTCTGGTGGAGCGGACCCGGCACCGGTCCACCACCCACCTGGTGACCGTCCTCGGTGACGCGGGCACCGGCAAGACGCGCTTCCTCACCGAGTTCGAGCGTCAGAACAGCGACCGGTCGTATCTGGCCCGGTTCCGCGAGCTCTCCGGGGGCGTCCGGGTGTCGTCCACTGCCGTGACCGACCTGAGCCCCGTGCACGCGGTGCAGCGTGAGCTGGTCAGCGCCATCTGCTCGATCCAGCCGGGCGATTCGACCCGGGCCGCGATGGACAAGCTCGTCGGCACACTGCGGCGGCTCGTCGACGACGAGGCCCGGGTGGGCCGGCTGCTGGAGTGCCTCGCCCCGTACATCGACCCCGAGGCGGGAGAACTGGCCCTGCACGACCCGGAACTGGAGCTGATCGCCTGGCAGCAGTTCCTGGACCGCAACACGCTCGACAAGCCGCTCGTCCTCGTCGTCGACGATCTGCACCGGGCCGACGACAGTCTGCTGGACTTCGTCTCGGGCTTCGCCGATCTGTCACGGGTGCCGGTGTTCGTGGTGGCCTCGGCCCGGCCGGAGCTGCTGGAGCGCCGGCCCGAGTGGGGCGGAGGCAAGCGTCATGTCACCACGATCACCCTGGAAGCGCTCTCGGACGCCGCGGTGGACGAGCTGATCGACTTCATGCTGTCGCCCGCACCCAGCGAACAGAAGGGACTGACGCGCTGGTTCCGCAAGCGGTTGTGTGCCACGGCGGGTGACCGGCCCGACGAGCGGCGCACGTACGTCCGCAATCTGCTGAGCATGAGCGCACCGGGGCGGTTCTTCACCGCGAACCACAGCTCCCGTTGTGTGACCTCGGGAGGCCCGCTGCTCTCTTCCGGCACCGGGCGGATCTAGCAAGGCCGTAGCAGCAGTCGATGGAAACGTTGTCACCTGGTCCGAGTCCTCCCCCTGGGGGTGACTCGGACCAGGTGTTTCCGGCCTCTCAGGCAGCCGACTCGCCGCGCGCCCCGGCGCCCAGACGGGACACGATCGCCTCGGCGACGTCCTGCGTACGGTCGTCGAGATAGAAGTGACCGCCGGTGAAGACGCGTACCGCGGTCGAAGCCGTGGACAGGCCCTCCCAGGCGGCCGCCTCCTCGACGGTGACGACCGGATCCGCGTCACCGACGAGCACGGTCAGCGGACAGTCCAACGGCTGCCCCGGCTCCCACGCGTAGCCTGCGAGCGCCCGGTAGTCGGCACGCAGCGCGGGCATGATCATCTCCATCAGCTCCGGATCGTCGAGCACCCGGCTGCCCGTGCCGCCGAGCCTGCGGATCTCGGCGCGCAGCTGGGCGTCCCCGAGCAACTGGTCGCTGCGACGCGGGCCGGTGGACGGTGCGCTGCGCCCCGACACAAAGAGATGGAAGGGTCCAGAACCCGCCTTTCTCCTCAGCCGACGCGCCGTCTCGTACGCGACGACCGCCCCCATGCTGTGTCCGAAGAAGGCGTACGGCCGCCCACCGCTCTCCCGCCGCACCTGCTCCGCGAGCAGATCGGCCAGCACACCGATGTCCTCGACCCCCGGCTCCAGCCGGCGGTCCTGCCGCCCGGGGTACTGCGCGGACAGCACCTCCACCGCCGGTGGCAGCGCCTGTGACAGGCGGAGGTACGCGCTCGCCGCACCGCCCGCGTGCGGGAAGCAGAACAGCCGCCGCGCCCCGGCGTCGGCCGTGCCGAACCGCCGGAACCATGCGCCACGCATGACCTGCCCCCCTGTCACGAACCGGAGAACCGCTGCTCGTCCTGGTCCCGCAGGATCTCGCAGAGCTCCCGCAGGGCCACGGCGAGCCGGTCCACCTCGGCCTCGGTCAGCAGCACCGACGGCTCGAACCGCAGGGTGTTCACGGCGCTGGCGGTCGGGAACGTCCGGATCCGGTGGGCGCGGAACAGATAGCCGGAGATGACATAGCCGAAGGTGTCGGTGACGGCTGCGTCCCGGATTCCCGCCACGCTCGATCCGGACTGGTCATGGAATTCCAGTCCCAGCATCAGCCCCTTCCCCCGCACGTCCTTGACGACATCGGGGAATTCCTCGCGCAGCGCCCGGAACAGGGCGGTCAGCCGCTCGCCCCATTCCCGCGCCAGCCGGTATGCCCGGCCGTCCTCAGCCTCGAGGAGTTCCAGCACCTTGAGGGCAAGCGTGGAGGAGAAGGTGTCCTTGGCGAACGTCGAGCTGTGCACCAGGTCGAATTCGGGGCGGAACCGACTGCCGCGTACGAGGGTCACGGCCGTCTTGGCGATGCCACCGCCCAGGCTCTTGGCGAGGGTGTAGTAGTCCGCCCGCAGCCCGATGAGGGAGCTGGCGAAGAAGGCGCCGGTGCGGCCCATGCCGCTCTGGATCTCGTCGATCACGATCGGGCAGCCGGCCGTCGCGCAGGCCCGCTCGATCTCGGCGGCGAGTTCCCGGTCGACCACCTTGATGCCGCCCTCGCCCTGGATCACCTCGAAGACGAACGCGCCGAACACCGGGAAGTCCCGCTTCACGACCTTGATCTCGCCGGCCTCCACGACCATGTCGAAGACGGTGCCCCGCTGCTCCTCGAAGACCTTGGCGAGGGCTTCGGGCTGGTCGAAGGGAATGAACCGGGCCTGCGGGGCCATCGCCGTGAACGGCGTACGGAACGAGGCGTTGTGTGTCAGCTGGACGCTTCCGACCAGCTTGCCGTGGAAGGAGCCCTCCAGCGTGAGGAACAGCGGGGGCCGGGCCGTGCGCTGCGCGTTCTCCCGCTGGAGGCCGGCGGCCAGCCGCTCGAAGCCGCGGACGTCGCTCGAACGGTCGGCCGCGGCGATCCCCAGCACGACGTACGCCGACTCCGCGACCTTCGCGGTGCCGTCCTGGACCGCGGCGCGCGCGGCGTCGACGTGCGCGGAGATCTCCTGGACGAGCGCCTGGATCTTCAGGATCCGGTCGAACTCGGCGTGTTTGAGCGCCACTTCGACGGACTCTGCGCCGCTGTTCGAGAACACCGCGAAATAGGGCTCGTCGACGCCGAATTCACGGTGCAGGATGGTGTTGAGAGTCGTGGCGACACTGCTCGCCGCGGGCTGCCGGGACGCCTGTGCCAGCACCGGCGTGCGGGCGTCCAGGAATTCCTTGGCGGCCGTGACGATTTCCGGGTGGTTGTGCCCGAGAATGAGTGCGCCGTAGCCGCCCGCGTAGTCGAGAACGGATATCCGCTCGCCCTTGTCGTCGATGTAGTGGAGCGTGTTTCCCTCGCCCTGCACGTACTCGACGTCGACGCCGAGCATGGACAGCCACTGCAGCATCATCGGATCGGCGAGTTCGAGCTCAGAAGTCTGTGAGGCCATGGGCCGACCATAGGGGGCGCGCGTGAATTCGCGTGCCAGTGTGCGGTCATGGAGCGGTAAGCGAGACGAGGGCGGGCGGGTTCGGTTAGCGATGCATGACCTTGCGATGGGCAGTCCGGCCCGGGGCGTGGATACGTTGGCCGCATGTCCAGCAACGGGCGAATGACGCCAACTCTTGCGCCCGCCTCGATGCGCGAGGTGATGTCCCGGTTCGCGACCGGTGTCATCGTGCTCACCGTCGGCGGTGAGCACATCCATGGCATGACGGCCAACGCGTTCAGTTCGGTATCCCTGGAGCCGCCACTTCTGCTTTGCTGTGTGTCCCACAGTGCCGTGATGCACACGTCCGTCTCGTCCGAGCGGCGTTTCGCCGTGTCGATCATGGGGGCGGACCAGGAGCCACTGGCACGGTACTTCGCAGACAAGGAACGTCCCCTGGGACCCGCCCAGTTCGACACGGTCGACTGGCGGCCGGGTCCCCGCACGGGAGCTCCGCTCCTGCACGGGGCGCTGGCCTGGCTGGAGTGCGAGCTCACCGAGTCGCACGACTCCGGAGACCACTCGATCTTCATCGGGACGGTGCTGAGCTCGTCCCGGGGTTCCGGTGAGGACGGGCTGCTGTTCTTCGACGGAAAGTACCGGCGAACGGCATCCTGACACTGCTGAACAACTGATGACGTGCCGGACAACGGGAACGGCCCTCGTGCCGGGTGAATTCCACTCGCTACCGGGGGCCGTTTCCATGTCTGCCGATGACCGGACGATGACCGCCGGGTGTGCGCCGCGAACCTTGAAGTAAGTACTTGAGGGGTCAGGGCACCTGGGATAATTTCCCAGGACGTCCGACCGGGAGGTGATTCGTGTCATTCATGAGCAGTTCCGAAATCCGGGAAAATCCCTCGCCCCCGTGGCCCGCGTCCACCGCACGGCGCGCGATGTCCCAGGCGGCGCCGAGCACGCCGGTGTCGATCCCGAGCGCACGGGCGGTGTGTACGACATGCCCCATCCCCGCCGACGCGGACCGAATGCTGGACCGGTCGCCAGGGTGTTCGCCGGACGTGATCCGCTCCGCGTAGCCGCCGACGATGCCCGGCAGTGCCCCCATGCCGGCCTGGGCGAGCGGGGCCAGCGCGGTGGGCTCGATGCCCTCCGCCCGCGCCAGGGCGAAGGCATGGACCACACCGCTCATGGAGGTCCAGAAGATGTCCAGCAGAGCCACGTCGAACGCCGCCGCCCGGCCAGGATCCGTCCCGAGGTGCAGGCCCGTTCCGCCGAGCGCCTCCAGCGTCGTGCGATGGCGCGCGTACACGTCTTCGGGACCGCTGTAGAGGATCGCGGCGCCCGGCGCGCCGATGGTGTCGGTCGGGGTGATGACGGCGCCGTCGAGGTAGTCGATGCGGTGCGTTGCGGCCCACGCGGCCATGGCGCGGGCCTGGTCGGGGGAGTCGGCGGTCAGATTCACCAGCGTACGGTCCTGCAGCGCGCCGACCGCGGGGTCGACGATCGCGTGCACCGCCGCGTAGTCGATCACACACACCACCGTCAGCGGTGCCGCCGCGACCGCCTCGGCGACCGAACTCGCGCGTACCGCGCCCCGTGCAGCGAGGGAGTCCGCCTTGGACGGCGTGCGGTTCCACACGGTTGTGGGATGGCCATGGTCCAGAAATGCTCCGGCGAGGGCCTGGCCCATCGGACCGAGCCCCAGCACGGTGACGGGCAAGGGCCGTTCGTCATAAGGGAGTTGATGATCCACCATGTCTCAAAAGCTAGACCCTCACGTCGATGCGAGAGTCAATCCTGTGTGGTGGAGGTCACATGCGCATCGGTGAGCTGTCGCGGCGGACCGGCATCAGCCATCGGGCGCTGCGCTACTACGAGGAGCAAGGGCTGCTGCGTCCGCTGCGCCGGCCGAGCGGGTATCGCGAGTACTGCGAGGCCGATGTGCTGACCGTGCGCCGCATCCGCGTGCTGCTGGCCGCCGGGCTCAGCACCGCCACGATCGCCGACGTGCTGCCCTGGCTGGTCGGGGAGCACGCGGACCACGCCGTGCACGGGCCCGAGCTGCGGGCCATTCTGGACGAGGAGCGCACCCGCATCAGCGGTGAGATCAGCGAGTTGGGATCGGCGCTCGCCATGCTGGACTCCGTGATCGAAACACCGCTGCGGCTGCGGTCGCCGGAGCGCTCGCCAGTGGGCCAGCCGGTGTCCGGACGGGTTCTGGGGTCACTGCAGAATCGTCACTGCCGTGCGCTCGGGACACAACTCGCCGCGACATGACCGCGGTCGGCCGGGGGCGCAGAGCGGCTGGTGAGCCGGCGATTACAGGTGCGTCCCTACGCTGGACGAGCCCCGGCGTCTTCCGGGGAATCCAGGTCGCTCATCCCGTGGGAGTCAGCAATGACCAGTCAATCCTGCCCGTACACCATGGACCCCGCCGGCCGCGACATCCAGGGCGAAGCGGCTCTGCTCAGGGAGAGGGGACCCGCGACGCAGGTGGAACTGCCGGGAGGCGTCGTCGTCTGGGCGGTCACCGACACCGCCCTGATCAAACGGCTGCTGACCGATCCCCGAGTGTCCCGGGACGCCTACCGCCACTGGCCCGCCTGGGAGAACGGTGAGGGGGACTTGGCCAAGAACTGGTCGATGGCCATGTGGATGGCCGACCGGAACATGATCACGGCCTACGGCGACGAACACCGGCGGCTGCGCAAGCTGGTCGCCAAGGCCTTCACCGCGCGCCGAACCCAGGCCCTGCGCCCG
Source organism: Streptomyces sp. NPDC007205 (assembly GCF_040634095.1). Lineage (NCBI taxonomy): Bacteria > Bacillati > Actinomycetota > Actinomycetes > Kitasatosporales > Streptomycetaceae > Streptomyces > Streptomyces sp. NPDC007205. Next base: position 785,181 of record NZ_JBEYEW010000001.1, read on the forward strand.
CGGATCGAGGCGATCACGGCGGCTCTCCTGGACGAGATCGAGGCCAAGGGCCAGGGGCAGCCCGTCGATCTGCGCATGGAACTGGCCTATGCCCTGCCCACTCAGGTGATCTCCGAACTCCTCGGCGTTCCCGACCGGATACGCGATGAGCTGCTGGGCGTCATCGGTGCCTGGATGACCAGCCAGGACTCGCCGGAGGACGCGGCCCGCTACGCGATGCGCGGATACGAGCTCCTGGTCGAGCTGATCGCCCTCAAGCGCGCCGAGCCCGCGGACGACCTCGTCAGCGCCCTGATCTCGGCCCGTGACGACGAAGCGGGCGCCGGACTGTCCGAGCAGGAGCTGGTCGACACCGTCCTGCTGATGTTCACCGCCGGGCACGAGACCACCGCCAACCTGCTCGACCAGGCCGTCTACACCCTGCTCAGCCACCCCGAGCAATTGGAGCTGGTCAGGAGCGGCGCGGCATCGTGGGAGGACGTGATCGACGAGACGCTGCGGCTCGAGGCCCCCTTCGCCAATCTGCCCATGCGCTATGCGGTGGAGGACATCGAGATCGCCGACGGCGTGACCATCCCCCAGGGCGACGCGATGATCATCTCCTTTGCCGCCTCCGGCCGGGACCCGCTCGTGCACGGTGAGGACGCCGACCGCTTCGACGTCACGCGCGCCACCCGTCGTGACCACATCGGCTTCGGCCACGGCGTGCACCACTGCGTCGGCGCGCCGCTCGCGCGCCTGGAGGCGGAGATCGCCCTGCCGGCGCTGTTCGCGCGGTTCCCGGGTCTCACCCTGGCCAAGCCGGCCGACGCACTGCTGCCCCTGGAGTCGTTCATCTCCAACGGCCACCAGGAGCTGCCGGTCCACCTCGGGCTCACGGCCGCGCGCAGGTGACCTGGCTGCTTCCCGCGCACAGGGGCGCCCGCCGGACGGTTCCGGCGGGCGCCCCGCGGCTGTAGCCGCGGACCCGTTCGTACTGCTCGGCCGAGACCGACGGCCCGTATCTCGTCGAGCGGTCCAGGGCCCGGCCACAGTGGGGAAAGCGGCGGGAGGCACACGGGCAACCGGTCGCCGACCACGTCGGCGACCGGTTGCCCGGTGACGATGAGAAGGCCGGCGGCTACCGGGCCGCCGCCGCGGTCGTGCCCGCGGCGATGGCCACCGCCTGCTTCGCCGCGGTGAAGCCCGACTCGATCGCCCCGTCGATGTAGCCGCTCCAGCCGTTGGCGATGTCACTGCCGGCGAACGCGATCCTGCCCTGCGGCTGCTGGATCGCGCGGAACGGGCCGGTCAGCGTCCCGGGATGCCTGCACGCCCAGCCGCCCAGGGAGAACGGATCGGCTGCCCAGCTCTGCGCCTTGACGGCCACGACCTCGGCCTCCGGCACGATCTTCCGCAGCTCGCTCTGGACCACGGCACGGTCCGAGCAGTCGAGCGTGGGGTCGTACGCGAAGCCGAACATCAGCGTGCCGCCGTCGGGGAGTGCCGCGTGCGGGCGGACCGCGCCGAGCCTGGTGCCCTCCGCCGGGTTCGTCGCGAACAGGCCGGTGTTGCCCTTGACGTGCAGCCAGAGCTTCTGGACGTTGGGAACGCCTATGCCCGCCTTGGACACGCTCTGGTACTCGCTGGGCAGCGCCGGACTGAACGAGATGGTCTTCCAGACGTTGACCGGCACGGCCAGGACGGCGACCGGCGCCGTGAAGACCTGACCACTGCGGATGGTGACGCGCACCCGGCCGTTGCTCTGCTCGATCTTGGTGACCGGCGACGCGAGCCGCAGCTCGGCCGACGCGTCCTTCAGCATGTTCCGGATCAGCTGGCCGGTGCCCAGCTTCGGGTGGTACGTGTTGATACTCAGGTAGCCCTCGAAGGTGTACCCGGACAGGGCCCACGACTGCGCGAGCATCGTGAACGCCCCGCGCGTGCTGGAGCCGCCGGACAGCCCGCCCGTGGCGCCGCTGATCCAGCTCTCGTCCTCGGGTGAGAGCCTGAGCTGGTTGAGGCGGTCACGCATCGACAGCTTGTCGAGCTCCTGCAGCAGGTCCGCCCGGTACAGCGGCTCGTACGGGCGCGGGAAGTAGTCCTTGGATCCGTCGAACATCGGGCTGAAGAGGCTCTTCAGCCGCGGAATGGCATCTGCGGTCGGAACGGGGGCGAACCCGCCGTCCTTGGGGAAGTAGTAGCGGTCCGCCCCCAGGCCCGTCGCCAGCTCGGTGCTGTAACGCTTGACCTCGTTCCAGGCGTACGGCTGCTTCTCGTCGACGGACTCGCCGCCCATCTCGACGTCGACCCCGTTGAAGTCGGCCGTCCAGGTGCGCCCGCCGATCCGGTCGCGCGCCTCGAGGATCAGCGGCCTCAGACCCTTGGCCCGCAGTTCACGGGCCGCCGTCACGCCGGCGAAACCGGCGCCTATGACGATCGCGTCGTACGAGCCCTTCGAAGCGGCGTCGTCCGAGGAGCCGCTTGCCGACGCGAGGTTCGCGCCGACCGCTCCCGCCGACGCGGCGAGCGCGGTCGCCCCCGCGACCTTCAGAACCCTGCGCCGGGGCAGTGCGTGTGCCGGTGCACTACGAGCGGGCCGGTTGGTGCTGTTGTTCACAATTCCCCCATCAGGATTCCGGTGTGCAGATGCTGTGCGCGGACGGCTCCCAGGGGCGGTCGCCCTGTGAAGCCGTCCGCGGATCGTGCCGGATGAGTACGTGCATGGATCGGATGAGTACGTGCATGGATGACGTGCGGTGTACGGGGTGCGGCGGCGGAACCGAGGACGTCAGAGGAAGAGCGTGTCCGGGTCGAGCCCGAGCAGGAAACGTCCGTGCAGTTCGAGGTTGGTGTAGGGCGTCATCATCCCGTGGCGCGAAAGACCCTCCATGTCCCGGTAGAAGCGCTGGAAGGGCTCCTTGCGGGCGAGCGCGGAAGCGCCGGTGACATCGTGGAGCTCCTCGACGGCCTCCTTCGCCAGCTGGATGGCGAAGCCGGACCGGCCGCGCACCGTGACGCTGTCCTCCACCGACGGGTGCTCCCCGGCGTCGGCACGCTGCTGCAGGACCTGGACATAGCCGTCGACGAGAGCCTTCGCCGCGGTGATCCGGTTGGCCGCGGAGGCCACCTTGATCTGGGTGAGCGGGTGCTGGGCCTGGTCGGTCCAGTTCGTGTACGTGATGCCCCGCCCCGGAACGCGCGCGACGAACGACTCGTACGCACCCTCGGCGATGCCGAGGTACACGGCGAGGGACACGGCCGACACATAGGTGATCAGCCCGTAATTGCGGCCACTCGCACCGGAGTTGGAGCGGTCACCGGTGGTGCCGGTGACCAGTTCGGCCGCGCCGGCGACACGGCGCGCCGGGACGAACACGTTCGTGGCCGTCGTGGTGAAACTCCCGGTGCCGATGGCCGCGGAGACATGCCAGTCGTCGGCGATGTCCAGCTCGTCCATCGGTACGAGCGCGTACACCGGCTCGGGCGTCCCGTCCGGGTGCTCCACGATCGCGGCCACGAAGTTCCACTGCGCGCCGCGACAGCCGGTGTTGAAGTTCCAGCTGCCATTGAGGACATAGCCGCCGTCGGCGGGGGTGGCGGTCGCGGTGGGAGCGAGCCCTCCGGAGATACGGACATCACCGTTCGCGAAGATCTCCTCCTGCACCTCGTCCGGGTAGAGCGAGGCCACCCAGGCGCCCTGCACCCAGGCCCCGGCCACCCACCCCGTCGAGCCGCAGCCCCGGGAGATCTCCTCCACCACCGCGATCTGGTCGGCGAGCGAGGCCTCGAGCCCGCCGAACCTGCGGGGCACCGCCAGCCGGAACACACCGGCCTTCTCAAGCAGTTCGATGCTCTCGTCGGGTATCCAGCGCCGGTCCTCGGCCTCGGTGCCGTTCTCCCGGAGCTTCGGAACGATCGCCTTCACCGCGTCCAGTACGGACGCCACTTCGACGTCGGGCGTCGTCATCGTCTCTCCTCTTTCCGATGGTTGGTAACTGAGCGGCAATCGCCCGGACTAGCCCTCGCCGAAGGGGTTGTCCACGGCGAAGCGCCACTTGCCGTCCCGGCCGCGCCGCAGCACGTCCAGGCCGGTGCCCGACAGGTGCTGCTCGCCCTCTGGGTCGGTCACGTCGATCGTCCAGTCGACGACCAGCAGCGCCGTGTCACCGGTGACGTGCGACTCGCGCAGGCTGGCGGTCATTTTCGGCTTCAGCGCGATGAACTCCCGCAGTGCGTCCTTGCGTGCCTGCCCGGACAGCGGATTTCCCGGTTCCCAGACGGAGATCGCGTCATCGGTGTACATACGGTCGAGCGTCTCGATGTCACCGGAATTGAAAGCCTGCACATACAGCTTTCCGTGCTCTTCCGGGTCGCTGGCGAGGTCGGTGTTTTCGAGAGTGTTTGCCATGTCGAGGCTGCTCCCACTTTCGCTGTAGAGGCCGGCGGTTGGGCGTGGCGGTTGAACGTGGCCCGAAGGTAGCCGAACGCTCTTCACCGGGGGCTCATCGCCAGGCAACGGGCAGCTCACCGCGATGCTGGTCAGAGGGGAGTTACCGGCACATTACTGACCACTGGGCCCCGCATAGTCAGACTGTTGACCACATTCCCGAAATTACTTGGGCTGTGGTTGTCGACTTGAGTCGGCGAAGAAGGGAATCGCTCGGCCATGAAGGAAATCGCTGTTGTCGGGTTGTCCTGCCGACTGCCGAAGGTCTCGGGGCCCCGGGCGTTCTGGGAGCTGCTGCGCGCGGGCAGGAGCGCCGTCACCGAGGGGCCGGGCGGCCGCCGCGGCGGATTCCTGGACTCCGTCGGCGAATTCGACGCCGCGTTCTTCGGGGTATCGCCCCGAGAGGCTGCCGCGATGGACCCGCAGCAGCGGCTCGTCCTCGAACTCGCCTGGGAGGCGCTGGAGGACGCGGGCATCGTGCCCACGACGCTCGCCGGCAGCCGTACCGCCGTGTACGTCGGCACCCTGCGCGACGACTACACCAGCCTGCTCTACCAGCACGGCGCCGCGGCGATCACCCAGCACACGATGACCGGCCTCAACCGCGGAGTCATCGCCAACCGGGTCTCGTACCACCTCGACCTGCGCGGGCCCAGCCTCACCGTGGACACCGCGCAGTCCTCGTCGCTCGTCGCCGTCCACCTCGCCTGCGAGAGCCTGCGGTCCGGCGAGGCCGAGACGGCGATCGCCGCCGGAGTGAACCTCAACCTTCTCGCCGAACACACCGTCACCGAGGAGCGGTTCGGTGGCCTGTCCCCGGACGGCGAGAGCTACGCCTTCGACGCCAGGGCGAACGGGTTCGTGCCCGGCGAGGGTGGCGGCGCGGTGATCCTCAAGCCCCTGGACCGCGCCCTCGCGGACGGCGACCGCGTCTACGGAGTCATCCGCGGCAGCGCGGTCAACAGCGACGGAGCCACGCCCGGGCTGACCGTACCCAGCCAGGACGCGCAGGAGAGCGTGCTCCGGCAGGCGTACGAGCAGGCCGGCATCGACCCCCACAGCGTGCAGTACGTCGAGACGCACGGCACCGGAACGCCGGTCGGCGACCCGATCGAGGCGGCGGCGCTCGGCGCGGCACTGGGCGCGGGACGGTCCGGCGGGGACCGGCTGCTGATCGGCTCGGCCAAGACCAACGTCGGCCATCTGGAAGGCGCGGCGGGCATCGTGGGCCTGCTCAAGGCGCTCCTCAGCCTGCACCACCGGGAGCTGCCGCCCAGCCGCAACTTCGAACGGCCCAACCCGGCGATCCCCTTCGACGCGCTCGGCCTGGCGGTACAGCGCGCGGTGACGCCGTGGCCGCACCCGGACCGACCGCTGCTCGCAGGCGTGAGCTCCTTCGGCATGGGCGGCACGAACTGCCATGTCGTCGTCGGCGAAGGGCCCTCGGCCGACCCGGTGCCGGGAGAGCGGGCCGAACTCCCGGCCGTACTGCCGTGGATCGTCTCCGGGCGGGGAGCCGACGCGCTGTGCGCCCAGGCGGCACGACTGGGTGACGCCGTACGGGAGACGGAACCCGCCCAGGACCCGGTCGACGTGGGCTGGTCGCTCGCCGCGACACGAGCGGTCCTCGACCACCGGGCCGTCGTGCTGACGCCGGGTGTCGACGCATCCCGCCACGCGACGGCCACGACCGGCGGTCCGGGCGAAGCCGCCGGCAGCGGCGGCCCCGGGGAAGACACCCCGAGCCGTGACGCCGTGCGTGACGCACTGCTCCGCGGCCTCGACGCGCTGGCCTCCGGCCGCCCCGCCCCCGACGTCGTCTCCGGCAGCGCCAGGCCCGGACGCCTCGCCGTCCTGTTCACCGGCCAGGGGAGCCAACGCATCGCCATGGGCCGCGAGTTGTACGCCGCCTACCCCGTGTTCGCCACCGCCTTCGACGACGTCTGCGCCCAGCTGGACCCGCTCCTCGAACGGCATGTCGCCCACATCATCGCCTCCGGCGCCGGACTCGACGACACCGCCTGCACACAGCCCGCCCTGTTCGCCGTCGAGGTCGCGCTGTTCCGCCTTGCCGAGTCCTGGGGCGTACGCCCCGACCTCCTCGCCGGGCACTCGATCGGCGAGATCGCCGCCGCCCATGTGGCCGGGGTGCTCTCGCTGGCGGACGCCTGCGCGCTCGTCGTCGCCCGCGGCCGGCTGATGCAGGCACTGCCCGCCGGCGGTGCCATGATCGCCGTCGCGGCGGCCGAGGACCGGGTACTGCCGCTGCTGGCCGGTCGCGAGCACGAGGTCGCCGTCGCCGCCGTCAACGGCCCCGAAGCCGTGGTGATCTCCGGCGAGGAGGAGGCCACAGCCGACGTCGCCGCCCGGCTCGCCGCGTCGGGGCACCGGACCAAGCGCCTCACCGTCTCCCACGCCTTCCACTCGCCGCTCATGGAGCCGATGATGGAGGACTTCCGGGCGGTCGTGGAGACGCTGGACCTCCGCCCGCCGGACATCGGCATCGTCTCCACCGTCACCGGCCGCTCGGCCGGCGCCGAGCAGCTGTGCTCCCCGGAGTACTGGGTGGACCAGGTCCGACGCCCGGTGCGCTTCCTGGACGCGGTACGGACGCTGGAGGCCGAGGGCGTCACCACGTACCTCGAACTCGGCCCGGACGGCGTGTGCGCGGCCATGGTCGCCGATGCGGTCCTCGACCCCGAACGGGCCGCCGCCGTCGCCGCCCTGCGGGCGGGCCGGTCCGAGCCCGGCACATTGGTAGGCGCGCTGGCGACCGTGTTCGTACGGGGCGGACACGTCGACTGGACCGCCGCGTACGCGGGCACAGGCGCGCGCCGGGCCGAGCTGCCCACGTACGCCTTCCAGCGTGAGCGGCACTGGTTCGACACGAGCGCGCGAAGGGCCCTCCCGGTGGCCTCCGACGCACCCGGCGCCGAGCCCGACGCCACCTCGGACTCCGGCGCACGACCGGACCAAGGCACGGACCGAGGGCCGGACGCCGTACGCGACGAGCGTGCCGTATCGGACCTGGTGACCGCCCATATCGCGGCGATCCTCGGCCACGCCGACCGCCACCGCGTCGAGCACCATCTCACCTTCAAGGAGCTCGGATTCGACTCCCTGACGGCCGTCGAGCTGCGCTCCACGCTCGCCGGCGCCACCGGTCTGCGGCTGCCCAGCGGACTGCTCTTCGACCAGCCGACGCCCGCCGCGCTCATCGCCCATCTCACGACCCGGCTGCTGGGCACGGACACGACGGACGCCGTCCCGTCCACGCCCGACCGCGCTGAGGACGGCGAACCGATCGCCATCATCGGCATGGCCTGCCGGTACCCGGGCGGGGTCGCCACCCCCGAGGACCTGTGGCGTCTCGTCGCCGACGGAGTGGACGCCGTCTCCTCCTTCCCCACCGACCGCGGCTGGGACGAGGACCTCCACGACCGTGACCCCGATCGGACCGGCCACAGCTCCGTCGACCAGGGCGGATTCCTCCACGACGCGGGCCGGTTCGACGCCGCCTTCTTCGGCATCTCACCCCGTGAAGCCCTCGGCATGGACCCCCAGCAGAGACTGCTCCTGGAAACCGCCTGGGAGGCGGTCGAACGTGCGGGGCTCGACCCCCGCACGCTCAGCGGCAGCCGCACCGGCGTCTTCGTCGGCGCCACCGCCCTCGACTACGGCCCTCGTATGCACGAAGCGGACAGCGCCGTCGAAGGCCATGTCCTCACCGGCACCACCGCAAGCGTCATGTCGGGCCGCATCGCCTACCAGTTGGGCCTCACCGGTCCCGCCCTCACCGTCGACACGGCCTGCTCCTCGTCGCTGGTCGCGCTGCACATGGCGGTGCGCTCGCTGCGCTCGGGCGAGTCGTCGATGGCGCTCGCCGGCGGTGTCACGGTGATGTCGTCGCCCGGCATGTTCGTCGAGTTCTCCCGGCAGCGCGGGCTCGCCGCCGACGGCCGCAGCAAGTCGTTCTCAGCCGACGCGGACGGCACCTCCTGGGCCGAGGGCGTGGGCCTGCTGCTCGTCGAGCGGCTCTCCGAGGCGCGCCGCAACGGGCACCCGGTGCTCGCCGTGATCCGCGGCACCGCCGTCAACCAGGACGGCGCGTCCAACGGCCTGACCGCGCCCAACGGCCCCTCCCAGGAACGGGTGATCCGCCAGGCCCTGGCGGACGCGGGCCTGACGGCCGCGGACGTCGACGCGGTCGAGGCGCACGGCACCGGGACCCGGCTCGGCGACCCGATCGAGGCCGAGGCGCTCCTTGCCACATACGGTCGTGACCGCGCCGGCCAGGAGCCGGTGTACTTCGGTTCGCTGAAGTCGAACATCGGCCACGCCCAAGCGGCCGCGGGCGTCGGCGGCGTCATCAAGATGGTCCAGGCGATGCGGCACGGCGTGCTGCCGCGCACGCTGCACGTCGCCGAGCCGACCCCGCATGTCGACTGGTCCAGCGGATCCGCCGAGCTCCTCACCGAACCACGGGACTGGCCTGCGACCCGCCGTCCGCGGCGCAGCGCCGTGTCCTCGTTCGGGATCAGCGGCACCAACGCCCATGTGATCATCGAGGAGTCCGAGCCCCCGGCCGCCCCCGCAGCGGCGGGGGACAGCGCACTTCGGACCGTCCCCTGGGCGATCTCCGGCCGGTCGGACGCCGCCCTGCGGGCCCAGGCAGGACGGCTGCGCGACCATCTGCTGCGCAACCCGCAGTCGAGCCCATCGGCGGTGGGACTCGCCCTGGCCGCCACGCGTACCGCCTTCGAAGAGCGAGCCGTCGTCACCGGCACCGGCATCGAGGACCTCCTCGCCGGACTCGACGCACTCGTCCGTGGCGACGACGCCCCCCGCGTCGTGCGCGGCAGCGCGGCCCGCACCGGTCGCACAGCATTCCTCTTCACCGGTCAGGGAGCCCAACACCTGGGCATGGGAAGGGGGTTGTACGAGACGTACCCGGTCTTCGCCGATGCCCTCGACGCCGTGTGCGCCGAGCTCGACGCCCATCTGGACCGCCCGCTGCACACCGTGATGTTCGCGGACCGGGACGCGGACGAGAGCGGAACCGGCGTGACGGACGACGCGGAGCTCCTGCACCGGACCACGTACACCCAACCCGCGCTGTTCGCGGTCGAGGTCGCGCTGGCCCGCCTGCTGGAGCACCACGGCCTCACCCCGGACCTCGTCGCCGGTCACTCGATCGGTGAGCTGACAGCCGCGCACATCGCGGGAGTGTGGTCCCTCGCCGACGCGGCCCGCCTGGTCACCGCGCGTGGCCGCCTCATGGAGGCGGCCCGCGAAGGCGGCGCCATGATCGCCGTTCAGGCCGGCGAGGACGAGATCCGCGAGACGCTCGCGGGCCACGAGCAGTCCGTCGCCATCGCCGCCGTCAACGGCCCGGAAGCGGTGGTGATCTCGGGCGACACCTCCGCGGCCCTTGCCATCGCGGAGGCATGGCAGGCCCGTGGCCGCCGCACCCGCAGGCTCCGGGTGAGCCATGCCTTCCACTCGCCGCACATGGACGAGGTGCTGGAGGAGTTCCGGGCCGTCGCCGCCGAGCTCACCTATCACGTGCCCCGGGTCCCGGTCGTCTCCACGGTCACCGGCGAGCCGGCCCACGCCGACGAACTGTGCTCCCCGGCCTACTGGGTGCGTCAGATCCGCGAGCCCGTCCGGTTCCTCGACGCCGCACGCACGCTGGAGACCCAGGGCGCCACCGTCCTCGTCGAGGTCGGCCCCGATGCCGTCCTCGCGGCCATGGCCGCCGACTCGCTCACCACCGGAACGGCGACCGCGATCGCGCTCCAGCGTGCCGGCCGCGCGGAGCCCGAGACCTTCGTCGCCGGACTCGCCCGGGCCCACACGGCGGGCGCCGCCGTCGACATGGCGTCCTTCTTCCCCGGCGCCCGGCCCACCGAGCTGCCCACGTACGCCTTCCAGCGCGAACACTACTGGGTCCTCCCCGAGGCACGCAGCGACGCCCGGCGTCTCGGCCTCGACCCGTCGCACCACCCGCTGCTCACCACCACGGTCGAACTGGCGGGCCGCGACGAGACCGTCCTCACCAGCCGTCTCTCGCTCTCCAGCCACCCTTGGCTGGCCGACCACAGCATCGAGGGCACCATCCTCGTCCCCGCCACCGCCTTCCTCGAACTGGCCGTGGCAGCGGGCGACCGCGCCTCCGCCGGCCATGTCGCCGAACTGACCCTGGAAGCGCCGCTCGTTCTGCCCCAGCGCCAGGCCGTGCGCGTCCAGGTCGCGGTCGCCGCACCGGACGCCGCCGGCAACCGTCTCTTCACGGTGCACGCGAGCCCCGACGCCGGCGACGACGAGCCGCGTATCTGGACCCGGCACGCCTCCGGCCTGCTGAGCGCCGCCACTCCGCCCGTGCGGGACCTGCGCGAGTGGCCGCCCCCGGGCGCCACCCCGGAACCGACCGCCGACGCCTACGAGCGGCTCGCCGCCCTCGGCTACGGCTACGGCCCCGCCTTCCAGGGACTGCAGGCCCTGTGGCGCGCAGGCGACGACCTCTACGCCGAGCTGCGGCTGCCCGAGGAGCAGCGCGCGACAGCGGAACGGTACGCCCTGCACCCGGCCCTCCTCGACGCCGTACTCCACCCGCTCGTCCTGAACACCGCCGAAACGGGCCGGCCCGACCTCATCCGGCTGCCGTTCGCCTGGGGCGCCGTCGCCGTGCACGCCACGGGAGCGACGGAGCTGCGCGCGCACATCGCCCCGACCGGCCCGGACACCGTCACCCTCACCCTCGCGGACGGCACCGGCGCGCCGGTCGCCGCCGTCGGGTCCCTGGCACTGCGGCCGACGCCGAAGGAGGTGCTGCGTCAGACGACGGCCGAAGTGCGGGATGCGCTGTTCGCCGTGGAGTGGCGGCGGGTCGCGGTGCCGGAGGGTGCTGCGGGCGGGGTGGAGGGTGCGGACGTTGTCGTACGGGTTTCGGGGGACGGGGGCGCGGGGCGTGTGCTGGATCTGGTCCGGCAGTTCCTCGATGACGAGGCGGCTGGTGGGGGTTCGCGTCTTGTGGTGGTGACGTCGGGTGCGGTTGCGGCTGGTGAGGGTGAGGATGTCGTGGATCTGGGTGCGGCGCCGGTGTGGGGTTTGGTGCGGGCGGCGCAGTCGGAGCATCCGGGCCGGTTTGTGCTGGTTGACGTGGATGGTGATGCGGATGGGTTGCTGGCTGCGGCTGTGGCGTCGGGTGAGCCGCAGGTCGCGGTGCGGGGCGGGGAACTGCGCGTTCCCCGGCTGGCCCGTAGCTCACCGTCCGCGGCTGACGTGCCCGTGGTCCTCGATCCCGACGGCACGGTTCTGATCACCGGGGGCACGGGTGGCCTCGGCACCGTCCTGGCCCGGCACCTGGTGACCGAGCATGGTGCTCGTCAGCTGCTGCTGCTGAGCCGGCGCGGTGAGCAGGCCCCGGGAGCCGCTGAACTGCGGGCAGATCTTGAGGAGTTGGGTGCGCGGGTGACTTTCGCGGCGTGTGACGCCGCCGACCGTGACGCTCTGGCCGAGGTTCTCGCCGGCCTACCGGTCGAGCATCCGCTGACGGCCGTCATCCACGCTGCGGGCACCCTCGACGACGCCACGATCGAGTCGCTGACCCAGGACCGGCTGGCAGCCGTGCTGCGCCCCAAGGCCGATGCCGCACGGAACCTCCACGAGCTGACAACGGATCAGAAGCTCAGCGCCTTCGTGCTGTTCTCGTCCGTGTCCGGCCTCATCGGCACGGCAGGGCAGGCCAACTACGCCGCCGCCAACACCTACCTCGACGCCCTCGCCGCGCACCGCCGCGCACACGGCCTGACCGGACTCTCCCTCGCCTGGGGCCTGTGGAGTGCCGACCACGGCATGGGCGGCTCCCTCAGTGAGCCCGACCGCGCCCGATGGGCCCGCTCCGGCATCCTGCCGCTCCCGCCCGAGCAGGGCCTCGCGCTCTTCGACGCCGCGCTGGCGGGGGGCACGACGCTCACCGTGCCCGTACTGCTCAACCCTGGCGTGCTGAACGCGACCGCCGAACTGCCGTCCCCGTTGCTGCGCGGACTTGTCCGTGCACGCCCCGCCCGCCCCGCGGCCAAGACCGCCGGGGTCGCGACATCAGGCGATGCCGCCTGGGCGCGGCACATCGCCGAGCTGCCCGAGGAGGAGCGACTCGACGCTGTACTCGACGAGGTGCGCGACGTCGTCGCGTCCGTGCTGGGCCACCGGGACGCGAGCGGAATCGATCCCCAACGCGCCTTCAAGGAGATCGGCTTCGACTCGCTCGCGGGCGTCGAACTGCGCAACCGGCTCGGCACGGTGACCGGACTGCGTCTCCCCGCCACCGCCGTCTTCGATCATCCCTCGCCCAAGGCACTCGCACACCATCTGCACAGCATGGTGGCCGGGACCACGCGCACGGCAACGTCACCCGCGACCGCCGTGGCCGCCGCAGACGAGCCGATCGCCATTGTGGGCATGGCCTGCCGCTTCCCTGGCGGTGTGAGCTCGCCCGAGGAGTTGTGGCGGCTGGTGGCGGACGGTGTGGACGCGGTGGGTGAGTTCCCGGTCAACCGCGGCTGGAATCTGGACGAGTTGTACGACCCGGATCCGGCGCAGGCGGGCACGTCCTACACGCGTCATGGTGGATTCCTTTATGACGCCGACGAGTTCGACCCGGAGTTCTTCGGGATGTCACCGCGCGAGGCGGTGGCAACCGACCCACAGCAGCGACTGCTGCTCCAAGCGGCGTGGGAGACGTTCGAGAGCGCGGGCATCGACCCGGCCACCGTACGAGGCTCCAACACCGGCGTCTACGCGGGTGCCATGTACGACGACTACGCCTCGCGCTTGGCCAAGAGCCCCGAAGAGTTCGAGGGGTTTCTGCTGGCGGGAAACCTCTCCAGCGTGGTCTCCGGGCGGCTGGCCTACACATACGGTCTGGAGGGCCCGGCGGTCACGGTGGACACCGCGTGCTCGTCCTCCTTGGTCGCATTGCACCTGGCGGCCAACGCGCTGCGCCAGGGGGAGTGCGACATGGCGCTGGCCGGCGGTGTCACCGTCATGTCGGGACCGAACACCTTCGTCGAGTTCTCCCGCCAACGTGGTCTCTCCGTGGACGGCCGGTGCAAGTCGTTCTCTTCGGCTGCGGATGGTACGGGTTGGTCGGAGGGTGTGGGTCTGTTGTTGGTGGAGCG